>DAOUKO010000015.1:0-188973 GCA_034421215.1 Dehalococcoidia bacterium
CACACCGTACGGCGCTGGAAGGAGGGCCTGAGCCGTCCCAACACGGCGCACATGATGGCCCTGCTCGACCTGGCCGAGGAGTTGGGCCTCGCCCACATCTTCACCGACTGAGGCGGTGTGACTGACCCGCACGGCGGCACCGCCAGACGACGGCTGCGCTCCGCGTCCCTCCCGTGCTACCGTCCATGCATGGCCCCGTCAGACCGACATCTGCTCGACGCCGTGGGCCGGACGCCGTTCATCGACTCGGCGGAGTTGGCGGGCGTTCTGGGCGAGCCGCACTCGACTGTCCACCGCCTGCTGGCCGAGGGCATCGCCGGACGTGTCAGCCACGGCACCGCCCACCTTCCGGCGCTTCCCATAGGCTCTTCCTGACAATGCAGGGCATCCGCGAGACCGCCGGTATCAGACTCTCTCCGTAGTATCAGGCAATCCGTCAGTGTAGGAAACGATGGTGCATAAGGCCAAGTTACTCGCTCGGTTCGGTGGCAGGGTATTCCCACTCCGCGATGAGTTTGAGAGGGAATTTCACAGTACGCCCGTCAGCATCTTCGACTCTCAGGGCCATCGAGGAAATCTGTTCCGGGCGATCAAGCGCCAAGCCAGGAGGATTAAAGCGGTCAGCTATGCGCTTGTCTCCTCCCTTCAATGCAGCTAACAGCATAAACTCCGTCTCATACTCCGAAACGATTTCTCCTACAGGCATTCGAGTCACGCCTCCCATCTTAGGGTTCGCCGACAACTGCGCACCAAGGGGCCTCAATCAGGATCCAATAGGTCCTTAGCGATTGCTACCGTAGCTCCAATGAGAGCTACGAAGGGCACGCTGATTAGTTGATAAGCTTCCATCGGAGCACTAGTAGTAGTGGTAATCGTAGCCGCGCCAGAACCGGACACGGTTGTAACGCCATTCCCAAACGTAGCCATCACCAAGAACAGCCCCAAGAGAGACCCATATGCCAATAGTAAGCAGGCTAATACATTCTTCCGCCATGCAATTGGCCGGGGCGCTTGGCCTTCCGTGCTTCGCTTACCCCGTGTGAAATAGAACACCCCGACTATAGCAGCCACTGCTATGGCGATGGCAAGTATCGACAGTCCAAACTCCATGTTCTCCTCCTAGTTGGACCCGGAAACCCTGGGCCGCTTCATTCCAAGCTATCTGCACGTGAGCACCCCTCAGTGAGTTCCTGGGAGACTCTCTCGATTCCGGAGGCGACCTCGCATTCCCAGATGACCCTCGACTTCCAACCAAGGCGGTCTAACCTGGAGCGCGTCTCGGCATCCCGTTTCACATTTCTCTCAATCTTCCCGGTCCAGTACTCCACATTACTCTTGGGCATCCGTGACCTCTTGCAGCCATGCCAGTGCCAGAAGCATCCGTGAACGAACAAAGCGATTCTATGGCGAGGGAAGATCAAGTCAGGGCGGCCAGGCACATCGGCGCGGTGAAGCCGGAAGCGATGACCTAACTGATGCAGCCCTCGGCGCACCTCCATTTCGGGCCTCGTATCCCGCGACTTTACCTTAGCCATGATCGCGCTTCGGGCGCGGCTGTCTACATGATCAGTCACGATTAAGCTCCTAGAGATTAGCAGGCAGCCTTATCAATAGGGACCTGTCGGCCTCGACATCTTCGACGCGCTCGTTGTACTTATCCAACAGTGCCCTAAAGCCTTCGGCCAATCCAACTCGGCCAAACCCGCCAAGTTCCTCAATGTTCTGACCGACGAACGATTCGATCGACACGACCCCCACTCTGTCTTGCACTTCGATGGCCTCCGCCATTTGGCGAGCTGCTAGGAGCCTGGAATCGGGTACCAAGAGCGTGGAGCGATAACCGTTGCGGAGATTCTCTTCGCATTTGTCCAAGACCTGTGGCATCGGCGCAACTGTTACGTGAAACGCCGTGTCGCCCACTACGAAGTCTCCGGGCCGTCCGAGTTGTTGATCAGCAGTCGTGTATGAGAAATTTTCTATTTCCAGGTCGGGATATCGAACGGCGAGCTTGGCTCCGACCAAGTGCTGAGCGACTGCGCCGGACTTGGCCTCCGCAGCCTCCAGGATGTCGGACACGATCTGCGGTGCTGGCTTGCCCAGATTCACCTCAACCTCAATTGCTTGCCGGTCAAGGTAGTCTCTCACTCGCTCTACAAGCCAGACCTGCAATTCATCAATCACCTGCCCTCGGTCGTCGTCGGAAAGACCGGCCATTGTCGTTGTCTCGTTCAGTCTTGCCGCGAGACCCTCCGCGGCAGGGACCGTCGCTCGTGTAGTCCTCCCTCCCTCACGCGTGAACCGTCTCTCTTCGCCGTTCCTCTCAAGTATCGACTGAATGAGGCGGCCGCTTGTTCTCACTTGATTCCTGGGCGTCACGTAGTCGGCCCTCTTGAGCGGGTACGCCTTTCGCATCCGCTCCAGAACAGCTAGCCCGGCGCACATGACGTATGTATTCGGTTCTTCATCTGGGGAAGGCCGGTGACTGTCGAACCACTGCCTAAGCGTGACAAGCGCCTCTTTGTATGGCTGTTCGGGGGTCATCTCGCCACCTGCGTTCGGCCATGAGCGGCTGCCTCAACCGCCTCCCGGCTAGACAACCAGCTATGGTCAACGTTGTTAGGTGCCTTGCCGCTCTCATCGACTCGGGAGTCCCGACACAATCGCGCCAGATGGACAAGGAGCCGATCAGAGAGCCAACGGACCACCGGGACAGCTACGCCATCGCCAATCGCCCTATAGGCGTCGTTATACTTCGACGGAAGCCAGAAGGCATCTGGGACTCCCATCAGCCGCGCGGCCTCCCTTGGCGAAAGAAGCCGGGACCTTATGCGGCCGTCCTCGATAACCAAGACGGTCTGACGGCTTGAGCCGCCTTGAGGCGTCCGCAGGCATCCCGCGATACCGTCGAACCTCACCTCGGCTCTTTGAAATCCTCCTCGGATTCTCTTGTACAGAAAGCCGACTGATGGCCCCTGCTTGACAGCGAGGTTAGTCTTCTCCAGATTCAATGGGGTCATCATTCGCAATAGGCGTGCAGTTTCAGCAGGCGTATGCCAATCTACGCTTGTGGGTGTCTCTTCTACCACGTCCTCGACCGGTGAGATGGAGCAGGAAGGCTCTGGCAGCTTCCACCATCGCCACGACTCCTTGAGCGCTTCCGGCAGCTTCTCGTAAGCAGACTTAACGGCCTTGGGAAACCATGGCACAGTCTCGTCAGCCTCTTGATTCACCAGTAGTGAACAATCGACCCGGGAATCTACGGCGACAACGAACACTCTTGGTCGAGACTGAGGAAGGAATTGACGAGCGTCGATCACAAGGGGGCCGAACTGCATCCCCAGAGCTGCTAGGGATTCGCACAGAATGGGAAAGTCGCTCCCATAGAGCATCCCGACAACGTTTTCGATGACTATGAGGGGCGGTCGGTCTCCTTGTCTGAGCGATTCGCGCATCAATCTCCAGAATTGCCAGTAGGTTCCACTGCGCTCCGCCTTCATGCCTTTTCTCGAACCGGCTAGAGACAAGTCCTGGCACGGAAAGGACGCCCAAGCCAAGTCGGCGCCAACGGGCAGTGAGTCAGCCGCCACGCTTGCTACGTCGCCTAGCGCAAACTCCCCAGCACCGAACTCGGCCTCATACACTTCCTGCTTTCTGGCGTCAATGTCGTTCGCCCAAGTGCACGACCAAGAAGGCTCCAAGCCAAGTCGTACCAGTCCAGCTCCCGCGAAGAAGTCCATGAACGTCAGCGGTTCACTATTAAATCGGTCTGCGTTGTCCGCCCGATCCTGGTCCCCAGGTATGCCGTTCATTTGGTGGGTCGAGTCCATAGTGGTGCCCGGCCCGTTCCTACGCTGCTCACTAATCATCTTTAGCTGTCCTTTGCTTCCGGCGACAACGCCAGAGGACATTTAACGGACTGCCCTCTATGACTCCCGAAGGAGATTAGGTGTCTCGATCACTGCCGAAGGAAACTCAAGAGGGAGCCTCCCTTGTCCACTCTCCTCGATGAATCTCCGCAAGGCGTAGCGAACCACAAACGCCAGTGTTGCATCGTTCCGACTCGCTATCTCTTCTAAGGCCGCTCGTTGACCGGGACCGAGTGTAATGGTGAGTCGGGATTGGTTCCCGGCAGAATCGTCTGAGAGCATGTCTTACCTTCTCCCTGATGTATCGTGCATCATTATGATGAGTGAAGGTGAGATAGTCAACGGGCAGAGGGTTGTCAGGTCCTCAGCCATGAACTCCGCCCAGGTGAACAGCGACCTCAGTCTGCCCATGCACCGAAATTGACCTGTGACGGTTGCCACCGTCGCCTTTGCTTGGCTACTCTCGAAACATGGCGTTCTCAGACCGACACCTGCTCGACGCCCTCAACCGACTGCCGTTCATCGACTCGACGGAGCTGGCGGGCGGCGTCGGCGAGCCGCACTCGACCGTCCACCGGGCTGACCAACTTGCTAGACAACAGCTTCGTCGGGCGCGTCAGCCACGGCACGGTTCAGCTTCCGTCGAGCCAGCGGTAACTCATCACCGCCAACGGCATCGGGGAGACCGCCGGGGTCCTGGGCTTCGTGCGGGCCTACCATGTCCAGGGAGTGGATGACGCTGCCCCCCGCAGGATGGACGCGCTTGCCTCGGTCTACCGCCCCACCGCCACCATGTCCCCCGGCATCGACGGGCTGCGGTCCCGCGTGGAGTTCCACCGCAGGGGCCGGTTCGACGCATTCGTCACCCTCCACGACGGCCGCAGCTTCGGCGTGGTGCGCCAAGGACTGGCCCTGCGCAGGCGGTCGCTCTACGGCAGCTAAGGGGCTGCTAATAGCGCCTCAGCCCCGGTCCGTCTGAGGGTGACCGACGCAGTATTCCCGCAGGGACCAATCTCCCTCTGAGATGGTCGAATGGATGGGGTGGCCGTAGCCTGCTCCTCGATCCAGCGAGGGAGGCGTTTACTACCTGCTGCCCCCTAATCAGCTCCGGCTGCCTCCAATTCTACTGTCCATGAGAACCGTACTTTGTTGTTTCGATTGCCAGACAAAGAACGATTACTCGGTCTACGTCATGCGGCAGGCTTCGAGGCGGTCGTGGCGCATCGGGCAGACGCGCCCGGTGAAGGTGGTGTTCATGTCCTACAGGAACACCCTCCAGGCCGACGCGCTGAAGCTCGTGGCGAAGAAGCTGCAGAGCTCCCTCGCCGTCGAGGGGGAACTGCCGGAGGACGGGCTCGCCGCCTACGGAGACGACGGCGACGACCTGATGATGGCGCTGGCCCGCAGGGTCGTCAGCGGCGACGAGGACCCCGATGCCGAAACGGTGGAGGACGCGTTCGCACGGGCCAGGGAGGCCGAGGCCAGCGCGGATGAGCTTCTGGTGGATGACGGCTGGAAGGCCGTCGAGATCGAGCCTGAGGCCGTCGGTGTCAACGGTAACGGCACAGTCGGCAACGGGCCGACGGTCGAACTCGTTCTCGGCAACGGGCAGTTGCCCGCCAACGGTAACGGGCACGTTCCTGTCCCGGTCAACGGTAACGGAGTCAACGGCCACCACAGCCTGCCCCGTACTGGATACGGGGGCGAGGACCCGGAGCCGCAGCAGTCGACGTTCTCCTGGGCCGAGTTCATGGTAGAGCCGGTCAAACCGAAGCGCCGCAACGGGAAGCCACAGCCTGCCTCCATGTCCATGTTCGAGTGGGCGTTGGAACGGGAAAGGGAGACGGTCGGCGCAGGACGCTAGACCGCCGACACAACAGGGGCAGGACACCGAGATTCGGGTGTCCTGCCCCTGCAAGTCCATATGTGCGGCCTCTTTTGCGTTTCAGAAGGGCCGCTAGTCCGTGTGTGTATGCACTTATTGTTGCCTATAATCCGCCAGTGCGTTGCCTGTCTTTCCGTGTTTTTCATATCATGGAAATGGTCAATAATCCGGGAGAAGGACAAGCGGTGGTCACCAAGAAAAAGAGACTCACCCTAGACCTAGCCCCCGCCTTTCAGCGTCGGCTGAAGGCCATCTCTACGCTCAAGGGCGTTAGCATGCGTGGGTACTGCCAGGCCGTCATTGACAGCGAATTGCCAAGGGACGAAGCCAACGGCTTGGGTGGGTGGTTGTCCGACAAGCCCGACCACGAGATGTTCGCTGATCTCCAAAAGGATATATTCGGGGACAAGACACTACTAGGGAACGCTGCTGACTTGATTCGAGAAGCCCGCGAAATTAGGGATGCCGAGATGGAGAGGTGGGTGTGAGCGAATGTGTTTCGTGGCCAGTTGTTGGGGACACCGCTCGCATGATTTCACAATTGCTGAACTCGCGGCTTGAGTTGCATCAAACGGCAGCGCTACACGTAAGAGCCCCAGAGTTGGCAAGCGAACTCCAACGGGGGCGGTCCATGATGCCCACCACTTGGCGCATGCTGAAGAGATTGGCTGCGAGTTGTGATCCGCCGACCAGAGATTCTATCGATCTATCAGGGTGGACGACGGGCACGTGCGCTGGATAGGAGAGTTCAGTGATTCATAGACGTTCATGTCAGCCTCCAGTCGCAACTGCCCTTTGACAAGGAGCGAAATTGCCCGGTTCGGAGCAACGATGAGCGGATTCGCTGATGTTTATCGGCGCCTGTGCGAGCGGTATCCCGACGAGCGGGATCGCGGGCGAGCCTTCGAGCCGCTCGTGACCAAGTTGCTGCGCACCGACCCCATGTACAAAGCGCACTTCGCGGAGGTTTGGCCCTGGAACGAATGGCCGGGCCGCGATGGCGGTGACATCGGCATCGACATCGTTGCCAAGCGTCACGACGGAGCCTTGGCGGCCATTCAATGCAAATGCCAGGACCGCATCGACAAGCATGACATTGATTCGTTCCTATCAGAGTCCCAACGGCGTCTCATGGGAGACCCCTATGCCGAGCGGTACATATTCACGACCGCGACCGTATGGAGCAACAACGCCGAGCGCGCCATAAGCCGTATCGATCCACCGGTGCAGCGTGTCGATTTCTTTGGCCTCGACGGCGCAAACATCGACTGGGACGCGTTCATTCGGGACGAATACGCGCCGCTCTCTCCACCGATACGCAAACAACTTCGGCCTCACCAAGTTAAAGCCGCCGACGATGTGTTTGCAGGATTCAAGGCCAACGATCGCGGCAAACTGATCATGGCGTGCGGTACAGGCAAGACCTTGACCGGACTGCGCATCGCCGAACGAGTTGCGGGCTCAGGTGGGCGCGTACTGTTTGCGGCCCCATCCCTGTCATTGCTTGCTCAGTCAATGCGAGAGTGGGGTTCCGACGCCGAGACCTTCCTTCGCGCGTTCGCAGTCTGCTCGGATACGAAAGTCGGAAGAAACGACGGAGACAGCGCCCGCGTATACGACATGCCAATTCCCGCTACGACTGACGCCAATGCACTGGTCAACGCGGCCAAGCCCGACGCACCGGGCCGAATGACGGTCGTATTCACCACCTACCAGTCCATGCAGGTCGTCGCCGACGCGCACAAATCGGGACTTCCGAAGTTCGACTTGGTGGTATGTGACGAGGCGCATCGCACCACCGGCGCCCACCGTGCTGGAGAAGGCTCTTCGTTTCTCCTTGTTCACGATGACGAGGAGATACACGCGTCCAAACGGTTGTACATGACCGCCACTCCGCGCATATATGCGGAGTCCGCCAAGGTGAAGGCAAAAGAAGAGGACGTTTACGTTGCCTCAATGGACAACGAGGAGCAGTATGGCCCCGAGTTTCACCGCCTTAGTTTCGCCGAAGCCGTAGAAAAACAGCTCCTCAGCGACTACAAGGTTACGATCCTTGCGATGAGCGAAAAGCAGATCGCCCGTGACCATCAGAGACTATTGGCGGAGGGCGAGGCTCTGGCCGACGTCGGCCGAGTTATTGGGTGCCTGAATGGCCTCGCCAAGATCGACCCTGAGGGCCTGGAGTTCAAGGACGACCCAGAACCCATGCATCGGGCCGTAGCGTTCTCCAACACAATCAAATATTCGCAATATTTTGTCAATCTCGTCGAACGGGAGCAGGATGAGGCAGCTCTGGCCGAGCGAAATCTCGAAATCAAAGGGGAGCACGTCGACGGCAAGAGCGGAGTACTGCAGCGCGACCGCCTGCTCAAGTGGCTCAGGGAAGACATGACGATGGCCCAACGTTGCCATGTCCTGTCCAACGCCCGATGTCTCACCGAAGGGATCGACGTGCCAGCCTTGGACGCCGTCCTCTTTTTACAGCCGAGAAAGTCGCAAATAGACGTGGTCCAGGCGGTTGGACGCGTGATGAGGAAGGCCGAGGGCAAGCACAACGGCTACATCATTCTCCCGGTGGTCGTACCGTCCGGAACCGATCCCGAACGCGCCCTGGATCGCAATGACGCATACAGCCACGTATGGCAGGTCCTGCAGGCCTTGCGCGCCCACGACGAACGCTTCGACGCCTACGTGAACAAGTTGGATCTCAACAGGAACAAAGACGGGCCTATTTCGGTCATAGGGGTTGGGGATAGGAACGGCGAAACAGACGATGGCGTAGTGCGAGAGGCAGCCGCCGATTACGTGACCCAGGGGTTGCTTGACTTCGACCTGGGACAGTTGCGCACAGCGATCATCGCCCAGATCGTGAAGAGGTGCGGCGAGCGACGTTATTGGGAGAAATGGGCCGACTCGGTAACCGATATCGCCCGTCGGCATGACGAGCGCATCCATGCGTTGATTGATGCCCCAGAAGGGAAAGTAGCCAAACGATTCGATGAGTTCGTGTCAGGTCTGAGGAACAATCTGAACGACTCCATCTCACGCGAAGACGCGGCGAGAATGCTCTCTCAGCACCTCATCACCAAGCCGGTCTTCGATGCCCTTTTCGGCGGCCAGGAGTTCACGGCGCACAATCCCGTCGCGCGGGTCATGCAACGCATGATCGACGAATTGGAGGGATACGGCCTCGAGGCGGAGACGGCCGAACTCACAGAGTTCTACGCCAGCGTCCGCCGCAGGGTCGAGGGAATCGACAATGCCGAAGGTAAACAACGGGTTGTAGTCGAACTTTACGAACGGTTCTTCAAAGTCGCCTATCCAAAGGTTGCCGAGTCGCTGGGCATCGTCTATACACCCGTTGAGATCGTGGACTTCATCATCCGCAGCGTTCAAGACCTGTTGCGCGGTGAGTTCGACGCTTCGCTGAGTGACGATGGAGTGCACATCCTCGACCCCTTCGTCGGGACGGGGACATTTATCACACGGCTCTTGCAGAGCGGCTTCGTCGACCGGGATACCTTGCTCCGCAAGTATGGCTCCGAACTGCACGCGAATGAAATTATGTTGCTGGCCTACTACATCGCCGCCGTCAATATCGAAACGGCCCACGCTGCAATAGCGGGCGAGTATCAGCCGTTTGAGGGCATCGTGCTTACCGACACCTTCCAAGCGTCCGAGTCAAGCGATCGGAGAGCCGCAACGTTCTTCCCCCGCAACGACGCCAGGATCGAGCACCAGCTGGGTCTTGACATACGCGTGATCATGAGCAACCCACCTTGGTCTAGGGGGCAGGGTAGTCACGAGGACGACAACGCGAACCAAACCTATCCGACACTTGACAGTAAGATAGCTCGTAGTTACATCGCTGAGTCAGAATCCAAGGGACTGAAGAACCCCCTTTACGACTCTTCAGTGCGTGCGATTCGCTGGGCCTCGGACCGCGTGCAGGCAGGTGACGGCGGCATCGTCGGCTTCGTCACGAACAGCGGTTTCCTCGAAGGCAAGAGCTTTGACGGCTTCCGCAAAGTCTTGGCGAAGGAATTCCACTCCATCTACGTCTATGACTTGCGCGGGAACGCTCGGACATCCGGGAAGACTCGGCAGCGTGAGGGCGGGGGCGTATTCGAGCAGGGTAGCCGCGCGGGAGTAGCTGTCCTTTTGCTAGTGAAGCGTCCCTGTCCCGTAACGGGTCCAGCGACCATCCATTATTTCGACATTGGCGACTACCTTACGCGCGAACGGAAGCTGGAGACCATCAGGAGGACTCAGTTCGACGAGATAGATTGGATAGACATAAAGCCGAACGAGCAGGCCGACTGGATCAATCAGCGCAGCGACCACTACCTCAAGCTCCGTCCTGTCGCAGTCATCCAAAGCGAGGATGCCGTCCTATACCTGCCACCTTTGTTCAAGCAATCATCTCTCGGTGCTGTCACAAACAGAGATGCGTGGGTCTTCAACTCCTCAGAAAGAAAGTTGCGGGATCTGGTAGAGCAACAGGCTTCGTTCTACAACGGACAAGTAGAGGCGTTGCGGGAAGGCACTGACACGTTGACTCGGGATCAAGCGCAGTTCAAGTGGGACGGCACTGCTGAACAGAGGGCCAAGAGGGGTATTCTGGCACAGGTGCGTCCAGGAGGATTCCGGGAAGCCATCTATCGTCCCTTCTTTCGTCAACACTTCTACATGGATCGGGTGTTGAACAACTCAGTCTATCAACTGCCCAGCATCTTCCCTACGCCAGACACTCGCTTTCCTGTGATCCTCGTGGAGCGTGGACTCCGTGCATCGGGACGTTCACCCGCTGTGATTGCAGTCAATACTGTCATGGAGGGAGCTTTGGCAGGGGCAGCTGGCCAACGTTGCCAAGTCCTCCCTCGCTGGACCTATGTGGAGCCAGATGACAGTGCGCAAGGAGAATTGCTAGCAGTTGAACCATGCAGGCAAGACAACATCTCCGACAACGCATTGGAAGCCTATCGCCGACGGTACGGCGAGTGCGTAACGAAAGACAACGTCTTCTCCTACGTGTATGGCGTCCTGCACTCGCCCGACTATCGCGAACGGTACGCCAGCGACCTTGCCAGGATGCTGCCTCGCATCCCCGAAGTCTCTGAGGCGGATGCCTTCCGCGCATTCTCGGAGGCGGGTCAACGGCTCCTCGACCTGCACATTGGATATGAAGAGGCCGTACCGTACCAGCTGGAGGAGCGCCTTGCGTCGGGTGCTCCCGAAGGTCCTGAACGCTATCGAGTGCTGAAGATGCGCTGGGGAGGGACACTAAAGTCCCCCGATCATTCGATGATTGTCTGCAACGACTACATCACACTCGCGGGCATCCCCGATGAAGCCCACGACTATGTTGTCGGGCCTCGCTCTGGACTGGAATGGCTGCTCGACCGTTACCGGGTGACGACCGATAAGGCCAGCGGCATCGTGAACGATCCTAACGATTGGGGAGCAGGGTTGGGTAAACCTCGCTATATCATCGATCTGGTAAAACGCGTCACTACGGTAAGTGTGGAAACGGTTTCGATTGTCAGGGCGTTGCCGCCCCTTGAAGAGGCAACATAGGAAGTGATGGCTGCAAAGGTTGTAGTCAGCAACTTGACCGCTACTGTAACAATTGGCTGAGGCAAGTCTATCAATGGAAGCAATTTCGCTTTTCACAGGATGTGGTGGTTCCGATCAGGGTCTAATTGACGCCGGGTGGCGCATTCTCATGGCGAATGACAATCTGCCATATGCCAAAGAAGTCTACGAGTCGAACCTGCCAGAAACGGAATTCAGAACTACCAGCATCGAAGAGATTAGGAGCTTCCCGTCAGCTGATCTCCTGGTTGGTTGCTATCCATGCCAGGGTTATAGTCAAGGTGGTGCTAGGGACGCCAACCGCAACATCAACCGACTCTATCGGGAGTTTGATCGTGCCCTTAGGAAGATTCGTCCAAAAGCATTTGTTGTGGAAAATGTACCTGGGATGGCTAGAAGCAATAATCGCCATTTCTTGAACGCGCAGCTCGTGCGCTTCCGTTTAGCAGGGTTTCGTGTTGCGGAACCATTGACCATCAATTCAGCACACTATGGTTTGGCGCAAGAACGTCGACGTATTTTCATCGTTGGCATCCGTTCTGACATTGGGTTGAAGTATCAATTCCCTAAACCTACCCACGGGCCGAGCTTGCAGCCAATCAGGACCCAAAGGGAAGTCCTAGAAGGAATGGAGGAAGAATGGCCAACAGGAGAATTCTACGATCAAACCTTCCACTGGTACTATCTCTCCCGCAACCGTTACCGTGGCTGGGACGAACCTAGCAATACGATACTTGCTAATGCTCGTCACATGCCGTTGCATCCAATGAGTCCGCCTCTGACGAAGGTGGGTAAAGACAAGTGGGTATTTAATGGAGACCCGGGCAGGGCGCGACGCCTCTCATTCAGGGAGGCGGCAGCCCTTCAGGACCTCGCCGGCTGGGACTTCCCAGACTCGGTGGGGCTGATGAAGAAGTATCAGGTTATTGGCAATGCCGTGCCTCCGGTACTTTTTCGGCAAATTGTCGAAGCGATACCAAGGGAGGTGTTCTCGTGAACGAATTTGAAGTAGTAGAAATCGGGCTGCTTGAGTTCGACAAAGATAACCCACGCCTACCGACAAACGTCAGGAATAAGGATGAAGCTAGCATCCTAAACTATCTAGCGACGCAAACGAGTATCGAGAATCTAATGACGTCCATAGGGGAAAATGGATTCTTCCCAGGTGAGGCCATGGTGGCAATTCCCTGCGGCACAAAGTACACAGTAATAGAGGGAAACCGCCGCTTGGCGGCTTTGCGTCTCCTACAAGAACCTACTCTGGTCAAGATTCCCAGTATTGATCGAGCGGCAGGAGGCGCTTCCAATAAGCCGACCCAAGTGCCCGTGTTCGTTGTGCAATCACGGGAAGACACATTGCAGTATTTGGGATTCCGTCACATCTCTGGAGTTCAGCGATGGGATCCGTTGGCGAAGGCCAGGTACTTGGAGACACTGTTTGACAGAATTAGTGGTGAACCTCAACAGCGCTACATCTCTGTCGCCCGTGAGATTGGAAGCACCAGCACAACGGTGCGGAGAAACCTAGATGCCTTGGCAGCCTACAAGATCATCGAAGACATGGATTTCTACGACATTGCGGAAATCGAGGAAGAAAACTTCCAATTTGGCACCTTCTACACGGCGGTTAGCAACGCAGACATCGCGAATTTCATCGGCACCAGGGATAATGGCACCCCTCGGCATCCGATAACTGATCTCGATGTAGTGGACGACGACCACCTTGAAGAGTTAGTCAAATACATGTTTGAAAGAGACTCCCGGGGCACCACGAAGCTCGGTGAATCTCGAAACATCAGCAAGCTTGGAGCGGCACTGACGAATCCTGGCTCGCTGCAAGCCCTCCGTTTGGGCCAATCGCTAGAGGTGGCGTATAGGTTAACCCCTCATGGGCGTGACGACTTTATGCGCCATATGAACCAGGCAATCGAAGAACTCAAGCAGGCGAATGCAAACCTTTACGCTGTGGAGCGGGACGACCAGCCAGCCAAGAACTTGGTCAACGAAGCCCACAAGATAATCCAATTGGCATCAGACCGCCTAGGTGTAGCATCTGATGCTTGATATGACGTGGAGCCCAGACACCACCAAAGATCCGCTCATCTTGGCCGACGCCATAGAACTTGCCGTTGCCTTCGCCAAAGACGATTACAATGGTCGCTTTACGCGGGCAGATTTCCAACATCTTGCGGCCAGCGAAAGCCTAAGCGACAACGGGAAGTCATACCTCACTGGGGACCAAGCCGACGAGCGTACGGAGCAATTCGAACAGGCTCACACCCTTATTCGGAATCGCGCATCCTGGCTTGGTGTTGCTTATCCATTTAGCGTTGCAACTGATGAGGTACTATTCTCACCGCCGGCCGCTATTGGAGAGTGCCTGCCCTATCTGTTTCTGCTAGTCTGTTCCAACGGCAACTACGTACCCTCTCTTAAAGGATCACTGCCAGCGCAATTTGAAAGCCTTTGCAAAGAGGCTTTCCGATCACTGTTCCCTGAATCGGCAGAGGTCTTGTTGTTCAGTCAAAAGAGTGAGGACAGAAAGGCCCATTTTGGGTGGGCAGCGAGCGATGCGGTTCCCAAGCTTGCAGAGATGCTCAATACTGGGGTGACGAATGCCGATCAACTCAGCGACACACAACGTGAGTTTGGCATTGACCTGGTCGCTATCTGTCCATTTGACGATCAATCGCCATACCCTTTCTTTGCCTTTGCCCAGTGCACGATAGAGCAAGAGTGGTGGAGCAAGAGGCATGAGGCAATCGCGCAGAACGAACTAACAGGGTTCATCAGTCTCAACTCAAACCATTCGAACTTCCTGATGATTCCACATTTCCCACGGTACAGTCTGGAAGGGTGGAGCGAAGACCCTGGGCGGACTGGTAATTGCATTCTTTGCGACCGTTTTAGGTTATGTCGGCTGTTGGAGAGATCAACCATCTTCGAGCACAACAATCCACCCGCGAGCCTTGCCTTTGTTTTCCAGATTCTGAATGACAATCTTGTTCAGACCTACTAATTCGACGCTAATGACTCTGAATAAGGAACCTTCGCTTATACGAAAGGCACCTCAAGTTACTGTGGGTGCGGACTATGCCTGACACTGTGTCGTCAGCAACGCGTAGCCGAATTATGTCCAAGATCAAATCTAAGGACACGAAGCCAGAGATTCTCGTAAGACGGCTGCTCCACGGCCTCGGTTACAGGTACCGATTGCACCGATCAGATTTGCCCGGTAGACCCGATCTGGTCTTCCCTTCACGGCGGAAGGTTGTGTTTGTGAACGGTTGCTTTTGGCACTACCACCGCGGATGCGCTAACTCACACATTCCTGAAGACAATCGAGAATACTGGCTACCCAAATTGACGCGTAATACGGAGAGGGATAAGCGCAATCTCTTGTTGCTCAAGCAAGGTGGCTGGGACGTAACCATAGTGTGGGAATGTCAAATGAAGGACATGGACATGGTAACAGTGCGACTCATTGACTTCCTTGCAAAGGGACCAACTGATAAACCATAACCTACTAGATGCAATTGCCGTCTGCTGAGTCCTTGGACTGTCTTGGAGGTGGTAAGTGATACGGAGGCTTGCGATTGAGCGAAGCTGCTTTCAGTCTATTCGAGGAAACTTTTAGAGAAGAACAAGACCGCTACCAAGCGAGGCGCATCCGGGCGGATGTGAGAGATGCTCGCGGAAGCATTCCGTCTGCCGGACCTCGGTGGCCGTTTGAGTTGCTCCAGAACGCACTGGACGTCGGTCCTCGGGCTGGCAGGTCAACCGTATCGATTCGTTTGAATCGGGAGCAGACGAAAGTTTCACTTGATCACGATGGCGCCCCTTTCACATCTAGTGATTTGACCGCGTTGCTGTCTGGGGGGTCGAACAAGGATTTCGAATCCAAAGAGACGACCGGCCGCTTTGGGACGGGCTTCCTTGTAACCCATGTTCTGGCTGAGTGCACAAAGCTACGCGGACTGCTCGAAACTCCTAGTGGGTTCGAACAATTTGACCTGCTATTGGATCGTGGAGGCGATGAGGAAGGTATCCTTCAGAACATGGCGGATTGCAGGGAAGCCATCCGATCTGCCATCCACGTGGCGGACTTGAATGTAGTCGAGTCAGCAATGTTTGAGTATGATGTCGACGATGAAAGACCTTTGACTTTGGGAATTGACTCACTTAGATCGGCTTTGCCTTATCTCTATGCCACCCGGAAAGTTTTAGGTCGTGTCGACCTACGAAATGGAGAAGAGTACGCGGAAGTGTGGGTTCCTTCTGATGTGAATGCGCGAGCATTCGATGGCGGCTACGTTGAAGAAAGGTCGCTTCAAATTTGTAGGAGTGGGGCTGAATCTCCCGAGACTCGTATTTTACGATTCATGACAAGTGAACAGGGACTAGCTTCAGCCCTCGTGCTAACAGAACGTACTGACGAGGGATGGAAGGTTATTCTCCCTGGTAGGGCGGCCCCTCGGGTTTATCGGGAGTACCCCCTTAGCAGATCAGGGTTTCTTCCAACAAACTTTATTCTTGACGGTAAGTTCGAGCCGGACAAAGATCGAAGCAGATTGCTCTTGGGCAGCCAAGACAAGAGCCTCGTGGAGGAAGCTCTTGCCGCGGCGGTGTTGGCAGTGAAATTTGCCTTCGCCAACAAATGGCAAGATGCTCATTTCCTCGCGCAAGCGCGTACGCCTACAACGGGTTTCGACTCAGCAAACGTGTCGGAAAAGGAATGGTGGCACGGACAACTCGCGTCATTTGCGACACGAGTGGCTGAATTACCCATAGTCGACTGTTCGTCACGCATGTTGCCTGCGATTACAGACGACGGGGCTTGTGCGAACTTCATTGTCCCGAAGTTACTAACTGAGTCGTCCGACGATGAGACGACCGTGGAGCGCATGTGGTCCCTTGTTAAGGCTGTATCTGAGTTGTCGTCTCCTAGAGAAGAGCTCGCTAAAGCGTGGAGCGACATAGCTAACGGGTGGTACAGTCTGGGCTTACCGATCAATCGCATTAGCGTCAAAGAGCTTCCAAGATGGGCAAAGGGCGAGGCAGGCACGCTCGAAGACCTTAAGGTTGATGGAGACCCCAAGCGTTGGATAGCGCACTTCTTGGATGTGACAGGTGAGTGCTGGAAAAACCGGTCTGGTGTGGAGACAACGGTCCTCCACGGCATGCTTCCAGACCAAAATCAACGCCTTCGCTCCCCGTCCGACTTAAACCGTGACAACGGGATACCAGATTCGCTAAAGGACATTTGCGCCGATATAGGCCTCGACATTCGCAATCAGCTTCTCCTTGGTGGGTTTGATGAGGTCGCTGTGGAGGATGAACTGCTGCATCTTCCCTACGTGCTTGAGAGTGCGTTGGCGAACAGCGTCTCGGAGGAAAACGTAATACAGAAGGCTGTGGATTCTCTGGCTAACTCACTTCCTGAAGACGAGCGCTGTGAGGACGCGTCCACTGAAGTACAGCAAGGAACTGCACGACTTTTGTCCTACCTTTGGGATGCCAAGCAGGCCCAGGCCCGTTTGACGGCCCACAAAATTCCGCTTATCACACACGGTCAGAGGGCTGTTCGTTGGAGCCCAACTCGCATGATGATGGCTCCTATTAGATGTTGGCATCAGACTGCACAACCATTCGCAGATGCGTATCCAACGGACCGTATCCTGGCCGAGATGTATGCGGGTTCCTCATCCGACAACCTGCCCGAATGTGTCTCAGCGCTGGTCACTTGGGGCATTGTAATCGCAGATCCCATTCACGCCATTACACCGTCCGAGCTAACGCCACGGCGGCTGGCTGAACTCAGTTCGAATGATACTGACGGTGTCACCGTTCCCAACAATGACCAGGAATTTAGCCAGATCGCGTTGCTCAATCCTGAAATCCTGAATCGCTGCAAGGAGGACCGCGAGGCAGCTCGCGCGTTGCTTGGCCTGGTCCTATGCCATGTGGCGCCACATGACTCTAGATGGCGCACGGAGCCAGTAGTTAAGGGTAGGAAGTCCGGTCAGCAAATTGACGTTTCTGTTGCTGGCGCGCTATGGTTGGCCGACCTAAGAATCCGTTCGTGGGTGCCAATACTTGATGAAGACGAAAAGCCTAAATCTATGTTGGCCAACGCGATAACGTTGGATGAACTGCTAGACCCGGCATGGCTGGAGAATAACGACGAAGCAATCAGGCTGCTTAGTGAATGGTTTGGGTTTGACCAACTTGACCTGCGACTACGAGGTATTGAACCGAATAACGAAAAGCGCGAACAACTGCGGAATGGCTTGGCCCGACTGGTTGAATTCGGCGGTGCCGATCCTGATTTCTATTCGTCGTTAGCGGAAGAAGTAGAGGCGCGAAAACGTCAAACCCGGAACATTGAACACTTCAGACGTATGGGCATCGGCGTACAAGAAGCAATCAAGTCGGCCTTGGTAGCTCACAACCTGGACCTGGAGCTTGTTGACCGCGGGTTCGACTACAGGGTCACTGTGCCAACAGATAATGTATTCGATGATGTATCCCAAAGATTCACTGTCGGTCCCTACCTTCTTGAGGTTAAGGCTACGACCACAGGCCAGGCCCGCCTCACGCCCCTGCAAGCCGAAAAAGCAAGTGAAGACCCCGAGAACTATGTGCTCTGTGTCGTTGATCTTCGTTCGTTTGAGGATAAAGATCTAGTGGTTGAATGGTCTGCCTCCAAAGTAGAGCCCCTAGCCAAGATGGTCCCTGATATAGGTTCAAGGGTCGAGGGAACGTTTTTATTGGTTGAAGCTGCAAGTGTGAGGCGCATTGCGGTTCGCAACAAGTCGGCTCTCAGGTACGAAGTTCCGAGTGCGGTTTGGGAAGCGGGAATATCCATTGCGGATTGGGTCTCCACAATCTCAGATTGATCCGTCACCATCTGACCCAACTGTTTTGGACGAACTCAATCCCTACTCGACTATGTAGGTGAAGAGCCTCCCAACCTATGGGCCAGAGGTTCTTGGTAGACCGTACGGTTTTCCTGACCTCTCTACATAAGAATCCCTCAACGAACTGTTCGCGGTACAGTATGCTTCGGCCCCCACCAGGCCTGACGAAGTCAATAATCTGCCGCTCGGGGTTCGCACTTTAGGCTTGGGCCAAGCCTACGCTACGGCTCGTTGTGAAAGGGAGAATGCTGTGATATTGCTTTGGAGGAGCAAGTCCGATTCCGCTTGCTTTGGCGGGGTCCTTGAGGACGTCACCCTCCTTCGACACCATTCGATTCGCGTGCTCCGCGGCGCATTTTTGGACAGGAACACCGCCAGGCGGTACCCGCACCCGTTCCGTTGGAACTTAGGGCAGGAGATACAAACGCAGGGAGCTAGCTAGAGTGCAGGGTATTCTTCCCTCGTTCCTTGAATTCTGCCGTTTGAACGTAGGTAATTGCAGGGCCACGCTTATCGGTCTTGCGGCGGCGTTTGTCACCACGTCTCTGGCAGCATGCAGCGAAGGGCCTCTATCTGAGAGGCCGGCGCAGCTTACTCAAGCACCTGCGGCGACGCCCTCTGCCGCGCCGACGCCCGTGCCGACCGACACACCCATAACAGGGCGAATGCCTACCAGCACGTCCAAGGCACAACACGAACCCATCCCCACGGTGGTGGTTGGGCGACCGGAAGATACTGAAGGTGATGTTGCCGTCCTGCTCGACGGCGTGGCCGAGATCGGGGCGCCGGGAGTGCCAGGGGCTCTATGCATCTACGGTTCTGAAGCCTTCCCCGTGATCGTTGGTGCGGTTGGCGACTTTCGCGCCCCGGTCGTGGCTGCGGGCCGCTGGCAGGCGGGCCGAATCGTCGCTCTGGGTCACGATGGCTACTTCACCCGCTCCGCGTTACAGTCGACGGATACGGGGCGCCTAATTCAGAATGCGCTGCATTGGTCTGCAGGTGGAGAGCCATCCGGCCTCCGCATCGGTGTCGTAGGCGCTGCCGAGTTGCGCACCTGGCTCAAGGAGGCCGGACATGATGTCGTTGAAGTATCGCTGACGCATGATTCGCTGGGGACCGTGGATGTCGTGGCCGTGGTGGTGTGGAATCACAAGTCGCGTGAACTTGATGCGCTGTCGAAATTCGTGCGTGACGGCGGTGGCCTGGTGACGGCCGTAACTGGATGGGGCTGGGCACAGTTGCACCCGCACCTCGATCTCGCCAACGACTACGCCGGCAACCGACTGCTCGCTAATGTCGGAGTCCATTGGTCCCACGACTATCTGGGTCGAACATCGCCGGAGGGTTACGCCATTGATGGAAGTCCCCCTGGGCTAACTCATGCCGGGACGGCCCTCGAATCCGTTGAGGCGCACGCGAATGGCAGGCGCACGCTGACTCAACCGGAGATCAATCAGGCTTCCGATAGTCTGTTGCGCGCCGCCCGCTGTGTACCTGAGGACGACTCCCACCTCGTGCAGCTCCTGGAGCGGCTGATCGGAAGAGACGAACGGGACATCCGATGGCCCTCGGCCGAACATCCTGTGGGCCAAGGAGACGTGATCGCCCGACTGGCTGCCGCACTGTTTGTGTTGGAGCAGAGCCGCACTCAGGCGGAGTCGGTGCGCGCCCATCCGATGGCTGCAGACTTTCCCGGCTCTGTCCCCGACGACGCTCCTCGCATCACGCGTAGCGTCACCATCGACGCCGCAATACCCCGTTGGCACTCCACCGGTCTATATGCAGCGGCAGGCGAACTGGTCACGGTCACTGTACCGGCCGAGGTAGCAGAAACCGGCAATTTTCACGTGCGCGTGGGTGCGCATAAGGACCGCGTATGGCACCGTTCCGAGTGGACTCGCATGCCCCAAATCTGCCGACGCTTCCCCATCACAGCGACCCAAACCCTCGTCGCAAGTGCTTTCGGCGGCCTGATATATATAGAGGTCCCGGCCGACTCGGCCTCGGGGAGCGTTACCATCGAGATCGAGGGCGCCGTGGCGGCACCCTTATTTGTGCTGGGAAAGACTGACCCAGACACTTGGCGCAACGAAATCCGCCATGCGCCGGCTCCCTGGGCGGAGATTGCTGGTCGGAACATGATCGTCACAACACGCTCGAGTGAAGTGCGCAATCTCGACGATCCGGCCACAGTGGCTAAGACCTGGGATCAGGCACTGGACCTGAGCGCGGAGCTTGCCTCCTGGACCTCGCTTGAACGCTCAAGCCCGGAACGATTCGTCGTGGATCGCCAACTCTCGGCGGGGTACATGCACTCTGGCTATCCCATAATGGCTCACCTGGACCAGCAGGACAATTTGGTAGATGCCGAACACCTGCGCTCAGAGTGCAACTGGGGCTTCTATCACGAGGTGGGTCACAACCATCAGGCTGACGACTGGACCTTCGATGGCACGGTCGAAGTTACGGTCAACCTGTTCACGATCTACATCTACGAATTCTTGTGCGGGATCCCGCGAACACAGAATGAGCATCCCAGCGACCGTCGCGACCGCTCGGTAGAAATGTCGCTCTACGACTTCGGTGATCCAGACTTTGAGCAGTGGAAGCGCGAGCCATTCTTGGCGCTGATCATGTATGAGCAACTCCTGTGGGAGTTCGGCTGGGACGCTTACAGGGCGGTGTTTGCCACGTACCGCGCCCTACCAGAAGCTGAGCGTCCAAAGACTGACGATGAGAAGCGCGACCAGTGGATGGTGCGCTTCTCACGGCAGGTGGGCCGCAACCTTGGCCCGTTCTTCGAGGCGTGGGGCGTGCCGACATCGCAACAGGCGCGGCGCTCGATAGCTGATCTGCCGGTGTGGCTACCGACCGGATTCCCACCGAGGCGTTAGAACTTTCCCGCAGAGGATAGGTAACTACCATGTCTGTCCTTTAGCAACTTAGTTACAAGAATGTCCCCTCTGCGGCCAATCCAAAAGACTTCACGCTAAATGTCACTCTGGACTTATGACGAACATCTGCACTTGTGGGCTCATTGTCCGGATGAAGCCAGCAGGCTGAGAATTGGGGGCTATGGCCATGGTACCTGCAGGGGACGAACCTCCTGAGTTCACCGTCGTTGGCGACGAGGCCTTGAACAAAAAGGCATCAACATTCCTGCGGGAGTGCCTTAGGCAGGACGAAACTCTCATAGCCGTCTCTGGTTTCGACTTTGAAGATAAGTTGTTGGCCATCACTGACCATCGAATCGTGGTAACCGGGGAGGAGAACGGCGTCGGTGTGCTCGTCCTAAGCGTAAATCACGATGACCTCTCCCTGATCACAAGGGACGGGCGTACACTGGTCCTCGAGACTAGCAATGCAGAGGAATACCGTTACCGGTTCGGCAAGGACCAAACCGCTGAGGAGTTGGTCGGAATTGCCATTAGGCAGCAGATAGACGCAACCGGGTTCGAAAGCGAGAAAAAGCTCTCAATAGCAGAGCGCGTCCGTTTCTGGGAGGAACAGGACAAGATCAACCAGGAACTCATCCCCCGATTTATCCGCCAGAACGAACTACTCACCAAACATATCGGCGAACACGACAGTCTGCCCGACGTTGCGGGTAGGGCTATCAGCGAGGCCCTTGCCAGAGCGAGGGAAGAGCAGCACCACCAGTACGAGGCAGACCTGGACGCTGCCAAGAGAGAACTTTCTGGGCAGGCCCAAGCCAGCGTGGAACAGGCGCTCGCAACCCTACGCCAAGAAAGCCAGAAGACACGAAGATTGCTTGTCGGCATAACCTTCGCGGCTGTCGCAATCGGTGTCGCAGCGCTCATCGTGGGCCTTCTCGCCTAGCGGGAACGGGAGCGGCGTGACCATGCGTTCGACCGATCTGCTCCCGCTCCTGCGGGAGATGCCTGCCGGGGAGGCCGGCGAACGCATGTCGTTTGGAGACATGACGGCCGGGCTGACAGGCACCGACCGCGGCATGTCCGGCGCCGAGCTCACCTCCGCCGTCTCCTTCAGCCTGTGGGGTGTGTTCGACAGCTTTAACACGGACGACACTCTAAGCGCAGCTTATGAGGCTCAATACCCCAACTTGGCCTCTGACCACTCGTTGCATGAAAGTTGGGCCGAGATGGTCGAGCATGGACCAGAGTCCACGCAGGGTTTCCTCAATGGGGTGAAGGGCAAGGTGGCGGAGTTCCATACCAAAGACCTGTTGGAAGACAGAGGGTATACCGCCGTAAAGATTGCCTCTGACCCAACTCAGGAAGTCTGGGACATCAGCGGTGTCGACCCGGGCGGCCACCAGGTCCTAATCCAGGTCAAGTCCGGCACTTCCCTTTCTGCGGGCGACCTCCTTGACCATTTGGAGGAGCACCCGGATGTTCTCTTCGCTGTTGGCGGTGAGATTTACGATAAAGCTGTAGCGGCCGGGATGGACACAGGCCAGATGATCGATATCGGCCCGGATTATGCAAGGGTGGAAGGAATCAAGGACGGACTGGAAACCCTGAGCGCCAACGAAGGGATCGACATTCCTGACAGCGTCGCGGGAATCGTACCTTACGCCGGTGCGGTCATAGCCGGGGCACGCCTAGCCTACAACGCACTCAGGACAGATAGGGAGTTCAAAGAGGCGGACTGCACTACAAGGAATCGTATACAGGTCGTGCGGGCTCTAACGTTGATGTCTAGGATGGGAGTAACCACGGTCTTGTCGTCGGTGGGCGGTATGGCCGGAACATCGGCAGGGGGCCTCGTTCCAGGCGCCGGAAATGTCGTCGCCGGTATCGGCGGGGCGATAATCGGAGCCAGTGTAGGGATTTACCTGGAGAAGCACCTGCGGCCACACATGCTGAACCTCGCATTGAACATCACCGGGCTAACCCACGATGACCTGTTTTACTACAAAAACAAGCAGCGTATTGACGACGTAGCCTTCGCCTTCCAGACAAGGGCCAGAGAGTTAGCAGCCATACCCTAGTTGCTAGATCACCCTACTGTTGAGAGAGATCTAGGTCTCCACCCGATTACGTCACACTTGATGGCAGGCAGGAAGATGACGAAACAGTACTTGGTCAGAGCAGAGTTAGCGTTTGGATTTCTGGACGGCACGCCAGTATCTACGGCTCTTCCTGCCAGCATAGGCCCTTTTCGGATCGACCATTCACCCAATGCCGGGTTGTTCCTTACTGACCGCGGTTTTATCCAACCTGATCAGGTTCGCCGGAAGACTCCCGACCCGCAATTCCCCATGTCTCTGCTGTATCTCGAATACGGATACGCCAGTGCTGACAACCAGAACCCGACGAAACACGCCGATGACGCATTGGATCGCTTCGAGCGTCTCCTTCGACTGTTCCAGGCTGGCGAAGTAACGGTGCTCCGGCACGGTCTATGGCGCATTGCCGCTGACGGTGGGTTGACTCCCTTCTTGTCCTTCGATTTCAGGCCTGTCAAATTGCCGATCGAGGGACTTCATGAGTACGGTTCCTACCCACTCAACGACGCTACTCTAGGCAGTCTAGTGCAGTTTGTTGATGTGTACTGGCCTGTTCTCGGAAAGATTGAGAAGACTCAGATGAGCCTCCAGACTGCAATTAGTCGGTTTAGTTCGTCGTACGAGAAACGTAGTCTTGCAGACCGTATGATTGATCTGGTTATTGCCTTAGAAGCTTTATTCGGCGACAGTGAAGCCGGTGGCATCGCCTATAAGGTCGCCATGCGCGCCGCTTGCTGGCTGCACGCGACAGAAGAAGAGCGTTGCGCTGCATTCGACACTATCAAGAAGGTCTACCGACATAGAAGTGAAGTCGTTCATGGCAACCCGGGCAAACCCCTCACGGGCCACCGAGTCAATGAACTCGAAGGTATGATCCGGTCGGGACTGAGGAAGTTCTTGGACTGGCAGGTGCAACATGGGAAGACACCCAGCAGTAGAGACATAGATGGCCTCATCATGGCCGGGAAAATTTGACAATCTCTAGAATCTCAAGAAGACCACGCGTCGGGTATGCGTGATTACTGAGACGCGATGTTTGCCCACAAGGCCGCTCAATCTCTACACTCGACACATTCCCATCTCAGAACCACAGTTGTTCGACGCCTTCAGCCGGATGCCCCCAAATCGGCTCCGAGGAGTTGGCAGGCATCCCGGGCGAGCCGGATACAAATGTTCACCGTGTCCTAGCCGGGCTGTTGGCATAGGGCATAGACGGGAGGGTCAATCGCGGCACCGCCCATTTACCGTCGAACCATAGGTACTTCCTGACGGCCGAAGGGCATCCGTTAAGCCAACCCGGTGCTCGGCTTCGAGACGTCCTCGGACTTCGTGAGGACCTACCCCGCGTCCAGGGAATGGCTGACGCTGCTCATCCGACGCCTGGACGGGGTGGCCAGCGTGTGCAGACTCGCCGCCTCGATGTCCCCCGGCGTCGACTGGTTCTGATTCCGCGTGGAGTTCCACGACTGCCGCAGCTTCGGCGTGGTGCGCCAGGCTGCGCCGCCGGTCTCTCTGCGACCGGCTGAGGGCCACAGCGGAGTACGACTACAGCCGTCGCCAAGACACCGTTCTGATCCTAGTTCCCAGCGTGAGTGAGGAGAGGCTGACGACAAGTTTCTGCGACAATAGGAACATCCGCGATTGATACGTCGCCGCGCGACGCCCTGACATTAACCATCAATACAAGGGGATGGAATTGGCGCTAAACATAGTAGATGCAGACATCGGCGAATTACGCAAGCTGCTTAGACCCGGGCGAGCCAGGTCAGCAGAGACCCTAAAACTGATCAACGCAATCGAGTCACTGAAACCGGGCCGGGCAAAGGCCCTTGTGCTCGAACCCGGGGATACCATCCCAGCATTGAGGTCAAAGCTGGGATATGCCGCACGTGCCGCAGGGGTGAAGCTTCGAACGGCCAGCGATGGCAGCAGGCTCATATTTGCTCTACAAAATAAGAGTTCCTCCGCTGTCCAGAACCGGGAAGGTGCGTCGGAACGAAAAGAACTGGTGCGGTCGGGCGCTTTGAGACTCACCAACTCCGGGCAAAATGAGATAAGCGCCGAAGACGTCCTGGAGGCCCTGCCCAAGGACGACCAGATATTCCAGATGTCCAGACCTGCCACGGTGGTGGGCGCGGTACTGCGGTCTATGCCCGAATTCGTGCGTGTCGCCAAGAACAGGTTCCGGTTAAAGGGCTGATTCTCGCCAGGCGTTCGGGCTGGACCTGCCGCCAGCCGCCGCAGATGTGCCTAGACCAGTACGCGCCCCAATGTCGAAAACACAAAAGTTGCGGCAACGAATGTGGGGATAGAAAAAGGGAATCGAGTTTTATTACCTGGATACGAATCCCGTCAGTTCCCTTGTCCACGTTGGCCCAGACGCGACTTACCTGGCTGACGGTGAACCTGGCGACCACGTTTCTCGCCGCGGCAACCGTCGCCCTATTCGAATCGACCCTGGCCCAGGTGGTCGTACTGGCTGCGTTCCTCCCGGTGGTCGCCGGCCAGGGCGGAATAGGCGGGACGCGGAACTCCCCGATGGCACTTTCCTCGTTCATTGTCACCCGCCGTCGAAGTCATTTGCGCCATACGTGTCCGGCGGGGTCATCTCATGGAATATGGAATACTCCGATATGACGACGTTCTCTCCGTCGATACTGCCCCAGACGACGATTGAGTAGACTCCTTTTCCGTGCTTGGCCAGCACGGCCGACAAATCGGCTGCGACGGAGAAGTCTTCGTCCCTGGCCGTCCATTCCAGCGCGGTGATCCACGGCACCGTGATCGGTTGCGATTGCTTTGACTGGCTTGCGCCGTAGGCCGCGTTAAAAATTTCGTGGTCCTCGTCGGCTGAACGCGGCGCTTCGGCGTCCGCCGGAACGTCATACGGGTCGGGGCATGGCGAAGAAGACTGCGTGAACTCGTCATCGGTGTAGGACCAACCCCCGGAAAGAGGCGGCCTCAACCCGGCTACCATCTCGCCCAGGGCATAGCAATATGTCCGTGAGACTTGGCCGACAGTAAGCGGGTGCGGAGGGGGGTCGTAGTAGACCTGAACACCGGAGTCTACGCCGTCGTCGAATCTCGCGCCGTTCTTTGTGGCCCCCCCCATCCGCAGGATGCCCTTGTTGATAATGGGAAGTTGGTCGTATTCGACATAATCTCCCTCGAAGTGCTGGTAGACCTTGAAGGTGTAGCGGTCCCACGCCAAACCGATGTTGACCTTCTTGTGAGATGGCACCAGGATGTTGTCACGATGGTCAGGGCTATTCATCAAGCCGCCGTTGCCTTCCCTGCCATACATCGCCACTTCAATTTCCTGCTCGGGGCTGCCGTTCGCGGCATACCCGTGAGACGCTGTTCTGCAGTAGTTCCCCCCACTGCCATTTTCCGAGTTGGACTGGTAGCCGCCGGCAAGGCTGTAACGCATGTATGGCTTCAGGCCGTCTATGCCCCAGTGACCCCCGAAGCAGTTCGCCAGCGCCGCCTCGGCTTGAAGTTGGGCCGCGGCGTTGTCGCCCAGGACGACGGGATCGAGCCCCGCGTTCACACGCTCGTCGTTGATGAGTTGGAGCATGTAACGCTTTTCCTCGATGTGACGCAGTGGAGGTGGGGGGACAGGTGTCGAAGTGGGTGTGACCGTCGCGTCCGGCACAAGCGCGGAAAGGCGTTGGCCAATCCCGTCGCCATTCCGCGCAAGTCCAGTGAAGGCCAGGTACCCAACAACCCCCAGCAGGAGGACTAACACTGCGACAGGGACAGCTTTTCGGGAAAATGAACGAGGCAAGAGTCGGCTGCCTCGTGGCCCACGCAATCTGCCACGCCTTTCCATTCGTGGGATTGAATCAGCATGGACATAGCCGCTTCCATCATGTCCCGGGGGGATGGCATATTCACCTACCCTGGGAGACCTGAACACTCTGTTGCAGGTGCGACATCTCCAGAGCAGGTTGCGGTGTCTCCGCCGCCTGATGCGAATGTTCGGACTTCCGCATAGTGGACACACACCTAAACGCTCGTAATGTTGACCTCCATTGGGCACAGCGAATCCCCCTAGCGAGCGGGGTCCTCGTCCTTTTCTTTCGGGGCGTTCCAACTCCGCCAGTACAATCTACCAACCCCGGAGGCCCTACAGCGTGACGATCACCCTAAAGTTTAATAGGTGAGCGTCGGTGCCAGGTACGGGTTGGCCACGACGAACGACACCCACACGGCTATGGCCACCGCCGCTCCTATCCTTATTGATTGCGAAAATACGCTTTTCGTGCACTTGAAATCATGTCAAGCGCAGCCACCCATCTGCGGGGTGCGGAATTCCCCACACCCTCCTGCAGCCGGACGGCGGCCGATTTAACCCCCCACGTTGGCGGCGGATACCGAAGTCCCGGTAGCAGTGCGAGATATTCCGGATGCCGCAGGTCCGGCAGCGCGTGTGTCTCAGCAGTTCGCCGCGGCGGATCCTCCGGCGGTATGCGGCCCGAGCCTCGGATCGTGAAGTGCGAGGTTTGGTCATCCTGCCCCGCCGAGCAACAGTCCGCAGGTGTTGACCGCGCACAACACGACCAAGGCGACCACGCCGACGATCAGGGCAAGGTTGTCGATGAGCTGCTGAAGCTGTACGCCCAACTGGACGATGAGTTCCAGGCGGCCCTCCCGCTAAAGCGCATCTGGACAGTGTCTCGTGGCAAGGACTCGGAGTAGGGGCTACTCCAGCCTGCAACTTCTGGACCACGATGTCAGTGGCGTCCACCACACCTGCGACGGTTCACGGCGGGGAGAGAGGGTTCACCGCAGGGTCTTGAAACTCAGTAGGAGGTAAACGGCGGCGCCCCAAATCGCGCCTAACGTAGCCGCCCACAAAAGGTCGGCACCCAACTGGTGCAGCCAAAATCCAACCACGATGCCGACGACCGACCCCAAGACGATCCCCAGGATCATCACCATTCCAGAGGAGAGATTCATCGCAGAGACAGGAATGTGCCAGCAACACCCGCACCAACGGCAAATACCAGAGCCGCCAACCGCCAAATAATCTCGTGCAGGTCTGCTTTGGTGGGGTAGTTCTTTTCGACTCCATCCAGTCTTGTTTCGACCCGCACAAGACGCTCGGGAATAGACATGTTGTCCAAAGTCACTGTTTCGACGAGTTAATCTTGCCGTCCCGCTTGCGGTTGGCGTCCAGCACGAGCGCCTTAACAAGCTCCTCGGCGGAACGGGGTTCGGGGACCGCTTCGAGGCGATCCTTCAGCTTGACTACCTGTGAAGTCATGTCGTTCTTCTCCCTGTCTGCACAGACAGTATAGATAGAAGGGGATTATTCACAATCCTAGACAATAGGGCCGTCACGTCAAGGCACGCCGGGGCATTTTTGCCTGAGTGCCTCACGGTAAGGCCAGGTGTCACGCGTCCGGCCCGTGTTGACGTCCCACATGAGGTTACCCCGCTCGTCGAAATACAACTCTGTCATGCTGTCCATGCTGAAATGCAGATTCTCAACCAGTTCGCAGATCAATGACAACTCGTGCTCCTTAATGTTGGAAAGGTCCGGATTCGGCAGCCTCCGGTACTCATCAGGGTGGTAATCCGCGAAAGGCGGCACGATAACAGTCTCCTTCACCACCTCAATCACTTCCACCGTCGAGCCGGAAAAACTGACCGCAAAGACTACGGTGTAGATGCCACAGCAGAGCCCGATGGTAATCACCACCAGTCCGACGGCCCGTTGGAAGTTGTCGCTGCCCTTCCGGAGCATCCAGATGCCTGCGGTCGCCAGGCCAATGGTTGTCACCGTCAGCGTCACGAACAGAGCAATAATCGTTATTGTCCCTCCTCAATCGGCCGGCCGCAGACGCCGCACTCGACGATCATGCCGGGTTTGCCCCAAACTTTGATCCGGCAGCCGCCGCAAGTGTATTTGACCTTCGACGGCCGGTGCCCACTACGGCCTGATGACCTCATGGACGGCGCGGGCCGGGTGGAGGACTTCCTGGCGTCGGGGATGACCGTGGAGGAGGCTAAGCAGCTCTGGCAGACCCCGGACCGGTACCAGATCTTCAAAGCCCTGACCAACGTCTCCGGACCCTTCAAGGTCCCCGCCCTAGCGGCGCTCGGCCTGACGCCGGTTATCAAATCCTGCGCCGGGTTCTGGCCAGTCAAGACAGCCCCCAGATCCTGGTGCAAAATACCGGCAGCACCGGCACCACTTACACCGACTCTTTAGTAACGGCCCGCACCAAGTATTCCTTCCGGGTGCGGGCCCTGGGCGACCACGGGCAAGGGGAAGTCTTGGACTTCGCGAACGTGACCACTCCCGCGGCCCCAGTGCCAGGCCGGGTGGCGGGATTGACAGCTACCTCCGATGAAGCCGGCAACGTATCGCTGACCTGGTATGCTCCAAGCGGAGGAGGGACGGTCACCGGGTATCAAGTCCTGTGCCGGAACTTGGGCAGTGAAGACAGCCTCCAAGTGCTTGTTCAGGACACCGGCAACACCAGAACCACCTACACCTACACCTCCGTGGCGGCCGGCGCCAGGTACTCCTATCGGGTGTGTGCCCTGGGCGAGCACGGGAATGGGAAGGTCTCTGCGGCGAAGACGGTGACCATTCCCGAATAGATCCACCACGCTATATTAGAACCTCCCAGCGAAAAGTTCGCAAATCGGTACGCCTTGGCCCACCATGCCGTACCGATTCGCGAATTTCCGCGGGCTGCCTCAGACCGGGATTTCGTGGCGCTTTTCCTTGATGACGAACTTGAGCTTCTTGCCGGGCGACTGCGTCGGAAGGGGACTGATTTGCAGGTCTGCGCCCGGTGGCGACAGATCGAAAGTGAAGTAGTGCGCCAGCATGAGCACGTTGAGGCAAACCTGCATCTCTGCCCAGTCGCTGCCCAGGCACTTGTGGGTGCCCAGGCCATATGGCGCATACCCCATACTGAGGTGTTCGTTGCGAGGCGGCAGGTAGCGGTCGATGTCGAACTTGAACGGGTCCGGAAAGACTTCCTCCATGTAATGGGGTGCGGTCTGGGCGATGATTACACGGGAGCGGAGGGGCAACTGATATCCCTCGACGATGCACGAATTCATGACGTGGCGCATCGAGAGGCAGACATTGGGCGTAAGGCGGTGTGCCTCCATGAGCACGCGGTGCGTGACATCTATGTTGGACACTTTAAAGTCTTCGCCGGTGGGGTCGCCGTCAGCGAACATCGCATCGGCTTCGGCCTGCACGCGCTTGTAGACGTCGGGGTTTGCCGCAAGGTGATAGATGGTGAAGCTGGTCAGGTCACCGAGATACATGCCGGTCAGCAGTAATGTGTCGAGGGGGAAGCCGAGGTCGGTCTCGGGCAGGAAATGTTCCTCGTTGGCATGGACTGCGAGGTATCCGTCGACGACGTCCGGGGGCAGGCCGGTGCGCTGTGCCGGGGTATGACTGGACTTGATGAGTTCGGCCGACTGGGCCATTAGTTCAGCACGCCGCCTCATGCCCGGCATCTTCAACAAGAACTTGGGTAGGATGCCGGTGAGATGAGTGATGAGCAGGAGTTTATTGAATTTGAGAATGTCCTCGAAAACGTCCGTGGTGTCCTGGCTCACCAGGAGCGGGGACATCTGCGCATTCATGTATCGCCGGAACCCCGGCCCGGCCTGGATGACGTCTCCGACTTCCCACGACGACAATTGCCGCCGCGCGATTCCGTACATCTCGTCAAGGCGGCGGAGGAATGTCTGGGGCGAGTGTGAGGGCTGCAATGCCCTGCGCATGTGGAAGTGGTCGGCGCCGTCCATGGTGTGAATGGTGCGGTACGTTCCATGCGCCTCCTCTACGCTGGACAGGTATTCCGTGGCGCGTAGATACAGGCGGCCGCGCTTCTGGACCCATTGGTTTACTTCGGGGCCCGCGAGGAATATGTAGGACTGTTTCGAGAAAGGAGGGCGCAGTTCAAACACCGGGCCATAGTGATTGGCCAGGTCTGCAAAGAGGGCGGAGATGTTGCCGGTGCGCACATGGCGATTGAACAGCAGCTTGCGCAATGAAAGGCGCGGCATCTTCCTGGTGGGGAGCGAACGCTGTGGAGGTCTGGCGATGGTGCTGCTCACCGCCTCTGCAAGGGCGCGGCCGATCAATTCCATCCGGCAGATCAACTCGATGCGCCGCTCAGCCTCTTCGTCAAGGGGCATGATGAGGGGCATGACGTTGCAGGCGTTGAGGAGAGCAATGGTGATGATGTCGCGCGGGTCGGGGATCTCATCGGAATGGATGAGCGCCTGTATGCGCGTCTTGACGAAGGCGCCGGCGGCGCCATTCTGGGTGCCGACGTACGCCTCGCGGGCGGATCTCCCCAACGTCCAGAAGTCGCCGTCGTGACGCTCCAGGAACTTTCGCTCAACCAGGCGGTTGAGCACCAGTTCGATGATGGTTTCCGCGCGCGGGGCGAGTTTCTCTAACCAGTATTGCGTGCTGTGTTGTGCCGGCTCGTCGGCGATTTCTGCCAGGATGGGATCCAGGGTAGGCAAGCCGGTTGGAGTACTGTCGGTCAGGAATAGGGATTCGAGGTCGGTGTCGATGCGCCGCAGCAAGGAAGACTCCGCCAGCACGGCGCCGATGACCGTGCAATTGAGGGTCCACCCTGGTACCTGGTAGAAGTAGCCGCTTTCCTCGTTGAGGAGCATGAGGACCAGTTCCTCGGGCAGGGACAGGGAATGGTGGTCGATCGTGCTTGCGGCTGAATCCGACATTCGAGTCATGTCCCCACTGTCACGACGACGCAAAGGACACCCTCGGCAGGCGCCCCTTGTCTGCAATGCAATTGGACATTCATGATTTTGTCGCCCCTTGTGGGCAGGGCGGCCTCATACGATTAAGAGTACGACTCTCCCCGTTGCGCTTCTTCGTGCCGTCTATGCACCGCGTCGATTTCCTCGTCGAGGTCACGTTCCCAATTTTGGACCATCGAACGCAGCCGCATGTTCTGATATGCGCCCCAGATGGTCATGGCGGACGGCACCAGCAGCACGGACAGGATCAGTGAATACGCAATCGTAATCACGACCGTGATGCCGAACTGCTGCAGGGCAGGCACTGACGAAATCATCAACACACCGATCCCGCTGCCTGTTGTCAAGGCAGAACCCAGGAGGGCGGAGCCGGTCGTTTTCAGGGTGCGGATCGCCGCCACTTCCGGATTGCGAAGATGGCTGTGCTCCTCCCGGTATCTGTGGATGATGTGAATCGTGTAATCCACGCCGATCCCGATAGAGAGCGCGGTTATGGTCGCCGTCACTATGGTGTACGGGATTCCGAGCAGCGCCAGCGTGCCGAGTATCCAGAGGAGGACGAGCACGATTGGCCCTACGGCAATGAAGGCCAGGACCGGCTGACGAAGCGTTACCCAGAAGAAGATGAACAGGATTCCGAGAGCCGCGGCAATCGTTGCCGCAATCGCCTCCGTTTGACGGCTCGTCATTTCTTCCGTCACCGTCACCGAGATCACACTTCCCGAAGTCACCGTGACGGCATCATCTTCCCCATACCAGAGCCCTTCGATCTCATCCTGCAGGACCCCGGTCTGCTCAGGGTCGTTCGTGGAGGCTGGGAACTGGAGCAGGATCGCGTCGATGCCTTGCGGGTCGTTGACCAACAGGTGCCTGACGGCGGGCTCTCTTGCCTCGAGCTTGTCCACGAACTCTTGCATCAACACCGGGTCGAAATGCACCCCCGCCGTGGCTTCTTCGAAGAGCGCGGCTAATTCAGGGTCATATTTGTCCCCGGGCAAGCCGCTGTCATTGGTCCAATCAGTCACCAGGAGATCGAAAGAGGCCTGAATTGGCCCAGCCGCCGCCTGCGGCCGTTGCCGTTCATCCTCGAAAGCGGCCGTCAAATCGTGCAGGTTGACGAGTGTTCGAGTTTCCGTAGCCTCCACACTCAAGAGCACGTTGGCCACTTCCGATGAACCGCCAATGGCTTCATCCAACGTGGTCCAGTCTTCCGCGACGTTTCCGCCACTGGGCAGAAGGTCCAAAATGCTGAACCTCGATTCGATCCGCGTCGAGGCAATCCCGAATACGACCGACAGCACAATTATGGCGACGAGATAGGGCGTGGGTCTGCGAGTGACACTTCTCCCCACCAGCTCCGCGACCCGGTCGATTCCTGGCAACGCCTGGGAGACTTGACGGGGCGGAGGGAGGCGTCCGCGCGATTCCCGCCGCCGGTCGATAATCAGCCGACCGGCCGGCAAGAGCGTCAGCATCACGATTACGCTCATCCCCACTCCAAGACCGGCCACTACACCGAAGTCCTGTATCGCAGGAATCGGAGAGATCAGACCTACCAGGAAGCTGCCGATTGTTGTAAATGCCGCCAGGGCAAGGGGAGTTATGACGACTTGCAATCCGGACCGAGAGGCGCCCAACACCGACGGGTCTCTGGTCCTCGCCTCCCGGTAGTGCAACGCCACCTGGATCGCATAGTCCACCGTGAGGCTGATGATGAGGATGGGGATGATGACCGACACCCCGCTCGGTCTACCCAGGAGGCCCAGCCCGTTCGGACCCAACCAGCCCTCAGCGCCAACGACCCACACGATGGACATCAAAAGGCCCGCCAGCGATAGCAACAGGTCGGAAGGCGACCGCAGGAAGAGGAATATCAGGGCGGCAATGAGTACGAAGGCGATTCCAATCAGCGGCCCAGTGTCCTCCCTGTAAGCCCTCTGATACTCATCCTCGATCACCGCCGGGGACACGCTGCTCACGCGTAAAAGCCCTTCATCACCGGACGCGATGTCGTAAACCCTGAGTTCCGCGTCCTGTAAACGCTCGCTGACAGTGTCTTGCAGGCGAATCGTGGCAATCGCCACCTGTGTGCCGTCGCTGTCGGTTCCTGTCAACGCGGAGAGGGCGCCCTGGACCGCTGGAACATTGCGCGCGGCGTCTATTTCAGCCTGTGTGACCGACTCGAACCCGTCCACCTGGAGCACGGCTTCCAGTACCGCTGAGGGCGCGATTATCGGGTCTACCTGCGTGAACAACGCAGCCACTTCAGGGTCGCTTGCGATCTCGTCGATCAGGTCGGACATTTGGGATAGCCCTTCGGGGGTCAGGGCATCTCCTCTGAAGAGCAGTGTGATCACGACGATCTCTCCCGAATCACCAAAGAGTTCGTCGATTTCGCCCAGCGCTTTGACTACGGGATTGTCAGGTGGGAAATACCCATCCGTCTCGTCAATCTCTGCGCGTAGCGACGCACCTGCGCCCAGCGCAATGGTGATGACCGCCAGCACGCCTATGGTGACATAAGGGCGGGCCGTGATCAGTCGGCTCATCAGGTTTAGCGCCTGGTTCATGGCGTGGTCCCGTTTGCCTTTCGTGGAATTCCCATTTACTGCGACCTTAATTCAGGCAGCCAAGCGTCGCTGTTCGTAGAGACCGAGAGCATACAGGGGAAAATACTGACGATATAGCACGTAATCCAGAAGCGCCGTGCGAAAGAACACCCCGGCCATGTCCTGCCTGGGCCATGTCCCGTCCGCCCTCTGCATACCAATGAGGAACTGAGCGCCCCGCGCAATTGCGGCCCAGTCCGTATCGCACGCCTCGAGGAGAGCGATCATTGCCCACGCGGTCTGGATGACCTGGCTCTCCTGATGCTCGACATACCGGCCGGCAAAACATCCCTTGTAGTGCTCGCCCCATCCCCCGTCTTCCCGTTGGCGGTCCAACAGCCACCGGCAGGCTGAGCGCAGCGCCGGATCGTCTGGTCGAGCGCCTGCGGCAAGCAGGCCCCTTATCCCGAAGAAGGTGCCATAGATGAACTGAACGCCCCATTCGCCGCGCCATGAGCCGTCTCTCTCCTGCGCGCGGCGCAGCCATGCGCCTGCCCGTGAGACGGCTCTTGTTTCCGCCCGGCCCATTACCTGCGGGTAGCCCTCCCCGCACGCCGCCAAGGCCGCAATGCAAGAGGCCGTACACTCCACGTAGGAGCGTTCCGTCATTGAGTCGCCAAACATCTCGGCCGGATTCAGCCACTCGAGGCCAACCACGGAGCGCTGCGCTTCATAGGTGCCAAAGCCGCCGTCTCTATTCTGGCCCCGCAACATGAACCGGACCGCATCGCCCAGCGCCGTCACCTCCACTGCTTCTCCGTCGGCGTGGAGAAGCCCAAGAACTGCCTCCGCAGTACAGTCGGTCACTGGCCAGCCGTGCCATCCTGCGGCAAAGCACCAACCTCCGTGGGGGTCGTTCCGATAGGCCTCCCGATAGCCCTCAAAGCTGGCGCCGATCTGCTGGCTGCGCAGGTAGTTCGCCCCACTTCGGAGCGCATGGCGAGTTTCGTCGGTTTCGGGGGCCGCCGACAGCGCTTGCAAGGTGAAGGCAGTATCCCAGGAGGCGCTTCTGGCCCCGGAGACCCGCAAACCTCCCTCGTCGTCTTCCCAGACCCACTGCTCCAACTGTTCGAGGGCGCGGTGTCCGTCGGCGTCTTCGGGGTCGTGCAGCCACAAGGCAAGGATGTTCAGGATGCCGCTGACGGGAGAAATGCTCGTGTGGTCGGTGGTCTGAAGCTCCCACTTGATGTTGCGGGCCAGCTTTTCCACGCAGCGGGCGCGAATGCGCTTGACGTGTACCCGGTCGAAGAGCCGAGCGAAACCGAATCCGACGCGGAGCCACAGGCTTGGCCTGGCGTGCAGGTCAGCGTCTCGCAGGCGATTGCGACTCCCGGCAAAGTCGGCGCCGGCGAACCCTTGCGGGTACAGCTCTTCCCTTATGGAGGCGATCAAGGGAGTGACGGGCGCCTGGAACCGATGCGCGTAAACGGTTGCCATACCCATGTATATGAGCCGCGTGTGGCAGTACCAGTTCGAAGGATGCAATGGCATCCATCGAGGCAGGCCCCACACCTCCGGCAGAATGGCATTGACGCCACGCCAGTCGTAGAGATTGAGGAGCGCCAGCCAGAACTTACCCCAGGTCGGGATCCCGAGGACTCCCTCTTTCCGCAGGAACCGCCGCGCCGGTTCGATTAACGGATCATCCGGCTCGACGCGAAGCAACCTGGCCGAGACGTACACCAGCGTAGTGACAAACAGGTTTGGCGGTTCGTGTTCGTGGAGACTCCACAGCCCTCCTTCCAGGCGGGACCGCTGGAAGTAGCGCAAAATGCGCCGGCGGCGGACGGGGTCGAGCGGACGGCCGAGAATGTGGTGCAGCAGCACGTACTGTGCGGACAGCATTGGGCACCACACCACCTCCCCTTCAAAGCTGCCATCTTCACTCTGAAGGTGCAGCAAGCGCTGGGCTGCCATCTTCAAGGGCAAGCTGGCGTCGGGGTGCACGATGTGCTCCTAGTCGTCCGGCCGGCTGAAGCGGTCCTGTGGTGGCGCGGAGGTTAGAAAGGCGCGCGCCAAGTTGTCATGAAATTGCTTGTTCTGCAGCTCGCCCCTGGCTCTCGACTTGCGTAGTTGCCAAACGGCCTTGATGAACCATCCGACGCGAACAGCGAGACGATTAACAACGCTGGCTGCCTGGCGCCAGGCGCGTGGGTTCAAGGATATCGGGATCGTCCTCGCAATAGCCAGGGTAACCGCCAGACCTCCCATGAAGCCCAGACTGGTCTGCGATGTGTCTTCGCAGGCGAGCAGGCGCATGCTTCGGTCGGCGTTCCCTCCGCCCTTCCTCCAAATCCGATAGATCGCGTGCCTGAGCGCCACTACCTCCGTCCGATGGTCGGCAAAAATCTCGTAGAAGCCCATTGCGAGCATTTCAGGCGCGCTGATATCCCGAAAGCGGCTGGCGACAAAGTCGCTGAAGTCGCCGTTCTCGGCCAGGGTGATGGCATCGCCGAAGCCGAGTGTGAGGCCCACCGCCGTCATCGGGTGGTAATGTCCGGCCGCATCACCGATAACCACGAAACGCGGACTTCCGTAGGAGATGCGCGGCCTGATCGTATTGCCGGCGAGCTGGAAGCGATTCTTCTGCACAGCTTCCACGAATAGTGATCTGACATCTACCGGCAGGCAAGGGACGTACGAGTCCAACAACAGATCAGTAGCGCGATGGCTTGAGTATTCGCGCGGGATATCTGCAATAACACCAGCGCTGTCTTCTCCCAATCTGTACATGAACATGGGACCGGGCCCGCCGCAGAAGATGTGCCCATAGTCCTCCATGGGCAGACAGACCCCATTCATCCTGACTCCTATCATGCGCGAAACGACCGTGGGTTTTGTTGTCAGTCCCAGCAATCGCAGCACCACGGACCCTCGGCCATCTGCGCCGACTATGCGATCAGCGTTCACCGATTCCTCAACACCGTTCTGCGTAAATGTGACACTGCCGTCAAGGGCGGGGCGGGCGCGCTGCTGTATGAAGTCGACATTGGGCTCGTTAATTGCGGCCTCACGCAGGCGCAGGACGAGGGTTTCGTGCGGGCACGTCAAGCCGTGCGACCCTTCAGAGTAGGTGAGAGGAATCGGTTCGGAGCCATCCTCCGGGTACACCACGAACCCCTTGGTGGCGTGGGTATGCGTGTCGAAGTGGACCCCGACTTGTTGCAGCATCCGTGAGGCAGGCGGGTGCAGCCACTCGCCCTTCAGTCTGCTATACGCATTGGGGTTTGCCTCGAACAACGCCACCCGGGCCCCTTTACGCGCATGGGCAAGTGCGCACAGGCTGCCCGCCGGGCCAGCGCCGATTATGGCTACGTCATAGCGTCGAGAACCGGAGCTGTTCAACGGACCGATTCTCTCCTCAGTGCGACGGCGTGCGCCGGACCAGGTATGAAGGAGTCGGAGGTCAGAACGGCAAAGAGGACGAGGAACAGCGCCGCGAGCCCACGCGACGGCTGGAAGAGCGCACGTGACCGTATGCGGCTCACTCAGTCAGCCTCCCGTATGAGGCTGTGTAGTCTATGCAAGGGCGAAAAGGAGGTAAAACTACTGCACCATTTTTGGCGCGCCTGGCGCCTGGAACGCGGTTATTACGGCGGCGTCCTCAATGTGTCCAGCCTGGGTTGTGTCGGTTCGATAGAAAACACACGCCCTCCACCGTGAACGGTTTCATATATAGCGTATCAATAAAAGTATGACCTATACGTAACCTTTGCTGCATTTTTCCATTACATAATGTAACTATCCGTAGAAAATTGCATAAATGTCCCAGCCGCCGCTGATTTGTATCGAGGTGAGGAGTTGGGTGGACCGGTCGAGCGAGACGGACGGGTTTCATCGTCTGCTGAATCACCATGGCCCTGTTAAGGCCGCACGATGTGATGACAGTGGGGCGTTGCCTGTCAGCCAGTGGTTGAACATGTCGTGCGTACCCACCTCCGCGCCCACCGTGGGTACCGGCCCCGCATCGGAGTGCGGGGAGACTGGGTACGGAGTGCGGGGCGACGATGGGGGCACGACGAGCCAGGGTGTGAACTCCCTAGCGGGCTAATTCATTACAAAGACTGAGGAGGAGTGCCGGAGGGTTGTGGGCCTGGTTCCTGGCGATGGTCAGCCAAGAACTGGTGTTGCTAGGACCCTTCTTCCAGTTCGTGGCGGCGATGGATGCTTTCTATTTCCTCGTCGAGTTCTTCCCATTGGCGCCTGATGTTCGAACGCATGCGCATGTTGCGGTATGCGCCCCACACCGTCATGGCCGGCGGGATTAACAGTACGGCGAAGATCAGGGAGTAGGCGATTGTGATCGCCGCGGTGATGCCGAACTGCTGTGAACCGGCAAGCGGGGAAGCGGCGAGCACTCCGATCCCCAGCGCAGTTGTCATGGCGGAGCCCAGCAGCGCCGAGCCGGTGGTCGATAACGTCCGGACAGCCGCTTGCTCCGGGTTGCGCAGTTGGTCGAACTCTTCACGGTAGCGGTGGATCATGTGGATCGTGTAGTCGACGCCGATCCCGATCGAGAGCGCCGTAATGATGGATGTGACGAGAGTGTAGGGGATCCCCACCAGTGCCATAGTGCCCAGCACCGAGATGAGGACAAGGACCGTGGGCGCAACGGCAATGAGCGCCAGCGCCGGCTGGCGGAGCGTCAGCCAGAAGAACAGGGCGAGGACGACCGACGCCACGGCGATAGTGGCGATGATCGAGTCCGTCTGCCGGTCCCTGACAGAGTCTGTGACGGTGAATGAGATGATGCTGTCCGACGTCGCCGTTATGGCGTCGTCGTCGCCGGTCCAAAGTTCCTCGATGTCTTGCTGGAGCAACCTGCTTGCGCTGGGGTTCCCCGTGTAGGCCGGGAATTGAATCAGGATCGTGTCGATACCATTCGGATCGTTGACCATGTCGCGTGCGAGCGTTGGGTCCATGGCCCCGATCCTGTCCAGTACGTCCTGCATGATGACCTGGTCGATTTGCACCTCGGCGGTCGCTTCCCGGAAGAGGGCGGCGATCTGCGGATCGTACTTGTCGCCTGGCTCTCCGCTGTCGGTGATCCAGTCTCTTATGAGCAACTCGTAGGACGTCTGGATTGGCCCGGCTGCGGCGTGGGGCCGGCGCAATTCGTTCTGGAAAGCGAGCCTGATTTCCTGCATGTCGAGCAGCGTGCGGGTGTCTGTGGCCTCGGCCCTGATCAGCACGCTGGTTATCTCAGTCGAGCCGCCGACCGCTGCGTCCAGGGTGTTCAGGTCCGTTAGCACGGCCCCGCCCCGGGGCAGTATGTCCCGGATGCTGAATTCCGACTCGATGTCCCTTGCCGCGATCCCAAGCCCGGCCGTAATCGCCAGCACGAGGATGATGTAAGGCGCGGGCCTGCGGGTTATCTCCCTGCCCATCAATTCAGCGAATCGTCCTACTCCAGGCAACGCGTTCATTATCAGGCGGGGCTGTTTCAGCGTGCCGCGTCTCTCTCGCCGGCGGTCGATGATCGTTCGCCCCGCGGGGATGAGCGTCAGCATCACGATAAGGCTCATGCCAACGCCTAATCCGGCGATGATGCCGAAGTCGCCAACAATCTCAACCGGGGAGAAAAGGCCTGCGAGGAAGCTAACGATCGTCGTTACGGCGGCCAGGAGCAGCGGGACAATGACGTTTCGCAGACCCGTGCGGACGGCCGGTAGCACCTGGGCGCCCGCGGCGCGCTGTTCACGATAGTGGGAGACGGTTTGAATGGCGTAGTCCACGGTGAGGCCGATCATGATGATCGGCACCATAGTCGTCAGCGAATTTGGGGGCCCGGTCAGGCCCAGCCCCCTTGGCCCCAGCCATCCCTCGACGCCGATAACCCAGATCATCGCCACGAACAGGCCTCCGAGTGTTAGCAGCAGGTCTGAAATGGTCCGCATGAAGAGAAGGATCAGCGCCGCGATCAACAGCAGCGCGATCCCTATTAGCGGGACCATGCCGGTCTCGATTGCTTCCACGTAGGCGTCCTCGATCACTACGAACGAGATGCTGCTGGCGCTGAGAGGCCCCTCATCGGCCAATGCCAGTTCGTTGATTCGCCGTTCGGCGGTCCCTACGTGTTCGTCGTCCGTAACGCGTAATCGGACCGAGGCGACCGCAACGGGTGTCCCGTCTTCGTCGATCCCGGTCATCGCGTCGAGCGCCGCCATGACCTCGGGCGGTCCGGTGAGCGAGTCGACTTGCGCCTGGGTGACGGAGTCGAAGTTGTCCACCTGCAGTAGGGCCATGACCAGCGTCGAAGGGGCGAAAATGGCGTTCGGGGGCGCCAGGTATTCTCCGACGCCAGGTTCACTGGCGATTTCGCTGAGCAGGTCCGACATCTGTGCGAGACCGTCAGGCGTCAGGGCGTCTCCGCGGAAGAGTAGCGTCACGACTCTGACGTCACCGGCTTCGCCGAACAGTTCGTCTATCTCAGCGAGGGCGTCGGCGACGGCGCTGCCCTTGGGGAGCGTGTCGGCGGTGTCAGGAGGCGGTTCCCGGAAGGACGCACCTGCGCCCAGCAGGATGGTGACGACGAGAATGAAGAGGAGAGTCAGGTATGGGCGGGCCGTAATGATCCGGCTCAGCCCTCCGAGTATGTCGTTCATTGCTTTCTCCGCATCCGAGGAAGCTATCTGAAGCGTGAAGTGTAAAGGATCGGGCCTGGCGTAACGGTCTCCGCAATGGTGCTGGGGTTCGTGCGCCAATTTTCGCCCATACTACAGTTGTGTGGGCAACGTTTTGGGGCAAACAAAAGTCGGGAAAATTCAGTCCAGGTGAGACGATCCGCGTGTCACATACGGGCGGTCCGCTGACAGCGCCTGCGTGTTCGGGCATGGTCGTGTTGAAGCAGCGTGTGGGCTATCCAACTCTGAACAGGTACATTGTCGAATTGGGCGCAAGGCGATACATGATTGATTTTGAAGGCATCGAGTGGGTGAGCTTCGACTGCTACGGGACCCTTGTCGACTGGGAGACTGGGATTTCCTCGGCGATTGGCGAGGTCATAGCAGACAGGGGAATGGCCAAATCCAGGGAGGAAATCCTGGCGCTCTACTCGCAGATCGAGCCGAGTGTGCAGGGTTCCGCGACATTCCTCAACTATCGCAGCGTGTTGCGCAAGGTGATGGCGTTGGTCGGGGACGAGCTTGGGTTCTGTTGCACTGAACGGGAATTGGACTGCCTGGCGACGACTTTGCCCGGCTGGCCAGTTTTCCCAGAAGTGGTGGACGCATTACGGACGCTTAAGGAACGCTACAAGCTGGCGGTGATATCCAATGTGGATGATGACCTATTCGCCGGGACGGCCACGGCGCTGGGCGTCGACTTCGATGTCGTGGTCACGGCTGAGCAGGTGGGTAGCTACAAGCCGAATTTGAGCAACTTCCACGCCGCGGCCGCTCGCATGGGAGTAGAGCGGCAGAATTGGCTGCACGTTGCCGAGAGTCTCTACCACGACATAGCGCCGGCAAACCGGATTGGGGTCAAGTCCGTTTGGGTGAATCGGCCCGACAGGGGAGGGGGCACGCGCGTCGTCGACGCAGAGCCGGACCTCGTGGCCCCGGACCTGGCGGTGCTGGCACGGATGATGTCTACGGCTTAGCAGGCGGCAGAGCTTAGTACCGGCTCTCGGTCAGTTCTCACGGGGCGGTCCATGGCCGAAACCTGGGTATCCAGCGCGGGACGTTCGCCTTGTAGCGGCGGTAGTCCTCGCCGAAGCGTCGCTCGAGGCCCGGCTCCTCGATGGTGAGGAAATAGGCCGTATTAATAAGGAAGAAGGCCGCCACCCAGCCTAACAGGGGCCACGAGGCGAACAGGAGCGACTCGGCGGCCAGGAGGAAGAGGACACCGGCAATCATTGGGTTCCTGACATGTCGGTAGGGTCCGGCGACTACGAGTTTCCGAGGCGGTTCCCACGGCGCGGGGGTGCCGCCGCTTCGTAAGAACAGCCATGTCGTCCAGGCGGCGATCAGGATACCGGGGGCTGCCAACAAGACGGCCAGCCAAAGCAATGGGTCCGCGGGTCCTGCGAGGGTCCAGGTCTCCGGACTGCCGTCCGCGATCCAGAGTATGGCGCCGGGTATGTATATGAGGTAAGTCCCCGGGAGGACGATGAAGCCTATGGTGAGTTGCATGTGGAGTGGTGGGGCTGGGCGTGTGGCCAGGCGCGCCTGGACCATGGGCGGCCCTGGCGCGACGGGGCCATGTTATCGTTCGGCCGAGGAGAGACGCTGATGGAAAAGCTGGAGTTCGTCGACACACACGTCCACTACTACGACATGCAGCACCCGGAGCTGATTTACGGTCACTGGCTGCCGGGCGTGCCGCACCCGACGATGGGCATGAAGCTGCAGAAGTTGGCGCACAGGAACTACCTCGCCGAGGACTACATCGCGGAGACGCGCAACGCGAACGTCGTGAAGGCGGTACACGTGCAGGCGGCCATCGACAGCCCCGACCCGGTCACGGAGACCGAGTGGCTACAGGCGGCGGCGGACCGCACGGGTTTCCCTCACGGCATAGTCGCTCACGCCGACCTGCGTGATCCCGGCATCCAAGGGGTCCTGGAGCGTCACTGCGAGTCGCCCAACATGCGAGGCATCAGGGACTTTTCGTACGGCAATTACCTGGTCGAGCCGGACTACCACCGGGGCTTCGCGCTCTTCGAAAAGTTCAACCTGGTTTCGAGCATGCCGGTCAAGTGGACGGACATGGAGAATCTCCGCGCGCTGGCGAACAAGTTTCCGAACATCATGATCGTGGTCGATCACACCGGAACGCCAGAGGAACGCACAGACGAGTACTTCGAGAAGTGGAAGAGCGGCGTGGCGATCGCGGCCTCGTGCGACAACATCCGGTGGAAGATCTCCGGCCTGGGGATGGGCGATCCCGACTGGACGGTGGACAGCATCAGGCGTTACGTGATGACGTCGATCGAGACGATGGGCGTTGATCGCTGCTTCTTCGGCACCAATTGGCCGGTCGACTGGATATTCAGCGACTACGACAAAGTGGTTGACGCGTACACGGAGATCATTTCGGGGTTCAGCCGGGCCGAGCAGGAAATGCTGTTTTCCAAGACGGCGGAGAAGTTGTACCGGATTTGAGGGTGGGGGCGTGCCGTCCAATTTTGGGCACGGCGCAACGGTCAACTAACATTAGAGAGTCAGTTCTTCCCTGGAGGTGCACGCGTGGGTGCTAAGGCATATGTTTCCAAGTGGGGTAACAGCCTCGCTATACGGATTCCGAAGCCCGTCGCGGAACAGTGGGGTGTCGAGGAAGGCTCGGCTATTGAGATCGTCCAGAAGGACGACCGTCTCGTGCTGCGGAAAAAGGTCTATATCCTATCCGATATGCTGGACGCCATCGAGCCCGGCAACCTGCATCCCGCAGTAGATACGGGCCCAAGTAGAGGCGGCGAAGCACTTTAGACAGATACCGCGGGCCCAAGTAACCGGCACCTCTTGTTGCTGACATGATCTTCGGCGCGATTGAGACGGGTGGCAGCAAAGTCGACTGCGCGGTGGGCAGTTGGCCGGACGACGTGCGCGACCGCCTGCGGGTGCCGACGACCTCGCCAGCCGAAACCCTGGGCCGGGTTACGGACTTTCTGATCAGACATCACCGGGTGACGCCGTTGTCGGCTGTCGGCATCGGCTCGTTCGGACCGGTTGACCTGCGGGCCGGTTCGCCGACGTACGGGTACATCACCACCACTCCCAAGCCGGGCTGGCGTAACGCCGACGTTGTTGGCCCTATTCGTGAGAAGTTGCAGGTCCCCGTGGCGTTCGACACCGACGTTAACGCGGCCGCGCTGGGCGAAGTGCGATGGGGCGCGGGGCGCGGGCTGGGCAGCCTGGTGTACATCACGGTAGGGACGGGCATCGGGGGCGGCGCGGTTATTGCGGGTCGTCCTGTGCACGGAGCGAGCCACCCGGAGATGGGCCACGTCTTTACCCCGCACGACCGGTCGGTCGACCCGTTCGACGGAGTCTGCCCCTATCACGGAGACTGCCTTGAGGGACTGGCTTCCGGGCCTTCGATGGAGGCGCGGTGGGGCGTGCCTGCGGAGTCGCTTCCGGAAGACCACCGGGGTTGGCGGCTGGAGGCCGAGTACCTCGCAAGCGCGATCGCCAACATTATGCTCACGTTGTCCCCGGAACGGATCGTCCTGGGCGGCGGCGTGATGAACCGGCGCCACATCTTTCCTCTAATCCGCGAGCGCGTGTTCGAGTTGCTCCAGGGTTACGGCGTGCTGGAGGAGATCGTGGAGGGGATCGACGACCACATCGTGCCGCCGGGGCTGGGGGATGACTCGGGAATCGCGGGGGCGTTTGTGTTGGGGGAGGGCGCGCGGCGGGACGAGAGGTGACCGGGGTTCGGTCGGGGACCAATGCGGAGTCGAAGGCGGGATTGACCCCGCCGCTACAAGGTGTCGCGGCAGCTAAGGCCTGAGCCAGTCGGCCGGACCCGCGAGCAGCCGGCGAAACGGGCGTCGTCGTTGCTTTCGCCGACCTCGTTCTTCATAATCGCCTGGTAGCAGACCTTTAGGAGCCCCGACGTGCGGTCATTCGTCAACCCCAACTTGATTGGCATCGTAGTGGATGTTCGAGATTGCCCGTTATCGGGGAGGACCTAGCTGCACGTTTGTTTCGAACCTTCGAGAGCCTCCCCGAAACGGGAGGCTCTTTTGGTTTGGGAAGAAAACAACTACCGACCATTTGCGAAGAAGAGCGCATTAATGCAATCGATGATTGGAGGAATCCCATGTCCGAGTGGTTCGAAGACGAATCCTTTTGGGACAAGTTCTACCCATCCATGTTCTCCGAGGGGAAGTTCGAAGCGGCCGAGAATGAGGTCGAGAGTATTCTCGATCTAACGAGACTACCGGGCGGTGATGTTCTCGACCTGGCGTGTGGACCAGGGCGACACGCGGTGACTCTGGCGATGAAGGGATTCGACGTGACCGGAGTGGACTTGTCGCCATTCCTGCTCGAAAAGGCAATCGAACTGGGGAATGCGAATGGCGCCAATGTCGAGTGGGTGCGAGAAGATATGCGGCGATTTGTGCGACCTGAGACCTTCGACTTGGTCATAAACATGATGACGGCGTTCGGTTACTTCGACGACAAAAGGGACGACATCAAGGTCCTGCGGAACATCCACAAAAGCCTTCGCGAGGGCGGGGCGCTCGTTTTGGAGACGATGGGCAAGGAGTGTTTGGCCAACGGATTTCGAGAGACGACATCCGAAGAGTTGCCCGATGGCAGTCTGAAGGTTGAGCGGCACCAAGTGATTGACGACTGGACCCGCATCAAGAACCAGTGGATTGTCATCAAGGATGAAACGGCCACGACCTATCGGTTTGAAATCACGGTCTATTCCGGCCAGGAGTTGAAGGACCGGCTTTTCGACGTCGGGTTCAGCGATGTAAAGCTATTCGGCGGTCTCGACGGGCGAGAGTACGGGCTGGACGCGCGTCGACTTGTGGTTGTGGCCCGGAAGTGAGTCCGCGCGTGGACATTATGGGAAGGGTCAATTGACGAAATTCTGGAAGCCGGGGGGCCAGATTGTCTTGCGGGAGATCTGGCGGGGCAGGGTGTGGTCCGGGAGGCCGTGTACGGTGGTGGAGGATACGCCGTGCCGGCTGGTGCTGTTTTCGGGGGCCGGTGGGCGTAGGGTGCGGGCCTCTCTTCCCGACGGCAGTCCAATGCGGATGCCTGAGGACGACTGCGAACTCCTGGAGGAGCCCTGGACCCTCGAATCCCTTCGCATAGTCGTACCTGGTTCTCGTTACAGCGTCCTGCTTTTTTGGACCCCCGGATTCCAAGAGTTCTTGCTTTGGTATGTGAATCTTGAGGAGCCTATGGTCCGAACCCGCATCGGTTTCGATTACCTGGACCGTTTTCTTGACATCGAAATTGCGCCTGACCTGTCCAAGTGGAAGTGGAAGGACGAGGATGAGCTTCGAGAAGCGGTCGCCCGCGGGGTCCTGACCGCTGAGGAGGCGCGGGTATTCAGGGCCGAGGGAGAACTGGTGATAGAGGCGTTGGATGCCCGGCGTCCGCCGTTCGATGAGCCTTGGGACCTGTGGCGGCCGGACGCGGACTGGCCGATACCGGGTTTTCCTGATGGCTGGGACGATTTGTGCAGGTATCCTGCCATGGGCGGTGTGTTGTGATGGAATCGCTGTAGCGTTGCCTGGCGGATGCGGGTTTAAGTTGCCGAGCGTACCCACCCCCGCGCCCCACCGTGGGTACCGGATCGGAGTCCGGCACGACGATTCGCGAGAACGCCGGTTGTGAGTAAGGGTCGGGAGGTTCTTCGCTGCCCTCCAGAATGACATGGGGGCAGCACGAGGTGATGAAAATGGGTCGTCGCCTGCCAGTCTGCGGTTGTACATGTCGGGCGTACCCACCTCAGCGCCCCACCGTGGGTACCGGGTTTCCCCGGCACGACGACTCTGTGTGGCCCCACCGTGGGTACCGGGTTACCCCGGTACGACGACTCTGTATGGCCCCACCGTGGGTACCTGCCCCGCATCGGAGAGCCTGTCTCAATGGTCCACTCTCCCGTTTCGCGGGAGAGGTTTAGGGTGAGGGCATGGGGTGAAATCGTAAGTCCCTTATTCGATACGACGATTTCGGTTGTCCGATGTCGCGCCCTCACCTCAATCCTCTCCCCCAGGAGAGGAGGCAAGCTAGCCCGGGAGACTTCTGAGACAGGCTGCGGAGTGCGGGGAGACGATGGAGGGCACGACGATGTGGGGGCTGACTGGCTTGTTTTCGTACCAATAGTGACGTTTAGGGCGTTCAGGAGGACCGGGCCACCGGCCTTACGGCCGTGCGATGGGGAACTTTGGCTGGTTAGTTGGTAGGATTCCGCCAATTGGGTTTGTGTCAGGAACAAGCGATGCCCAATCTGGTTCGAGTTTGGGACAGCCGAGGATTGCACGACCAAATGCCACAGTTTTCGTCCATGACTCTCTTGCTGGTTTGGTGGGTCCTGGCGGGCGCGGCTGGATTTGCGGTCGGCGGTCTCGCGGAATCAGCGGCGGGAACGTCCGGGGGCCTGATGGTCGTCGGGTATATCACTCTGGGCAGTACGACTGCGGGTTTGTTGCAATGGCTGGTGTTGAGGCAGCGCGTCTCTGAGGTGAGGTGGTGGGTCGCGGCTTGCATCGGAGGGGGTCTCGCAGCGGGGTTGGTGGGCGTCGCCGTTGGCGTGCTCGCGGGTCTTGGCGCGGGTGTGGTCCTTGGTTTGCGGGCAGCTATAGAGGTGGGGGCGGACACTGGGGGCGTCGCGGCTGCGGTCTCATTCGGGACCGTGGTAGGGGTACTCCAGTGGCTGGTGCTCCAACGGGAGTTGCCGCGTTCGTACTGGTGGGTGCTTGCCAGTACCGCAGGCTGGATCGTCGGCGGCCTGGCTGCCGGAATCACCGAAGGCGTCGCGGGCTGGGCAGTATTGGGGGCGGTTTACGGCTCGATTACCGGAATTGTCCTTGTGGGGCTGCTGGTATGGCGGCCGGCGGCGTATGATCCGCGTTGACAATCGAGTACTAACCCCGGGAGCCTGTCTCATTTGTTGCCTCTCCGGTTTTGCGGGAGAGGGCATGAGGTGAAATCGTAAGTCCCTCATTCGATACGACGATTTCGGTTGCCCGACATGACGCCCTCACCTCAATCCTCTCCCCCAGCATAGGAGGCAAGCTAGCCCGTGAGACTTCTGAGACAGGCTGCAAGGGACGCCCCTACAGGTCGGTCCACCGGCGCCGGAAAGTAGTAAAAGTTCAGTCTTGGCGGGGCGAATCGCGACTCACACATGGGCGGTTCGCGAACCGCCCCTACTTGATTGGCCGTGATGCCGTTGAAGCGGCAGATGGATCTCTTTGATTCTGGACAGATATGGAAAGTAGGTGCTGTTCGGATGAACCAGGTCCCTATTATCTGCCGCCAAATTTATGGCGGCACTGTGTAAACTTCCGTCAGGTTTCAACGTCGTTTAGTACTGGGAGGCAGACTCTATAACTACGCCAGCTTCTCAGAACCCGCGTTACGAGGCGCACGAAAACCCGCCCTTACTGGCTTCCCTGGGTTACGGGTTCCAATTCAGCCTGATGGCCTGCGCCACACTGCTGGTCACACCAGTAGTGGTGGCCAATGCGTCGGGAAGAGGCGAGGCTTACCTGACGTGGGTGGTCTTCGCCTCTCTTCTGGTCTGCGGTGTCTCCACGTTCATACAGGTGCGGCGATTGGGTCCGGTTGGGGCGGGGGCCGTGCTGCCCATGTTCACTGCCGCCTTCGCGATTCCGTTCTGCATCACGGCGGTGGTGGACGGAGGTCCGGGAACCCTGATGGCCCTGGTGATAATCACCGCCGTCTTCCAGTTGGTGATCTCCAGGTGGCTTTTCATCCTGAGGCGAATCGTCACGCCCACCGTGGGCGGCACGGTGATGATGATCCTGTCGATCACCCTCGCTTCCGTGGTGCCGCGCCTGCTTCGCGACGCATCTTCGGAAGACCAGGTGGGGGCGCACCTGACCGCGCTGGCCACCTTGGCGGTCATCTCGGCGCTGATCCTCCGCGGCTCGGCGGTATTGCGTTTGTGGGGCCCGGTCCTTGGCATAGTCGCGGGCTGTGCGGTCGGCGCGGCTTTTGGACTCTTCGATGTCGACCGGGTGTTGCAGGCGGCATGGGTCGGCGTGCCCGGCGAATGGCCCGGACTGGAACCCGATTTCGGCATCCCGTTCTGGACGCTGCTTCCGGCCTTCCTGTTCCTCAGCATAGTGATCTCCATCCAGGCCAATGGAGCGTCCATCACCCTGCAGCGCGTCGCCTGGCGTGAAGAGCGGGCCGTGGACTTCCGGCAGGTGCAGGGGGCCATTTCCGGGGCCGGCGTGACGAACTTGATGTCCGGTGTGGCGGGCACAATGCCCAATATCATCAATCCGGGCATCGTTTCGTACATCCAGACCACGGGCATCGCCTCCCGTAGGGTCGGTTACTTTATAGGCGCCATATTCATCCTGGTGGCGTTTCTGCCCAAGTTCTCAGGTCTGCTCAGTTCCATCCCCGGGCCGGTCATGGCTGGGCTTCTCATCGTGCTCAGCGGAACTTTGTTTGTGGACGGGGCGCGTACGGTCATCCAGAACGAACAGAACCAGCAGAGGGTCCTCGTGGCGGGCGTCTGCTTCTGGATCGGGGCGGCGTTCCAATTCGGGCTGTTTTCCTTGACGGACGTCGGGCCGGTATTGGGGGCATTGATCCAAAGCGGAATCACGACCGGAGGGGTGGCTGCGATCGTGATGGTCCTGTACCTGGAATTCAGCAACCCGAGGCGCATGCGTTTCCAATCGCGGCTGCACGTAGGGTCCCTGCCGCAACTCAATGAATTCATTGTCAAATTCGCTGATCGCAGAGGCTGGGATGATGCGATGAAGGCCCGATTGACCGCTGTGGCGGAGGAGACGTTGTTGACGCTGGCCCCGCTGAACCTGGAGGCCCTGGGAGACGAGGGGGGCGACGGTGCGCCGGAGGAGCGTCGACTGGTAGTCCTGGCGTCGAGCGAGGGAGACGTTGCGGACCTGGAGTTCATCGGAGGGGGCAACGAGGAGAACCTTGAGGACCAGATCCGGCAGCTACAGGAGCACGACTCGGCAACGCCGGTTGAAGACGAATTGTCCCTCGTCATGCTGCAGGTCTACGCCTCGTCCGTGCAGCACCAGCAGTACCAGGGGACCGATGTGATTACGGTGCAGGTGACGCAGCCGGAGGCTTCGTAGGTGGCCAATGTAGGCGCGGGCTCGGGCCATTCGACAGATCAGCGAAACATAGAGCCCCGCCCGACGATCCGCCGGGCGGGACCGATTCTGACTAGCGACTCTGCGTGGTCCCGGACCTAGCCGCCGTCCTCGACGGTTATGGCGCCGGCCAGGGTTTGTGCTCTCATGTCTGGGTTGTAGTAGGAGTAGACCTCTGACGTTGCCGCCTTGGCCCTGACGGGGTGGAGGGCACGGGCTGTGAATTCGAGCAAGATGCTTTCGTTGGGCAGGAGGTCCTCCACGTAGAGGATGACTTTTCTGCCGGCGATGTCGTACCGCTTCAGCCGTGGAGTTTCTTCGACGAGGGTCTCTATCGAGTCCGTTACCGGCGCGAATCCGGTTGGGACGGCGATGTCGAGGACGACCATGCCGGCTTCGATTTTTTCTAGGGGAGTGAATCGGACGTTTACTGAGACGGTAATCAGGTCGTCAACGTTGACGTGATCGGTGCCGTAATCGACGTCGATTTCGAATACCTGCCTCGTCTCATGCACGACTTCGGGAAGATTGAAGCGGCGGACGACTTGTACGACCGCTTCGCCCTTGCCGTCGGTTGAAATTTCCAGCGTCCCGTGTTCCGGGACTTCGATCATCTGCATTACGTCTGCGTTCTCGCCTGAAATTCGGACTTCCCGCTGCCAGGTGTCCGTTGTAAGTATGACGGTCATGTCCACGTCCGCTGCGGAGGCTGCGGAGAACTCGGTGAGCGCTTGTAGGCCGACGACGGTGTCCTGCGTTGAGCCGAAACCGCCGAACGAGTTGCGCCTGGTTACCAGCCAGCGGGCTGCGTTGGAGGCGTTGAGTCGGTCGCCGTGCTCCAACAGGGCCAACGTGGCGTACGCGGTGGTCTCGATTGCCGCGCTCTGCTGATGGGGCTGAGGTTGGATTGGCAGGGGCGGGCCGTCCTTGGGCGTGATGGGCAAAGGCTCAGGCAGCGGACTTTCTCCCCAGTGGAGGCCGTCGTCGTCAACGATCGCCATGCCCATCAGCCTGTCGTAGGCGATGCCGGCGCTGGGGCTGCCGGCCAGTTCGAGCGCGTATGTTGTGATGGCCATCCCGTAGACATCTTCGATGCCTTCGACCTGGCCCTCCAGATAGCGCACCGCTTTCGCAGCCGCGGAGCCTTGCCCTGCCTCGAGGAGTGAAACCGCGACATAGGCCGTGAGAGCGTTCTTGCCATGTAATCCGCCCAGCAACTCCTGGTCGTGCAGGAACCCGACCGGGTCGAATGAGCCATCGCTGTTTTGGTGCCGGACTATCCAATCTGCGGCGTTTTCCAGGACGTTCGGGTCGATGTAGATTAGCCCGTCGGCCTGGGTGAACGTCTTGAGGACGAACGCGGTGAGCCAGAGGCTTCCTTCGGCGTCGCTGTCGCCGAAGGCTGAAAAGCTGCCGTCGCCACGGCGGTAGGTCAACTGCCGTTGGTATCCGGTGATCATGAGGTTTTCGGCCTTCGCCATGATCTCAGGCTTGCTCTGACCGGTCTCCTGGAGGTAGCGGGCCACGAAGACGTTGGGGGCGAACAGGATCATGTTCTGTTCCCCGCAGCCGAACGGCATCTGGAGTAGCCGCTCGAGTCCGTCGATCGACTGCGCCAGGTAGCTTCCGGTGATGGCGACATGGACCCTGCCTGAGTCCGCGATGGCGTTGGATGGGATGCTGGCGTTGACTGTCTCGACGTCACCGGCCGACAGCACAAGGTTGTCTACCGTCTCTCTTGCCACACCCTCAGGCCGGACAAGCAGTTCCTTGATGACGGCGTCGGCCGCTGCGGCGCTGCGGGCGGTTACCTTCAGCGGCGCGATTCCCGGCTTTTTCGGCCGGATCGTGAAGGTGGCGCCGCCGATGTCGCTGCCGGGGACGGTGACGACCTTTTGCGCGTCGTCCAGGAGATCGAAGTCTTCGGTGGCTTCCAGGTCGACGAATATCTGCTGCGGGGTATCGAGGTAGTTGTACAGCGCGACTCGAACGGGTAACTCTTCGCCGCGTATCGCCGAGTAAGGCAGATCCACCTGCAGGAAGAACTCCTGGAAGACCGTCAACTCCGCCTCGGAGATGCCGAGACCGTGCTCCCTGGACATACCCACGGCCCTGAGTTGCCAGGTGGTTATCGAGTCGGGCGCAACGAGATCGATGCTTCCGTGGCCGGACTCGTCTGTGATCAGGTCGGTCCACAACCACGTCTCGGGGAAGAACTGGCGTACGCGCTGGACTTCTGCAAGGTCGCCGGTGGACTCCTCAATCCTGCCATCGGCCGCGTCCGGGGCGGCTTCTTTTTCTACTACTACTACTTCTGCGGCCATTGCCGCCATAGGCACGGCTGTCGGCCTGGGATGGCGGTACTCCTTGCCCTCGGGCACGCGCTGGTTGGTCATCACGATCACGCCAACGTCCTCGAATGTCTCCCTGGCGCCGCGGGTATACACGTCGAAAATCGGGCGCGCCTCGTGGAGTTCCACTTGTGGGAGTTGGTAGAGGCGTTCGAGTTCGTTGAAGACCTGATGGAGATTCAGGCGGTTCTCTGCCAGGATGTAAACGGACCGGTCGACTGCTACCAGGCCGACTCGCGCCTCGCCCTGGGTCTGCACGTTGATATCGACCTCGTCTCCGGGTCTGACCTCAGATTCGCCGAATGCCACTGCCACTTCGTGCGGGTACGCGGCCTCGACGGAGAAGGGCAGGTAGTCGGCCGCCACTTCGCTTGTGGGCAGGACCTGGTACACGAGCACGCGGGCCTCGGGCGCCATGAGCGGGGTGACCGTGAAGCGGATCGTAGGGTCGGGCGTGTAGTCGGAGAAGACGACCATGCCCCGCGATAGGACCTCGTAGTAGAAATTGCGTGCCTCATCGGTCGCAGAAACATGGAACTCGGCGGTGTCTCCGACGCGCAACGGACCCTCGCTGACCTGTTCCAGGTGAACGAATGATCCGGAAGGCGAATAGCCCGCGTTGACCGTGAGTGAAGCGTGGGCGTCCTCGGCCCACGCCTCCATGGTGAACGCGACCGCGTCCGACGGAGGCGTGACGGTAAGCAGGGCTTTGCCGTTCTGGGTCGTGACCTCTTCAGTTTGTTCAGAATGTGAATCGAAGTCTGAGTCGGTATACCTGATGTGGACCGTCACGTCCTCGCTGAGCGGTTGGTTGTCGGGAGTCTCGGTTATCACGAGGAACGAGAAGGGCAGCCCCGGCTTGAAGGTGTTGCTCTCGGGGATGACCTGGAGGCTGAGGGGCGTGGCCGCGACGGTGATTAACTGGGTGGTCGACTCGACGTAACCGGTGCTGCGCTCGCGGACCGTGACGTGCAGTTGGACGTTGCCCATCCCGCGTGCGCCCGGGACGCCGGCCACGTAGCCGGGGGCGGGAAGTTCGAACGTCGTCGCGCCGTCGAGTTGCTCGACGACGGTGGCGTACTCTTCCCACACTCCGACGTAGCGGGTTGCAACAATGGTCGCCTCACCCTTGACCGGCCTGCCGAAGCTGTACTCCGACGACACGGTCCCCTCAATCGGCTCGTTGGCCAGAATCCAGGACCTTGGCAGTTTCACGTCCACGTCGTACTTGGGCAGGACGTACTCCTCGACCCGGACGTCGACCTGCGCCTCTCGGTCGCCGGAGAATGCCTTCAACTTCCACACGCCGAGGTTCGGCTCGTTGGACAGAGGCAATTCAAGAGTCGCCATGCCGTATGCATCGGCATTCGTCGACTGCCTGAAGACCTTGATTCCCTTGGCGTCCTGTGCCTCGACCACGACGTGCCCCTCGACCGGCTTCAACTCGGGGTCGAGCAAGAGGGCGCGGATGTTGACCGTCTGACCGGGCTTGTAGACGGGCTTGTCGGTCTCGAGGAACAGGATGGTCCGCGACTCGACGTGGATGTCCCGCCTTGCGCTGAAACCCGGTCCTTCGACCGCAAGTTTGTAGACGCCGTCCGCGATGGCCGGGACCTCGATTTCCAGGCTGCCCTGGCCTTCGATTAGACCTTCCGCCCTGGTGACCGGCGCTCCGTTGCTGAGCAACGCCACTTCGATCCGGCCTACTGCCGGTCTTCCCTTGCTGAAGAGTGAGACAGAGACCGACTCGGTGGCGTTCGAACGCATGACGCCGGGTGCGACGGCCAGGTAGCCGTCGACTTGGCCGGTGACCGGAGTTGGTTTTGGCAGGGGCGCGCGCGTTGGTGTGGGGATGGCTACGAGGGTCGGTGTAGGAAGGGGTATCGTCGTGGCTGTAGGGGTGGCTACTCGCGCCATAGGGGTGACTGCTGGCGCAGGCGAGTGGACGGCTGTCGATGTCGGCGCGGGTACTGGGCCACGAGTCGGTGTGGGGGTGGCGACCGTGGTGACCGGACTTGCCGGTGACGGGGTGTCGACGGGCGTGACGACGGGAGTCGGCGTTGAGGTGTTTGCCGGGACGTTGGTATCACGTTCCCTGGAACACGCTGCCGCGAGTATCAGTATGAGAACGACCAAAGATAGCCGGGTCGCCAATTTCCACGAAACCATTGCCTGCCTCCGTTGATGGGGGTTCGCCAATAGAGACGACGGCCGGGGGCGGATTGTTCCGTGGGGGTTGGGCGGCGGTTAGACTGGCACGGATTTAGCAGGAGGAGGTAATCGATGGGAAGTAGATTGATAGTGGATGGCGTCGAGAACGTCTATCAGGCAGCAGGCCTATGGGTTGACCGCGCCTTGCGCACGGATGACTCACTTTTCACACCGGGCGTGCAAATCTGGTCAATCCGATGGCTCAGGGAACTGCGGGAACGGTTCCTTGACAGGCCGGACGAAGGGGCTCGCACGTTCTACGACAAGCTGAGAACGCAGTTGGCAGGCAGTCCTCCAGAGGTTTATCAACTGATGGGAGAAGTGCTTTACGCACATTTCCTGATCATTTGGAGATCGGGCATGAAAGGAGGAACCAAAAAGAGTCGTATTGAAGAAGTACTCGGTTGGGGCGCGCCTGTCTCGACCGTTCCGAACCGCCTCGTACCCGGACTCACACCAGGCATAGCCAACCTTGGCCAGGCCCGTTCCCGAGCGTTACCGAACTACGTGGGATTCATAATTGAGTTCGTAGAGCAGTGGAAGGAATTGGACACTGACAAGCGCATCCAATTGCTAAGAGATCCTTGGACATTCAAAGGCTTCGCATACGGAATCAATTTTCGCGGGCAACTGTTCCGCAACAGGCCTGACTCTCATCGCCCGCAGCGGGAGGGACTGCTCCACCTCGTATTCCCGGACACATTTGAGGGGATTGTCTCTACAGATGACAAGAAAAAGGTCGTCAGGGCATTCGCAAACCTCGTCAAAGGACAATCGGATGACGATGACCGTCAGTTGGGACAGATTCGTTGGAGTCTTGAGGCCGACACAGGCAGAGTCTTCAGGTGGTGGGACTCAGACATTCGTGACAAATGGGATCGCAATCCCACATCCGAACCTTGGGACGAGTTTGTCAGGCAGGCGCAAGCCTATGTGGCCACTGAGAAACTGGAAATGGAAGAAATCAAATACAAAATTGAGATAGGGCGAAAACTGACAGAGGCGCGGGCGGCGGTTCTAAACGGCAGGGAGGACTGGGCCGATTTGTACAAGAGGGGGCTGGTTGGAAATCTCGTATATTCGGTTTCACAAGCACGACACCGTGAATGGGTCGATAAGTTCCCGGAAGACGCGTCCGAGGCATTGAAAGCTCTCTGGGCAGGCGACGAAAAGTCTGCTTACGAGCGCATCGGTGCCTTCACGAAACTACTCCCGACTACTGTAACGAGTGGTACAGGAAGCCGCTTGTCAGTCGCGTCCGTTCTGTTAATGGGTGTGGCCGCTAAGAAATACCCGCCATTCAGGACGAGACTGTTTGAGAAAGCATACGATCTCACGGGGTACGACCAAGCCCCGGCGGACGCGGACGAGGCGGCTTTGTACAAGCATGCCCTGGGTTTCCTCGACCGATTTATTAAGGAAGCGGCGAATCGCGGTCTGAGGCTGCGACACCGGCTCGATGCGCAGTCAGTCGTTTGGGCGGTAGTCCGGGCTAACGAAGACGAAGCACCAATCAACGGTGGTCAGACATCGGACGAAGTGGAGGATGAACCCGAAGACGACGACGATTCGCCGGTGATGGAGCCTGATTTGCAAGCTCTTGCCGAGGAGACATTCCTGCCTGTCGGATTCCTTGAAGAGATCGACAGGCTGCTCAAGGACAAGAGGCAGGTCATCTTCCAGGGGCCGCCGGGGACGGGGAAGACGTACGTCGCGCAGAAACTGGCGAGATGCCTTGCTGGGTCGAAGGACCGGGTCACACTGGTGCAGTTCCACCCGTCCTACGCTTATGAGGACTTCGTTCAGGGGTTTCGTCCGGTGCAGACGGGGGATGGGCAGGCCGGGTTCGAATTGCGGGATGGACCGTTATTGCGTGCCGCAGAGCGAGCAAGGCGAGAGCCCGGCGCGGACCACTTTCTCGTCATCGACGAGATCAACCGGGGCAACCTGGCCAAGGTATTCGGGGAACTCTATTTCCTGCTGGAATACCGGGACGAGGAAGTCAGCCTTCAGTACCAACAGGGCGACGACGACGGGTTTTCATTGCCTGAGAACCTCTACATCATCGGCACGATGAACACGGCGGATAGGTCGATCGCGCTGGTCGATCTTGCGTTGCGGAGGCGTTTCTACTTCGTCGAGTTCCACCCGGACGATGAACCTGTGAGGAGCGTTCTTCGGAAGTGGCTGACCAACAAGGCGCCTGCTATGGAGTGGGTGGCGGACGTCGTAGAGGACGTGAACGAAAAATTGGAGGAAGACCGCCACGCCGCCATCGGTCCGAGCTACTTCATGAAGGAGGGCCTCGACAGGGCGGGCGTCGAACGCGTTTGGAAGCACAGCGTTATTCCGTACGTAGAGGAATGCCTGTTCGGGGACAATGACAAGATCGCCCAGTTCGATCTCGAGATGCTGAGGGGCGAGGTGAGGGCTGGCGATGATCCGCAGACGGACGATGGCGCGGAGAGCGGGTCGGAATCCGCCGAGCAAGACGGCGATGCGTGAGATTTCGCTGAGGGAATACCGGCAGAGCGAGCCGACGCGGCTCTCGGCCGCGGAATTGCGCACGCTGAAAGGCTCAGCCCTTTTGATCAACATCGCGCCGACAGGTGATGCGGAGGGTGAATATCGCCTGACGGCAGGCTCGACCGTTGGCGCTGTGGAGATCGGCGACTTGTCGGTGCTAATCGAGCCGAAGATCGGCATCCCACAGTTGCTTTCGATGGCTTGTTACGCCATCAGCAAGTTCAAACCGCAGCCCGAGTTGTTCGATTATCCGCAAGAGTACGCGCTTCCGGATGTGATGGCGTTGGCGCTCGCCTCTGCTGCGCGTCAGGCGTTTTCGCGCGGGCTGCTGCACGGTTACCGCGTGGAGGAGGAGGCGCTGTACACGGTGCGAGGCCGCATCATGGTCGCCGAGCAGCTACGCCGCAGGTTCAGCATCCCGTTGCCTGTCGAGGTGCGCTACGACGAATTCACCAACGACATCCTCGCCAACCGGATCGTTCGGGCTGCGGTCTACCGCCTGGGCCGAATGCGGCTTCGATCACAGGATGCGCGCCGGCAGTTGGGACGGATCGCGGGGATGCTCGAGAACGTCTCGCCTGTGGAGTTTCGTCCGAATGCCGTGCCGGAGATCGAGTTCGACCGGTTGAACGAACACTATCGCGGCGTGGTGAGCCTGTCGCAACTCATACTGCGGCAGGGCGCGTTCGAGTCGAGCCGGGGGGAGGTGCGCGCGTCGGGGTTCCTGATGGACATGAACGTTGTCTTCCAGGAGTTCGTGACGGTGGCGCTGCGGGAAGCGCTCGGCGTCTCAGGACATGCGTTCGGAGAGCGGTCCATACCCTCGCTCGATGAGGGAGGGAAGGTCAGCCTCAGGCCGGACCTGGTTTGGCGGGACGGTGGGCGGTTCGTTTTTGTGGGCGAAGTGAAGTACAAGAACGTGAGTGGGGAGCGGGTGCCTAACGCAGACTTGTATCAGTTGCTGGCATATACCACGGCGCTGGAATTGTCGGGAGGTCTGCTGGTCTATGCGAAGGGGGAGGCTGACACGGCAACTTACGAGGTGAGGCACTCCGGCAAGCGGCTGGAGGTTGTCGCCCTTGACCTGTCGGGCACGCTTGAGGATGTACTTGGGCAGGTTGGTGAATTGGCGGACGGGATCAGGGAGGTCGCGGTGGGGTATGCGGCGCCGAGAATCGAATCGCGGGGCAGGTCGCTCGCGCTCATCAACGCCTGATGGTCTTAGAGACCGCCAAAGGGGGCGCTGCACCATTCACACAAGATTTAAGGAAACAGTGCGAGGGCGAATTTGACGCGATCCTGAATCCCGGCGGGCGTTACCGAAGGAGAACGTAAACAGTCTGCTGGAGTGAATTAAGGACCCTCCTGGGGGTGGAGACTCCGAGCGCTGCTGGCCAACCGATGGCCCTGATGTTCGGAACTGCGCCTCGGATTCAGAGCATTAGGACCGGATATGGAAGTTTGTCCCGCATTTATAGACGAAACGGGGATTCTGACGGGGTCAGTCAGGGAACAGCCCGTGTATGGCGTAGGTGTACTGGTCGTTCCTGATCCCAGGACGATTACCGATAGCTTGTACCGCCTGCACTTCAATTTCGGCGCTGACAGGATGGCCGCGCGCCAAGATATTCGCCGTGGCATCCAGTCGAGCGGTGAGAGACCAACGCTTCAACAAGTCGATCACCTGATGCATTCGACCCGTCATCACGAGTACAAGTTCACTGAAGTCACGCGTTACAACCTTCAACAATACATTGACCTGATCAATCTGTATTTTTCATTCCCAGATCTGCAGTTTCACTCCCTGCTGTTGGACCGTCTAGACCCGAACTACAGTCTGTCGACCTGGAATGGCGACGAGTGGAGCGCGTATGCGCACCTCACCAGCGAGTTGCTGGAACGGCGTCTCGACCGGGACGTTTTCGCCATCGTGGACCTGCAAGACAAGCCGGACAAGTCACCCGTATATATTGAGGACACACTCTGCTCGATAAAAGCCGTGAAGGGTTGCTTACGTGCCACGTCAGACATGTCCATATACCTACAGCTAGTTGACGTGTTATTGGGGTGCGTGCAATTTGATTGGAAAGACACGAATGGCTACTACAGCGCCAAATCCCGACGTGCGCAAGAGAAACGGGAGTTGGCGAATTTCGTAAAGAGCCAGCTTGGTCTTCGGACTGGGGAGTCGCTACTGGCTGCTACGGAACCGTGCCGGGAGTGGGCGCAGCCGTCCCTATTCACAGTGTTCCGCCGGGAGTGGACCAAGTAGGGTGGAGGGCTGAACGGGGAAAGCGCGGCTATGTCCGGCGTCCATCCCTTAGGCGGGACGACGTTGCCCGGCCACTCCGCGCTTACGTCACAAATGTACTATCGGCTACCTTCAGAGTCAACGGCCACACTTTGACGGACCGAATGTGTGGTGGGTACAAAATAGGGACGTGCAATCCGACTCGAGGCCCCTTCAGGATCACTATTGGCTCGTGAAGGCCGCACGAGGTGATGAAAACGGGGCGTTGCCTGTCGGATGCGCGTTTAAGTTGCCGAGCGAGTCCACCTCAGCGCCCCACCGTGGGTACCGGACCGGAGTCCGGCACGACGGGTGAGGGTGTGACCTACTTGGTGGGCTGTTTTCGCAACAACAATAACGATGGCCATGTTGAGGCCGCACGTGGCGATGAAGGCGGGGCGTTGCCTGTCGGATGCGCGTTTAAGTTGGCGACCGAACCCACCTCAGCTCCCCACCGTGGGTACCGGATAGGAGTCCGGCACGACAGGAGATTGTTGGTCGGCATTCAGCGGTTGCCTGTTATGCGGAGGCCTTGAGGCATGAGCCGGGAGTTCGCCGAGATCCGACCAGGGGTTTCTGGCGCGAGCCGCGCGTGACTACTGTTCGATCGGCAGCAGGGTGATCCCGGTAATGTCCGGCTGACCGTATGGCGAAATGTCAAAGCCGCGTACGTGCGGACGTACCAATACGTAGTCCTTTACGTGGAATAGGGGGATGATCCCGGCGTCGTCCATCAGCAACTGCTCCGCCTGGCCGTACAAATCGAGGCGAATGTCGCGAATCGGTTCTGACCTTGCTCGTACCAACAGCGAGTCGAATACAGGATTGTTGTACCTGGAGTCGTGGGCCTCTGAATGCAGCAACAGGTCCAGGAAGTTCTCAGGGTCGGGGTAGTCGGCCACCCATCCGTAGGAGTACATGTGCTCCGCAACTTCTTCCAACTGGTAGTAATAGACGTCCGGCTCGATCAATTCCGGTCTCACCTCTACACCCAGCTCTTCTTTCCACGCGTCGAGCATGAACTGCACACCGGCTGACGGCTGACCGCCGGCGTCAACTGCGGAAAAGATGATTTCCGGAAGACCGTCTGCGTACTGGGACCTACTCAACAGGTGGCGCGCCGTGTCCGGGTCGAACGGAATGCCTTCAAGCTGATCGGAATAACCAGGCATGCCGGGCGGCAAGATACCTACAGCGAGTTCCAGGTTACCGCCGTATAGCTCATCTATGTACCGTTGGCGGTCCAGCGCCATGGCGAAGGCACGCCTCACGTTTGGATCGTCGAACGGGGGGCGGGTTGTGTCCATCAACACGAAAAAGCTGGTTAGCTGGTCGTATTCCCGGAGTTCCTGACCCAGCACTTCGTCCTCCCGCAGCATGGCGAGGGACCCGACACCAACGAACAGCGCGTCCCAGGCGTTTGTCAGGTACATGTCCAGGCCGCCTGCCCCCGGGAGCGCCACCCTGGGCGAAATGAGGTACTCCAGTGAAACTGGACTGTGGTATTCGTCAAACCGTTGGAGGATGATGACCTCGCCCTGGTCCCAGCGCAGCAATTTGAATGGGCCGGAGCCATTGATGTCCTCGCCCAGCCAACCGTCGGGACCCAACTGTTCAACGCTGTTTCGGTCCACCACGGCGCCGGAGGGATAGGTCAGTTTCGCCAGGAAGTACTCCTTTGGGGAGTCGATGGTGATCCGGACGGTGAGCTCGTCCAGGACTTCGACGCCGTTAACGTCCGTCGCGAGGCCATTCAACTTCTCCTGCACGCCCACGATGTCGCCGAGGTACAGGGGCGCGGTATCGCTGTGCAGTTCAGGGTCGGTCGCACGTTCAATCGAATACTTGACGTCGTTTGCGGTGATGGGTCTGCCGTCGTGAAATGTCAACCCGTCACGCAGTACGAACGTGTATATGAGCCCGGTTTCGTCGACCTCCCACTTCTCAGCGAGATCGGGTTCGACGTCCAGTTCTTCCCCCAACCGCACGAGACCGCTGAACAAGTTGCTGACGAAGAGGTGAGATATCGTCTCCCTGATTACGGCTGGGTCAAGGCTGGACGGTTCGCCGAGCGGCATAGTGAGGGCTTGATTGCGCGGGATGCCGTATGGCGCGGGTGGGAAGCTCTCGAAACTCGCCAGGGTAGTCTCGATTGTCTCCTCCTGCAGATCCGCCTGTGCGACCGTCGAGGAGAGCGCCAGCACGAATGTGAGTCCGCCGCGATTCGTGACCTGCACCCGTTGTATGGCGGGGCCGCTGTCAATCTCGTAAAGGATGTCGGCACGCTCCGCTGACGACCCGTCGGCGAGTGTGACGGGGCCGGTCCGCTCAACTTCGACGTCGGCATCCTCCGGAGTGAGTGTTTCAATGGCAGCGTCGAGCCTGTCGCTCAAGGTCGAGTCCACGTCGCCGAATTCAGCGAGGAGGGTGAGGCGAGTAACGCCGTCGTCGACCAAAACCAGCCACTCTCCCTCGGTCTCACCCTCGGACGAGGTGGACTCCCAATTGGCCGGGTGCATAAACGAGACGCCGATTTCCTGGTTTTCGTACGTTACGAAATCGACCGGAATTGGCGTGGGCGTGGGTGTCGGTTGAGGAGTTGAGGTCGGCGTCGGCGTGGATGTCGGCTGGGGAGTCGGAGTCGGCTGAGGAGTTGCGGTGGGAGCAGGCGTCGCGGTGGGCGTCGGCGGAACTGGGGTTGGCGTGGGCTCGGGCGTTCCGGTACAGGCGGCGGCAATCGCCAGGACCGTCAGGAGCAACAAAGGCGCGAAGGCGCGTTTCATATCCGGTTCCTCGAATTTAAGGCGCCGTCCAATTCAGAATGCGGCGGCGTCAGCAAAAATGATACCAACTATCTATTAGCATTTATGCTCCATATATTGCGCATTTGGCTCATATCTATTACCGGACCAGGTCCATAACGATGGTGGTGAACTGGGTGTCTTGGGGGCGTGAGATTCTTCGCTGCGTTCCAGCCTGCCCCGTGCTCGACACGGGGCAGGCTACCCCTCGCGGGAGTGACGCGTTGGGGGCTACGGAATCATTGAGACCATGACTGGGCCCATGAGGGGATGACAATTGGGGACGCCTACCGGTTGCGAGGTTCACGTGGCGGGCGTACCCACCTCTGCGCCCCACCGTGGGTACCGGCCCCGTATCGGGTACGGGGTGACGTTGTTACCCCGGCACGACGAAATGAGGGGCTGCCTGGTCAAATTTCATTGCAATGACAATAATGGCGCTCGTAACGACAATAATGGCACTCGAGGATGAACCCTTTTCGAGCACGGGGCAGGCTACCCCTCCCGGGAGTGACGCGTTGGGGGCTACGGAATCACTATGGCCATGACCGCGTCGCACGAGGGGATGACAATTGGGGACGCCTACCGGTTGCGAGGTTCACGTGGCGGGCGTACCCACCTCTGCGCCCCACCGTGGGTACCGGATCGGAGTCCGGCACGACGAGTTGGGAGTGAGAGGCGGGAGATTCTTCGCTTCGCTCTAGAATGACATCAAGGCGGCTCGATCAGGGCATGCGGTCCAGGTTGTACTTGAAGGCTGAGTCGTGGTTTCGGAACCATTGCCTTAGTTCCCGCGTTTCCTCGGCCGGCGGGCGGGCCCAGAAGCCGAACCGGCTTACCGGGGGATAGCCCAGCGCCACCAGGTCGACCATCATCTCGGCCACTTTGAAGGCCACCAGCGTGCCGTCCAGCACCGGCACCCCTTCCAGCATCCAGCCCTGGTCCGTGCCGTACCGCTGCGTCATCATTCCGCCGACGATGGTGCAGCCGGAAATGATTAACTCGGCGCCGTCCTCGTGCACGGCAAGCCGCGCCTGTTCCCGTATGCGGCGGAACACCTCGTCGGTTGGGGTTTCCTCGGGATAGAGCTTGTTGGAGACGATTCCGACGTGGCGAATCTTCGTGGTCTTGTCTGTGAGGCCGTAGAAGGCGATCAGGCGCTGCATCTGGGCGACCGCGGTCGGTTCGGCCGCGATCAGCGTGAAGCGGTTGCTCATCATCGACGCGACGTGCGCCGACGCCTCCAAAGCGCCCACTACCGGTATGTCTACGGTGCCGCGGGTCTGGATGAGGCCGGGGTCGATCATGCCGCTGACCACGAAGGCGTCGTAGCCTTCGGCCTCGGCCCGAATTGCCCGTTCGACCGTGCCGTCGACGCACTTCGCCAGGTTGTATGGGTACGTGTTGTAGGGGAGGGGGAACACCTCCTCCAGGCACTCGACGTCTACGTGGGTGCCGTCCCGTGCCCGGCTGGCCAGGTTTTCCTTCATTCCCGGTTCGATGCGACCGAAAGGCGCGACGACCAAGATCTTCATTGCAAGGCCTCCTTACCTGGACATGCGTCTGTGTTTGCGGCGAGGTGGCCCGGTGTCATCGCGGGATGATTGGGAGGAGGACGTGGGACGGGCGCGCGGCGTTGTGGAACACCGTGTTGTCCGCCAGGGACTTGCGACGGTGTTGCAGCAGCGGTTCCCCGGTGTTGGGATTCACGTCGAAGCGCGGGAAGTTGGAACTGGAGATGTCGAGCCGGATCCGATGGCCGGCGGCAAAGAGGTTGCTGGTGGGCAACAGGATGATCTTTATGCGCGCCACCTCGCCCGGCGGCAAAGGATCGGCCTTCCCGTCGCCGTGACGGTATCGCAGGCGGATGATGCTGTCGGTCAGATTGAGGTTGAAGCCGTACGGGTAATGAATGCTCGGCGGATAGGAGTCGATCAGCTTCGCGGTGAAGTCCGTGTCGGGGGCGTCGGTCGACACCCAGAGCACGACCTCGATCGGCCCCGTTACCTCGACGTCTTCGGCCAGCGGTTCGGTCTGGTATACGAGCACGTCGCGGCGGGCGCCAAGGGGCAGGTACGGCGGAGAGCAGCCGAAGAAGCGCGGGTCCTCGACCTGGTCATAGCCTCCGGCGGCGACCACCTCCCTGGCGCGCAAGGGGCGCGGCAACACCGACGGGTCGGCAATTCCGGCTGGCAGGTCGGTCAACTCGTAGAAGGCCGATAGCTGGCCGCCGATGGTGGGGACGGGATCGTCGGGGTCGAATGTGTAGGTGGTGCTCGACTCGGTCTCCAGTGGGGCGGTTTCGTCCAACGAGCCGTCGGCGTGAATGTAGAACGGCGTGAACTGCGTTCTCGCCAGAGGCCATTCGTGCTCGTCCCTCCACTTGCCGCCGTGCATGAGCCGGCCGTTCAACGTGCGGTAACCCTCGCCGCCGCCCATGACGAAGAGCCTGATTGGCGCTTCTTCCCGGACGCCGTTCTCGACGCCGCGCATCCACTGGTCGAACCAGCGGAGGTGAGTGTTCTTGAAGTCGACCGCCGCATCGGCCCCGAACTCGACATCCCCGGCGTAGACCCGTTCGGGCGAGTCGTTGGCGTGGGTCCAGGGGCCGATGAGCACCCGTACCGGGCCGTTCTTGAGCGCAGACAGTCCGGCGTAGTTTTCGAACACGGCCCTCGTGTAGGGGTCGTACCAGCCTCCCACGAAGAGCATTGGGCGGTCCGGGAAGTTTTGCCAGTACTCGGCCGGCGCGAAGCTTGGATGTTTCCAGTATTCGTCGTAGTCGGACCGGGTCATGATCTCGAACACCCAGTTCTCGTAATTGGGCACGAGCGCGAGCTGAGTCTGACCGCGGCGGATCGGCAGGCGGGTCAGCCAGTCGGTGAGCCGAGTCGGCGATCGATTCAGGGCGGAGTCGATGAAAGGCTGCCGCTTGAGGCCGCGGTTCTTGTTGAACGCGGAGACCCAGAATGCTGCGCCCATGAGCCGAAGCTCGAAGGCGCCACCCTGGCGGACGGTGCTCGTATAGGCGTTGGAGCCGCCGAAAGTGGGGACGAGCGGACCCATGTTTGGCGGCCCGAGGGCTGCCATTGCGGTCTGAGTCCAGGCCGCCCATGAGATGCCCCAGTTGCCGACCTCCCCGTTCGACCAGTCCTGTCGGCCGATCCACTCCAGCGTGTCGTAGCCGTCTTCGGCTTCGGGGATGAAGAAGTTGGTCACGCCCTCCGATTCGAACGTCCCTCTGCTGTCCTGGATGATTGCGACGTACCCGCGCTCCGCGAACCAACGGCACCAGCCGATGCCGCGCTCCACGATGGTCTTGTCGTACTGGGAGCGGTGTAGCAGGGCAGGGTGTTTACCTGGCAGCGGCTCGCCATTGCGCGCGGGCAGATAGATGTCGGCCGCCAGGCGCACGCCGTCGCGCATAGGCGCCATGACGTTTCGCCGGACGATGACTTCGTAGAGTGGGTCGGGCATGGTTGTGTGGCCTGTTTGGGTTTGATGGAGATAGGAGGGAGTCGCTCACGCAAAGCGTGAGATCTTGCGAGCGCCAGCATAGCTGATCGCCAGGTCGGTAACTCGCCGGTGTGCGGTGTGACACGCGGGGTGTGGGTTTTTTGGATTTGGCGTAAAGTGGCGGGCCAGTGTGATGACTGATTCGCCTACTACCGTCCGGAGCGATCCCCGCGTTGCGGAGATCCTGAAGGCCCGCTTTGGGCATGATGGGTTTCTGCCGCTCCAGGAAGACGTGATCGACAACGTACTGGCGGGCGGGGACTCCATCGTGCTGATGCCGACCGGCAGCGGGAAGTCGTTGTGCTACCAGCTCCCGGCGTTGCTGCTGGACGGAGTCACGCTGGTCGTTTCGCCGCTGATTGCGCTGATGAAGAACCAGGTCGATTCGCTTACGGCCAGGGGTGTAAGCGCGGCCTTCATCAACGGGACGATGTCGTTTCGTGAAATCCGGGATGTGCAGGAGGAGGCGCGCGACGGTCGGATCGACATTCTGTACGTGTCCCCGGAACGACTCGCTGTGCAGCGGTTCCGGGAGTTTCTTCGGACCCTGAAAATCGGGCTGATCGCCATCGACGAGGCGCACTGTATCTCCGAGTGGGGCCATGATTTCAGGCCCGATTACCGGAATCTGCGGGAGTTGCGGGACGAGTTTCCGAACGCGCCGGTGATGGCCCTGACCGCCACGGCCACCGAAAGAGTCAGGGATGACATAGCCGAACAGATGAACATGGTCGAGGCCCCGCGGTTCGTCACGAGCTTCAACCGGTCCAACCTCACCTACCGCGTCCGGCCCAAACGGCGGAGCTTCGACGCCCTCGTCCAGCTGCTGCGGCGCCACGATGGCGAACCCGCAATCATCTACTGCTTTTCACGCAAGGACACGGAGGAACTGGCCGAGAGCCTGTCACTCCGCGGTTTCAAGGCGCTGCCGTACCACGCCGGCCTGGATGACGATATCCGACGGGAGACTCAGGACCGCTTTCTGAACGACGACGTGAACATAGTGGTGGCGACGATCGCATTCGGGATGGGCATCGACAAGCCGGATATAAGGCTGGTCGTCCACTACGACCTCCCGAAGACGATGGAGGGGTACTACCAGGAGACCGGCAGGGCAGGGCGGGACGGCCAGCCGAGCGAATGCGTGTTGTTCTTTTCGCAAAGGGACAAGATGAAGCAGAAGTTCTTCATCAACAAGATGGAGGACGCCGTCGAGCGCAAGAATGCCGAGGCGAGGCTGGAAAAGATGGCCGGGTACGGCGCGGCTACGACGTGCAGGAGACGTTTGCTTCTTGCGTACTTCGGGGAAGAGTGGCAGCAGGAGAATTGCGGCGCCTGCGACGTGTGTCTATCGAAAGAGCCGGGTGGCCAGGAAGATGACCGCGGGCCCGAACAGGAGACGGTCATTCCGTTCGACGGCACGGAGATCGCGCAAAAGGTGTTGTCGGCGGTTGTGCGGACCGGCGGGAGGTTCGGCGCCGCGCACGTCGTTAACGTGCTGCGCGGGAGCCGTTCGAGGCGCGTCCTGGAATTGGGCCACGACAAATTGACCGTGTATGGGATCGCCAGGGGTATGGCGCGTGATGATTTGCGGGACGTGATCGAACAGTTGACCGGCAAGGGACTCCTGGCCGTGGCGACGGGGGACTATCCCACGCTGGGAGTGACCGAAGCCGGAAAGGAATTCCTCAAGAACCGGGAGTCGGTGGAACTGGTCAGGCGTTCCAACGGCTCGTCCGCACCGAGCGCGCCAGAGAGTCCAACCGATTCCGACCTCTACGAAACGCTCCGGGCGCTGCGCCGCAAGTTGGCGGATGAACGCGGGATACCGACGTACGTGGTATTCACCAATGCGACACTACGGGCGTTGGCGGACCAGATGCCCCGGACCGGCGAAGCGATGCTGCACATCAAGGGAGTTGGTTCGAAGAGATTCGAGCAGTTCGGCGAACATTTCTTGTCTGCCATAGCCGCGAACGTTGGCGAAAACGCGCACAGCTCGAACGGTCTGTCAGCTTCTCCGGGACGGGGCGCCACCCAGGCAGCGGGCCGGTCTGACGGGGAAGTGACTGCAGATGATGCCCGCGCGGCGCTGGCGGCATACGAGTCGGCCCTGGATGCGAAGGATGTGGCCGAACAGGCCAGGCGCGAGGCGTTGAGCAAGCTGAAGGCTTGGCTGAGCAAGCAGGGTGTCGAAGAAACGACCCTTCCCGGCCGGAATGGGGAGCGGTCGGTAATCCTGGTACGCAGGAAGCGGCGGTCGGTCGACTACGACAAACTGGAGTCCCTGGTGGACGCGGAGACACGGGCAGAGATCGTCACGGAACGCGATTGGGAATTCGTGCGGGTCGTGTGACGAGGCCTCGGTCGAATAGCCTGTCGCCCGGCTAAATCTGCCTGAGCCGGGGGTCCCACCGGTCACGTAGCCAGTCGCCGAGGAAGTTCAACGCCATCACGGTCAGGAAAATGGCGAGGCCTGGGAAGAAGGCGATCCACCAAGCCTCGCTCAGGAACGCCCGCCCGTCGGCCACCATGTTGCCCCACGTGGCCTGCGGCTTCGGAATGCCTACTCCCAGGAAACTCAGGCTGGCCTCGGCCAGTATTAGCCCGCCCACGCGCAGGGTGGCGATCACGACTACCGTGTTTATAGTGTTCGGCAGGATGTGCCGCCACATGATGGTTGCCGCGCTGGCTCCGGCGATCTTCGCCTGCGAGACATAGTCCCGTTCCCGCAGCGAAAACGTCTCGGCCCGGACGTTTCTGACGAACGAACTCCACGAGACCATCGCCAACAGCCCGATCACGATCTCAAGGCTGTTGCCCACGACCGTAGCGATGATCAGCGCGATCAGCAGGAATGGAATCGCGGCCCAAACGTCCCAGATCCGGGAAATTACCTCATCGATCATCCCGCCGAAGTAACCGGCTACCAGGCCAAGAGTCGTTCCGATGAACATGCCCGAAGCCAGGGAGACCGCCATGACGATTAGCGAAATCCTGGCCCCGTCCACCATGCGGCTGAAAACGTCTCGACCAACGCCATCAGCTCCCAGCAGAAAACGACTTTCAACTCTGGGATTTTCTTCGTACCAGGCAACGTTCCACGCGGGTGGGGCGATCTTGGCCCTCAGTTGGCCGTAATTGGGGTCGTGAGTCGTGATGAAGGGGGCGAATATTCCGACCACCAGCAGGGTCCCGATTATCACCACGGAGATGATCGGGTATCGCCTGAACGACTCCAGGAAACGGATAACAGGGTTCCTGCGACTCCTGATTTCGTCAGTAGTCGTCCCGTATTGGCTTGAGAGCGCTTCTGTCATCGGTCGGCGGCCAAAGCTAGTTCAGTCGAATTCTCGGGTCGATTACAACGTAGAGAATGTCGGCGATGAAGTTTGTGGTCACCCACAGGGCCGTGAAGATCATGGTAATCCCGGCGACCAGAGGAAAATCGTTGTTGGTGACGGACTGAATCGCCAGGCTGCCGATGCCCGGGATTGCGAACACAGACTCGGTGATCAGGGAACCGGTAATGAACCCCGCCATCAGCACGGCCGAGACGGTCAGCGGCGGTATGAGGGCGTTTCGCAGGGCGTGCTTCCACACTACCCAACTGTTCTCGACCCCCTTGGCTCGGGCCAATTTAACGTACTCGGCGTCGAGGACCTCCAGCATGGCGGAACGTGTGATGCGGAGGTAGCCGCCCGCCGTAGCCGTGCCCAGCACGAATACCGGCATGACGTAATGCTTGAAGCTGAAGAAGCCCTCCCCTGCGGTGGCGCTTGGCAGCCAGTCCAGCCTCACAGCGAAGAGGAAGATCATCATAATTCCGAGCCAGAAATTCGGTACCGCCTGGCCGAAAAGGGCGAATCCCCTTCCTATGTAGTCCCACACCGATGCACGCTTAACCGCCGAAAGTATGCCCATTGGGATGCCCAGGACCGTGGCGAATATCCAGGACACTATCCCTAACTTGAGCGTTACGCCCACACGTTCTTCGATCTTGTCCGTGACCGGTCGTTCATCGAAGATGCTTTCGCCCAGGTCCCCGGTGAACGCCCGTCCGATCCAGAGCAGGTATTGGACGATGATCGGCTTGTCGAGCCCCAGCTTTGCCTTGAGCGCTTCCCTTTGCGATTCCGGCATGCCGTAGCCGGTCGGCTTGGCATACAGAAGGAGCGGATCGTCCGAAGCGATGGATACCGTGAAGACGACGAACGTCGCCCCGATCAACGACAGGAACGCTGAGATCGCTCGTCTTATCAGGAAGTTCCTCAAACTCCAGGCCTTCTCGAGTCCGTGTTCAAGCCATCAGGGAAGTGCAGACGGGGGCCGCCCATTCCTGGGCGGCCCCCGCAAAACTATCAGGTTCTGGTCGTTGAACCTTAGCGGGCCGGCACGATGTTCTGCGTTTCGCAGGTGCAGTTATTGCCGTCGTTGGACCACGATGCGATTGCGTTCGGGTTGTAGATGATCTGCGTTGGGATCGTGAACACACCCGTCAGCGTTCGCCAGTGGTGGAAGTGGTCTGCAACTTCGTTGTTGAGGGCTACTCGCTTCTCAACATCCGGTTCCAGGTTGCCCTGCACGTAGGCCTGGGCGACCAGTTCCGACTCGAGCGCGCAGCTGAATCCGCCGCGGCTGACGCTCGACAGCGTCAGGCCCTTCGGCCAGTCCCACGGGACCGGGAACGGACCGTCACAGGAGTTCATGAACGGGATGCTTGCCGTCCGGCCCACAATGCTGGGGCGGAACACCCGGTAGTGGAAGGACTGGACGACGACGTCGAGCCCGAGGTTCTGGTGCCAGTACGAGGCGATCGCTTCAGCGGTTTGCTGACGGATCAGCGTGTTGGACTGTCCGAAGATCTCGATCTCGAACCCGTCCGGGAATCCGGCCTGGGCCAGCATCTGCTTAGCGCCTTCGGGGTCGTAAGGCATGGACCACTTGTTGTCCCACTGCGGCATCCTGGGGTTGAACTTACCGATGTAGAGCGGCCAACCCTGTCCGTCCGTCAAAACGTCGACCAGTTCTTCACGGTCATACGCCTCGGACAGAGCGGTCCTGACGAGCCGGGCCTGCTCCATGTCCGCGTCGTCGTTCGGGTCGCCGATCCACGGCTTTTCGACCTGGAGTCCGCCGAGTGACAGGGGTTCACCCGTCACGACATGGTGCGTCTCCCACAGGTTTCCTGCCCAGGCGATGTTCAATTCCGAACCGCCGAGGTTCTGGCGCTCGAAGCCGGCTGCCAGCAGGGGCGGCGCGTCCTTGAGTTGCAGGTCGGGAACGGCGTCTGCCTCACCGGTCTTCATCTGGGCAAGCCGGACCGTCGGGTCTGGAATGTCCAGGACGACCAAGCGGTCGATCTGTGCGTTCTGTCGCCAGTGGTCGTAGGGGATCTTGGTCAGGACGATGCGGCTGTCCTGGGTCCATTCCTCGACCTCGAAGTGACCTGTGCCGACGATGTTGTCCCGCATCCAGTCTTCGCCCTTGTCATCGCGGACGGCTGTCGACTGGACACCTGTGGGCTGGAATCCCTGGCTCAGCGCCACGGACTGCCAGCGAATGTCAAAGCGGGTGAAGGGGATCCTGACCGTGTACCGGTCGATCTCCTCGGCTTCACCGAACATTGCAGCAAGGTCTCCGGCCTGCGCGTGAATGCTGGTCTCGGTGACGTTTGCGTTTGCGTCGTTGAGGGAGTACACGACGTCTGCTGCGGTCAACTCGCCGTAGCCCTGGTGGAACTCAACGCCCTCCTGGATTATCAGGTCTACGTAGCTGAGGTCGGACGCCAAAGACCAGTCCTTGGCAAGCCAGGGCTCTCCGAAGACGGGGCCTTGCCCGTGGTCGGCATTTCTGAACAAGCCCTCCATTGCGCCCCAGCGCACGGAGCCCTCTCCGCCGCCTGCCCGGTGCAAACCGATACCAGGGCCAACGTCCTGAATAACGATGGTGATCGTGCCCTGTGGGCTCTTGGGCTCCGGCAGGTCAACCTGAGAAGCAGGTACCGCCGTTGCCCTGGGTGTGGACGTAGGTACGGCCAGCTGACCTGTACCCGGAACCGCGGTCGCCGCGGGTCGGGCGGTGGCAGCAGGCTTGGGCGCCATGGCGGTCGCCGCCGGCATTGCGGGCGCCGCAGTTGCGGCCATCGCGGGTTGCTGCGGAGCTTCAGGCTCTTGCGGCGCTTTCGGCGTCTGATCGGTTGTTTCGCCTCCGCAGGCGATGGCAACGACCAACCCGACCGCCAGCATTGCAACCAGCAGGTACTTCCAACTTTTCAGTAATGTGGTCATGAAACACCTCAATGAGTGACTCGCAAACTGCATCCAGCCATTCGTTTGCCCTTTTGGAGCTATTGGCGGTGAACTCCCGCTCTTCCTGATTTCAAATTACGTGTCAAAACCACGGCCGCGGCTAGCTCGCTGGATATCCCCCCAGTTCGAAAACGGCAATAACGCGCTGCCTGTTTGACAGCACGTCCGCCGAGTCTAACAAAGCTGGCCGAGATTCGCACTCGTTAGTCAAGGGTCGGTTGACTCAATTGGCCGGATTCCTCGATTGAATTGCAGCCGGGTTACGATTGGACTCGGGCTGCATGCGCGCATTTCGATCACGCTCAAACGTAGAGACCCAGTTGTCCGCCGCCCTGGACGAACAACCCGGCAGCCCCTCCGTCATGCGCCTCGCCGGCGGGGAGAAAGTTGGCCTGGAACCGGTAACCCGCGGGCGATCGGGCCTCGGCGAAGTCGACCGCTTTGCGGGCTATGGGCTGCAGTAGCGCCGAATTCCAAAACGCGATCTGCGACAGGTCCTGTTCCGGTGACAGGTGAAGCGAAAGCGGCGCTGTTGGGTCGGCCACGTTCGAGACGCGGCAGGGCTGAAGTTCCGCGGAGTCGCCGGGGGCGGTCCGGGGAGCGCGTTCGAGTTCGTGTGCGGTCCCAGAGACGATGTGGAGGTGGGCGTGAGGTTGGCTCTGGTGGGCAGCGCGTCCGAAGTTGGACAGTAGCCGGAAGCCTTCAGGGCAATGTTCCAGCCCGATTCGTACCGCCAGGTTGGCGACCGCTTCTATCGCCGGCCCGCTCCACATCTCCTGTTGCGTCAGGTGGCCAAGCGGTACGACAAGCAGCATGACTCTCGCCCACCGCAACCTGTTGACGAAACACGCTGCGCCGCCGCCGTCATGGCCTGGCGTCCACCCGGTCTGCAGGCGGGTCTGGGTACCAGGGTCAGGCGCCGTAACCCACCTTGCGGGCTCTAACCCGGCGATTATTCGGCAAAAAGTGCAGTCGGGGTCCGGCGCGCCGACGGCCGGCATCAGCCGGTCCGCCTCGTAGAGCGGGTCCGCCTGGAGGACGGACGGCTCCTTCCCCGGAACCGGTAGTCCGGCGCGGAAATCCATCGTTCGGACACGACGAGACCGTCGCGCAGTCTGGACCATATCGCCTCTGAAAACCGTGTCTCGAATTGACCGTAATCTTGCACTCCGCGATCGTCGTCTTCCAGGCGAACGCGGCTGGTGATCACCGTCGGCAGCGAAGCGTTGTGGCGGTGCACGATTAGTTGATACAGCTTCTCTTCGGCCCACGGGGTGGATGCCTGTGAGCCCAGGTCGTCGAGAATCAGCATTTCAGCGTTCCTGATGCGGTCGAACAGCCCGTCGTAGGTGATTTGACTGGATGGCGAAAAGCTCTTGCGAAGGTGGTCGAGCAGATCGGGCACGAAACGGAATATGACTTCATTGCCTGCTTCGAGGGTCGCATTTGCGATCGCTACGGCTAGGTGCGTCTTGCCCACTCCGGTCGGCCCGGACAGATACAACCACCTGTCGGGATGTTTTGCGAACGATCTGGCGACCTTCAGTGCCTCGCGCAACGTCTCCCTTTGCGTGGCGGACGAACCTGCACCGCCCCGTCGGTCGAAGGTGTCAAACGTCATCGAGTGTTTAATTTTGGGTTCAATCCCGGGATCGTCAGGCGCCAATTGACCATGGTTTGGCTTGAGGGAGGCAATAGTCGAAAATATCGAATCGTTGATTCGCGCACGGAATCTGTCTGACATTTCACTGGGTGTCAACGAACTCGTTATCACCGTCGGCAATCGTGCGTCGTACCGGTGTGTGAGGATCTGGTCCAGTTTGTCCTCGGCCCATGGCGAAGGCGAGTGGCCGCCGAGATCATCGAGAACCAACAGCGGGGCGGAGACTACCTGGTCGAACAGATCGTCGTAGCGCACCTCCGCATCTGGGCTGAATGTGGCTCTGAGGTGGTCCATGAGTTCTGGGACGACCACGAAACGGGCGGGATGGCCCTTCGACATGGCGTGATTGGTTATTGCGGCTGCGAGGTGGGTCTTCCCGGTCCCCGAGGGTCCAGTCAGCACCAGCCACCCGACGGGGCGTTCTGCGAACCTCACGGCCGTCGCCTGTGCCCGCCTGAAAGATGCCGGCTCCACATAATCGGGCCGCCCCGACGGGTCGAGGGCATCGAAGGTCAGTCGTTTAAGGGCGCCGAGGTCGCTGTAGTAGAGAAGCCGGTCTGACGGCTTGACACCCCAGGCCAGTCCCTGGCAATGGCACGGTATGACCCGGCCGAAATCAGGTGAGCCAACCGGCGCGTCGAGGCTGAGCCAACGCGCGTCGTCGCAGATTTCACAGTGGTACTCGGAGTCAGCGATTACCGCGTTCGCGTTGCTTTCTGAGGTACCAGCGGATGAAATCGTCGGACCTAACGTCTTGAGGATTTTCTCCAGGCTTTCCATGTCCGGCCTGCTCCCTCTTTGGTCGCCGCAACAATGCGGCTATGTAGTTCCAGTTCCTGGTGTCCCTGGCGGCTGCGGTACGAATCGCGTCGATGACCGCCAACTCGGAGTAGTCGTCAATCGCGTCACGGATTTTTTCGGCCACCATCGGTGTTATCTGACCGATGTTTTCCTCATAAGCCACGACGGCCAGCGACGGTTCGGCGGCCGCTTCGAGGTCCGGCCAGGTCTCGAAATCTGTTTCCGAGGCGGCGGCTTCGCGCGTCTCCTCCGGCGCGACCCCCTGGCGTGCAAGGGCGCGGCGCACCGGCTCGGTGTTCAGGTAGTAGCGGTCCTGCCCGTCGCGTACAGGAATTTTCAGCAGCGTACCACGCTCGGCGGCCTGGTCCAGAAGCGCAGAAACACGAATTTCGAGGTCTTCCGCGGCCGCGCCCAGCATTGCGGCGACGGTCCGGTCCGATGCCAATTCGGCCATCGTCAGTGACGGCGGGAATCCCCTCTCTTGATGAAGCGCCCAAACGGCCCGCAGTGTGAGCCGGAGTTCATCCGGATCCGTGATCTTGACCAGCAGGTCGGCCAGCAGGGGATTGGGTACTGGGGTAGATCGATAACCGCGCGGAAACGGGTTTGGCGTCATCAGCTACCCACAACCGGCGCGGTCGCGCCGACGGGCGCCGGCTGGTCCACGAATTGGCCGATGGAGTCACGCACGGCCATCCATAGATCGTCGGTAGGCCCGTGTCTGTGCTTGGCAACGATGATCTCTGCGAGGCCGCGCGGGTAGTCTGCGTTCGGGTTGGCCCGCGCCCATTCTTCTTCCGTCATGTACTTGTCGACGCGGTGAATGAACATCACGACATCCGAGTCCTGCTCGATGCTGCCGCTCTCCCGCAGGTCGGACAAGACTGGCCGGTGGGAGGGCCTCTGTTCGATGGCACGGCTCAATTGGGAAACGGCCAGGACCGGCACGTTTAGGTCGCGCGCCATGGCTTTTAGCGACCTTGAGATTTCGCTGACTTCCTGCGCGCGGTTCTGGTCTCTTCGGCCAGCCCCGCCGCCATGGACCAACTGCATGTAGTCGACGACAACGAAGTCCAGACCGGCCTCCAGTTGCAGGCGTCTGGCCTTGCCGCGAATTTCAGCAACCGTCTGGACGGGGGTGTCGTCGATGTAAATCGGCAGGTCCGACAGAAACCCGATCGAGTCCACAATACGTGCCTGTTGATCGTCGTTGACCATGCGCGTCCTGATGACGTGCATGTTTACGCGGGCTTCCGCCGAGAGCAGGCGCATCGCGACCTGTTCGCGGCCCATTTCCAGGCTGAGCACTCCAACCTTTGCACCGCTCGCGGCGGCGTTACGGGCCAGGTTAAGCGCGAGCGTGCTCTTGCCGATACTGGGTCGCGCCGCCAGGACGATCATGTCGGACCGCTGCAGTCCGCCCAGCAGCGCGTCCAGATTGCGGAAGCCTGAGGGAACAGGGCCGGTGGACATGTCCTCGAGGTCCGGCACGAGGGAGGTTGATTCGAGGTAAGGCTCCAGCGCCTCGCGGAGGGGAATGAAATCGCGCGTGTGGGCCGCGGTGCGGATGGCGAATAACAGGTCTTCGGCATCGCCCAGCGAGCGATCGACGTCGGGGTCGTCCTTGAACCCGATCTCGGCGATTTCTCCGGCCACCGAGATGAGGTTGCGCATCATAGAGGTCCGGTGGACGATCCGGCCGTAATACTCGATGTGAACGGAGGTGGGGACTACTGAGACGGCCTGGTTGAGGTAGGAGCTACCTCCCACTTCCTCCAGGACGTCCATCGTCTCGAGTTCGTGGGCCACCGTGACCTGGTTGATCGCCTCGCTGCGGTTGAGCAACTGCAGGCAGGCTTCGTAGCACCAGCGATTACGCTCGCGGTAGAAGTCTTCAGGTTTCAGGAATCCCGAGACGTTGGTGATCGCCTCGCCGTCGATCAATAGCGAGCCGATTACGGATTCTTCAGCCTGTATGTCGTGTGGTGGGAGTCGGTCAGCTTGCAAAGGTCGGGCGAAAGGGAATCATCAGTCGAGGAGCGTGGAGAGTTGGGACGGATTTAATCAGTTGGACTCTTCCGCGTCACCACTGGATTTCTCGTCCGTCGCAGCTTCCCCGGCTTCCGCTCCGGCAGCCTCGGCCTCCATTGCATCGATTGCGTCCGACATCTGTTGCGATTCGGAGTCGGACACCACGGAAACCTTCAAATTGGCGTCCACGCCTGCGATGAACCTCGCTTCGACCGTGTATATGCCGGTGGTCCTGATGGGAGCCGGAATGCGAATATTCCGCCGGTTGACTTCCTTCTCGGTCAATTCGGCGATCTTGTCGGCGATGATGGCGCTCGTCACCGAGCCGTAGAGCCTGCCGGTCGGACCGGTGCGTACCTCGATCTCTATGGGCGTTTCTGCGAGCGAGTCTGCGATTTCACGCCAGTCCTGGGCTTCCTTCAGCCGCCTGTCCTCGGCCGCTTGCCGGAGCTTGTCGGCACGCTGTAATTCGTGTCGCGTGGCGAGAACTGCGAGTCCGTTGGGGATGAGGTAGTTCCGCCCGTAGCCGTCCTTCACCTCTTTGACGTCGCCTGCCATCGCTGTGGGGCGTACGTCCTGCAAAAAGAGTACCTTCAACTTGTCCGTGTCCTTGATCGAGTCCTACTCGCCTGTGGCAAACCGGTGGGCGGGAACTCTCGACTACATGTCGTGGATGTGTGTCAACCAGTTCCAAAATGTTATACCGACATGCTCCCCCGGTGCGGGGGTGTGTCGCCCTTTTGAATCTGTTCGGGATTCGTTTATATTCCAGTGTGGATCGACGGGCCGGCCAGACCGGCTGGGAGTACAGACACTCGGGCGACGGCCTCGGGTTCGTAGTCGTCCAGGACGAGGAAGTCCGATTCCGATCCCGTCAAGCCAAATTGAAATGTAACTGATTAACCACCTGTACGGGTGTGCCGCGGAGTAACAGTCAAGTGGATTACGCAGTCATCAACAAACCCTCGCCGCAATACGAGGGCATCGAACCCAATTTGCCGGAATACGCCTCCGCTCGTGAGGGATTCGACTGGTACCGGGACGCATTCTCCCAACTCGATTGGCTGCCCGGCGGCGGCCTGAACAACGCCTACGAGGCCATCGACCGCCACGTCGTGAATGGTCACGGGGACAAGCTGGCGATGATCTGGGTGGGCAAGAACTGGGAAGAGGAACGGTACACGTATTCCGATATGAAGGAGCAGTCCGACCGGTTCGGCGCGGTGATGAACAAGCTGGGTATCGAGCGGGCGGACAGGGTCTTCATCTTCATGGACCGGTTGCCGGAACTCTACTTCGCTGCGCTGGGAGTCCTGAAGGCCGGAGGAGTGATTGGACCGCTCTTCTCGGCGTTCGGCCCGGACCCGGTGCTGGACCGCATGGTGGACGCGGGCGCGCGGTACCTCGTAACGACGCCTGAGTTGCGTGAAAAGATCGCCGAAATCCTGCCGAAAGTGGAAACCCTGGAAAAGGTGATCATCGTCGACAAGGACGGCAGGTCCGGCGAGCCGCTGGTCGAGGGCGACCTCGATTACTACGAACTCATGGCCGCGGCCGACGCATCCGACTTCCAGATAGCCAACACCAGCCAGTATGACTACTCGATCATGCACTACACGTCGGGCAGCACCGGCAAGCCGAAGGGCGTGCTGCACCGGCACCAGGCGGTAGTGCAGCAGTACATGACCGGCAAGTGGTGCCTGGACCTCAACTTCGGCGATATGTACTTTTGCACGGCTGACCCGGGCTGGGTCACCGGCACGTCCTACGGGATGATGGCGCCGTGGACCAACGGCGTAATCAACCTGATCTACGAGGGCGGGTTCGGCGCCAACGCCTACTACGACATCATCGAAAAGTACAAGGTCACGGTCTGGTACACCGCGCCCACCGCGGTCAGGCTGCTCATGCGCGCCGGGTCCGGCCCGGTCGAGGCTCACGACCTGTCGTCACTCCGGTTCATCGCGAGCGTTGGCGAACCGCTCAACCCTGAAGCCGTGGTGTGGGGCAACGAGAACTACAAGATGGCGATCCACGACAACTGGTGGCAGACCGAGACCGGGGCGATCATGTGCTCGAACTACGCCTCGATGGAGGTGCGCGCCGGCTCGATGGGCAGGCCGATCCCGGGCATTGAAATGGCGGTGCTGGACGAGGACTACAACCCGAAGCCCCGCGGCGAGGCCGGCATCCTGGCGGTCAGGCCGGGATGGCCGTCGATGATGCATGCCTACTGGCGGCAGGACGAGATGTACGCCTCCCGCTTCAAGAAGGGTTGGTACATCACGGGCGACCAGGCGTCGCTGGACGAGGACGGGTACTTCTGGTTCCAGGGCAGGGCGGATGACGTCATCAACACGGCCGGACACCTTGTCGGGCCTTTCGAGGTCGAAAGCGCGCTGATCGAACACCCGGCCGTGGCTGAGGCGGGTGTTATCGGCAAGCCCGACCCGATCGCCATGGAGGTCGTGAAGGCCTTCGTGACCTTGAACCCCGATTACGAATGGTCGAACGACCTGCGCCGCGAACTAATGCGGTTCTCACGGCAACGCCTGTCCTCGGGAGTTGCCCCGCGGGAGATCGACCCGGTGGACGTGATGCCGAAGACGCGGTCCGGCAAGATCATGCGGCGGCTGCTGAAGGCACGCGAGCTCGGCCTGCCGGAAGGGGACATCTCGACCCTGGAAGACGACTAGGCTGGAGTGTCCCCGGCTCGCGACTGCGTCCCGGGCTTCAGGCCTGGTCCGCAGTCTCGTATGCGGCGAATGGCTGTCCCAGGCGCGACAGGAAGAGCCGGACCGACTCTTCCAGGGCCGGGGCGATTGTGTCGTCGGGCCAGGCGCTGCAGTTCTCCGGCTCAATCAGGTGGCTACCCGGAATTGCCTCGTGCAGGGCGACCGCGTCTGCGTGAGAGGTCACGTTACTCTGCCGACCACGGAATACGAGATTCGGCATTGCCAGCCTGATGGTCGCGTCCGCCCCATCCGGGAGGGCGTAATCGACGAAGACCGCGGCCCTGACCGAGCCGGGCGCCACTGTAGCAACATGGATTGCCGTTTCAGCCGCGTCACCCTGGGCTATCAATACGGCCGGTTCGCCGGATGCCCAAATCGCCTCTATCAGGAGCGGCCACTCGCTTTTTTCGAGCGCGAGCATCCGGTAGTCGGAAGCCAACCCTGCGGCCAATCTCCCCCAATCGCCAGCGGACCCAGATCCTGCAAGCAGGATTATCGGCGGCCGGGGTTCGCCATCAGACCATTCCAGGACCGGGATCTCACGACCGGGGAACTGGGCGATAGACGTTTCTACATGATTCATGGTCAAGCCTTGTTTCGCTTGGTGGGGCAATCTCGCGCGGCCGGTAACACTAAACCATGCCGTCCGGCTTGCGCCACACCTTCGGGGTTCAGAGCGTGTTCATCTGTGGTTGAAGCGTCCTGTACGGGAGTACGGAATTGAGTCAATCTTCGTGTAGGGCGTGCGAATCGGGCATGCCGAGAGTAACATTGCGTGTGCTGCGTAGGGACTGGCCCGAAAAAGCAGTTAGAACCGACGTTCATCCGGTATTGCGGCGTTTGCGGCAGGTGTTGCCGCGGTGGCCTCCGGTGAGGTGGCTACAACCCGCAGGTGAAGAGGAGCAAAAGTTGACCACATCAGATTGGGGAAGCATCTACAAAGAGATCGACGCCACGCCCATCATCAATGCCATAGGCAGCGTGACGTTGGTCGGAGGTTCCACGCCGAATCCCGAAGTCAAAGAGGCGATGGAGCGGGCCAACAGCGCGTACATACCGCTGACACACCTTGAAGAAAAAGCCGGCCAGGCGATCGCTGATTTCGTTGGAGTTCCTGCCGCATACATAACTTCCGGCGGCGGCTCGGCCCTGACGCTGGCCACGGCTGCGTTCATTGCAGGTGACGACGACGAGAAGATCCAGCGTCTGCCGGACACGACGGGGATGAAGAACGAAATCCTGATCCAGACGCGGCAACGCTACTGGTACGACCGTTGCCTCGAAATGGCCGGCGGCAAGCTGGTCGACTTCGGGTCCGAAGAGGAGGTCACGCAGGACGACCTGGCGAACGCCATTGGACCGAACACCGCCGTTGTTCACTATGTGTCCTACGAGCAGAACCCGGTCGACCCGCACGCGCTGACACTGGAACAGACTATAGAGGTCGCCAAGGACAATGGCGTGCCGGTGATGGTCGACGCGGCCGGTCAGATCTACCCCCTGGAAAACTTCAGCAAGTACGTCAAAGCCGGCGCAGACATCTCCTGCGTTGCGGCGAAGTACATGGGCGCTCCCCACTCGACCGGATTCGCGCTGGGCACCGAGGACGCAATACGCAAGCTGGCGCTGCAGTCGTTCGTATCGTACGAAGGCCGGCGAATCCGCGGCATAGGCAGACCGCACAAGGTCGACCGCGGCGAGATGATGGGAGTCGTGGCGGCTGTCAGGCGCTGGATGACCATGAACCACGAGACACGGCTGGCCCATGCCGAACAGCAGAGTCAGACCATGCTGAAGCCGCTGCAGGGCATCCCCGGCGTAACCGCCGAGTTGGTCGACAACGTAATTGCCAACCAGCCGTTCGGAGTCCAAGTCGAAATCGACGCCGATGTCGCCGGCATTACGATCGAAGAAATCGTGGACAAGCTCAAGGCACACGACCCGCCAATCTGGACCCGGCCCAACCCGTATGGCTCGGGCATGGTCCTCCACGTCTTCGGCCTGTCGGAAGGCGAGGACAAGATCGTCGGAGAGGCGATGGCAGACGTTCTCAAGCAGGCTGTGCCCGCCTAGGCGAAAACCAGAAACCGCAAATTGGCCCGCGCTTTAACCGGCGCGGGCCTATTTGTTGGCCGCGGTAACCCGCCGCCCGGTATGGTTGGGCAACCAGGCAGTCAAAGGAGGCGAGACATGGCGCTTCGAACAATTGCGATTCTGAGTCCCGGCAACATGGGTGCAGCCGTAGGGCAGGTCCTGCGCGAAAGCGGCTATGACGTGGTGACCAACCTCGATGGCCGGAGCGAGCGTACCCGCGCGCTGGCCGAGAGCGCTGGATTTCGAGCCGTGACGGGAATGGACGGGGTCGTCGAGGAGGCCGACCTCGTGATGTCGATACTGGTCCCGTCCGAGGCTATATCGGTGGCGCGAGAAGCCGCGGCTGCGATGGACCGGACCGGGGCAAGGCCGGCGTTCGCAGACTGCAACGCCGTGTCGCCGGACACCGCCCGCGAGTTGGGCGAGATCATCGAAGCGGCGGGAGCGCGTTTCATAGACGCCGGGATCATCGGGGGGCCGCCGGGACCAGGTTCGACGCCGCGTTTCTACGCCTCGGGACCACACGAGGGGATCATTGGCGAACTGGACGGCAAGGGCATCGACGTGCCGCTGTTGGGAGGGGAAATTGGCAGGGCGTCAGGGATCAAAATGTGCTACGCGTCCATGACGAAGGGCGTTTCCGCTCTGAACACCGCCGCTTTGGTCGCCGCTTACAGGTTGGGACTGTCGGGCGAGTTGGAAAGTGAGCTGTCTTCCAGCAGGGCGGCTGCCCTCAAGCAGATGCAGTCCTTGATCGAGTTACCCGGCAAGGCGTTCCGGTGGGTGGGCGAAATGGAGGAGATTGCGGCAACGTTCGAAAGCGTCGGCGTGACGGGGCACTTTCACCACGGCGCGGCCGAGGTTTTTCGGATGGTCGCCGACTCACCCCTTGGTGACGAACGGCCGGAGACAATCGATCCGAATCGGACGCTACAGGAGACGGTTGAGGTGTTCGCTGCGGGGAAGTGAATGGTGGTGTGGTGGGACTGGCGGTGACTGGCGGCCGGGGTCCCAACCGGGCTTGTTGTGAATGTGGTTTGGTGATGGCCCAAGTTTAGTGTGTAGCCGCGCCGTTCCTCTCCCGACGGGCGCCCACGTCCCAGCGCACCCTACATGGGGTGTCGGATTGCGAGGGTGTTTGGTGGTGTCGTGGGTTTGGGTCGTAGCCGCGCACCACGCTATGGGTGCCGGATCGGGGTCCGGCAAGACGATGGAGGGGGTCGTTCATCACCACCGTCTTCCCCGGTCTCCTACACCTCGTCTTCCCCGACTCCGATCGGGGAGCCATGTGGATTGAGGGGGTGCGCGGTTGGTTTGACGTGGTGGTACGAAGGCGTGGAGCCCCGCCAGTACCCCTGGGTGCCGGATCGGAGTCCGGCAAGACGAGAGAGAGTGTGACCTCCCTGGCGGGCTATTATCGTTGCAACGACGGGGGGGGGGGCGGTTTGCCTGCTGACGAAGGGGACTCAGGCGGACTCGTCGAGTTGGGTTATTCGTTTACGGAGTTCCGCGGAGATGTGCTGGTACTCGTCGGCGACTGCTTCCGACTCGAAGATGGCCGGCCGGTGGGCGTCTCTGTACGTTTCGCGCATTTCGGTCCTGCCGAGGAATGGAAGTCCCATTTCCTCCGCCAGGTCTTCGCCTGCGCCGGACCCGAAGATCGGTCCCGAGAAGTTTTCGACAATGCCGAGGACCGGCAAATTCAGCTTGCGGATCATGTTTATGGACCGCTTGGCGTCCAGCGCTGCCAGTTCCTGCGGGCTGGTCACCACGACGAATCCGTCTATGTTGAGCGTCTGCATGACGGTCAATGGCGCGTCCGACGTGCCCGGCGGCAGGTCCACGACCATGTAGTCGAGGTCGCCCCACTCGGTCATCGTCAGGAACTGGTTGATGGCGTTGTGGATCATCGGTCCGCGCCAGATGATCGCCTCTTCTTCGTCTTCCTGGAAAAAGGCCATCGACATGACCTTCACGCCGAAGCGTGATGATGGGTAGAACACCCCGTCTTCGTGTGTCGGACCTTCGGTGATGCGCAGGATTCGGGTGACGTTGGGACAGTCGATGTCGCAGTCGAACAGGGCGACGTTCGAGCCTTCCTGGGCCAGTATGGCGGCCACGTTTACCGCCACGGTCGTTTTGCCGACCCCGCCTTTACCGCTATACACGCCGATCCGCTTGCGGATGCGGTTCAGCTTGTCCGCAATTGCTTTTCGGCGCTGGAAGTTCTCCCGGACGCTTGCAAGGCGGGCCTCTTCCTGTGGGGTTAACTGTCGGCGCGGGGAGGTCATCGGCGGATTTCCGGAAGGGGTTGATTAAATGTGGGCGGAATCATTGAAACCGTGTCTCAATTAAAACAGCCTTATTAGCGCGCACCGGCCACACAATGCGGCCATGGGATCAACGTCGCGATCATGCAGGACTCAGTCGAGTCCCAGCAGGCGCTTGCCGTCTTCGGTGATCATGTCGGGATTCCATGGCGGGTCGAACACGACGTCAACCTGCACGTCCTCGACTTCATCCAGTTCGGCAATTCGCCATTCCGCCTGTTGGGCGATGTACGGGCCCATGCCGCATCCTGCGGCCGTGAGCGTCATCTCGACGTGGACGTCTCCGTCTTCGACCTCCACCGTATAGATGAGGCCGAGGTCTACGACGTTAACCGGTATTTCGGGGTCGTAGACGTCTCGCAGGGCGTCCATAACTTCGTCACGGGTAAGGGTCGCTGTGGTGTCAGACATTTTGATTCACCCTGGCGCTCAAGCGCCTGCGGTCATATTCTCAACCTGGGCGCGTCGCGGCTTGCCGCTGCAAACTGAGCCCATTCCTGCGGTCAAGACTAACAGAAGCCACTTCGGCGGAATCGGTCGCGTCGGGCCACAGGTCAGGGCCTGTCCCACGGAGGTTTGTGCATTGCCGGACGCGAAAGCGGGACGCCCGTTGGAGGCGTCCCGCCAAATAAACACTCAAACAGGACTCATGCGCAGTCGGGGTGGCCTTCGTTCCAGCGACCGAACTTGATGTCGTTCATGTCGCCCTGGTTGATCCTGGCCATCTTGGAGCGGCAATTCGTCCACATCTCGGTCCAGGTGTCAGCGTCCCTGAGCTCCTGATCCGGATTATTTCGGCTGCGCGCAACGAATCCGGGGAAGGCGCCTCGACCGGTCGGCTGGCCTATCGGGTTGTACCTGAGGTCGAAGCTCCAGCGGATCCTTTCGCTGACGTTCGACAGGGACCCGTGCACCGTCTCCCTGTGCAGGAAGATGACGTCACCGCGCTTGGTCGGCAGCGGGATTGTCTTGTCGGTTTCGAAGAGGTGTTCAGGGATGACTCTTCGACCCGTGCCCTGGTAGTTCAGGCAGTGTGTGAGCAGCCCGCTGTCGTGGCTTTGCGGGACGACCTTCAGCGGGCCCTGTTCGATGGCGGCGTCGGTCAGTGAGAACCATGCCGTGATCATCTCGGTCTCGTCGGCATCCTCGGTCACTACGCCGTGATCCTGGTGCCATTCGGTCGCGCCGATCACCGGCTCGCCGTTTGCATTCTTGGGCAGGTACTGCTCAGGCGGCTTGATTCGCACGTGCTGTACGGGGTTGGAGTAGATTTCCGGTCCGATGAGCGACTCTACTGCGTCGAGCAGGGGCTCGGCGGTCAGCGCGTTCAAAACGGCCTGGCCGGTCCAGAACGGGGTCTCTTCGGTTACTCCCATAAACGGCAGGGAAAAATCGAAGTATCCGCTGTACTGCTTCCCTGACTCGGCGTAGACCGCAGTGACTCGATCTCCGAACTCGAGGTCCTCGTACCTGGACGTGATTTCGCCCTTGTCGTAGAGCTCATCCGCCAACCGGTCGAGAACGCCGGAATACTCTTCGATAATCGGGTCGAGGTACTCTTCCGGGTCAAGGACGCTGTCGACCTTCAGGAACCCGTACTTGTAAAAACCTTCAACCTGTTGCTCGGTTAACGAACCCATCTCGATTGACCTCCGCTCTGGATGGACCTTGGGATTACGCACTACACCCGTGGCGACCGCATATATTACAGCAATTGGCGATAGATGTCGGCATGGAATTTATGCGAGTCCACCGGATCAACAGTGGTTGTCCAACGACAAGGCGAAATCCGTCAGGCCTACCGTGATCATTCGTAAACACAGGCGGACCGAATCATCGAAAAAGGAAGTGACGATTGACTGACCGGCGAAGCATCTGGGCATGGGGCATGGAGTCGTCCGAACCGACTGCCGGGCAGCGCCGCCGCGCGACGGCTGAGACATCGAGGCGATTCGGGTTGCCGCTGGAGCAGGCGGAGCCGCCGCGGGTTGGGGAATTGGACCTGCGGCCGCCGAGAATCAAACTGCCGCACTCGCTACTGCCCATCTGCTCGACGGACCCGCACGAGCGGGCGGCGCACAGCTATGGTCACAGTTTCCGGGACCGCGTCAGGAAGTTCGACGGGGTGTTCGAAAACCCGCCGGACGTCGTCGCCCGCCCGGCTACGGAAGAGCAAGTCGTCGCTTTGCTCGACGCCTGCGCCTCTGCGGGCTACACGGCGGTGCCGTTCGGGGGAGGGTCTTCGGTCGTAGGGGGCGTGGAACCTCCTGACGATTCGGAGGGGGTGGTCTGCATAGACCTGACAGGTCTCGACCGGGTCCTAGAAGTGGATACTGTTTCCCAGGCTGCCAGGATCCAGGGCGGGACGCTGGGGCCAGTTCTGGAGGCCCAACTCAGGCCGTTCGGGTTGACCCTCCGGCACTTTCCGCAGAGTTTTGAGTTCTCGACCCTGGGAGGCTGGATCGCCACCCGTTCGGGCGGTCACTTTGCAACCAATCACACCCACATCGACGACCTTGTGGAATCGGTCCGGATGGTCACGCCTGCCGGTCCCTACGAGTCCCGCCGGTTGCCTGGCAGCGGGGCCGGGCCGAGCCCGGACCGCCTTGCCATCGGCAGTGAGGGGATCCTGGGCATCATTACCGAGGCGTGGGTGCGCCTGCACGCGAGGCCGGGGTTTCGAGCGGGCACGGGGCTAACGTTTTCTTCGTTCGATGCGGCGGCCAACGCGGCGAAAGCGGTGGTGCAGTCCCGCATGTGGCCGGCAAACTGCCGCGTCCTGGACCCTGTTGAGGCACGGAACTTCGCCGGGATGGAAGGGTCGACTGCGCTGTTGGTCCTTGGATTTGAATCCGCCTATGTCCCGCAGGACGCCAATTTGCAAGAGGCGGTTGACATGGCGAAAGACGCAGGCGGCAGGGTGGTCGACGTTGACGGCGAAGACCCCGTCAGGGTCTGGAGGGACACGTTCATCAACATGCCGTACAAGTGGAACGAGACGGCAGGGCTGGGGCTGATACTGGACACATTCGAATCGGCGATTACTTGGGACAGGTGGCCGGCGTTCGACCGATCCGTAAGAGAGGCAGTCGGGGATGCCCTGGTCAGGGTCTGCGGCAGGGGAGAGCTTTCGTGCCGGTTCACCCACGTGTACCCAGACGGCCCGGCCCCTTACTACACGTTTACAGCCCCGGGTCGGCGAGGGTCTGAATTATCGATGTGGGCCGAGATCAAGGCGGCTGCCTCCGACGCCCTTATCGCTGCTGGAGGCACGATTACTCACCACCACGCCGTGGGCAGGGACCACCGGGCCTGGTACGACAAGCAGAGGCCGCCGTTGTTTGCAAACGCGCTGCGCGCCGCTAAAAATTCGTTGGACCCCGCCGGTGTTATGAATCCCGGCGTCCTGATCGACCCGTGAGTACCGAATGCCTGAAACGCCTCGCGCGCAGGCAGGTCGGACGAATGACGCAGACCCGAATCGAGACGAATCTCCAGAATCACCATGGCCTTGTTAAGGCCGCTCGAGGTGATGAAAACGGGGTGGCGCCTGCCGGTTGGGAGTTGAATGTGTAGGGCGTACCCACCTCCACGCCCCACCGTGGGTACCAGCTTTCACTGGTAAGACGAGTGGGCGGCTGACCAGCTAGTTTTCGAAATAATTCATGATGAACGCGGGCCCAAATGATGGTAGGTTTGTCCGGCACATTGGACGCGCCGAGATTTGGCCCAACGTCAATTTTCCTGGAGAAACAACCGATGACCGCTATTGAGGAACGATTTCGCGAATTGCACCCCACGTCAGAAGGACTTGCCGCGCAGGCCAGACAACTATTCCCGGACGGCGTAACGCACGTGAGCCGCAAGCTGGCGCCGTATCCCGTCTACATGGACCGGGGCAAAGGGCCGCGCAAGTGGGACATCGACGGTAATGAATACGTCGATTACCGCACTGGCCACGGGTCGATGATCTTGGGCCAGTCTCACCCGGCGATCGTGGACGCGGTTCAGACCCAGATGGCCAAGGGCACTCACCTGAGCGCCTGCACCGAGGCGGAGATCAGGTGGGCAAGCCTCGTCAAAGAGATAGTCCCTTCCGTTGAGAAGGTGCGATTTGTGAGTTCGGGCACGGAGGCCATCATGATGGCCTTCCGGGTGTGCCGACGGTTTACCGGCAAACAGAAGATAGTCAAATTTGCCGACGCGTTCCACGGATGGTCCGATGCCGCCTACGTAACCGACCCAGACACCGACGCCGCTTACGGCATTCCCTCAGGAACGGCGGATTCGATTATCAACCTGCCTCCCCATGACCTTGAGGCGGTTGAGAACACTCTCAAGTCTGACGACGACATCGCTGCGGTGATTTTTCAAGGAAACGACGTCGCCCGGCCGGAGTTCATCAGGGGCCTGCGCGATCTGACGGAGCGGATGGGAATCATCCTGATCATCGACGAAGTCGTCAGTGGATTTCGCTTTTCGATGGCCGGTTGCCAGGGGCGTTATGGCGTGACGCCGGATGTCAGCGCCTTCGCCAAGATCCTCGCCGGCGGTCTCCCGGGCGGCGCCGTAGGCGGCAGGGCCGACATACTGGACGTAATTGGCGAGGGTGGCGTACGTCACCCCGGCACGTTCAATGCAAACCCGTTGTCGGCTGCAGCCGGGGCAACGGCGCTCCAGCTACTGATCGAAGAGCCGGTTGTCGAAACGGCGGAAGCCTCGGCCGAAAAATTGCGGGTCGGGATCAACGACGTGCTCCAACGCATGGAGATCCCGGGCGGCGCATACGGCGTGGCATCGGTAGTCAGCGTCAGCCTCGGCCAGGAGGTCGACACGACCGATCCGTATTCGACGCCTTCCGAGGCGGACCCGGACGGTAAACAGGTCTCCGGGGAAACCATGGACCAACTCCAGATGGAGTTCATCAACCAGGGAGTGTGGTCTAGCCCCGTTGCGTTCATCCTGTCGAGCACGCACCAGGACAGCGACATCGACTTCACAGTCGACAAGTTCGAGGCGGCGCTCAGGGAGGTCCGGAAGACCGGGGCGATATAGTAGTCGGGGCGCGCGTAGCTGCCGGCCTGCCAAATTGTCGTTTGGATCGACCGGAGTGACGCGAGCCCGTAGTTCGGGATTCGCCAGCAGGTCCCCAGCCGCCGCGAACGTGCGCGACGGGATCAGCCAGCGCTCGCTGTGATTTCGCTTGAATTTGCCATCCGGGGCGTAAACCTTCATGCGGTTGGTCGAGCGGTCGGCAATTCGGAGCTCCGGGGCGGCATTCGCCCGCCAACATCTGCGGACTGCGTGCTAGCCTTTGCTGCCACGCATCGCCATTCGCTGCCCGACTGGAATCACCGCCAATGCTTGAACGTTTCAAGGTCCCCGACGCAGACCGCGTTTATGTCCCGGCGGACCGTGTGAGAGAAGCGACCGGAGCGGTCTTCCTGGCGATGGGTCTTTCCGAAGCGAACGCACTGCAGGCTACGGACGTCCTGATAACCAACGACCTGCGAGGCGTCGAGACGCACGGCGTTTCGAACATGCTGCGCAACTATGTAGCCGGTTACCGCAGCGGAACCCTGAATCCAGACCCCGAGGTTACGACGGTACGTGAGTCGGGAACCACCGCGATCCTGAATGCCGACAGAGGGCTGGGAGTACACATTGCGCCGCTTGCGATGCGGATGGCGATCGAAAAGGCCGCCAGCATGGGCGTCGGTTCGGTCAACGTCCACAACGTCGGCCACATGGGAGGCGCCGGTTACCACGCGATGTTGGCGGCTGAAGCTGACATGATCGGACTCGCGATGTCGACCAGCAGCGGCGGCGTCAGGATGCTCCCTACTTTCGGGGCCAGGCCTATGCTCGGGACGAACCCGATCGCGTGGGCCGCGCCGGCGGACGAAATGCCGCCGTTCCTATTCGATATCGGCACGACGCAGATCGCCGGTAACAAGGCAACCCTTGCGAAGCGAGTCGGCGCCAGGATGCTGCCGGGGTGGATAGCGGCCCCGGACGGCTCTCCGATCATGGAGGAGGTCGAACTGCCGGACGATTACTTCATGCTTCCGTTTGGCGGTACGAGGGAACTGGGTTCCCACAAGGGATACGGGTTCGCCTCGATAATCGAGATGATGGGGAACAACCTGGGCGGGATCGGCCCCAGTTTTCTTCATCCCGGTGGGAATTTTCACCTTGTCGCCTGGAACATCGATGCGTTCACGGACGTGGCGAAGTTCAAAGCGGACATGGACACAGTCCTGCGGGGTCTAAAAGACACGCCCCCGGCGCCCGGCCACGATCGAGTCTTGTACCCCGGCCTTTCAGAGGCCGAGGAGACCGAACGGCGGTTACGCGACGGGATTCCGTATCACGTCGAGGTAGTCAACTGGTTCGCCGGCATTCGCGCAGAGCTTGAGCTCGACTTTGAATTCACTTAGTCCGCGCCTCCTCCTGCGGTTGAGTCACCAGGCTCGATTCGACAGACCCCAACAATCCTGGCATCAGGCGCCGGTTAACCGCGACCCGGATTCTTATAATCTACTCATTCCGAAAGGACGGTTTGGACGTTGAATAACTCCGGGAATGGCGGGTGCATACTCGCCGAATTGGGCGTAACGCCTGTGATCAACGCGGGCGGGCCGAACACTATGCATTCGGGCAGCCGCCCGTTGCCGGAGGTCGTAGAAGCCATGGAGGCCATGGCGCCGGTATTCGTTCAGATGGACGAGTGGCTGATTGCGGCCGGCCGGGAAATAGCCGGGCTTATCGGCGCCCCGGCGGCCACTATTACGAGTGGAGCATCCGGCGGACTAGTCGTGCAAACGGCTGCCGCGATTTCGAGGGGCGACCCGGAGTTGGTCGAAAGACTCCCGCTTACGGACGGGCTTCCCAACGAGTTGATCATCCAAAAGACCCAGCGTTTTGGCTACGACCGCCTTTATTTGGTCGCGGGCGCGCGTTACGTGGAGGTCGGCGACGATAGCGGTTGCACACCGGACCAGGTCGAAGCGGCCATCACAGACAAGACCGCGGCGATCATCGATCTTGAATCCGGACCGCGTAAGCCCATCGACGTTCCCCTGACCGAACTCGTTGAAATCGCCCATCGCCACGGTCTGCCGGTTCTCTGCGACGGGGCATCCAAGCTGCCGCCGCGCGCCAATTTGACGCGCTATCTGAATGAAGGCGCGGACCTTGTCAGCTTTTCCGGAGGCAAGGGCGTGAGGGGGCCGCAAAGCACAGGCATTCTCCTCGGCCGGCCCGAGTGGATCGAGTACGCCCGCCTGTGCAACGCGCCGAACGCCACGGTTGCTCGCGGACTGAAGGTCTCCAAGGAGGAAATCGCGGGCCTGGTGGCGGCCGTGCGGACATTTGTCGCTGTTGACGAGGCGGAAGAATCGGCGGTTTACAGCCGGGCGATGCAGGAGATCGTGGATGCGGTCGGTGACGTGCCGGGCGTCGATTCAGCGGTGATGCACGACGAGGCGTACTACATACCGCACGCCGTTTTTCGGTTCAACGAATCCTGGAAGGGACCTGACAACGGCGAGATCGGACGGCGTATGCTGGCCGGAAACCCGCGGGTCTACACGCGCCACGTGGACCCCGGGGGTCGCGAAATCGCGGTAGACCCGCTGAACATCCAGGAAGGCGAACACGAACACGTCGCTCGAAGACTCAAGGAAGAGTTGACACACGCGGCGGCAGGCAAATAGTCATTCAGACCGCGCACAGGCATCTTGCGCTTTGCAGGCGAAGACAAAAAAACAGACGCCTTATCAACATTTAGCCAGACAAACATCAAGACGCAGATGGCCGCGGCCATCTAACAGAGGAAATGCAAAACATGAAGGGTAGCGACGCACTGATGGAGATGCTCCGGGCGGAAGGTGTCAAGTACATCTTCGGAAACCCGGGGACGAGCGAAGCCGCGATCATGGACTCCCTGGAGAACTATCCGGAGTTCGAGTACATACTGGCGGTTCAGGAGTCGGTAGCCATCGGCATGGCCGACACGTATGCGCGGGCCACCGGCAAGCCGGCGTTCGTCAGCCTTCACATCGACAACGGCCTTTCCAACTGCTTCGCGCTACTGATCGACTCTTACAACACCGGTACACCGCTTGTGGTGACGGCTGGCAATAAGGACGTGCGGAAGTTGGCGGAGGGCCGCAGCGACCTGGCCGAAATGGCCAAGCCGTACACGAAGTGGAGCGCTGAAATAACGCATCCCGAGCAGTATCCGTCGGTCATCCGCAGGGCGTTCAACGAGGCGTCGAGCCCTCCGACCGGCCCGGTGTTCGTGTCGCTGTCGGCCAACTCGCTGGATGACGACGCGGAAATGAACCTGGTGCCTTCCAAGCAATTCGCAAAGGCGCCGGCGGCCAATTCGAAGGACATCGAGGACGCCACGGACATCCTGGCCAGTTCGGCAAGCCCGATCATGATCGTGGGCGATCGGGTCATGGAAAACGGCGGCACTGAAGCCGCGGTCCGGGTCGCAGAACTGCTGGGCGCGCCGGTGTACGCCCACCTGAGCAGCCAGGTGAACTTTCCAACGGACCATCCCCAATACATGGGCGCGTTGAGCATCCGGCAGCCTGCAGCGGTCGAGGCTCTTCAAAACTCAGACGCAGTCCTGGCGGTCGGCTGCGGGGTATTCAGTGATTTCTTCTACCAGAGCGACATCGTGCTCCGGCCGGAAACAAAGCTGGTGCACATCGACATAAACGCGGATGAGATCGGCAAGTCGGAACCGACCGACGTGGGTGTATTCGCGTCCCCGAAGGAAGCTCTGGGCCAACTGGCCGAAGCACTGGACTCAGAGATGTCCGGCTCCCAGATCGAGGCGGCGCGGGGCAGGGCAGAGGTCGTGGCGCAGAAGACACGCGCCGCGGACGAAGCGTTCCGAAATGGCGCAGCCGCTGGAAACAGCCAGCGTCCCATGTCACCGGAGGCCGCCATGGTGGCCCTGGCAGACGCGCTGCCGGAAGACGTCGCAGTTTTCGATGATGCGATCAGCAACCGCGGAATCCTGCACTCGGCGGCAAAATTCAGCGAGCCGGGCGACTTCTTTGCTTCGAGAGGCGGCTCCATTGGATGGGGCCCCGGCGGGGGCTTGGGGCTGAAACTGGCGAACCCCGACCGACCGGTCGTCGCAGTATGCGGCGACGGGACGATGATGATGTCGGTCCAGGGCCTGTGGACGGCGGTCAACTCCAAGATTCCCTGCGTGTTTGTGATCTGCAACAACGGCATGTACAGGGTGTTGAAGCTGAACATGCACGTGTATAAGCGAGCGGTGAAGGGCAAGCCTGATGAACCGAGCAAGTACATCGGCATGGACTTCCCTGTGCCGTTCGACTTCGCCGCCCTGGCCCGGTCCTTTGGCGCTCACGGAGTTCGCATAGAGGACCCGGCCGACATCGGACCGGAGTTGCAGAAGGCAATCGACATGAACGTCCCGGCCGTGTTGGACGTGATCCTGGACGGCAGCGTCTGATTCAGTCCGTATCAGGAACGGGATGACGGAAACGGGTGTCGTCGGCCACGCGAGTTGGCTGGCACCCCCGGCAGGATTCGAACCTGCGACCGTCTGCTTAGAAGGCAGCTGCTCTGTCCCCTGAGCTACGGGGGCGCGCTACATCTCAGGATATACGCGCGCGAGACCGCCGGCCCCTACACGGACTCGGACGATTCCTGACGTATGGCCGGATGCCTGGACGGTTCAGGCCCGGAAATTCAGTCCTGGTCGTTGTAGCGGATGATCACTTCCAGGCTGTCCAGCGTCAGGGGCGCGCCGATTCGTTTGTTGCGGGACTTCACTTCGATCTCGATGTCGTTCCATCCCTGCTTGAGTGCGGGCGACGAAGACACGTCGAAGTCGAGCCAGTACTCGTTGTAGAGGATGTGCTTTGCCGCCCCGTTTGGGTCGAGCGTTTCCCCGTTCAACCTGTATTCGATGTTGTCGACAGACGTCAGGTTGATCAAAAGGACGCGCAAAGTCGCTTCGGCGAGGCTTCCGTCCGCCTTGGCGGCCCCAACGTCGTCCGCAATGTCCATCGGAACGGACGCGGTGTCTCCCGGCTTGTCGATGTCGATGGGGAGCGGGCCTTTTGGCACGGGCGGCGCTTCCAGTTCGACGGCCATCCTCTCCCAGTGCGGCGGCTTGTCTGCGAGGTAGTGCTTGTCGCGGCCGGCGAGGGTGGCGGGATCGCCGATTTCCCGCCATTGCTGGCCGCTGTAGTTGATGTCCCGGTTAAACGCAATCAACTGGTTGTTCCACAGGTAGATGCCGTCGACGCCAGCCTGCCAATACGTGGCGGCAGAAGCGCGACACATCTCCGTGCTGAAGACGGTCGGCTCCGCGAAGAGAATGGGCGCCGTGTACGGGCGGCCCCACCAGAATAGCCCCAGGTTCTGCGCGATGACTTGTATGTCTTTGTCGCGGCACGCCTCAACGTATTCCTCGACGGGAACCCGGTACATGCTGGTGTGCACGACACCGGCGATGAGAATGTCGATGATCCCCTCGTCGACCCACGTGCGAACGTCGAGGCCCGAGCCCAGGGCAAGATCGAATGTGGGAGGCACCCGTACCGACAACGGCAATGGACGGCCGAGTTCTTTGGACCGTTCGTTCAGCAATGACTTGATCGACCTCATGAGGTCCGTCATGAGGTGTGCGTTATCCTGCGCGGTCCCTTTTTCGAAGAACCTGGGGAACCGGCAAAAGTCCCAGTCGAAGCCGTCAAGGTCGTAGTTCTTTATCCCCTCTTCTGCAAGCGCCAACCGGTACTCGCGGACCTCGTCGAGGCCGAAGTTGTAGCCGTATTGGGACAGGCCGCTGTATCGGCCCCCTTCTGCATAGGGGTTGTCCACTTTTCCGAGCAGCCAGTCAGGGTGGGCGCGCTTCATCGGTGAAATGATGGGATCGCCTTCGGGCAACTGGCCGTCGTGGATGTCGTTAACGCGCATGGAAAGGAAGACGTCGAGGCCGTGCTTGTGACCGTGTTCGATCAGCACCGCCGGCGGGTCCGTGCCGCGTTCCATCATTTCCCGCGTGTTCTCGTATATGCGCCACTGGCCGGAGGTCTGGAAAGTCTCCATGCCATCTCCCCAGAGGGGTCCCACCTTAGTGAAGTGGGAGTACTGGTCGGAAAAGCGGCTTGTGGGCGTGCTCTTGTAGGGGTCCGTACCTAGCTGCCAGTACAGGGTGTTGATCTGCGTGCCCAGCAGCGGTCCGATCGTCAGATCGACCAGCCCTTCGTCGCCCATCGGTGCGTCCATAGTGGGTCCCACGAGGGTCCCACCGTCGTTGCAAAGGATGAACCTGCGGGATTTGCCATTGGTTGCCAAGGTGTTACTCCGTTCGGATAAGGTCGCGTTCGCTCGGGATCGTCTCGTTCCGGCTGTAATATACGCGAACCGCCAACGGTTCACGTGGTTGGGACCCGCCGTCCCGACGGCGTTGTGCGTTGGGTTATACTCGCCCTACGCTGCTGGATAAGATTGCCGCCGCGCCTGAGGCGCATGCATGGGGATCGCCGATATGCCGCACATCAACCTTCGAATTGCACTCCTGTTCTTGCTATTGGCGGCCATTTTGGCTTTCGGGGCTTTGGCTTGCGGGAGCGACGGCGATTCCGGCTCCTCGGGCGGGTCCGACGCCGCCGAATCAGGCGGATCGAGCCCGGCGCCTACAGCTCCGCCTGCGCAACCTACACCCACCCCTGTGACCGTGCAGGAAGGTGAGACCGACGAGGCGACAGGAATGCGTGTGGACGAGGTGACGCTCGACGCGAAGGGTCTTGGGGGAACAGCCCACATAGTGATCACTAACGAGTTGGACGTGGACTGCGCTGGCCCGGTAATCCTCGTCGATTTGCTCAACGCCGACGGAGGCGTTATCGGAGAGATGGGCATTGACGGTTCAGGGCCGCAGCCCGCTGGTGAGCAGTTGACATACCAGCAGCAATACGTAGGCAAATCGGTTGTTGGCGCCCGAGTCTCGGAAATCACCTGTGAAAACACCGGCGCTGTTCACGGCGCGCCGCAAAGCCCTTCAAAGAAGGACCTTGACGACGAAGAAGAAGAGTAAGACGTCATCGCATTGCCGGACTGACCAAAATGCAGCAAATACAATGCGGATAGCCATGAGAGTGCGTGACACGAAACGGATGCCAGGAATGTTAAAGACTGGATTCAAGACAGCAGCCGCGGTTATTTTGGCTTCGGGACTTTTCGCGTTGGCCATCACTTCGTGCGGAGGAGGAGGCGATGATGGCGGCGGCGGGTCTGGAGCAGGTCAGTCCCCGGCCTCTGTTGCTACTGCCACACCTGCCGGCTCATCCCAGCAGGCCACGCCTGTGCCGCCCACTGCGACACCTATTCCCGAAGACAGCGCAGTCCAGGCCATCGAAGAGACAGGGCTCGTGATTGACAGCATCGAGCTTGAACCGGGTAGTTTCGGGGGCAGCGTGGAGCTAACGGTCACAAACGCCGGCGAAAATCCCTGCGGCGGCGCGGTGATAATGGTGAGCCTGCTCCGTGAGGATGGGACTCAAGCCGGAGAGGTTGGACTACTGGGACTAGAGATTGGCCCAGGCGAGACGAAGGACCTCGATGAACGGTACTTTGGCACCGCAGCCAGGGCGGAAGTGAGCTCGGCCACTTGCGAGGCTTCCACCCTGAGTGACGCAGGATCTCCCGGTCGCGCGCACACGCCGGCGGCCGGGGAGTAACCGAATCCGCCAGCGCAGGACCCGGCGCGAAGCGGAATGGTCTAACGTCATTCCCGCAATGACGTGTGTGGGTTGAATGCGTACCAGGCGGACCAGAATGCGTTTACTCCAGCGATGCGGTCAAGCCGGCTCTCCGGGTCGTGGACATTTGTAAGACGCTGCTCTGTGATGGTCCACGAATCGCCTGTCAGGTCGATAATCAGCATTTCGGTCGATTCCCCGCGCCGGGCAAAGTTGGTGAAGGTTTCTCCAGCACGCTCGTAGGCTCGAACCGCGCCGCTGGCAGGGTCGGCGATAAGTACGACCGGTGTTTCCCCGACTGTGTCATTGACGATTCCCTCGATCCACAGGTCGTAAATCCGCCAGGCTCGCGCCGCGCGGCCGGCCTGCAACCCGAACACCGGCGTTTTGGGGGCTGTCCGCTCGTCGACTTCATAGACAGGGAACATCAATTTCGGGCTTGCCCTGTAGGCGCCGTAGGGGGCGCCCTGGTCCAGGGGATTTCGATAATCTCTCACGTACCCGGTGGCGATCGATAGAACAGTCGTGCTCGGATGCCTTTCCTTCCAGGCGGCCCACGTGGTGACCGTGATCGGCAGACGGGTCAACTTGATGCCGCTGAGCGCCAACCTACCGATAACCGGCTCCCCGGTCAGGGCGTGCCAAAGCGAGCGGGTTGCCCTGTCGAACAGTAGCTTGTCTCCCTGGTACAGGTACCCGGATGTGCCGAACGTGAAGGTCCGGTCCCCAACGCTCGTGGCGTACAGGGTGGAGGCGCCGTTAACCGGGCTGGTCGACAAAACCACAGGCACACCGCCGACAGTGTCATTGACGACCTCGTGGTGTTCCATTAGGCGAAGGGGGAATGCCCGCGCGTCTCCGCTTATCTGCACGCCGATCACCAGTTCATCGTGTTCCAGGTAGGCAGACTCCATCGCGGTGGCCGCGACATAGTCAGGTTTGTCCAGGGGCGGTATGTCGAACGGTCCTACGCCGCCCCACTGGACCGCCCACATGTCGATCCGTGACGGGACACCTCGGTAGATGAAGTTTTCAAGATTGAGGTCGAACTGGGCGAATAGCGTGCCCTTCCAGCGGTCGTAGTCCGGCGGAGCCTGGATCTCCGGATGTTCGCCGATCCACCTGTACCAATCCGGCGCCGACCACGTATAGCCTCCGAAGTCCTGCCCGGTCAGAGCCTTCAGGGCGCGAGCAACGTGGGACGCGGTCTGGTCGTCGAGGGTCAAGGACGCGGTATCGACCAGGGGCATGATCAATCCCAAGTGGCCCAGTTCGCCGGCTTCGTCAATTGCTGCGAGATCAGGGTCCGGGTCGAATTGGGTGTGGTTGGTATAGGGCCGCTGGCTGAACAGGTAAAAGCGGAACATTACGTCTCGGGCCGCGATGTCGAGGTCCGACGGGACAGGCCGGGGCGTGGACGTCGGCACGGGCGGCCTGGGCTGCAGCACGACGACAGTGGACGCTTCGGCGGGCGCGGGTGGTGCGGTCGGCAGAGACTCGCTGTCCTGGCAGGCGATCAGGGAAACAACAAAACCGCAGGCGATTGCTGCCGTCGCCACAGTTGAGAGCCGCATTGTCTTCAGGGTCCGGGGCAGGTGGGAAAACCCTGCAGAGCAGTGATCATCGGTGCCGGTGTGGGTGGATGATCGGCGTCCCCGAATGGGCGTTTGAACGCCGATTGTCGACCATGGCAAGAGGGCAGTGAATTTTGGTCGCGGTGACGTTGACAACAAATTGCGCCGATACTAACATCCCGTGCTATCGATGCGGCGCGCAAAGTGTGGGCGCCGTTCGTGGCGCCGCGAAAGTGGCATCGCGTCTGGCAAGGCGAATCCAATAACTGCGGAGTTGTACCCGCCCTTGAGGACTCGTAGGACCGGGAGAATTTACAGATGTTCAAGAAGCGATATCGCTGGCTAGCATTAGCCCTTTCCGTACTGGTTGTGGGCGTTTTGGTGGCTGTAGCTTGTGGCGGCGACGACCCCGATCCGACCGCGACGACTGCGCCCGCGGCACCGACCGCGACGACCGCGCCCGCGGCGACAACCGCTCCGGCGGCAACCGCTACCACGGCGCCCGCGGCGCCAGATCCAACGGCCACCTCGGCGCCCGAGCCAACCGCTATGCCCGAAGCGCCCGAGGGCGGCGGCGACCTGGTGATTGGCGTACCGTCAGTTTGCCCGCCGATCTTCAACAACCGGTTCCTGACAGGCGCCTGCTTCGAGCGAGTGGCGATGTGGGGCTATACAGAGGGTCTGACGTGGATGAAGCACGCACCTCCGCCCATCCAGGTGGACGAGGAAGACCCGTCACTGTCCATGGTTGAGTCATGGGAGTGGGATGAGAACGCCAACACCCTGACGTGGGTGATAAGGACCGGCATCCCGTTCCACAACTCCGACTTTGGCGAGGTTGACGCGGAAGACGTAGCCTTCAGTTTCAACGAAGCGAAGGCTGAAGGGTCCACCTTCAACCGGGCCGGCCAGTTGAGGCAGTGGATCGACACCATCGAGGCGGTCGACAAGCGCACCGTGTTGATCAACTGCACGGACGCCGGATGCCAGAAGGACTGGATCAGGCAGCAGTCGAACTACAACGGTCAGACCGCTTCCATTACCAGCCTCGACGCCTTCGAGCAACTCGGCGAAGAGGATTCCCTGGGCAACCTCGGAAACCTGACCGGTGCATTCGCGCCAACCCGCTGGGTAACAAACGAGGTCATTGAGTCTGACGCGGTCAAGGACCACTGGCGCTGGTCGCCACTCGTCGACACTCTGAAGTTCGTCGAAATTCCAGAAAACTCGGTCCGACTGGCCGCCTTCGAGAACGGTGAAATTCACCTTGCCGACCTTCCTCCAAGGTTCGTGGCGGAGGCCGTTGACGCGACCGGCGGCCGTGCTCAGCAAATCGGCGGCGGCCGAGGCCAGGGCGTCCTGTATGCAGGTAACTACTGGGCCACGACCGACTACCTTGGCGCTGCGGGCGAAGGCAACGACGTTACGATGCGACCGGGTTACTTGCCGGACGACGATCACCCGTGGATCGGTGAGTGGGGCAATGACGAGTCCATGGAACGGGCCCGCAAGGTCCGCACCGCGATGTCGATGATGCTCGACTGGGAACGCCTGAGCGAGAAGATATTCGGCGGCCTGGCCAACCGCGGTTGGTCATGGTACGGCTGGACCCCGGAACACCCCGAGTGGAACCCCGAATGGCAGGTCGACTACGACCCCGACACGGCACAGCAGCTTCTTGAAGAGGCCGGCTTTGGCGACGGATTCTCGTTCGGCTACTGGGTCACCCCGGACGTGACCGTCGTGATCGACCCCGAGTTTGGTGAAGCCATGGCCCAGATGTGGGTTGACGGCGGACTGAGCCCGCAGATCGAGAAGACGGCGTACTCCGCACGCAGGCCGACCCTGGTAGCCCGGTCCATTGACATCCCGTGGGCGTGGAACACCCAAGGAAACACCTCACCGAAGGACACCAACGCTGTCGGCTCGACCGTGCCGCGGGCAGGTAGCTGGAACTCCGGACAGGAGTTCCCCGACGAGATCGGACTGCTGTGGTACGACATTGAGAACGAGCGCGAACCTGCAAAGAAGCGGGAAATCAACGTGGTAGTTTCAGAATTCGCCAATTACTGGCGCCTGTACTCACCGGTTGTTAACGTCGTGCCGTTCTGGGCCGTCAGGCCTGAAGTATCGTCATGGGACCCGTACACGGGTAACCTGCCGTACTTCAACAACCCGCACACTATCGGCCTCAAGTAAGCGGCGAACAGCTGAGCAGCTGACGCGAATAGTGAAGGGGCCAAGGGCATAAGTCCCTTGGCCCCGTTTGCGTATGTACAAGTCCATTCACACACAGGCGTCGTATTCAGGGGCACACGTTGAGACCACAACCCAAGGGCCGCGGACGTAACTGATGAAAGTTTTCATAGCACGCCGGTTTATCTACGGCCTCGCCGTGATCCTCCTTGTGAGTTTCTTTATCTTTGCGATGTCACGGATGGCCGGCGACCCGCGCGACCTGTACGTGGACGAATACACCACGGCTGAATCGTACGCGGCGATGGGCCGGGCGATGGGCCTGGACAAGCCGCTGGTCATCCAGTACCTCGTCTGGTTCGGTAACGCGCTGACCGGGGACTTTGGTCGCTCGCTGTTTGTTCGTACTTCCGCCCTTGGTGTGATAACGGAGCGGATCCCGGCCACGATGCAATTGACGGTGGGCGCTTTCATTTTCGCCCTGATTACCGGTATACCCCTGGGCGTGGTCTCTGCCGTCAGGAGGGGGACCGTTTGGGACTACATAGGCCGTACCTTCGCCCTTTACGGCCAGGCCCTGCCCGCTTTCTGGCTGGGGGTGATGCTGATTTTGATATTTGCCGTAGAGCTGAACTGGTTGCCGACTTCCAAGAGAGGGGACTGGACGCACTACGTATTGCCATCCGTCACCCTGGGCTGGGGATCTGCGGCTGCCTTCGTGCGCCTGACCCGTTCTGCGATGCTGGAGATACTGGACTCAGAATTCGTCAAGTTTGCACGCGCCAAGGGCGTGGCCAACCAGAAGATCATCTGGAAACACTCGTTTAAGAACGCCCTCATCGCGCCATTGACGTACGCAGGGATTCTGCTGGCCGCATTCTTGACAGGTGCGGTGGTGACGGAGCAGGTGTTTGCGTGGCCAGGCCTGGGCAGGCTTGCAGTGACGTCCGTGTTCAATAATGACTTCCCCGTGATGACCGGCGTCGTAATGATGTTTGCCGGATTCTTCGTTGCGGCCAACTTCATTGTGGACATGCTTTACGCCGTTATCGATCCGCGAATCAGGTACGAGTAGACCCGGTGGCGCTGGCACAGGAACGCATATCCGAAACTCCGGACCTGGAGTTCAACAGGTCGTGGCCCAGGCGTGTTTGGTCCGCGTTCCGCAATTGGCCGGTCATCCCGATAATAATCATCGGCGCGCTGATGTCGTGCGCCATATTCGCGCCGCTCATTGCGAACAGGGACCCGGAAAAGGGCGATCTGTTCTTCCGGAACTACCCGCCGTTCTGGAACAACGAGTTTTACGAAGCTAATCCCGACGACCCCCGGTTCATTCTTGGTACCGGCCCGCAGGGTCGGGACGTCTTCAGCAGGGTCGTCTATGGCGCCCGCATCTCGATGACCGTGGCCGCTATCGTGCTGACTGCCGGCGCCGTCGGCGGAACGGTGATCGGGCTCATCTCCGGTTACTTCGGCGGCAACATAGACGAGATCCTGATGCGGCTGGTCGATCTGACCTTCGCCGTGCCATTCATCCTGGTTGCCCTTGTAGTTGTAATCGTCCTGGGTCCGAGCCTGACAATAATCATCATTCTGCTCGTGGCGTTCAGTTGGGGGGTATTCGCGCGCCAAGTGCGCGGCGAAACCCTTGTATTACGCGAACAGGACTACGTGTCCATGGCGAAGGTCGTGGGCGCGGGCCCTTCGTACATCCTGTATAAGCACCTGCTGCCGGGAGTGTTCAATACGTTGATGGTCGTAGCGAGCCTGCGAGTAGGAACGCTGATATTGACCGAGTCGGTCCTTAGCTACCTCGGTGTGGGCGTCCCGCCTCCGACCCCCGCGTGGGGCGCCATGGTGGCAGACGGGCGGGACTACATCAGTTCCGCGTGGTGGGTTACGTTCTTCCCCGGTCTTGCCATTTTCCTCACCGTGCTTGCTTTCAACTTCCTGGGCGACTGGCTGAGGGACAAGCTGGACCCGCGGCTGCGGCAACTGGCGGACTGAAGACTTCCTGACTTCGCCTGCCCCTGTGACGGCCGCAGAGCCGGTTCACCAAGGACGCTGTGGGGAGAGGCCAATGGAAAACCGCCGCATAGTGTTCACTCGGCTGTTACTCGCGGGTCTCTCCCTGGTGGTCTTCGCGGCTCTGGCGTGCACATCGGCCGAAACTCCGCCCGCTTTAACCCCTGCACAAGTCCCGACGATCACGCCGAATCCCGAAGCGCCGGCGCCGACCCGGAACGTTCCAGTAATCGGAAGCGGCCGGCTTGCTACGGTGACTCCGTTCGAGGACATCGCCGTGTCCGCACTGGGCTCGGACGCGTTCGTGGACAACTGGTTCCCCGGAATCGCCTTGTTCGACTATGACCGGGACGGGGACATCGATATATACGTGACGTCGGCGGAAGACGCGTCGCCTCGAGGGCAGGCCAGGGGAGGGCCGAACCTGCTGTTCAGGAACGATGGTGACGCCGACTTCACGGAGGTAGGGGAAGAGGCCGGGGTGACCATCCCGGAGGCCAACAGCACCGGCGTGGTGGCCTGCGACCTGGACAACGATGGCTACCAGGACCTCTATGTAGCCTCGTACGGCCGCATCGGCGACGACCTCGATTACCGGTCCGTCGACGAGACGCCCGGCCTGCGCGAGGCCGTAATGGACCACATCTTTCGCAACAACGGGGACGGCACGTTCGAGGACGTCACCGAAGAGGCGGTCGAAAACCCAAATATCCTGTCCGCCCTGAGCATCGCCTGCGCCGACGTGAACGGGGACGGCTGGCTGGACATCTACGTGGGCAACAGGATCGACGATGACTTCCTAACGTTAGAAGAGTCGAGACACCACGGGCACTACAACGTTCTGTACCTCAACAATGGGGATTTCACCTTCGACGACGTGACCGAGGAAGCAGGTCTGATTGGCGGCGAGATCAAACTGCTCTATCCCGACGGTACGCCGCTGCAATACACCGACCCGGTGACAGGCCGCAAGACCGTGGGCTTTGATCCGCAGTTCGTCGACGACAACGGCAACTTGGTCGGCGACCCAACTGGCCAGACTCTCGCAGTCATGTTCTTCGACTATGACTCGGACGGCGACCCCGATCTCTGGCAGGCAGACGACGGTGACCTGTTGAAGGTCTACCGAAACGACTCGACGGAAGAGACGGTCAAGTTCACCAGGGTCGACAAGGAACTCGGTATCGACATGGTCGGCGCCTGGATGGGTTTCGCGCTTGGCGACTACGACTCCGACACCGATCTTGATGTGTTTGTCACAAACCTTGGGTTCCACCCGCTCCTGAATGAGCAGTTGCCGATGCCAACGGGCGACTGCGCGTCCACGCACATGCAGGACTGGAGCACTTGCTACCACTTCCTCCTGGAGAACATGTCGGAGCAGACGGGCGATGGCCCCGGCAAGTTCCAAAACGTGGCCGGCAAGGTGCAGGTGACGCCCAGCGGGGTACTGCCGCCGCCGTCATTGGACCCTTCAAACTACCTGCCGGAGTGGGGTGTGACCGAATCGCCGCCGGGGCTGGAGGCGTACGACTTCGGGTTCGGAACGACGTTCCTGGACATGGAAAACGACGGCGACCAGGACCTGTACTGGCTGGGGTCGATGGGCGGCCGCGGAGAGGGCCCGTACGGCCAGCAGTACGAGGGTGTAGGGCGAATGATGCGCGGCGACGGCACGGGAAACTTCGAGGACGTGACGGTTGAGAGCAGGCTTCTCGACATAGCGCACGTCGACTACGAGGACCTGGATCCCACCGACCCGTCATTCGATCCGATCGACCGGCGACTTTCCCCCCAGTTCCACGAAAACGGCAAGGGGGTGGCCAAGGGCGATCTCAACGGGGACGGTTACGTGGACCTGATCGGCAGCAACAGCATGGGTCCGATCTGGGTTGGCCCCAACCTGCTGGACCTGCTCGGGGGCCGGCTATTCGTCTGGATTAACGGGGGCGGGGAAAACGACTGGGTGACGTTGAGGCTGAAGGGCCGGATGGCGATCGACGGCACGGGTTCGAACGCAGACGCCATCGGGGCGCGGGTCATCGTGCGCACCATGTCGGCCGAGGGGGTTTCCCACTCGCAGGTGCAGGACGTGCTGGGCGGATCGAGCTTCATTTCCATGAACTCCCTGGACCTGCACTTCGGACTGGGCAGGGAAAACACCATTGATCAGGTTGAGATCACGTGGCCAAGCGGGACCATCCAGGTCCTGGACGACCTTGAAGTAAACAAGCTTCACGAAATCGCCGAACCTGCTCCCTGACCTGAAAATTCCCGCCCGACAATCTGAGCGGCCAACCCGACAACCCTCCGCTTTGGTTAACGCGAGTCGGCTCCAACCAATTGACATGTGTTAAATCCGGGCATATTCTCATTCTCTCTGCGGGCACGCCCGGATTGCCTAAGGTTCAGGCTGGATCGGTGTGTTCGGTGACGCGTGCAACAAAATATTCAAAGAGGTGTAAATATGTTGCAAAGCCATAAGAGCTTCGGAAAGCTTACTGGCGCAATAGCATTGATGCTTTCGCTCGTCCTGGTAGTAGCCATGGCCTGCGGCGGTGACGAAGACCCGACCCCGGCGCCGACAAGGGCCCCGGCGACGGCGGTCCCGGCAACGGCCGCGCCGGCTCCTACGGCGACTCCGGAACCTGAGCCTGCCGGCGGTGGAACGCTGATCGTGGCGAACGACCTAATCGGCCCGAAGGTGTTCAGGCCTTCCCTGATCACCGGTGGCGCCCACTCCGCGTTTGGTCTGCAGGACTGGGGTTTCTACGACTTCCTGTTGCAGGCTGACCACTCGAACCCGCTCGTCTTCGGTGAAGTCGGGACATCGGGCATCGCGACTGCCTGGACGGTAGCCGACGATCTGAGTGAAATCCTGTTCACCATTCGCACCGACGCAGAATTCCACTGCGAAGCCGGTGGGACTGTGGGTCCGGATGACATCGTCCACTCCTTCATGGAGAGCATGGGCGAAGGCACGAAGAGCACACGAGGCCCCGGCATCAAGCGATGGGCGCCCGAGTGGGAAGTCGTTGACGACACCACCGTTCGAGCCAAGCTGCTGCCCGGCAAGCTGGAACCGACGTGGAAGCTGGCCCTCGCCAACAACGGCGGCGGCAGCATCCCGATCGTCAGCAAGGCGCTGGCCGACCAGGGCGGCGACGCTGACCTCGCCACCCCCTGTGGATCCGGCCCGTTCCAGATTGACGAGTGGATAACCGAAGAGAAGGTTGTGGGTTCCCCGGTTTACGACAACTGGCGAGCACAGCCCGAGATGATCGAAGAGTTGCAGGTCGTCCAGATCCCCGAGACCAACTCCAAGATCGCCGCACTGAAGACGGGTGAGGTCCACATGGCCAACATCCCGCTGAAGTTCATCGATGACGCCAAGGCCGACATCGAAGGCAGCTGGACGCAGGCCACCGGCAAGTACCAGCCGCAGATCGTCTACTTCGGCGGCAACTTCTGGGCCAAGAGGGCCTACTCGTTCGAGGACGAAGAGGACATCTTCCCCCGAGAAGGTCTGAAGGCGGACGCCGAACACCCATGGATCGGCAATCCTGAAGACGACGAGTCGATGGAGAACGCCCGCAAGGTGCGTTGGGCCATGTCCATGGCTATTGACCGCGACGCGGTGAACCGCAACGTGTTCAAGGGCTACGGCCAGATCACATACGCCTACACCGACATCCTTCCCGACGACCCGCTGTTCAACGATGAGTGGACGGTTGACTACGACGTCGAAGGCGCCAAGGCATTGCTGGCCGAGGCTGGGGTTCCCGATGGATTCGAGCTTGGGTTCTGGATCTCACCGGACAACACCGCTGCGGTCGAGCCTGAGGCTTTTGAGGCCATCGCCCAGATGTGGCAGGACATCGGAGTGAACGCGACCGTCGAGAAGACCGTGTACGCCTCACGCAGGCCCACGCTGGTTGCCCGATCGATCGACATTCCGTTTGCCCACCACACGTTCTGGTTGTCCCCGGACGAACCCAAGGGTGGCACGCTGGTCCCGACCGGCGGCTTCAACCACGGGATCGAGCTTCCGGAAGAGATCGGCAAGATTCGATACGACAACATTTCGGAACTGGACTACCAGACTCGAGTCGACAACAACCTGCGGCTGCAGGACTACCTGAGCCATTGGCAGTTGATGGCCGTCACGGTAACGCTCCAGCCGCACTGGCTCATTCGCCCCGAGGTTGTCGAGTGGGACCTGTACCAGCAGGCCTGGGCAGTGTTCAACTCACCCGAACGGGTGAAGATGGCCCAGTAGTGACTGACCCAGTCACAACGAAGACCTAGTACAAGTGGCACGGCCTGCCGCCGACGCGGCAGGCCGTCGCCTTGTCTGGCGGAGTGTGCCTCTGCATCCCTGTTCGTCATTTCACGCCAGACCAAATTCGGGAACGTTGACATTCAGCGGTCAAAACTGATGTTGGAAGCGCTGTCCGGACGACAACGAGAGATTAATGGCCAGGTTCCTGGGTAGACGATTCGTCTATTCGATAGGCGTCTTTATCGCCACCAGCATCATCGTGTTTGGGCTGTCGCGGGCGGCGGGAGACCCGCGACACCTGTTTCTCACGGAATACACAACGACCGAGACGTGGGATGCGTGGGGCCGGGAGTATGGGCTCGACCGGCCGTTTATTGTCCAGTACGTCATCTGGATGGGCAAAGCCATCAGGGGGGATTTCGGCGCCTCCCTCGCACACCACATCAACGCACGACTGGTAATCCAGGAACGTTTCCCCGCGACCTTGCAATTGACGGTCAGTTCATTTGCCGCCTCCATATTGATCGGCGTGCCCCTGGGCGTGCTTTCGGCCGTCAGGCGGGGGTCGGTCGCGGACTACATCGGTCGGACGTGGGCACTGATTGGCCAGGCCTTGCCGCCTTACTGGTTGGGCGTCATGATGGTCCTGCTGTTCGCAGTCCAGTTGGACTGGTTGCCATCTTTCGGGAGAGACGACTGGAGGAACTTTGTTCTGCCCACTCTGACCCTGGCATGGGGTTCGGCGTCTGCAATGTTGAGGTTGACCCGCGCGGCGATGTTGGAAGTGCTGGACTCCGAGTTCGTCAAGTTCGCCCGTTCAAAGGGAGCGACTAACAGGTCGGTCATATGGAGACATGCATTTCGTAACGCTCTCATTGCGCCGTTGACTTTTTCGGGGTTGGTCCTCGCGGGTTTTATGACCGGTACGGTGGTGACTGAAACGATTTTCGCGTGGCCCGGTCTGGGAAGGCTTGCTGTACAGGCGGTCAACGCCAATGACTTCCCGGTTCTGACCGGCGTTGTACTGTTCGTAACCGCGATCTACCTGGTCGTGAATCTGCTCATAGACTTGACATATGCTCTGGTCGACCCGCGCATCAGGTTGTCGTGACTTCGGACCAATAAGATGGCATCAGAGGCGCGCATAGACTCACGGATGGCCGAATTCTCGAGAAAGAGAGGCCTCCTTGAAGTCTGGTTCTCATATCTGCGGCGTTACCCGGTCATACCTGGCTTGATAATCCTGGGATTGGCAGTCGCGGCCATATTCGCTCCGTTGCTTAGTTCTCATGATCCCGAACGGGCGGGGAACTACGACGATAACGAGGTGCCTCCGTTTTGGTATGAAGACGGGAGCACCAAGTACATCCTGGGAACGGACTACCTGGGTCGAGATGTCCTGACCCGCATGATCCACGGCGCCCGTATTTCGCTTCTCGTAGCGTTTGCCGTGCTGGGAATCAGCGGAATCATCGGTACCGCGGTTGGCCTGATTTCCGGTTACTTCGGCGGGACTATCGACGAGATCATAATGCGGTTCGTGGACCTCACGCTCGCCGTGCCCTTCATTCTCGTGGCCCTGGTTGTCGGAATCGTATTGGAAGTGTCCCTGAATACGGTTGTCATTCTGCTCGTCATGTTCTTCTGGAACGGGTTTGCTCGCCAGGTGAGGGCGGAAACTCTCCAGTTGAAGACCGCGGACTATGTTGCGCTGGCAACGGTGGCCGGATCGTCAGCGATCCGGATTATGTATACGCACATACTGCCGGGCGTCTTTTCCACGGTGATAGTCATTGCCACACTGACCGTTGGCGTGGTCATCCTGGTCGAGTCCATTCTCAGTTTCCTGGGAGTTGGGGTTCCTGCGCCAACACCCACCTGGGGGGCAATGATCAACGACGGGAGGAACTACCTTGCGACCGGCTGGTGGATGGCGTTCTTCCCCGGCATTGCGATCCTGCTAACCGTGTTGGCGTTCAACTTCTTTGGAGACTGGCTACGGGACGAACTCGACCCGCGGCTCCGCCAGATCGAGTAGCAAGCAGCTCACGCGGCCCAATTACCGCCTGTCTCACGCCGTCCTGGCCCGGGGCGCCCAATCAGTGGTGTCTGAGTTGATTTCTGCGCCTACATTCAGGGCCGGATACGTCGCGTTTTTGGTGGCCATTTGCATTCTGGCTGCCTGCCAGCCGACATCCGGAAACGGAGCCGTGGTTGGTCATGTAGTCCAGGTGACCGCCAAATCCCTCGTCGAAATTGAGACCCTGAAGATCGTCACGGACGACGGCGAGGAGTGGGAATTCACCGGCGGGGAGTTCCCAGGTTTCACGCCATCCCACCTGGAGGAGCACCAGGCATTGGGAGAGCCGGTCAGGGTCTTCTATGCGAGAGAGGAAGACGGCTCGCTCAGAATCGTGCGCATCGAAGACTGATGAGTTCAAATAATCGTTTGCCGGCGCCTCCGTCGGGTGATGGTTCGCCGGCACGATACCGGCGTCCGTTCTGCCAACGTCTTGTCACAGAATCAACGCCGCTTTGGCGGCCTCCCAAAATCCAGGCATCTCCCGAAATGCCGGCGCGGCAAGTGTGAAAGGCACACGTCCCATGGATGTGACGATGAGCATTATCAAGGCAGACGCAGGATCGATCGGCGGCCACACGATGCCTAGCAAGGGGATTCTGGACAAGGTCAACGGGATGGTGGACGACGCCATCAGGAACGATTTGCTGATCGACGCCATGGTGACCTACACAGACGACGACATCGCCATCCTGATGTCGTACACAAACGGGGAGGGCGCCGCGCCGGGCCCGCGGTAGCTGAGATCGAATTCGAACTGCTTCCCGAACACCGGCCGGCTTAGGCGTTCATAGTGTTCGCTGCGGACAAGTGCGCGCCGGGGGCGTACAACCTCCCGCTCTACCTGACGTTCTGCGACCCAATGCACAACGGTGGGTTGTTGCTGAGCCCCGTCCTGCACAAGGGCTTCACATTCACCGTGATCGACATGGACCACACCTCTCGCGACACCGACCGGGTGATCACACTCGACGTGCCTGAGCAGGTGTGGGACCTGGCCGCGCTGCTGAGAGACGAAGACCGGTTCGCCGTGGAGTCGATTCACTCGAGGGAGCATCCCGACGAGAGGGTAGTCTCCGTTGCCGCCACGCGGCTCCACAACGTTGCCGGCAAGTACACGGGCAAGGACGACCCTGTGGCGCTGGTGAGGGTGCTTTCCTGCGCCTGAAGAGGTGCTCGAACCGTGGACGACGGTCCAGCAAATAATCACGGGCGACTGCCGCGGCTCTCACAACATGCCGATAATGCCGGTTGCGATAAACACACCGGTTACCCGCCCGTACTGCCTGCCGATCGCGTCTGCGTTGGGGTTTTCGATGGACCGAATCGGCCGGTTCACGCATGGCTACGTGGACCTCTTAGGTGGTGAGGCGTTCGACCAGGTGAGGCTGAACGTCCTGCAGAAAGCCATCGATTTCAGACGGCAGGGATTCTTCGGCATCGCTATGGCACCGAAGACGGAACTCGCCTACACGGGCCTGGAAGACACCCTGAACGCGCTGGAGGCGCAGTTTGAAATGCGCAGGGACGAGCGATCGGCCGTGACCGTCAGTCCGACCGCAGGGGATCCCGACTGACCGGAACTTGCGGTTATTCACGCACGCCAGGGCCCTTGTTGAGCCCGTATGGATTCGCGGTGGCGCACATTTGGCCCGCGCGCTTTAACTTTGTCTTACTTGACACCGCCCAATTGCGGAAGTAGTCTTTTGTGCCGTCGGCGCGGGCCAAATTATGGTCCGTTCTATTGCCGTGCAAAATATTCGTGAGTCGAGCTGAGAACGGTGTAGTTCGAAGGCGAACCCAAACTCGGAGGGAACCGAATAATGTCAAGATTCCGATTAAAGCTCTCGGCGTTCGTCGTAATGGCGGCCGCATTCGCCCTGGCTGCGCTTGCAGCCTGTGGAGGCGAGACGACGACCACGACGGTTGTTGAGACGGTCATCGTCGAGAGACCCGGCCAGACGGTCACCGAAAGGGTGATTGAGACTGTAGTGGTTGAAAAACCGGTTACCCGGACCGAGAAGGTGGTCGAGACGGTTGTCGTAGAGAAAGTCGTCGAAGGCCAGACGGTCAAGGTAGTAGAGACGGTCGTCGTCGAGAAGCAGGTCACCCGCACGGAGCAGGTGGTGCAGACCGTTGTGGTCGAAAAGCAGGTTGTTGCCACCCCCACGCCGAGCGACGCGATGATGGGCCCGGATGGCGAGAGCACAGTGACCGTCGCTGACTCGAGCGTATTCCCGGTCATCTTCGTACACGCCCTGTCCGCCCTTGGCCAAGAGTGGAAGGTGGTCGGATGGGAGATCGGCGAGAACCTCCTTAGGGTCGACGCCAACGGCAACTACGATCCCGCCAATTCCATCGCCAGTTCGTTTGAAGTAGCGCCCGACAACTCGTCAATCACGTTCCAACTCCGGAACGACGTGATGTTCCACCAGACCCCCGGGGGAGCAGAAGTTGGCGGCATGACCGCTGAGGACGTGGCCTGGAGCTTCAACAACTCCGCTCGAGCGGATTCCATCTTCTACCGCGCCGGCAGCGTCAGGGACTGGATGGGAGACTTCGACGAAGACGGCAACCGCACCGTGGAGCCGTTCGACGTTGTTGACACGTACACAGTCCGATTGAACTGGGGCGAGGGCAAATTCCTGCCGTGGTGGGTTACCAACCTGAGCCAGACAGCCAGCGCCGACCCGTGGATCACTTCCAAGAAGCTGGTGGATGATCTCGGAGAGGCCAAGGCCTCGCAGATCCCCGTTGCGACCGGCCCGTACCGGGCGCAGAACTGGAGCGTGGGTGAGCGCATGGACCTGGTGGCCGTCGAGGATCACTGGCGAGTCACGCCTGCTGTGAAGAACTTCACGGTCCTCGAACTGCGTGAGCCTCAGACTGTGCTCGCGGCGTTCAAGACCGGCCAGATCGACTTTGCCCCGGTTCCTAACAGCCTTCTGGCTGAAGCCCTTGACGCCACACCGGGCTCACGCCGGCAGGCAGTTGGGCGATCCCAGATGGGCTGCATCAACTTCACCGGTAACTACTGGCAGGAGAAGAACAACAACCCGAACAGTTCCGGTTTCGGAGAGACTATCTTCCCGAGGCCTGGATTCGATCCCAGCAACGCCTGGGTTGGCGACCCGCGGGACGCCGACAGCATGGAACAGGCGCGCATGGTAAGGCGCGCCCTCATTCTGGCGATTGACCGAGAAGCCATTCGGGATGAGTTGTTCGGCGGCTTTGGCGGAATCCAGGGCTCGGCCGTGAACGGCTGGGGACCGGATTCTCCGGGTTGGAAGACGGAATGGGAGCGCAACTTCGATCCGGATGAGGCGAGACAGCTCATTGCCGACGCCGGATACGCGGATGGCTTCGACATCCCGCTCTTCGTGCCTTCCGACCACCCGAGAGTCAACCCTGAGGCCGGCCGTGCGATCGCCCAGATGTGGAACGACGTCGGCGCCAATGTTGACCTGGACGTCAGCGCTTACGCAGCGGCAAGGCCGCGTCGGTTCGATGGTGTAGACGACATTCCGTGGTACCACTGCGGGACCATCAACCCGGGCTTTGAAGACCGCCCGTTTGACGGCGGCATGGGCCCGACCAGCACGTTCCGGGGCTTCGAGGTTGAGGACCACATGGTCAGATTCCACTTCGAGAACTTCACGGAACCCGACCGCCAGAAGCGGATCGAAAACAACATCGCGATCAACGACTACGTCCTGGATCAGTGGGAACTGCAGACAGCGTTTGTTGCCGACATTCCCCACTACGCTGTTGGACCCAGGATTGGTGATTGGTCGCCTCACTCGATCGACGCGCCGATCTTCACGGGCGCAGCCTCGGTGACACTGAAGTAACCACCGCCCCGAGTTCGGTCTGATATACATCGCCGAATAGGTGTTCGAGGGGGCGGAGCCAACTGGCTCCGCCCTTTCGCACCCAGCGATGTTTCACCCGGACCGGCGCGGTTGAGTTTGAGATATGGCACGGTTCATCGCCAGACGCATCATTTACACCATCGTGATGATCATTGCGATGAGCATTTTTCTTTTTGGTATGTCTCGCGCCGCAGGCGACCCACGCCTGCTTTATCTGAATGAGTACACGACGGAACAGGACTGGGAGGCGTGGGGCAAGGCGATGGGCCTGGACCGTCCCCTGTATGTGCAGTACGGAACTTGGGCCGGGAACGCGGCGCTGGGGGACCTGGGCGAATCCATGCAGCACAAGAGGCCGTCTCTCTCAGTGGTGTACGACCGCCTTGGCGCTACGCTTCTGTTGGCCATCACCGCAACCGCAATAGTTTTCTTTATGGCCGTGCCTTTGGGTATTCTCTCCGCCGTGAAACGAGGTAGCGGATGGGACTACTTTGGGCGCACCCTGGCGCTGCTGGGCCAGACTGCGCCACAGTTCTGGCTGGCAATCGTCCTGATAATTGTCTTCGCTGTGTGGCTGGAAATACTGCCGGTGTTCGGCCGGGGAGGCTGGGAGCACTACATACTCCCGTCCCTCGCGTTGGCCTGGTTGAGCGCCGCCGGACTGCTGAGACTGGTGCGCTCCGCGATGCTTGAAGTACTTGACTCCGAGTACGTGAAGTTTGCCAGGGCAAAGGGCGTGGGCTACAGATCGATCATCTTGCGGCACGCTCTCAAGAACGCCCTGATAGCGCCGCTGACTTACTCGGCGCTGTTCATAGCGGGATTCATTGACGGTTCCGTGGTGATCGAGACGGTTTTCGCATGGCCCGGTGTGGGACGACTCACATTCGAAGCGATCAACGCCAACGACTTTCCGCTGGTAACGGCGGTAATCACCCTCGTGACGATCCTCTATGTGACCATGGCTCTGATAGCAGACGTGTTGTATGCGGTCGTTGACCCTCGGATCCGGTTGACCTGAATGTGTAAAGGCAATTCTGGGTGGACCACTCGACGCCCACCGGCCCGGAGTTTTGGTTAGTTGGCAGTCCAAGATGTAACGCCAGGGGCCTCGGTCTACGAAGAGAAACTTCGCGTCTCCACGGCCACGCGCTACTGGAGGGAATTCCGGCGTTGGCCGGTGATCCCGGCTATGATTATTGGCCTGCTTGTGATCGTGGCGATATTCGCCCCGTTGATAGCTCCCAAGGACCCTGAGAGAAGTAGCCTGCGAGACCGCCACAATCCCCCTATGTGGATGGAAGGGGGCTCCTCCGAGTACATTCTGGGGACTGATTTTGTGGGCTCCGACATCTTCAGCCGGATCATTTACGGCGCCCGGATTTCGCTCCTGATCGCGTCTATCGTGTTGGCAGGAGGAGTGATCGGCGGGACCCTGATGGGGCTGGTGTCGGGATGGTACGGCGGGCAGGTCGACGAGTTCCTGATGCGGTTTGTCGACTTCACCCTGGCCGTGCCTTTCATCCTCATCGCGATAGTTGTAATCATCGTGATGGGCCAGAGCCTTACCGTCATCATCTTGTTATTGGTCATATTCAGTTGGGCGGGCTTCGCGCGCCAGGTCCGCGCGGAGACTTTGTCTCTCAAAACTGAAATCTATATAGACGCTGCGCGTATCGTGGGCGCGCCGACGACTCGGATATTCCTGCGGCACATTGTTCCGGGGCTCGTCAGTACCATCGTCGTCATAGCCACCCTGCGCGTGGGTACGTTGATCCTGACGGAGTCAACTCTCAGCTTCCTGGGTGTGGGAGTACCACCGCCTACGCCTGCCTGGGGCGTGATGGTCGCGGATGGACGCCAGTACGTCGAATCGGCGTGGTGGGAAAGCCTGTTCCCCGGCCTGGCGATCATGATGGTCGTACTCTCATTCAACTTCTTCGGCGACTGGGTGCGGGACTTCCTCGACCCCAGGCTCAGACAGACCGTCTAACGGCCCTGCTGCGCCGACCCCGCCCTGTTCGGGGCCATCTATGTGATCTTGACCGGCTCGCCGGGCTCGGTCTTATGGGGTAACAACCTGGCTGACGAAGGCAAGAGCAGGACCCGATTGCGATGAATCCCAGTCTTGCCGCAAATATTGAATTCCAACCAGTAACCCCGGGCAACCTCGACGACCTGGAACGGTTTTCGCTGGCACACGGCAAGTTTCGGTACTGCTCTTGCATGCGGTGGCGCATGACCTCGACGGAATTCGGGCGGTCCGGCAAGGTGAAGCGCATAGAGGCTCTGCGAAATGAGGTTGTCAACGGCCGTTCGACAGGCGTGCTGGCCTACGCGGACGGGGTTCCCGTCGGTTGGTGTTCGGTCGGGCCTCGCGAAGAGTTCCGGGGCCTGGAACGATACCGCAAGTTGGCCCGCATCGACGATGCCGATGTCTGGTCGGTAACGTGCTTTTTCGTCGACAGGCGATACCGTCGAATGGGCCTGACTGTTGAGTTGTTGAAGGCCGCGGTCCGACATGCCGGCGATAGCGGCGCCCGGGTCGTGGAAGGCTACCCCGTAGACCCCGCGGCCGCTTCCTACACCTACATGGGCTCGCCAGGGACGTTCACAAGGGCGGGATTCAACGATGTCACCCCGCCCGGCATGGAACGAAAGATGTTCAGGATTGTGCTGGGCGACGTCCCAGTATCCTGAAGCTGGGTCTATCGACCTGTATCGCGTCCTGGCCCGCTCCCGGACTTCGTCGGCGTCACGGTCCTGACTCCATGCGAAGGCCGGATAGCTACTGACCGGCCTCCATCGGTCGGTTAGACTCTCGGATGGTCAAAAACACATGCCGCAAACCAGGAGTGAGTCAATGCGTCAAGTTCCCCACACCGAATACGCCGGGTACCGCGGAGTCGGCGTCAGGCTGTCAGAGCCGATGGTCGACGACCTGCGAGCAGATTCGGCCCACGGGCGTGAAGAGCCGGTGTTCAAGGGCTTCCACATGTTCGACAAGGCCCACACGCTCATGCTCGGTGAAGAAGGGCTGATTCCGAGGGCAGACGCCGCGGCGATGCTCCGTGCGTTCAGGGAGATGGAAGAGTACGGGTACATGAAGGCCCGCTCCGAGCAGCCGTGGGGACTGCACGCCGGTGAAAATTACCTGATCCGCAAGCTCGGGTACGACATCGGCGGAAGGATCCACCTCGGGAGGTCGTCAGGTGACCTCATGGCCGTTTCACGCCGGGTGGCCACCCGCGACACCATCCTGGAGACGATGCAGAGCGTCATCGACTACCGGCGCGCCTTGCTGCCGGTTGCCTGCGAGACCGCAGATGCGGTGATGCCCGGATATACGCACGGCATGCACGCGCAGCCGACGACTCTGGGGGCACAGTTGCTTTCCTGGGTGGCCGGTGCGGAGCGAGACTTCGAACGCCTGGACGCGGCCTATGCACACACCAATCAGAGCCCCGCGGGAGCGGCCATCATGACCGGGTCCCCGTTCGCAGTAAACCGCCACCGCACGGCGGACATCCTGGGATTCGACTCCGTCATTTACAACACCTTCGATGCCATCGTCGGCAGCAACGACTACCCGCTGGAGGCGTATTCGGCCGCGGTGATCCTGGACGCCCACGTGGGGAGCGCGGGGGAGGACATTGCGTACTGGTACAACAACGAGTCTCGCATGGTGGATATTCCAGACCGTTTTTGCCACACGAGCAGCATCATGATGCACAAGAAGAACCCTGTAGCGCTGGAGCAGATCAGGGGGAGCGCCTCGGACGCCATCGGGGGCCTGATGGGCGCATTCGTCGGATCCAAGCGTCGCAGCGGCGCGCCTGACGGCGGCGGCGGAGTCTTCTTCGGGATGTTGGACGTATTCTCGACGGTCCGTCGCAACATGCGTTGGCTTCAGATGATGGTGCCGGACATGGAGGTGAAGCGGGAGCGAATGCACCACCTGGCGAGTTCCCACTGGGCGGTCGGACCGGATATCGCCAGCGCGATTGTGAAGGAGAAGGGCCTGCCGTGGCGTATTGCCCACCAGAGCGTGGGAACGATGGTGCGCTTTGCGCATGAACGCGGGTTGAGGCCCCTCGATGCGACACCGGAACTCCTGGACGAGGCGGCCGTCGAGTACATGGGTAAGCCGATCGGCCTGAGCGCGGAAACCCTGAAGGACGCTCTCGATCCCGCCAACGCGGTGAAGAAGCGGACTCTGTACGGCGGTCCCGCCCCGGAAGAGACGAGGGCTCGTACGGCGGACGCCGCGAAGACGGTCGAGTCAGACCAGAAAATCGTTGCGGACAAACTCCGACGGCTTGAAGAGGCGGAGGCGCGCCTGGAATCCGGTATCGACGAACTGATCGCTTCGGAGGAGTGACCTGGGCGGGCCGGGCGATCGGGAGCAGGCTTGGCGGCAATAGCCGCGCCGGTGAGGACGGAGAAGAACTAGCGTCTGAACTCGCGTATGCTGAATGCAATCAGCGGCGGAACGTTTGATGCGATCCCAGCCGCCGGCATTGCTGTCAGCATGGCGTTCGTGGAGCGGAACGCCACGTCGAACACCTCATGCGCGTAGTACAGACCCGCCCATGCGCCGACCATCGCGCCAAGGAGAGACAGCCCTAGCGCAGGCAGATTCGTCGCCACGCTTTCATCAAGCCTCACCCAGGCCGCATACGCGCCGAGGCCGCCTCCTATGCCGACGCAGATGGTCAGAATGAAATAGGACAGTGTCAAGGACATTGACGGCTGGAGCAAAAAGAACCACCCGATGAAATACCCGGCCATGGCGGCGACGCCGCCCGTCACGACTCCCACGGAGACGCGGACGGTGAGAGAAAATATCGACTCAAGCATATGAAGGGCGCGTTAGAAGAGAAGTCTCCGAAAAGTCCTGCACTACTCAAATTATGCACGACGCAGAGAGGTCATTGATGAAAATCACCGGCGTATCGACCCACCAAATAGCAATTCCCTACAAGGTCCCGTGGAGAAACCGGCACACGGAAGACTCAGGCCGACCGATGACCCACCTCGAAACAACGGTGCTGGAAGTCCACACGGACGAGGGGATAATCGGCCTGGGAGAAGCAAAGGGACAGGACGTTGCTTGCCAGGTTCGCGACAACTTCGAGCCGGCCCTAATGGGGCGCGATCCGCTGCAAATAGCAGCGCTGGTGACCGACCTGGAGTGCCGGTTCGGCAAGTCCCAGATCGTCGCCGGGCTTGACTTCGCATTGCATGACATTGCCGGAAAGGCGCTGGGTGTGCCCGTGTACCAGTTGCTCGGCGGCAAAGTGAGGGACAGCGTGCCGCTCGTATGGACGCTGCCGTACCTGGACATCGAATCGCAGGTCGATCTGGCAATCGATCGAGTAGGGGAGGGGTTTACTCACGCAATCAAGATGAAGGTAGGGATCCCCGGGGACTACGAACACGTTCTCGCCGTGGGGAAGGCGATCGGGGAGGTGCCGGTCCGACCTGATTCCAACATGGGCCATTCGAAACAGCAGTCCTTGCGGCAGACCGCGGACCTGCAGTCGGAAGGCGTGAACATAGAACTGCTGGAAGACCCGTGCCCGACCGATTGGGACGACTACCAGGACCTCGCCGACCGACTTGAAGTCGAGGTCTCAGTCCACGGTGGTTGGAGCAGTTTTGACGACCTGGCCGGACTGGTCCGCGCAGCCAAGCCGGGAATCCGCTGCGTCAACGTAATGCCGACGGACTGGGGCATATACAGATCGGCCCAGATAGTCGGCGCGCTCGAAGTGGCGGGGATCGGCTGGACAATGGGAACGAGCCACGACTCGTCGATAAAGATCGCGGCTTCACTGCATCTCGGCACCGCAATGCCAAACCGGATCTATCCTTGCGACCTGCTTGGTCCCCGTCTCCACACCGCTGATTTAGCCGCCGAGCCGCTGACGATTCAGGCCGGTGAAGGAGTCGCGCCGTCGGCGCCTGGGCTGGGCGTCGAATTGGACCGCGATGTGGTCGAAAGATACAGGGTAGAGTCATTCGATTCGCCGGGGACGGAAGTTTAGATGGTCACAGTCGCAAAAGTCGGTGATATCGAGATCATTGCCGTCACCGACGGTCAGGCAGCGCCGATCCACCCCGGCTGGCCATTCGCAAACGTCCCACCCGGGGCCTGGCAAGAAGCCAGTTTTGCCCTGGACCACGAAGGGCGGCACCGGAGCAACTTTGGCGCGTTCGTAATTCGAACTCGAGAGTCGACCGTACTGGTCGACACGGGTCTTGGCGCAGACAGATGGGAGGCGCAGGCACCCGGCGCAGACGCTGGACACCTCCCAGAGAGCCTGTACGCGGAGGGAATCGAGATCGATTCGATTTCGACCGTGGTACTGACGCACCTTCACTTCGACCACGTCGGTTGGAACATTTCGAGAGACGAGCACGAGCCGGTGGGGCCAATGTTCCCACGGGCGAAATACCTGGCGCCCAGGGCGGACTGGGACCATTGGCAAGGCGACGTGGACCCGGCATCCGGGCATCACGTCAAGGCATTCCGCGAGAGCGTGCTGCCATTGCAGGAATTTGGCGTCCTGGAATTGGTGAGCGGGGAAGTTACTGTTGCTCAGGGGATCCGGACATTGCCGACGCCCGGGCATACGCCGGGACATCAGTCCGTGTTACTGGAGTCCGGATCGGAACGAGGAGTCGTAACAGGCGACGTGTTCCACTCAGCGGCGCAGTTTACGTATCCGGACTGGTCACATCGGGCGGACATCGACCGGGAAGCGGCGCGGAGGTCCAGGATCGCCCTGCTCGACAAGCTGCTGCCTCACGACACGGTCGCGTCCGGCCACCTTGAGTTCGGGTCGAACCTGGGGACCGTCGCAACGGTGCAGGGCCGGCGTATGTGGCGAGCGTTTCCTTAAGCAGGTCCGGCCTCAGGCCGCCATCTGGCCGGCTCCGCTAACGATTTTCGACGAACTCGTTCGTGAAGGCCGTGTTGGGGTCGAGGTCTGCGTCCACCAGCCCGCGTCCCTTCATCCAGTCGGACAGTGTCGTCCACTTTTCAGACACTTGCCATCCAAACGAAGGGGCGTCGCCTGTCCACATTGGGAGCAACAGGTCCACACCCTTCCGCTCAAGTTCTTCGTTGACCGTCCCCGCTTCGGCGCCTTCTATCAGAGCGTCAATGGACTTCTGGGGGTTCTCCAACGCCGACTCAAAGCCGCGGCCCAGGGCGTTAACGAACCGCTGGACCACTTCAGGGCGATCGGAGATGGTGTCTTCGCTCGCCACCAGGACCAGTTCGTAGAAGTCGGGTACTCCCCACTCCTCCATTCGCATTACGGTCACATCGTGGCCTTCGAGTTCAATCAGGATGGACTCATGAGTCCAGTACGCGCCCACGACTGCATCGACTCTGCCTCCCAGCAGGGCAGGGACGAGTTCGAACCCTACGTTGACCATTTCGACTTCGTCCAGTTGGACCCCGTCGAAGTTGAGCATCGTCTCAAGCATGCCCTGGTTCGAAAGAATTCCCGGGTGGCCGATCTTCTTGCCGCGCAGGTCGCTGGGCCTGAGCAATCCTGAGTCGGTCAGGGTCATGATCGAGTTGAGGGGGTGTTGGACGATGGCGGTGACTGCGACCACGTGTATGTCTTTGCTCCTGGCCTGTAGGAGATCGGGCTGGTAGTTGATGCCGAAGTCGTCCCTGCCGGCTCCTACGGTTTGGAGGATCGTGGAGGGGTCGGACGGCGTGTAGATGTTCACGTCCAGCCCCTCTTCGTCGAAATACCCCTGCCTCACCGCTTCGTAGATCCCTGCGTGATTGGAGTTGGGATACCAATCGAGCGCCAGGGAGACGCTCACCCTTTCCGGCTCATCATCCCCACACGCGAATACCAGGGCCATCACTGTGGCCAGTAGAACGGTCAACAGGGTTTTTTGCGTCATCGGCTCGAAACCTCCATGTGGGCGCGTGCGCATGTTACGCGAGTCGAGCAGACGAAAACACTCAAAGATAATCCGGCATCCGGCACAGGACGGCAGAACCAGACGAAAAACGGCAACGGATGATCTGAAGAACTGAACAGCTGCCTGACTTCTTCAAAAAACGAAGTAATCCGTAACTCCGGAGTGCGTAAACCGCTTAATCGAATGGTTACATTGGCGCACGGTTTTGGCACTGTTATAAGCTCGCGTGCGCCAGTGCCCAAGGAGGTCCAGACAATGTCCAACGGAAGACCGCTTGAAAACAAGGTCGCCATCGTGACCGGCGCCGGACAAGGCAACGGCCGGGCCATTGCGCTGAGGTTGGCCTCAGACGGAGCGATGGTCTTTGGGACAGACCTGAAGCCGGACCTCCTCAACGAACTCGAAGACGCGGGGCGGGAATCCGAACTCAAGATCGACACTGGAGTCTACGATGCCGCGCGCCCTGATGACGCAGACAACCTGGTCAATCAAGTGATCGGGTCGTACGGACGGCTCGACATCATGGTGAACAACGCCGGCGCCATATGGGCAGCGCCGTTCCCGGACGTCACGGAAGAGATCTGGGACCGGACCATGGACCTGAATCTCAAGGGCCTGTACTTTCACATGCAGGCCGCGGCAAAACCCATGATCCAGCAGGGCAGCGGTGTCATCATCAACCTGGCTTCCATAGCCGGAGTGAATCCAGGGATCACCCTGTCACCGCCGTACGCGGCGAGCAAGGCGGCCGTGATGAATCTGACCATGTCGGCCGCGATGAAGGTCGCCGAGCACGGCGTCAGGGTCAACGGCGTCGCTCCCGGCATAGTCGATACAGCGTTCAACAGGAACCTGGACCGGCTGTTGGGAGTCGAACAGGAGGGGCTGCCGGAAGGCGAATGGATGCGTCGACGGGGTTCCGGGATTCCGCTGGGGCGCGTATCCGTGCCGGAGGACGTTGCGGGCGTCGTGGCATTCCTGGCGGGACCAGACGCCTCTTACATGACCGGCGAGACTGTCCTGATCTCAGGCGGCCTCGTGGTCAGGTAGCTTCACTGCTACGGGCGAAACGCCCAAAGGCGACGCGGGAGGCCAACCGGCTATTCGCCGGTGGCAGCAGCCCGTTTGCTTGCCGAACGCCTCTCGGCTTCGAGCCGCTCCAGTTCGTGCGACCCGTAGTCCACGTATTTCATGGCGTCGGCAATCAACTTGTGTCCGGCCTTGTCGCGTATGAGCCGGTGCATCTCCTGGCACACGCGGCGGTAATCGGGGTGGCCCTGGGGCGTGGTGCGAAGTTCGATCAGGTGGAATGCTTCGCGGGCGTTCAGTTGCATCACGTAGCGCAGTCGATGGGCAAACGGGACGACGTACTGCGCGACTCCTGCGCCGTGTTTGTCAGTCAGGAGCGCGTACAGGTCCGCCATGCGGCCCATGGCCGAGTGCCACTCGGCCGATTCGCCAACCTCGGCTATGTCGGGCGGGGTGGAGTAGCCGTGCGAAACGCTCAACGGCTGCCATTCGAGCGTCAACATGCGGTGGCGTTGGAGGTCCCTGAAACTCCCGAAGTCCGAGAGGATGTCGAACCGGTATGACACGCGTTCTGCGCCTCTGCCGGGCTTGTGCCGCCTGTTGCGGCGGTCACCGGCATATGCCCGGATAACGCGGGCCTTTTCGTCGTACGGCATATTGCGCGCCAACTCCAGCAACTGCCCATCCGGCAGTTCGGTGTACGCGTAGAGCGCCGCCGCGGCGACCTTGGTTTCCCCATCCGGGTCCCAATCGGTGAGTTCCACCTCGGGAACTTCTTTCGGGGTGACATCTTCGAACTCATGTGCGATCCGTTGCATGGAATCGGCGGTCCGTCGCAGGTACTCGCTCCACGCTCCGCCCCTGTCCGGCACGTCGACCCGCCGGACGAAAGCGGGTATTACATGCCGCAGCTCTTCAAGCAGGAGCGAGGAGTACTCGCGGACCTCCGCCAACTGGCTGGCGCGCATGCGCAGCAGTAGTGATTCGTATGCCTGGCCGGTCCCGAAAATCCCGACGTTTGAAAGAGTCGCGGCGGGGAGCAGCCCTCTCGCCGTATCGCACGCCTTCGCCCGGATTGTCGACCTCCATACGCGCATGCTGTCGCCTTCGCCGCGGGGGAACCTTGCGGCAAAGTGGTCGGTAAGTCGGCGGACGATGGCGGAGTACGTACCGAACTGCTGATCCATCTCCTCTCGGTAGCGGGCCTCATGACCTGAGGCAATTACTTCGGGAGGTATCGTGTACCGGTAGCGGTCGCCCAATTTGCGGTCGTAGTAGATGTACCGTGTGCTCTGCTCGAGGTACGCCGCGAGCCTTCCCCACTCCAGGACCTTGGTGAGGATGTTCGACGCCTGTTCGCACGCTATGTGTGCGCCGCCGAGTTGGGCGACAGAGTCGTCGCCATAATCGCCGAATACCCTGTCGTATAGCCGTTCAGCCCGGCGTGTGCCCGGCGTACCCGTTCCGTCCCCGGAGGTCTCGGCTATCGCCTGGATGCCGACGTCGGGCTCACTGTAGAACTCGTCCAGAAAAACTCGCCGCAGGGACTTGTCGGTCCGGCTGTAGCGGGCGAAGAGGGCGCCCTTTACGACCTCAGGGAGATTGATGAGCGCGAATACGGGGCGATCGGTGTTGGTGAAAAACCGGCGGAGTATTGCCTCTTCTTCGTCTGTGAATGGCTCCCGGAAGTACATGTCAGGCGGATTGTAAATGGTCTAAAGGCCGGGAACGGTGGCCGGGATCAGAAGCCAACTTGGCTGGCGCGTCATCCGCGAGGCCTTACCGCGCGTGGAGAACAAGAAGCCACGGGAAGGTTGCAAGGGCGACGTCAAGAGCCGGTTAAGCTCTGACGCTCAAAGAAGCAGTCTTGCTGGATTCTCCAGGTTTTTCCTGATTTCGTTCAGGAAAACTGCGCCCTCTGCGCCGTCGGCTACCCGGTGGTCCACCGAGAGCGTGGCTTTCATTATGTCGGCGACCACGATCTGGTCGTCCCGTACGACCGGAGTCTTCGTGACGCTGCCTGTGGCAAGAATCGCCGACTGGGGCGGGACGATGATCGCCGAGAAACTCTCCACGTCCAGCATTCCCATGTTCGAAATCGCGAAGGTCCCGCCCGTCAGTTCCTCCTGCGTTAGCGAGCCGCCGTCGCCCCGCGCCCTGCGGCCGAGGTCCTTGGCTGCCGTGGACAACTCGACGAGCGACTTCCCCTGGCATTGGAGCAGGGCAGGGACTATGAGCCCCTGTTCGAGCGCGATGGCGAGTCCGATGTTGATGCCGGACTGCCCGACCAGTCGATCGTCTTCGTAGAACTTGTTGAATTTGGGCTGCTCAATCAGGGCGTTAACGGACGCCTTTATTAGCATGTCGTTTACAGACACGCGCTGGCCCGAATCGGCCAGCGCCTTGTTGATGCCGGTTCGCAACCGCATCAGTTCGGTCATGTCTACCGCCACGGTCACGTAGAAGTGCGGCTTCTCGGTCTTGCTGCGGACTGTCACCCGCGCGATGGCCTGCCGCATGCTCGTCAGGGGCACGTCGGACGAATCGATCTCCGGCGCGGGGGCCGCGGCCACTGCCGGCGCCGCGGCGGGAGGCTGATACGACAGCACGTCATCACGCGTGATTCGACCGCCCGGCCCCGTGCCGGTGATTTGGGAAATATCGATATTGCGCTCGCGGGCGAGTCGCCGGGCCATGGGGGACGCCTTCACGCGGCCACCTGCAGGCGGCGGCAAGGGCGCGGCAGGCGGAGCCGGGGCAACTGCGGCGGGCGCTGCGGCCGGGGCTGGCGGCGCGGGAACTGTGGCCGGGGCTGGCGGCGCGGGAACTGTGGCCGGCGCTTCAGGCGCTGCGGTTTCCGGGACCTCGTCGTCCGCGTCGCCGATGTAGGCGATCAGTTCGCCGACCGGTACTCTGCCTCCCTCAGCGACCACGATCTTTCGCAGCAGACCGCCGGCGTAGGCCTCCATCTCGACCACCGTCTTGTCGGTCTCGATCTCAGCGAGCTTGTCGCCTCTTTCGACGGCGTCACCTTCGGCCTTGAGCCACTTGACTATGGTGCCTTCGGTCATGTCGGCGCCCATGGAGGGCATGGTCACTTCGGTGATCAATGGACACTACTCCAGTTCGGATAGCTAGTGCTGAAACGGCGGTCGGCTTGAGGCTCGCGAGTTGCGTGACGCCGGCTAGTAGAGATTACACAAACGCAAGAAGTAACGCAGCCCGTAGGCGAGCGGAAGCGCCGTATCGCGTTCGGACGCCTCACAGCCTGTAAGCCTGCGCCAGGGCGTCGAGCACGTCCCGGGAATGGGGGAGCGCCTCACGTTCCATCGTGCGGTTATAGGGCCAGGGGGCGTCGCTCGCGCCGATCCGTATGATCGGGCCATCGAGCCAATCGCCGACGCGCTCCTGCAGCGTCGCCACCACCTCCGCCATGATGCCGCCCGTACGCCGGGCGGTGTCCAGGGCGAGCACGCGGCTAGTCTTTTGGGCCGAGGCAGCCAGGGTCTCATAGTCGATGGGGCTGAGCGACCTGAGATCGATCACCTCCGCCGAGACTCCCCGGCCTTCGAGCGTGTCGGCCACCTCGTGCAATATGGGCATGCCGTGTCCGTACGACACCAACGTGACTGCGTCGCCCTCCCGCCGGACCTTCGCGGAACCCAGTAGGACCTCGTAGTGCGCTTCCGGCACCTCACCCCTGACACCGTAGAGACCGGCCGATTCGGCAAATACAACAGGGTTGTCCTCTTTTATGGCGGTCCTCAGAAGGCCAAGGGCGTCGTAGGGCGTCGAAGGCGCCGCGACGCGCATGCCCGGAACTTCGGCAAGCCACGTCTCGAAACTCTGGGAGTGTGTGGCCGCGAGCTGCATGCCCGCGCCCGTGGGCGCTCGTATGACCATCGGCACCTTTAGCTGACCGCCTGACATGTATCGCAGGTTCGCGGCCATGTTCACGATCTGATCGAACGCCACCAGGGAGAAACTGATTGACATGAGTTCCACGATTGGACGCAGTCCCGCCGCCGCCGCGCCAACTCCGGCCCCTATGAACGTGGCTTCTGAAATCGGCGTATCCCGTACCCGCTTCCTGCCGTACTCCTCCAGCAGTCCCGCGGTCACCGCGTACGCCCCGCCGTATGCGCCTATGTCCTCGCCCATCAGGAATACGGAGGGGTCGGAATCGAGGGCTTCGGTGAGGCCTTGCCGGATCGCCTCGCGAACGGTTACAACTGGCATCGTCGGCTCAGGCGTAGGTGTCTTCGAACAGGTCTTCGGGCGAAGGTTCAGCGCTCTGCTCTGCGAACCTGACGGAGGCAGCGACCTCAGCCTCAACGGATACACGGGCCGCCTCGAGGTCGCCTTCATCCGCAACGCCATGCTGCGCCAGAAGGCGCGGGAAGGTCTTCAGCGGGTCTCTTTCCAGCCAGTAGGCGAGCTCTTCTTCCGACCGGTAGCGGGCCGGGTCTGCCATGGAATGTCCGACGTACCGGAACGTCTTGGCCTCGATGAACTTCGGCCCCTCGCCGTTCCTGATCCGGGCGGCAGACTCCTGCGTTGCCTGTTTCACTGCCAGCACGTCCATCCCATCCACCACCACCGAGTCGATGCCGTAGTCCATCGAAATCGTGTGGAAATCGGTCCCGCCGGACCTGACGTTTTCGACCGCCGACCCCATCCCGTAGAAATTGTTCTCCAGGAAAAACAAAAGCGGCAGGTTCCAAACCGCCGCCAGGTTCATGGTCTCGTGGAACGTGCCCTGGTTTACGGCACCGTCGCCAAAGAATACCAGCGCAAGATCGGTTGTCTCCCTGTAGAGGCAGGAGAGGCCCAGCCCGGCCGCCAACGGCAACTGCGCCCCTACGATGGCGTGGCCGCCCATGAATCGTCTGGACGCGTCGAAGAGGTGCATCGACCCGCCCTTGCCCTTGCTCAGCCCGGTCCTTCGCCCGAACAACTCGGCCATTATGCGGTTCGTGTCGACGCCTCTGGCCAGGGCGTGTCCATGGTCGCGGTAGTGGGTAACTATGTAATCCCCGGGCAGTAAGGAGGAGATTGCGCCGACTGCGACGGCCTCCTGGCCGATGTAGAGATGGAGAAAGCCGCGAATGTTGCCTGTCGTGTACTGCTCGGAGCAGGCCTCTTCGAACCGGCGGATGAGGTACATCTGGCGGTACAGTTCAAGAAGTTCCGCGTCGCTGTACATGCCGTTCAGCGAGGGCGATGCCTCAACACTGCCGGCAACGGATAGTTCAGTGCTGCTTTCTTGCCTGGTTTGTGGGCTTTCCGCGGTCATGAAGCTATGGGCCCGCAGTCGTTCTCATAGTTAGATTGTCCGGCGGGCCAATTCGAAGGGACGATTGCCAATTTTACGCTTGTTGGTGGCCGACTACCGAAGTTTACATGGGGACGCGGACTGCATATGCCCGCGAAAGGTCGAGACCTTTAATTTTGAGTTACGATCTTCGCGATCAACCGGCCAACCTGCGCGCAAGGACCACGTTGTGAATCAGCATGGCGATGGTCATCGGACCGACGCCCCCGGGCACTGGCGTCAGGGCGGACGCGACACGTGACACCTGGTCGTAGTCCACGTCCCCGGCGAGGCGATACCCGCGTCGCCTGGTTGAATCGTCGACGCGGGAAATCCCTACGTCTATTACAACTGCGCCCGGTTTGACCATGTCGCCGGTGATCATCCCGGGCCTGCCCACGGCGGCAACGAGGATGTCCGCCTGCAGCGTTTCGCCGGCCAGGTCGCGCGTACCGGTGTGACAGACGGTCACCGTTGCGTTCGCGCCGCGGCCCCGGCCGAGGAACAGCGCCGCGAGAGGCAGCCCAACTATGTTGCTGCGCCCGCAGATGACGACCTTCGCGCCGGAAGTGTCTACCTGTTCCTCTATGAGCAGGCGCTGTACGCCGAGCGGAGTTGCCGGGACGAAACGGGGAGTACCGGCCAGCAGCAGTCCCGCATTTTCGGGATGGAGCCCGTCAACGTCTTTCGACGGGAGGATAGTCCGAATGACCTCGTCCTCGTCAACGTGGTCAGGCAGTGGCAACTGCACGAGGATGCCGTGAAAACGATCGTCCCCGTTCAGTTCGTTTACCTGGGCGATGACCTCATCCTGGGAAGAGGTGGCAGGCATGCGGATGGTTTCGGAAAAGACCCCGGCGTCCTTGCATGCCCGTTCTTTGCTGCGGACGTAGGATTGTGAGGCGGGGTCGTCCCCAACGAGAATCACTCCGAGGCCGGGAGGCGACATGCCCTCGGACTGGAGTTCGGCGACCTCATCGGTCAGTCCGGCCCGGACCCTTGCTCCGACCGCGTTGCCGTCGATCACCCGGGCTCTCTGCGCTTCGTCTTGTTCTTTCATGGTCCTGCCTGGAGGCCACCCCGTTCAAGCGTGTGGCCAATCTCAACGGTATTCATTCTCAAAAACGTATCATGGCGGGAGACCGCGTCGCGACGGTCAATTTGGGAAGACCCTGGGCAGAGGGACAACAGAGAGCCTGATCATTGATTTATACCGGAATCGACATTATAGAAATCAGCCGCATTGCGGAGGTGGCAAAGCGGTACCCCAAGCGGTTCCTGGAGAAGATATTTACACCTGGAGAGAGAGCTTACAGCCGGGGCAGGGCGCCGCAGTTGGCAAGCCGATTCGCGGCCAAGGAAGCGGTCATGAAAGCTCTCGGAACGGGCGTACGTGGCGTCGGATGGCGCGAAATCGAGGTTGTGCGCCTGAGGGGACGCGCCCCCGAGATCGTTCTGCACGGTAGAGCGCAGGCGAAGGCACGAGAAATCGGGATTGTCCGAACGGCGTTGAGTCTCTCCCACTCCAGGGAATATGCAGTGGCCTCCGTCGTTGCCATCACGGCCGAAGCCGGAGACGTCGACAAATGAAGGCCGTCACCGCCGCGCAGATGCGGAGGTTGGAGCAGGGGGCGGTCGAAGCCGGCGTTTCGCTGGACGAGTTGATGGAAAACGCCGGGCGGGCGGTGGCAGACGAGGTGGCGGCCGGGCTCGGGGACGTCGAGGATTCGCGAATCGTAGTGCTAATCGGGCCCGGCAACAACGGCGGGGACGGCCTGGTGGCTGCACGCAGGCTGGCGGAACTGGGCGCCGACGTCCGGGCATACGTCGTTGCCGGCAGTGGCGACCCCGCAGGCAAGCGGGCCACAGCCGAGGCAGCAGGCGTAGTTGTCGCGTCGGCGTTGGACGACTCTGGCGTTCAGGAACTTGGCAGCGCGGCCGCGTCGGCCGACGTGGTCATCGACGCCGTGCTGGGTACCGGGGCGAGCCGTCCCATCGGCGACTCGCTCGGCAAGGCTTTAGCCGCCGTCCAAAAACCCAATTTACCGGTCGTGGCCGTGGACCTACCGACCGGCATGAATGCCGATACCGGTCAGTTCGACCCAAACGGGCTTCAGGCCGATGTGACGCTCATGCTGGCCAACCCGAAAATCGGACCGGTCGCAAATGCCGGTAAGGGTCACTGCGGCGAAATCAAAGTCCTCGACATCGGTATTCCACCGGGGCTCGACTCCTGCCTTGACGTTGAATGGCTCGATGAACGGCTAGCTGCTTCTTTACTGCCTGCGCGCCCTGGAGACTCCCATAAGGGCACTTATGGGCGTGCGCTCCTGGTCGCCGGTTCTCCGCATTATCCCGGGGCGGCGCTATTGGCCACGGACGCCGCAACGAGGAGTGGTGCAGGGCTGGTCGAACTGGCGACCGAGCGCAGCGCATATGGCCTGGTGGTAGGTGCTGTGCCGGAGGCGATATTTACCGCCCTCACTGAGACCGGCCCGGGCGCACTCGACCCCTCAGCATCAGCAAGGCAAGTGCTCGATCACGCCTCGGATGCGAACTCTGTGTTGATCGGGCCCGGCTTTGGGACTTCGGTCCAAAAGTCGATATTCACCCGCATGCTCGCGGCGCAGGCCCACGAATTGCCGCCGCTGGTCATAGACGCCGATGCGCTGAACATACTGGCCGGAACTCACCGTTGGTGGGAGAGGTTGCCGGAATCCACGATCGTGACTCCGCACCCGGGTGAAATGGCCAGGCTGACCGGTCGGACCACAGCCGAAGTGCAGGGTGACCGGCTGAGCGCGGGCAGGTCCGCGGCGGAAATATGGGGTGTAAACGTGGTGTTGAAGGGCGCGGCTACGCTGATCGTCTCGCCCGCAGGCAGCGTGCGAATCAGCCCTTTCGTTAATTCAGGCCTGGCCAAGGGGGGCACCGGAGACGTCCTGGCAGGCCTCGCCGCAGGACTATTGGCCCAGATGCCGGACCGGCCGTTCGACGCGGCGTCCCAGGCCGTCTACGTTCACGGCCTGGCAGGGCAGATCGCCCGTTCGTCGAAGGGGGAGATCGCGATGCGGGCCAGAGACGTCACAAATGCAATCCCCGATGCCTTCATTGCACTTACAGCAAGGGGGAGCAGGCGGCCCGGAAAGTATAATTCTGAGCCATGAACAAGCTATTGGCGGTCGACCTAGGCAACACGAACGTCACGATCGGCGCATTCGAAGACGCCGATCTTGTGGCGACGTGGCGCGTCTCGACCGACCGTCAAAGAACACAGGACGAATACGAGTGGTTGCTCGGCGGTTTCCTGACGGGAAAGGGCATCGACCCCGACAGCGTGGGCGACGTGTCCATGTGTTCAGTGGTCCCGCCGGTCACCGAGATGGTCCGCAGCGCCCTGGAAAACCTGACCGGCAAAGACGCTCTCCTGGTTGGACCGGGCACTCGCACCGGAATACGAATCGAATACGACCGGGTGCAGGACGTGGGCGCGGACCGCATTGTCGATGCCGTCGCCGCCCATGCGCTTTACCCGGGGACCGTCATAGTCGTCGACTTCGGTACGGCGACCGTTTTCGATGCCATAACGGCTGAGGGCGTATACAAGGGCGGGGCGCTGGCGCCTGGGCTTTCAACGTCAGCGGAAGCCCTGTATGAAAGAACATCGCAACTCCGCAGGGTGGACCTCGTCGCCCCGGAAGTAGCGATTGGTCGAAACACCACGGCAGCCATCCAGTCGGGCCTCGTCTACGGATACGTGGGTCTGGTAGAGGGAATGGTGGAACGCTTTCGACGGGAGTTGGACTGTGAAGGGCCGGGCGAATGCACCGTGGTCGCCACAGGTGGCCTGGCGACGCTGTTGTCCGGCCTGACCGACGTATTCGATCACGTGAACCAGGACCTGACATTGCAAGGCCTGAGACTCGTCTACGAAATGAACTCCTGAGGACCGCCGGGACGATGGGCGAAGAACACGAAAACGTCACGCCGTACCTGCCGCTCGAGGGCAGGAACGTTGTGTTGGGCGTCACCGGGAGCATTGCGGCGTTCAAAGCGGCCGACCTCGCAAGCAAGCTGGTCCAGAACGGCGCGCAAGTAGATGTGATCATGACCTCCGGCGCCTCGGAGTTCGTCGGTCCCACAACGTTCGAGGCGATGACACACCGGCCCGTGACCGTTGGCCTGTTCGAATCAAATTCGGAGTTGAACATCGACCACGTCGCGCTGGCTCTACGCGCTGAAGTGATGGTCGTGGCCCCGGCAACGGCCAATACCATCGCGAAGTTGGCATTGGGCCTCGCAGACGATCCCCTCGGCGCCACTGCGCTTGCTACGAACGCACCGCTCGTCATCGCCCCCGCGATGGATGCCCACATGTGGGCGAACGGAGCTACGGTCCAGAATGTGAGGACCCTGAAATCCAGGGGAGTCAGGTTTGCCGGGCCCGTGGAAGGCAGGCTCGCGTCCGGACTGGTTGGAGGCGGACGGATGGCCGAACCCGCCGAGATCGTCGATCACGTGAGGTCGGTGTTGGCCGTCGACGGCGACTATTCCGGCAGGGCAGTGGTGGTATCCGCCGGCGGCACCCGTGAACCGCTGGACCCGGTCCGCTACATCGGCAATCGTTCGTCAGGCAAGATGGGCTACGCGATAGCCGCGGCAGCCCGCGACCGCGGCGCTGCGGTCACCCTTGTCGCCGCCCCCGGCGTGCTGCAGGACCCGGTGGACGTAGACGTGCGGAAGGTGCGGACGGCTCTGGAGATGAAGGACTCGATAATCTCGACCGCCCGGGAAGCTGATCTCCTGGTAATGGCCGCCGCGGTGGCCGACTTCAGTCCAACGGACTACTCTGCCGAGAAAATCAAGAAGGACTCCGCCTCAACCTACACAGTCGATCTGGGAAGGACCACCGACATCATTTCGAAGGCGAGCGGTCACCGCCTCGTCAAGGTCGCGTTCGCCGCAGAGACGGGAGACCACGTCGAGAAGGCCCGCCCCAAACTCGAGCAGAAGGGCGCGGCTTTTGTGGTGGCCAATGACGTTACAGAGGTCGGCAGCGGATTCGGGATGGACAACAATAGAGTTTCGTTCGTGGGGCCGGGCTCGGAAGTCGAGCATTTGCCGTTGATGGACAAACTGGCGGTTGCTCACGCCGTGTTGGACCGCGCCCTTCCGCTCCTGAGTTGAACGGACGTCGGCCTGTATGATTGGTGCTGATTAGGAATTGATACTGGGACCTAGGTCCGTGTGACGAAGTGAGATCACATCAATGAAGATGTACTGGCAGGAGAAAAAGCGAGGCTTCGACCTCCTGGTCGAAATGGATGACGGAGAGACCTACTCCGTTGGGGGCGTTAGAGTCACCAGGCGAGGCATCGAAGCCCTGGCAAAGACCAACGGTTACGATCCCGGCCGGGCTGTGAAGGGGCTGGACAGCGTCGAAGAGGGACGGGCGTTCGTCGAGCAGTTCGAACCCTGGCGCGACTTCTTTCCCTTCGAGGAATTGCAGTTGGAACCGGACGTGAGGCCACTGGCGTCACGTTGACCGTGCACATCGAAATCCCGACCAGCATGGGAGGAGGGTCTGGTGGAAACCGTCGATAGTTCCGTCCTGGAACAGTTGGGACAATTCGACTCTGCCACTGTGCAGAATGCCGCGATCCTCGTGCGCGGCTATGTGCCGGCGAAGCACGATTATTCGGGTCCTGAACTCAGATGCATGTTGCCGGAATTCGGCACACTGGTCGGGTACGCCATGACGGCCGAACTCATGCCGCTGAACGCAGACACAGTCGAAGAAGACCTTCGAATCGATTACTACGACTCATTGGCACACGCAGAAGTGCCGACAATCGCAGTCCTGAAGGACGTGGACAAACCTGCCGGTCGAGGAGCGATCATCGGGGATGGGATGTGCTACCAGATGCGAGCGCTGGGCTGCATAGGTGTTGTGGTGGATGGCAGCGCACGGGACGTGCCCGGCATAAGGGATTCGGGCGTCGGTCTCTGGGCGACGTCGCGTGTCCCCGGCCATGGACCGTTCAAGACGGTCCGGCACGGCGAGACCGTCAAGGTTGCCGGGTTGACGATCAAACAGGGCGACCTGTTGGTCTGCGACGGCGACGGCGTTACCAGGGTACCGGTCGACATTGCGGCCGAAGTTGCGAGTAAGGCGGCGGAGGTGCGCAAGGCCGAGTCGGTCATGCACCGGTACTTCAAACAACCGGGGTTCAACCTGGACTCCTGGGAAAAGTGGAAGGAAGAACAGGGTTAACTGACCGCCGTCAGCGCGACCCTGCTTCAACCTACTGTCGCGGGCCTCACACCACTCGGCGTGCCCTTGACCGTTATGCCAGGGGCTTGATCTCGGCCACGAACGAACCGTCGGTCCCATTCACGAAGGGTTCTAACTGGGCGCTGGGCGCGCCCGCTGCGCTTAGGACGTCGGAAAGCACCAGCTCAAGCTGGTCCAACCGTCTCTCGTCTGCCTTCAGCCGCAACTCTGCCAACGGCTTTCCGAGCCCGATAGAACGCTCGGACTTGGCCTTTCTCACGGACGCGATGGCGTCGCATGCCGATCGGAATGACTCCGCGTCGGAAGGCGTCTCCACGTGTTCCAACTCGCCCGCGGTTGGCCAATCTGCGACGTGAACAGACGGAGTGCCGGATTCCTCTGCGAATACCCAGGACCACACCTCATCGGCTATGGACGGCACGTACGGCGCAAACAACCTGACGCAGACCGAGAGGCCGAGCCGGAGCGTCGCAATCGCCGATGCCTGACCCGCGGGGTCCGTCTCGTCTCTTGCACGCCGTTTTGCCAACTCGATGTAGTTGTCGGTGAACGAACTCCAGAAGAAGGTCTCAATTGTCTCGAGCGCCGACGCAAATTCGAACTCCTCGAACAAGGCTGACGCACGGTCTATCACTTCCCGCATCTCGGCCACGAACCCGCGATCGAGCTCGTTGGTAATGGGACCTGCAGGACCCGACTGGGACAGCACGAACTTGCTGGCGTTGTAGATCTTGGTAACCAGGCGCTTCCCGACGCGGAAGACCTTTTCGTCGTGGATAGTGTCCGCGCCCAGCCGCGCCCGCGCTGCCCAGTACCGGACGGCGTCGGCGCCGTAGTTGTCGATCAGGTCTATGGGCACTACGACGTTGCCCTTGCTCTTGCTCATCTTCTTGCGGTCGGGGTCCACCACGAATCCGCTGATGATGGCGTTGCGCCACGGAACGTCGTCGTGGTGCAGCATAGCCTTCACTATCGTGTAGAACGCCCAGGTACGGATGATGTCGTGCGCCTGCGGACGAATGTCCATAGGGAACAGGCGGTCCATCTGGTCATCTGTGTCTCCCCAGCGGGCCACGATCTGCGGCGAGAGGGACGACGTGAACCATGTATCGAACACGTCCGGCTCGCCGGTGAAACCGCCTGGCCGATCGCGCTGGGACTCGGTGAAACCGTGAGGCAAATCCGTCATTGGGTCGACGGGTAGTTGGCCGGGGGACGCGACGATGGGCGACTCGAAGTCCCGGTTGCCTGAGTCGTCCAGCCGGTACCAGACCGGTATCGGCACGCCGAAGTAGCGCTGGCGGCCAATGGACCAGTCGACGTTCAGGTTTTCGGTCCAGTTCTCGTACCGCTTCTGCATGTATTCAGGCGACCAGCGTATGCGGCGGCCCATCTCCGTAAGCTTGTCCTTCTTGTCGAGGAGCCTTACGAACCACTGGCGCGACGTGAGGTACTCCAGCGGGCTTTCGCCTTTTTCGTAGTAGCGGACCACCTGCATCGTCTGCCGCGGCTCTCCCACAAGGGGAGGCCTGCCGCCAACGGCGGAATTGTCCGGGTCCGCCAGCATCTCGGCCATTTCGCGGCGGGCAGAGGCGACGCGCTTGCCGACGAGGCGAGCGTAGTTGACATTGGCGTTTTCCGGCCGTGTGCTCTCCCATCCGTCCTGACCGAATGTGCGGTCGAGGATTCGCCCGTCGAGGCCGATCATGTCCCGCACTTGCAGCCCCTCAGAGCGCCACCACTCCACGTCTGTCTGGTCGCCAAACGTACAGACCATCAGCACTCCCGTGCCCTTCTCGGGATCGGCAAGTTCACTCGGGAAGATTGGGACCGGCGAAAAGAAGACGGGCGTTATGGCCTTCTTGCCGAACAGTGCCTTGTAGCGCGGGTCGTCGGGGTGGGCGGTAACGCCGACGCATGCAGCAAGCAATTCCGGGCGAGTGGTCGATATGGTGAACGAACCGCCGTCTTCGACACCAAACTCCAAGTCGTAGAAGGCGCTGGTGCGCTCGCGGTCCTCGACCTCGGCCTGGGCGACGGCGGTGCGGAAGTCGACGTCCCACATTGTCGGCGCCTCGTCCTGGAATATGTGACCCTTGTCGTACAGGTCCAGGAAGCTGCGTTGCGAGATGCGGCGGCAGCGTTCGTCGATGGTTGCGTACTCTTCCGACCAATCTATCGACAGGCCCAGGCGCTGCCACAGGTCCTTGAAGACCTCCTCGTCCTGTTCCGTGACAATCTTGCAGAGTTCGATGAAGTTCTGACGTGAAATGGAGGTCGGCGGGCCGACTTTCTTGCGGTTTCCAACCGGTTCCACCTTCAGGTCGGGGTCGTACGGGATACCGGGCTCCGCGCGCACGTTGAAGTAGTTCTGGACGCGCCGCTCCGTGGGCAGGCCGTTGTCGTCCCAACCCATCGGATAGACGATGTTCCACCCCTTCATGCGCTTGTAACGAACGATGAGGTCCTGGTGCGTGTAGGAAAAGACGTGCCCGACGTGGAGGGAACCGCTCACGGTCGGGGGAGGGGAGTCGACTACGAACGACCTGTCCCGCGGTTGCTCAGGGTCGCGGGTGAATATCCCCATTTCCTGCCATCGCGACTGCCATCGGCTTTCCATCGCGGCGACATCCAGGTTGCGGGGTAATGAGTCGAAGGCGATCGAATTAACCAGATCGCTCAATGTGCTAATCCTTTTCTCCCGTCGAGTGCGGCGTTCCGCCCGGCGACTTACGGCAGTCCGCCCGAGTCCCTATCATCCTAGCGCGTCCCCGATTGCTTTGAACGGACAATTTCGCCCGGGCGAGTTCCAAATGCCTGAGTTGAACACTCGCAAGGCAAATCTGTAACGCACGCAGCCGCTGGGGGTCAGGTGTTACCAGGTCGGTTGTCCCGGCGTCTTATACCTTCGCGGGGGAACGCTCGCTTTGATGGACGGTTTTTTCCATCTCCGCAGTGTATTCGCCGCGCCGGGCCGCCGAGGTGACTTTCGCCCGGTGGTAATAGGCTGACTGCGCCAGCGGGATGTTTCCGGCCTCGCCGCCCCAGGCCTTGAGGGGCGCAGCCTGCAGGCCTCGACCGTAGGAGAAGCTCAGTTCCCACGGCGCTCCCATCGAATTGGCGCGGCGGTTGATGGCGTCGAGGTTGACCGTGGCTTCGGAATCCGACTGGCCGCCCGACAGAAACACCATGCCCGGAACCGATGCCGGGACGGTATTCATGAGCGCTTGCACGGTCATCTCCGCAACCTGGTCCGGTCCAGCCCGATTGGAGGCGTCTTTACCGGAGAGGACCATATTGGGCTTGAGCAGGGTGCCCTCGAGAGCGACGCCGCTGGCTCCCAGGCTGTAGTAGACCTCTCGCAGGGTATCGGTTGTGACCGCATAGCAGGTCTCGATATCGTGTTCGCCGTCCATCAGGACTTCCGGCTCCACGATTGGTACCAGTCCGGCCTCCTGGCTCAGAGCGGCAAACCTGGTCAGGGAGTGGGCGTTTGTCTCTATGCAGCGCCGGGAGGGTATGCCGTCTCCGATGGTGATGACCGCACGCCACTTGGTGAATTTCGCGCCAAGTCCGGCATACTCCGAAAGCCTGTCGCGGAGACCGTCCAGACCCTCGGTGAAAAGCTCGCCGTCCGATCCTTCAAGCGGCTTCGTGCTCTTGTCCACCTTGATGCCCGGGATGATGCCCTGGTCTGTCAACACTTTGACCAGGGGAGTGCCGTCCGACCCCTCCTGGCGGAGCGTCTCGTCGAAGAGGATGACGCCGCTGATGAACTCCGACGCTCCCTCCGTGCGGAAGAGGCTCTCTCGGTAGTCACGACGATTCTCGAACGTCGATTCGACGTCGATGGAATCGAAGCGCTTCTTGATGGTGCCGTCGCTCTCGTCCGCCGCAAGGATGCCTTTGCCAGGTGCGACGAGGCTGTTCGCAACGTCGATCATGTTTTGCAGGCTCATTTCCGCTCCTTTCTTAATGGAGTCACTTTTGGAGGATCGACACGGTTGACTCCACCACGATTTCCGGGCCGAGCATGAGTGGGACCCGTTGGTGGAGAGATTTGGGTTGAATGTCCAGGATGTACCCGTACCCGGACGACGCGGCGCCCCCGGCCCGCTCAGCTACGTATCCTAGTGGATTGGCCTCGTACATCAGCCGCAGCTTGCCATCAGGAGACTTGGCGTCCGCTGGGTACCAGAATATCCCGCCCTTGAGCAGATTACGGTGGAAGTCGGCCACGAGCGAGCCGACGTATCGCAGCGAGAAAGTGTCCCGCAGGAAGGTTGCCGCTTCGCGTGTTCGCTCGTCCCAGTTCTTGTAGTAGCCGTCCGGCACGCTGTAGTACTGGCACTTCGCCGGGAACCGAATGTTGGGGTGAGTCAGCTCAAAAACGCCGGCAGAGGTATTCAAGGTGAAACCATCCACACCGGCTTCTGTAGCGACGACCAAAACCGTGCTGGAGCCGTAAACGGCGTAAACCGCCGCTATCTGCTCTCTGCCCGGGCTAAGCAATGTCTTGGCTGTTACGTTCTGTCCCGGTTGCCGCTCCCAAATGCCGAATATCGAGCCGATGCTGACGGCAACGTCTATGTTGGACGAACCGTCAAGCGGGTCCATGAGGACGATGTAACGCTGCGCGTCAGCGTGTCCGACGATAACGCCCTCAGCGATCTCCTCAGAGCCGATGGCGCAGACGGCGCCGGATTTCGAGAGAGCATCGACAAACGTGTCCGAACTCTGCTCGTCGAGGATCTGGACGACCTCTCCCTGAACGTTTACGTCGCCCGTAGCCCCCAGCACATCCGCCAAAGCCGCGCGTTGGACTTTTTCATGGACGAGCCGGACACCGTCGGCGATGGCCGCAACAACGGCGCCCAATCCCTCATATAACGGATCGCCGTCCCACGAGGAACTTGCGTACTCGGTCAGCGTTGGACGCGATTTGGTCAAGCGGGGTTCCTGACTGCTATGAGGCTTCAACGATTTGAGGCTGGCTCGGCTTTTCCTGGTACTCGATGCCGAGGTGGGTGATCTGGTCCTCTCCCATAAGCCACCTGAGGGTGTTCTTGAGCTTGGTCTGCTGGATGAACAGGTCGTGCTCGGGGTATACGGACGGCGCGTGCTGCGGACTCTTGAAGTAGAAGGACAGCCACTCCTGTGCGCCGGTCAGGCCGGAGCGTTGCGCTAAATCTATAAACAGGGCGAGGTCGAGCACAAGGGGGGCCGCCAGTATCGAGTCGGAGCACAGGAAGTTGACTTTTAACTGCATTCTCTTGCCGAGCCAGCCAAAGAGGTCGACGGTATCCCAGCCTTCCTTGTTGTCACCGCGCGGCGGGTAGTAGTTGATCCGCACCTTGTGATAGGCGTCCGAATAAAGCTCGGGGTACATTTCGGGCTGGAGGATGTACTCCAGCACGCCCAGCTTGGACTCCTCCTTGGTCCTGAAGTTCTCCGGCTCGTCCAGCACCTCGCCGTCCCTGTTACCGAGGATGTTGGTGGAGAACCAGCCGTCGAGTCCAAGCATCCTGGCCTTGAGCATCGGCCCAATGACCGTCTTTACCAGGGTCTGACCTGTCTTGAAGTCTTTGCCGCAAATCGGCACACCCCGGTCCGCTGCCAGTCTCTCGAGGGCCGGAATGTCCGCGGCGAGGTTTGGGGCGCCGTTTACGAAGGGCACGCCCTCCATCAGGGCGGCGTAGGCGTAGATCATCGAAGGAGCGATAGATTCGTCGTTGCTGTATAGCCCACCAACGAAGGCTTCGATGTCCTGGTGAACGTCCGTTTCCGTAATGAATTTTTCGGTGGACCCGCACCAGATCATCACCAGGCGGTCACATCCGTTTTCCTCTTTGAAACGCCGGATGTCCTCCCGCAAAGCCTCAACGGAAGTGAGCTTGGTGTCCGTGATCTTGATGTTCGCGCCGTCGATTCGCTTCACGTAATCCTTATCGAACACCGCCGGCATTGGTTCGATCGATTTCAAGAAATCGGAGATCGGCTCTATCTGCTCGTAGCGATCAAGCACACCGCACTTGATAGCCGACTCGTAAGCGTTATCGGGGATCGGGTCCCAAGCGCCGAATACCAACTGGTCCAGGTCCGACAGGGGAACGAAATCGCGTATCAGCGGGGTCCGGCCATTTGACCTCTTGCCAAGTCGAATCGTCGACAACTGGCTGACCGAACCGACCGGCTGCGCCGTCCCGTTGCGGATGTGCTCAACTCCGGCAATAAAGGTAGAAGAGACCGCGCCGAGACCCACCAAGAGGATGCCGAGTTTTCCTGTAGCGGGCTCAACGTTTGGCGACGCGGTCATGACGAAGTCCCTTGGTTCCAGGCTGACGCCCTGTTGCAATGCGAGGTCGAGCAGCGGCTGGTGCCACTGCGAGGGTATTCGTCCCGTCCTGGCCCAATGCTGGACCGTGCTCTGGCCCTTGCCAATTAATGCGGCCAATGAGGACTGCCCGCCAAACCGGTCGATGATGCGTCTTGCGTTGTTCATAGTGGCCGAGCATAACAGTTTTTTCGTTAAATTCCAAGGCGGAAAAATTTTGCGCCTTGTCAACGGGCCTGGGTCAGGGTCGATTGAGGACCTCCCTGTCCCTGTCCCTCCAGGCTTCCTGGCGCAGGTCCGTGATGTGAACGTCGCTCCGGCCCGGGTATGCCAGTTTCCAGCCGACCGTGGCGGCGTGGCGACCGTCCTTGGTGGTCGTACTGCACCCGTGTTGCGAATCCCGCCTCGCCAAAGATGCCGGCAAGGGTTCCCAGATGGTCTGAAGCGGCCATGCTGGCCTTGCGGCCGAAGGTTTAGGCCGGGGCCGTAAGTCCCTGGATTTCTGGAGGGGATGCCGGCTGTTCCAGCGCAGGGGGGACCAGGGGAAGCGTGACGACCATCTCGGTGAATTCACCTACTTCGGAATTCACTTCGATGTGACCGCCGTGTTCTCGGACGATGTCGCTACAAATCGATAGGCCCAAGCCGGTGCCCTTGTCGGTGGGCTTGGTCGTAAAGAAGGGATTGAAGATCTTGTCTAACACGTCATCGGGAATGCCAGGACCGTTGTCCTTGATCCGGATCTCCACGTCCTCTTCTTTGCGTAATGACGTAATCCAAATGGTTGGGGCGTAGTCCGCGCCTGAGGCCAGTCGCCTCTCATCGGTCGCCTGGCAGCTATTCCCAACTATGTTGAGGAACACCCGGCCAAGGTCCTGGGGGATGACGTCGATGATTCCAATGCTGGAGTCCAGGTCCTGCTTGATTTCCAGTTGGAAGTTCGTGTCGTTGGCCCGCGCGCTGTGGAATGCCAACTGCGCATATTCGTCGAGAAGCAGGTTGATGTCCGTCGGCTGCCGGTCGCCGGTCTCGCGATTCATCCTCAGCATGTCCTCAACAATGCGATTGGCACGCGCGCCGTGGGTGCGAATTCGTTCGAAATTGCCCGCCAGGTCTCCCGAAATCTCCTTGACCAATTCCTGGTCTTCCGCGCTCAAGGTCGGTCCACTTTCGTTCAGCACCTCAGACAGTTCCTCGATCAGGTCTTCTGAGGCTTCGGAGAAGTTCTTAACGAAGTTCAGCGGGTTCTTGATCTCGTGCGCTACGCCCGCGGTAAGTTCGCCCAGGGCAGCCAGCTTTTGGCTGGCTACGATCTGGTCTTGCGCCCGGTTAAGGTCCTCCAGCACGCGTTCAAGTTCTACGTTCTTTTCCTGCAGGTCTTCGGCCAGCTTCTCCACCAGGTTGAGCCGTTGGACCTCAAGAGCGTGGCGGCGGAAGACTTCCAGCGCCGCTGCCATGTCGGCCACCTCATCCTGTCCGCCGATCTCCACTCGCGCCTCGAGGTCGCCGTCAGCCATTCGCCGCATCCAGTTGGAGAGCTTTTCGATCCGGCTCAACAGAATCCGGCCGATGAAGAGCCACGCGATGAGCAGCGCCCCGACCACGCTCAGCGCGCCGATTACGAGCAGCAGAGTGCGGGCGGTCAGAATTGCCTGTGAGGCCTCTTCAGTGGCGTCTCCGGCGCTGGCTTCCGCCGTGGTAACCAGGACATCAACGTCCGCGACCAGTTGAAGAGCGATGTCACGGTTGCTCGCCAGGAGTTCCTGTTCATTCACCAACAACCTGAGTTGTCTTTCGACGACATTGAACTCTCCCTGCGGACCAATGCCTAATTCTGAGACCCGGGCAAACAGGGGAGCGATGTCGGCGTGGAACTGGGTCCCCTCCAGGGAGTCCAGGTTTCGTTGGACTCGGCCCAGCGCGGCTTCGAATCGTTCCCTGAGAGGTTCGATCGCGTTGGGGTCAGTGACAATGAAGGCGTTTGAAAGGAGTTCCGTTGCTATGTTCGCGTCGGCCTGCAACTCAGAGAGATACCTGTACTGGCTGAATTCGCCTTCAGACAAGTACACGGACCGGGGGTCCGGCTGGTCTCCCAGACCTCTTTGGCCCGTCAGCGTGTAGAAGAGTTGGTCGTCGATGGCAGGTACCAGCGTGCCGCCAAGGCGAGTACGGACGTCGGCAAGTTCCGCTTGCAATTCAGTGAGGACTTGTTCCAGCTCGAAATACTCGGCTTTGCCATCCTCCAGATCTTCGAGATTGGCCAACAGGGTGTCCCCACTCCTGCGTATATGTGCGGTCGGTTGTGCAGACCGCTCCTCCAGGCTGGAAAGTTCTTGTTCGAATAAGCGGTAGGACTCGGTTATCTCGGAGGACACGCGGTCAAATTCATCCGGCGTTGCGGCCGAGGCCAGCCGCGGGGCGGCCGCCACCAGGTTGCCTACGAACTGCGCCACACCAAACGAGGCCGCCATTTCCGGCACGCTCCCGTCATTGACCTTGGATTGGACGTCGCCAACGCGGTCGAAGGAAAACCAACCGACCAGGCTCGCGCCCAGCGTCAACGCCACCGCGCCGCCTATGCCCGCATACGCAAGCGTTGAAATGCGGAACCGTCGATTGCGGACCGATCTCCAGATGGACTTCACGGTACTGCGTCCCCGAGGGAATCAATTGGGTGATACTGGCTGTCGGATCCGATCACAGTCAGGAATACCCGGTCGGAGCCCTGGTTATCACCCTGTCCGTATTTCAGTTTAAACCCGTCAATGTCAAACTCGCCGACGTTCGCCAACTCATCGGTCATACAGGACCTGCGGACCTCTCTGCCGCATTTTTCGAGACTGGCAATCACCAGGCGACCCGCCAAATACCCTTCTAGCGATACGAAACCCGGAGCAGCCTCCGGTTCGTATGCGGCAAGGGCGTCAATGTACCTGGATACGACTGGAACTGACCGGTCACTTGGGAAGGGCACCACCTGCGTGACGTAAACCCCCTCGCCTTGGGGTCCAAGTTTGCCCGCCAGCGCGTTGCTTCCAACGAATGAAACATTCAAGAAAACAGCGTCCATACCAGTCTGTTTCGCCCACAGTATCAACTCTGCGACGGGCTGATAGGCGCCAATTTGAATGACGGCTTCGGGCGAACCTTTCTGAAGGTCCAGCAGGGCTGTTTTGACCGCCAACGTGTTTCGTGGATAAAGGCCGACCGACACCGGCGTCATGTCGCGCCTCTCAAGCGCCTGGCGGACCCCGCGATACCCGGCCCGTCCGTAAGAATCGTCCTGGTACATAACTCCGATTCGGGTGATGCCCAGGTCGCCAATCAGTCGGGCAACCATCTCCTCGGTCTCCTGGTAATAGGAAGCCCTGAGATTGACTATGTTCGGCCATTCATCGTCACGCAGGAACTCCGCGCCTGTAAACGGTGCGATGTATGGGATGCCGGCTTCCCTTGCGATTGGCGTGGCGGAGCGTGACGTCGGCGTTCCGACGGCTCCTATCAGCGCGAACACCTTGTCCTCGTTTATGAGCCGCGTCGTGTTTGCTATTGCAGCGTCTGGTTCATAAGAGTCATTGAAGGACACGAGCTCAATCTGCCTGCCGTGGACACCGCCGGCGCGATTCGCTTCCGTAAATGCAGCGCGAATGCCCAGCCTCATGTTGTTTCCCAGTTCGGCCGCGGGTCCTTCGAACGCGGCTGACTGGCCAAACAGAATGCGGTCGTCAGTAACGCCCGGGACGCCGGCGGCGGCGGTGGATTCCGGCACAGCCGTTTGCGTACCGTCAACGGGTTGTTCAGGGCCCGTACCCGACCCGTTGCCGCATCCTGCAAGGCTGATAGCCATGAGCAAAGCGGCTGCTCCAACGGCTGCGAGGGTAGGGATTTCGTTTTTGAGCAAGCGGTGCGTCAGACTCGTTAAGCTCTTCGAATTACCAGCGTCACCTGGTTTGTATCGTTGACACGGTGATAGTGCATCTCGTCAGTCATGGTTTGGACAAGATGAACGCCAAGACCCCCTATACCCCTCTCCTCTATCGGAGCGTTGACATCTGGTGTGGGCGCGTCGGTTATGGGGTCGAACGGCATTCCGTCGTCCACGATTTCGATTTTCAACTCTTCGTCAGTGGAAGTGAGGGTTATGTCAATTTCGTGGAGGCCGTCAGGATGCCCGTAATTGATGATGTTCAGCCCCAGTTCTTCCAGGATCAGATTGACCTTGAATACCAGGTCCATGGGCCAATCTTCCTTTTCGCCCATATCTTCAACCAGGGACGCGATCCGGTTCAACTCCTCGATCCGGGTTTCGATCTTGACGGCGATCCTGGAACTCAACGGTTTCCCTCGTTCCGAAACAGGGTCAGGCACGTCGCATCATCCGACCGAGGCGTGTCGCCTTCGAAGTCATTTACGGCTTTGAACACCGCCATCGTGGAGTCCACCGCGTTAATTGGTGGAGTGCCCTGGAATATGGACTGAATTCCGCTTATTCCGAACAGTTCCTCACGAATGTTCTCGGCTTCTGTGACGCCGTCAGTGAAGAAGACGGCTGCGTCTCCCGGGCCTATTGATGCCGTCTGTTCTTCGTACTTGAGGTTGGGCACCAGTCCCAGGGACACTCCGCCAGTGGCAGGCAGGACTGTTGAACTCCCGTCATTGTGGACCAACACCGGGCTATCGTGCCCGCCGCAAGCGTATGTGAGTTCATTGGTGGTGGGATCGAAGATCGCGTAAATCACCGTAACGAACATGAAGGAGTCGTTGTTTTCGTGCAGGAGGTTATTCACCGCCTCGAGGACGTGGCCCGGGTTTCCATTGGTCTGGGCCACGCTCTTTATCAGCGTGTGACTGGACATCATGAACAAGGCGGCCGGCACGCCCTTGTCTGACACATCGGCCACGGTCAGGGCGATGCGGCCGTCGCTCAGGTGGATGACGTCGTAGAAGTCTCCGCCCACGTTTCTCGCCGGTTCCATGTTGGCGAATACTTCAAAGTTCGGGGAAACTGGGAATTCATGGGTGAGTATCGACTGCTGCATGCGGCTCGCCAACGTGAGCTCGTTTTGCAGGGCCGCCAATCGGTCTCTGGAAGCCTTTGCCTCGCGCCACTCGAGGACGTGCGCGAGCGTGCGGTCAATTGTGACTTGCAGGTCTTTGAAATCGACGGGCTTTGTGATGAAGTCGAATGCGCCCCGATTCATCGCAGTCCGGATATTGGCCATGTCGCCATATGCCGACATGATGACCGACCGGATATCCGGGTTTACGGCGGGTATACGCTCCAGCAACGTCAGGCCGTCCATTACCGGCATATTGATGTCGGACAAGACCATGTCGATGTCCTTGTTCTTCATCAAATGCTCGAGGGCCTCGGCGCCGTTCGAAGCAAACGAAAACGAGTAACGGCCGGACCTGATGTGGCGCCGCATGCGCTGCCTGACGAGCGGCTCGAGGTCTGGCTCGTCGTCGACTACGAGAATGTTGGAAGTTTGTTCGCTCACTACCGGAATCCTTAGCCGGACCGGCTATCCGGAAGCTACGGAATGCGGTACCGGCTGTCCAAGTAAGTGTTTTATGTACTTAGCTGCCGAGCGATTCGATCGCCTCAGCCTGTGAGTCGAATATCGGAATGATTTGGTCGAATCCGCTAATCTGAAATACCTCGCGAATCGGCCCGGAAGGTGAACCGACGGCAAACTTGGCGCCGCTGCGATCGAGGGTCCTTGCGGTGAGCATGATCACCCGCAGCCCGGCGCTGCTGATGTAAGTAAGCCCTCCCAGGTCAAGGAGCATCAGCTTGATGCCGGGTTCGAACGCGTTCGACAAGACCCCTTGAACCTCGGTTGCGTTGGCGCCATCGATGCGGCCATTGGCGGAAATTACCAACGTCTGACCGGATCTTTCCGTTGTCAGGGTTGACGACCCGCCGATACTCACAGAAACGGGGGCGGCAGCGGGCTCTGATTCGGCCTCGGCGGCCTGAGCGGCCGCATCGGGCGCCGCCTCTGCCTGTCGTTGCTCGCAGCTGACGATCTGGACTCCCCCGGAACCACCCTGCGCGACAGCGTCTACGGCAGCGGCGGCCTGGCTGTCCTCAACAACCGCCTCAATTTTGGTCATGGCAGCGGAAACGCCCTCGTCGTTGATGCTGGTCACATCGCTCGCGGTAACGTTCTTGGCCCCGATGCCTCTCAAAGCTTGAGACACTGTGCCAAGCCCGCTCTTATCAATCGTTGCTATTACTAACTTCATCTGGCGCAGTCCTCGCTGCTCTTTCCTTGCAAAAACAAGAGTTCTCGCAGACTATTGTGTTCAAATTCGGGAAATCGTCAACTACTGGCAGTAGGGTACCACGCGCCTATTTGGAGCTTCGGATAACCCGCCCCTCATCCACGACCGAAGAACGATTCCGCTTTTCGACCTCCTGCCAGGGTTGCCGACCCAGCGCGTCCAATGCCCTGACTTCGAAATATCAAGTTGATTCTACAATCGATTGGTCGTCCAGGGGTGCCCAGTGTCGAACCTCAAAATCGCATTTTGGCAACTTAGTCACGTCTTTGAGCAGGGTTGCGGCAAGGTCTCTATTGGCCTCACTACACAATGTGTGATACCGCCTCATTCCCAGCGGATCATTGGGGTATCGCAGGCGCCTACCCTATCCCCGGTATTCGAAGCGAGTGGCGCGACGTCCCGCGGCGGTGTGGTCCCACGGTTCTATCCACTCCTCTGATATTTCAAAGCCGAATCCCGGAGCATCCGGAGGCGTTACGTATCCGTCCACGGGCATCGACATGCCGGGAATTGGCCGCACCTCGTCTAGAGGGATGCCGGGGTCTGAACCGAGCCAGAATTCCGCAATTGGCGACTCCGGCGTCGCCATGGCGAAGTGTTGGCCAAATGGAGAATTGGCCCCACCGTGCGGGATCGTGACGAGTCCTGCCGCTTCGGCAAGCGTATAGATCTTCATCGCTTCGGACAGGCCGCCGCACCACTTCAGGTCAGGTTGCAGGACATCGGCGCATCGATGTTCAACGAGTTGCCGGAAGGCGTGCCGTCCGCGATGGTCCTCGCCGGTGGCGATCGGCATCCAGGGGGCAGCACGTTTCAGCGCGATGTGACCCTCCAGGTCGGGCGGTATGAGCGGCTCCTCCAGCCAACGCAAATCGTACGATCTTAGCCTCTCGGCAAGTCTGACAGCGAACTCCACGTTGTAAGACATAACTCCGTTGACCATCAGGTCAGCGTCAGCGCCGATGGTTTCCCTCGACTCTGCCACCCTTTCTTCCAGGATATTCAGGCCCCTGATCCCCATGTCGTAATGAGAGGGGTTAGTTATTTTGAAGTGCTGAAAACCAAGCTCCTGGGCCCAGTCGAGGTCGTCTCCGGTCGCGTACAGCAAAATGCGTTCGCGGCAGGGGCCTCCGAGCAAGGAGTACACAGGCAGGCCCAGCAGTTTGCCCTTCAAGTCCCATAACGCCAGATCTACGGCGCTTTGGGCAACCGTGGCGTGGCCGGCGGATCCCAGGCGCTGGATGCTGCGAAACATGAGATCGTTAAGGAACTCGATCGCGAGGCAGTCGCGGCCCTCCAGCAAGGGCGCGAAGATGTAATCGATGATCACCGCGGTCGATTCACCGAAGCCGCATGAACCCAGGCCCCATGTCCCATCCTCAGCGGTGATGTGCACCCATACTTCCCCGCCTCCAAGGCCCGGCAGTTCGTGGGGGAGTTTAGAAAATTCGTCGTACTTGTTGATCGGCATCTGGCGGGGCGCGGTCTCGTTCCACGAAGGCCGACGGGCCGCAGTCTTCGGCGGAACGCGGGGGATGTTGAGCTTCACCACCCGGATTTCCTTGATGTTCACGATTTCCTCTTTGCTTCAGTCGGGTTTCTAAACAGCAGTGGGACCGATCAGCGTGGAAAGGCTCCCGGCCGGATTTTACGCCCGTGAGCCAACTGCTTACCCAACCTGCTGTCGAGGCAATCCGGGCCCGTTCGGCCACGTTTCGTCCACGGGCCGTGAAGATAGACAGTCCCCCGGCATGTGGCTAAAATGCGCCCGGATTCGGGTACGCCCGAATCACTCTCTCCCGGATATTTTTGGAGGTGAATCCGTGACATCAATTACATTGCCGAAAGCCTTGCGTATGGTTGTGCCGGTTTTGCTAATCGGGGTCGTCGCGGCGTTGGTTGCCGCGTGCGGCGGTGAAGACAGGGTGGTCACGGAAATCCAGACCGTGGTCGTCGAAAAGCCTGTGACCCAGGTGGAGACGGTGGTGGAGACCGTCGTGGTTGAAAAGAGGGTAGAGGGTAAGACGGTCACTGAGATCCAGACCGTTGTCGTAGAGAAGGTTGTCGAGGGCAAGACTGTCACCGAAGTTCAGACCGTCGTAGTTGAGAAGGCCGTGGTAGCGCAGCCGACCCCGGCGCCCGCCGGAGCGGTGCCGCCCGGCCTGCGAAGGGGCGGCCACCTGGTTCGAGGCCTGACCCGAATGCCCACCCAGTGGGACATGCGACAGGAAGCCGTGTGGTGGGGACCGCAGAGCCTCACACGTCACTACGACGGTCTGTTGCAGTACTCAACTGAGGACGGCGTTACGATCCAGCCCAGCCTGGCGCGGGCGTGGCAGTTCAGTTCCGACTTCTCAGAACTGACCCTCACGTTGTTTGACGGGATCGAATTCCATGATGGGGCGCCCCTGGAGATGGAAGACGTCCTGTTCGCATTCGAGCAGTTGCAGAATCCACCGGAGGGCATCGTATTCCCAAGGCTTGCTGCATTCAGGGGTATCGAATCGGTCGAGGGTGTCGATGACCTGACGGTCCGATTCAATCTGGCTTCGCCGAATGTCGACTTCCTGCAGGAATTGGGTAGCACGTGGGCCATCGTGGCGCCAAGGAACATCGCCGGTGGAGAGGGCGGCATTAACGCTTCCGACGAAATAATTGGTACCGGTCCGTTCGTGCTTGCGGACGCGGAGGAAGACAGCTTCATCAGGTCCGAGGCCTACTCGAACTACCACCTGATCGCTCCCGACGGTCAACCGTTCCCGTACCTTGACCAGATCACCACGGTGGTGATTCCGAACGAGGACGCGCTCGGGTCTGCCTTCCGCACCGGTCGAATAGACCTGATGCAGATAGCTCTGCAGAAGGCGGCCGCAATCGAGGACGAATTCGGGGACCGGGTTACCCACAAACAGTCGCCATTGCCCGGCGTCTTCTACCTGACGCCCAACGCCGACAATCCCCCGTTTGACGACATCAGGGCTCGCAAAGCCCTCTACCTGGCGATCGACCGGGTCGCGATCACCGAGTTCCAAAGACTGCCAAGTGGGCAACTTCCGTACGATCCGGTCAGCTTTCTGGGCAACACGTACCCGTTCCTGAGCGACGTCATGAGCTATCCGGAGGTCAACCCGGACACGAGGGCCGAAGCGGCAGCCGAAGCGAAGGCTCTCTTCGAGGAATTGGGCATCACCGAGATCGACATGTTGGTGATCGCGATCCCCTGGTTCGAGCAGTGGGCGCAGCTACTCGCCCAGCAACTGGATGACGTCGGCGTTACTCTCAACCTGACAACCAAGGACGCGCCCTCATCGCTCGCCTCGGCTTCCCAGGGTGACTTCGAGACCTACGGCCACGGCGGCAACATAGTCGTCTGGAACGCCATGGACATCGTGCAGTTGTTCTACTTGCCGGAAGGTGGCTGGTTCCACCACAAGGCCGAACCATCGGACGACTTCAAGGCCCTGTTTACCCGAGCCCGAGCCACGCTGCCCGGCCCCGAACGCAATGAGATGTTCAGGGAAATGGAGAACTACCTGCGCGAAGAGTTGATACCGGCTGTTCCGATCATGGCACACGGCGGTATCAGCGTCGTCGGTTACGACTACGTCAAGGACTACCGGCCGGTCCCGGTGGTGCACTTCCAGATGCACAAGTTCTTCGACGTCTGGCTGGATTCCGGGTCGCCGGCCAGGTAAGAATCAGCGCTTTAGAAACGAACGCGTTCCCGGGCGGCAATTCGTCCGCCCTGGAACGCAGATTTACGGGTGCCGCCACATGTGCGTCCACCGGTTGGGAGCGTTGAAGGTCCTTAGTCCGGCCGCGAGAACCCTCGATTGCAAAGATACATAGCGCGTCGAGCCCTCCTCCTGATACCTACGGTGATCCTGCTCGGGACGCTGTTATTCCTGATGCTCCGCGTCATGCCGGGCGATGTGGCGCTCGCCTTGACGGCCGGAGAATTCGGTTCCATCGACCCTGAGGAAGTCGAAAGACTTCGCGAGGAACTGGGGCTGAATGACCCACTGATCGTTCAGTACGGCCGATGGTTCGCTGACATCGTGAGAGGGGATCTAGGGTATTCGATCTCCGAGAAACGCCCGGTGGCCGAAGCGCTGTTCAGCAAAGCCGAAGTCACCCTGTCTCTCGCCATACTCTCAATACTGATTGCGTTGGTCTGGGCGTTGCCGTTGGGTATCGTGGCGGCGGTGTGGCGAGGAAGTTGGATAGACCAGGTGATCCGTTTCGTCACCGCCGGTGGCCTGGCGATTCCTGGATTCTGGTTGGGCATCGTGGTGCTATTGCTGATGGTACGGATCTTCCAGTGGAGTCCTCCTGTGCAGCACGCCAGCCTGTTCGACGATCCCGTAACCGCATTCCAGCGGCTGATATTTCCTGCGTTGGTTATCGGATACCGGTTCGCCGCCGTGGTGAGCCGTTTGACGCGTTCCACCATGCTGGAGGTCATAAACCAGGACTACGTGCGTACGGCGAGATCGAAAGGTCTCGACTCGGTCGTCGTCGTCATCCGTCACGCGCTCCCCAACGCCTACTTGCCGATTCTCACCGTGTCGGCCCTCTTGTTCGGCGTATTGGTCGAAGGGGCCGTGGTGATTGAGCAGATTTACGCGCTGCCGGGAATCGGGAGGCAGATCATAGACTCGGTGAACGCACGGGATTTCATCATGGTGCAGGGCATGGTCGTGGCTCTCGGCGCTGCCTTGATGCTGTGGGTCCTGGTTGTGGACGTGTTGTACGCCGTCCTCGACCCCAGAGTCAGGTACGAGTGATCGATATGGCGGAAATGCTGTGAGGACTTCTATGCCGGCGGCCCCGAACATCACCACGGTTCGCGCAAGCAGCAGACGTACGGGCGCTCGCCTGCTCCACTTTGCCCGCCGCCATCCGACCGGCGCGCTGGGCGCGATCGTGCTTATTGTCATCTCAATCCTGGTGGTGTTTGCAAACTTCGTCTCACCGTTCAGGTACGACAGGACCATCTCGGCCATGGTGCAGGCGCCCATGTCGGAAGCGCGAGGCGGCGGGACAATGTTGTTGGGAAGCGACGAACTGGGGCGGGACATAGTGACCCGACTGCTGCACGGCGGCCGTACTTCGTTGCTGGTTGGCATATCGGCGCCGCTTATTGGGGTCACGCTGGGAACAATTTTGGGCATCGCCAGCGCCCATTACGGCAGGTGGTTCGACCTGCTGTCACAGCGACTCGTCGACACTCTGCTTGTTTTGCCCGGGCTCGTCCTGGCCATGGCGATCACGGTCGCATTCGGCTTTACTACCCTGGTGGTGATCATCGCCCTGGCTGTTAACGTGGTGGCGGGCACGGCGCGGACCGTGCGCTCCCACGCGCTTACTTTGACGCAGATGCAATACGTAGACGCCGCCCGCGCAACAGGGGTCTCCAACTGGGGGATCATACTCAGGCACCTGTTGCCGAACTCCATGGCCGTATCGATTGTCCTGTTCACCGTGAGTATGGGGTCGGCCATCACGGCGGAGGCGGCCCTCAGTTTCCTGGGCCTCGGAATACAACCTCCCACGCCTTCATGGGGCAACATGTTGAGCAATGCCCAGACGTTCTTCGACCTTGGTCCGCACATCGCCATCGCTCCGGGGGCGATGATCACGGTAGCCGTGTTGGCGATCAATCTTTTCGGGGACTCGCTGCGGGATGTCCTCGATCCACGCATGAGAGGCCGCAGGTAGGAAGCGGGTCGGATCGTCCCGATGGCCGAACCCCGGGACGGATGGCATCTATTGACAGTCGGCCGAAACCGCTCCAACAATTGAACCGACGTTCACGTGGCAGCAACCCGACTGCGTGTCATGAGGCGTACCGGTTTAGACCCCGGAGTTACGCGACGGGCCCCGATGCAGAATGAAGTTGATCAATCACATGAGACTCGCTTGGCGGGCGAGTGGGACGCGGGCCACATGGGCTGCGGAGAGATCCTGCTTTTGCTGAGAAGGCGGATGCAATCGCTGGGACCCGGCCAGGTGTTCAAGCTGACTGCACACGATCCTGGCGCCCCAGAAGACATGCCGGCATGGTGTCGGTTGACAGGCCGACGGTTAATCCGCGCAGATCACCCTGAATACTGGATAGAACAATCACGGGCGTGAAGTTCGAGCCCGAAAGGAAAGAAATTGGCTGGAAAATTCTGCGTCAGTCTCACCTGCGCCAAGGATGACACCGACAAGGCGACGGTGGCCTTCGTCATTGCCGGAGCGGCCCTCGGTTCCGAGAAGGAGACCGTTGTATTCCTGAGTACAGAGGGTGTCCGCCTCTCTCAAAAGGGGTACGCAGACGATATTCACGAGGATGGGTTTCTTCCTTTGAAGGACCTGATGGACATATTCACCGAGACCGGTGGGACGATCTACGTCTGCGCGCCATGCTTCAAGAAACGCGATCTGGACGACGACAATCTCGTAGACGGCGCCATCCTCGTGGGCGGCGCAAAGCTGGTGGAGTTTCTCTCGGACGGAACTCCCAGCGTCAGTTACTAGGAACCCCCTTTACCTGGTAGCCAGCCGGATGTAGTCGGCCAATGGACCCCGCCGATAGACACTCCTACGAGCCCGACGCCGGATTCGACGGCGGGGACCTGGATTGCGGCGGCGGACTGCTGTTGCTAATCCGGCGCAACATCGACCCGCTGGAGCGCGGGCAGTTGCTCGAAATCCTGTCGACCGAACCGACGGTCGAGATCGAACTGCCTGCATGGTGCCGCATGACCAGGAACGAGCTGGTCTCCTGGACGAAGTCCGGCAATCAGTGGAGCTTCATGATCAGCAAGGGGCCGTTCGTGGAGCCCTCCCGGAACTCCAGCGGGGCGCACGTGTCCCCGGTCGGCGAGCAACTTCGCGTCGAGGTGAAAATCCCCGACTCGCTCCCTGCCCCTGCCGATACCCCTGCGATTGCGCCACTGTCCGTGATGGGAATTGGCAGTTGGCCCCGTCCGGGATGGATGCTACGAGCGGTCCACGACCACCTCGAACGCAGGCTGGACGACGATGAGTTTCACGCCACGGCGGACGATGCCGTTCGCCTGAACATGGAGGCACAGCTTCGAGCGGGGGCGGACGTCCTGACCGATGGTGAGCAGCGCCGCGACAGCTATGCAAGTTTCGTGGGAGGACTGCTGGACAACTGCCAACTCATCCCCCTGAGCGACCTGGCGGCCATCGTGGACGATCCCGTGAAGTTCGAGACGGAATTGCGGGCGCTGGATGTCCCCGCCTCGGATGTCAGGCATCCGGTGGTCTACGGCAAACTCGGCAGGAGCAGGCCGCTGGCCGTCCACGAGATGGAATTCGCCAGGACCTGCACCGACCGGCCGATCAAAATAGCGCTGCCCGGTCCGTACCTCCTGACGCGAACGATGTGGCTGGACTGCCTTACCGAGCGTCCTTATGAATCACGCGAGGAAATGGCGGAAGACGTGGTCCGGGTCCTGCGAGAGGAGTTGCATTTCCTCCTGGCCTCAGGCGCCGCGCTGGTCCAGTTCGACGAGCCCGTTTTGACCGAAGTCGTATTCGGCGGAGCAAGCCGAAAGCGAAGCTTCATGTGCGGCGCGTTGAGCGAACGTCTCGACACCTCTATGGAACTCGACTTCGCGGTCAACCTGATGAACGAATTGGTACGTGACCTTCCGCCGGAGCGCACGGGGATGCACATTTGTCGCGGCAACTGGTCCGCCGATGAGTCTGTCGCTCTCTCGGGAGACTACGCAGCGCTCATCGACACCCTGAATCGCGTCAACGTTGGCGTCCTGTTCCTCGAGTTGGCTACGGGCAGGGCAGGGGACTCGGCGGTACTCCGCAGCCTGGACGGGGACAAGCGGATCGCGGTGGGCGTCGCCAACCAGAAGCTGGACTCGGTGGAGCCGGTCGAGGCGGTCAGCCAGCGAATAGCAGCCGCCATCGACCTCTTTGGGCGGGAACGGGTACTGCTAACGCCTGACTGCGGCTTTGCCACGTTTGCTGACAACCCGGTAGCCTCCGCAACGACCGCTGAAGCGAAATTGAAGGCGATAGTCGAAGCACGCAACTTGACCGCCGCGGTCTAACCACCGGGGACCGACCGTTTCCTGCTAAAGTCCGTTCGGAGGAGCCGATTCCCCGAACATTTTGGCGTTATGTTCAGCTGTTGAGGGGCTAGAGCGCCAGTACAAACAGAGGAGACTGGACATGCCTCAGCGACCCAACGTGATCATGATCGTGGCCGACGACATGGGCTATGGGGATTTCGGCCGTTTCAATGACGGTTACGTCCGGACGCCTTACCTGGACCGTCTGATAGACGAAAGCGTCTGCCTGACTCAGCAATACACCGGGTCCCCGGTCTGCTCCCCGTCACGGGCGGCCCTTCTGACAGGTCGATACCCGCACCGGACAGGGGCCATAACTCCACAGGAAGTCCGAGGTCTCGACCGGTTCGCGCTGAGCGAAGTAACCCTTGGGGACACCTTCAAGCACGGCGGGTACGCCACTGGCATGGTGGGCAAATGGCACAACGGAGCGCTCGATCCCCGCTATCACCCCAACGCGCGCGGCTACGACGAATTCGCTGGCTTCAGAGGGGGATGGGCCGACTTCTACAAGTGGCGGCTGGACGTCAACGGGTCATTCGTCAACTCGGACGGGCGGTACCTTACCGACGTGCTTACGGAAGAAGCGGTCGGGTTTATCCGGCTCCACGCCCGCGAGCCATTCCTGCTGAATGTGATGTACAACGCGCCCCATTCGCCGTTACAAGCGCCGGAGAACCTCGTGCAGAGCTACGAGGCGATGGGTCTGTCGAGGGGCGTGGCCATCACTTACGCAATGATCGAGGTGATGGATACCGGCATTGGGCGCATCCTGGAAGAGGTTGAACGCCACGGCCTGGCCAACAACACCATTTTCATGTTCAGTTGCGACAACGGGCCTGCGTTCAACCTTCGATACGATCAGGTCCCCGAGGGCGTCAGCACAGACACCACCCGGTACAACTGCGGGTTTAACGGCGCCAAAGGGTCTGTGTTGGAAGGTGGCATCCGCGTGCCCATGATCCTGCGATGGCCGGACGGCCTGCCGGGGGACGCGACAGAGGTCGACGACATGGTCCACTTTACCGACTGGCTGCCCACGCTTGCCTCGGCCGCGGGCATCGAACGGCCGGATGGCCCGCCGCTCGACGGTAAAAACATCCTGCCCCAGTTGCGCGGCGAAGCGCCGTGGGAGGAGCCGCGTGGGTTCTGGCAGTTCAACGACTACCTGCCCATCGGCGCGTCCAACGCGGCCATGCGGGACGGGGAGTGGAAACTGGTCCGGCCAAGGATCGACACGTCGTTCGCAAGTCCGGAGGACGCGGCGGCCGCTCAGCGGTACATTGACACGGACATCGAGTACAAGTACCACCCGGAAAATGTGACGGAATTGATGGGCGATCCGGACCCGGTCCGGGTCATCCCCGAGCCGATGCCGACGGAACTCTACAACATCGAAACAGACCCGTTGGAGATGAACAACGTCGCATTGGAACACCCGGAACGCGTCCGCCGGATGCTGACAGAGCTGGAGAACTGGTTCGAAACGGTCGATGCGGAACGCGCCGAGGCGCATCTGCAGACGTTGGCGCGATAGTCTTCGGACCAGCAATAGGGAGGAAGGACAATGATCATCGCCAGGACACTGGTCGCGGCCGGTCTCATGTTGGTGTCGGTTGTGGTGGCCGCGCACTTCATTCTTTCGCCGTTCTACCAGGACGTGATGGAAATCGACCGTATGTGGTTCGTGCTGAACTGGTTTATGGCGGTGGCGTCGGTCATCGCGTTGATCGTCAACTACCACCGCTACAAGGCCGCAGGCGGCGATTCCGGTGACGGACCGGTGGACCGCCAGTATCTTCGAATCGGCGTGGCGTTGTTCGCGTCACTGACGCTGGTCATCTGGTTCTTCTGGAACTGGTTCGACGACCTGACGGTTGCTTCCGGATCGCAATCGGACACCCGTCTGATCATGTGGGCGTTCATCGACCCGCTGTTCGTACTCGTTACGGGCGCAACGGGGCTCCACGTATGGCGATTTGGCCGCAGTACGTAGCCTGCGTCCCTGCTGCGGGCGGAGTCCGCGCTCCACCGGCGAAACGCACGATTTGAACGGGGCTCCTGTTGCGGCGTCAGTGAATAGTCTGGCCTCGTTGCACTCCGCGCCTTATCCGGCCGAACTCGGATGAGATCTCGGCGCCCAGGATGAGTATGAACGCCGACACGTAGGCCCACACCATCAGGATTATCACCGACGTGATATTCCCGTATAGCTGGTCGTATGCCGCGAAGTTCTCCAGGTACCAGAGGAACAGGTTCTTACCGCTCTCGAAGAGCAACGCGGCCACAATTGCCCCGGGCCAAATGTAACGCCAGTAGGTCTTAGTATTCGGCAGCACCTTGTAGACAAATGCGAAGATCCCGAGGCTGATCGCAAAAGCTGGCACTTTGAGCGCGCCCGCTACGACCCCGCCGCCAACGAGGTCTGCCAGGTTAGTCCCGGCCAATTCGATGGAAGTGGCCCATTGGAAAATACTGGTAATGGCGAGCGAAACAGCAAACAAGATGGAAATCCCGGCCGCCATCAATAGCTGCCTCGGTTTGTTCTTGTAGAAGGGTGGGATCTCCTGGACGTCCCAGGCCCGGTTGATGGCCCGTGTAATGGCTCCGAAGACCGCACTTCCGGCCCAGAGCAGGCTGAGCAGCGAAACGACGCCCAGGGTGGCCCTGAACCTGACTACCCCATCCAGGCTGTCCTTCACGAAGGCCTCTGAACCGGGCAGGTATCCGACGATAAAATCGATTACATCTTCCTGACGTTCCGGCGATTGGGCGACCATTCCGACTATGGCGCTCAGTCCCAGGATCAGCGGGAAAAGCGACAGGACCGCGTAGTAACTGACACTTGCCGCCATGTGGGTGGCGTCGTCGTCGTTGAGCTCCTGGATGACTCTTATGACCAGCCTTACAGGGGGCGAACGGCCGATTCGCGTGTCGGCAAGGCCGTCTTTCAGGCGTTCCGCGCCATGACTGATCACGGCGCCCGTGGCGCGACTGCGATTGACGATTCGGCTTATCCGCGTTCTTGCCAATTTGTCCTTCAGATTCGCAAATACGGGTCAGCAACCAACAGGCGCCTCCCTCAGATCCGGTTATCGCACGAGGCCGGTCAGGTTGACGATAGCCTGACCTGCAATTGCCGGAAGAAAGAAGGCCAGCCGTCGCGGATGCTGGCGGCTGGCCTTCAGGTCAACGGTTATTTTATCGGTCTCCTGTAGGTTACGGTAATCCTTGGCAAATGGTCACTGGCCATCTTTGAAGGGGGCTTTAACGATTACCCTAACGCCCCCAATCGTGCCCGTAACGGCGTCTCGCACCGTCCTGCCGGCTGCCGAGCTTACGTCTGAAGCTGCATCCACTGCGCCGGTAGCGGCCGCAGACGCCGCGTCCTCTGCCTTGATGCCAATCGACTCGGCCCCTTCGATTGCGCCTTCCACCGTGTTTCTAGCCACGCCGGCCAAATCTCCTCCCACTTCGGAGGTGGCCTTGATTAACCCTCGGGCGCTCTCGCGGACTGCCGCCAACACGTCTGTGCCCGCCTCGTGGGCCCCCACGGCCGTTCCTTTGACCACGGACCTGGCGGTGACTACAAGATCACTGCCCACTTCGTAGGCGGCTTGTATGGCGCCCTGGGCAATCCCGCTCGCTGCGTCTTCAAGGCTGATACCCAACTGCTTCGTCGTGGATATGGCGCCCTCTGCAGCGCCTCGCCCAGCCTCGGCCACGTCGCCGCCAACTTCGCTGGTGCCTTTGATCGCAGCCCTAACCGTGTCGCTCAACGTGCCGACGGTTACGGTAGCGATTTCTCCGACACCGAGGATGGTTCCTATGACCGCCCCCTTGGCCGACGATCCAACATCCGAACCGACCTGGATCGCCCCTTGCACAACTCCAGAAACCCCATCCATCAGCACGGATGACGCTTCGGTACCGATGTCGCCAACCCCCCTTAGGGCATTTACGGTGTTCGACCTCGTGACTTCGATTATGGTCCCAGCGACGTCCCCCACGCCCTCGAGGGTGCCGACTATGGCATCCCTGAACGTGGTCCCAATGCGCCCAAGCGGCATCACAAAACTCCTTGTGGCGGTCCGCCATCCAGTTCGCGAACCTATGCTGTAAGTGGTTCGAATCGATGCTTCAACATTTCAGATTTTCAAATCAGCAAAAGACGATTCGATGTGATGAATTGTCTATCAACAAGACTTGATTGACTAGTGGCAAATGTCGTAATCGGCAACTTCCCCGTAGCGATGACCCAGACAAGTCCGCGGGTGAATGTTGCCCGGGTGGGCAGGGCGCTGTCGCCAGCTACGCCGGGTCGGGCGGCGCTGAATCAGTAAATCTGCGCCTGTACCGAAGCGGCGACCGACACTTCGATGTCGTAGATCGCCCGTGACATGGCTTGACCGATGAGGTCCAGCTTGCGTACCTGTTCGATGCGGCCGGAGACCTTGTCCAGTTCCTCTTTGGACAATAATTCCCCGAATAGGCCGCAGGCTTCGGCAAGGCAGATGATCGTCACGTCGCGCGGGTCGGGAATGTCGTCGCTGAACAGAAGGCCCATGATCCGCGACTTCACCTCGAGTTCGGCCCTTCCGTCGATCATCGGGTAACGCCTCGAACTGAAGACCCAGAGGAATCGGTCTTCTTCGCGTTTCAGGATGCCCTGCTCAATCAGTCGAGAAAGCGCTTCCTCGCGGATCGCGAATGCGTTCTGCGCAACGTGTTCTACCCAGTAACGGGTCGTGTTATTTTCGCTCGCTTCTACCTCCATCAGCGTTGGGTCCAGGAGGTTGTCATTCAATGGAGTAGCGTCGACCAGGACGAGATTCTCGAGGTCGGTGTCGATACGGTTCTCCATCGCCAGGTCCATCAGGACCCCGCCGGCGATGGCGTAGTCGATAGACCAACTGGGGACGTTTATGAATCTCCCGTCCTCGTCTCGGAGGAGGAGCAGGACGATTTCCTCGACGATTCTCAACATTACGTTCGTACTCCATCCTGACTTGCTATCCCCAGCGTCGTCTTGGGCCCGCCCGGACCGCCGCGTCGTTATAGCAAAATGGCGGGTTTAGTGTACACGGGTGACCTTCATAATCTGGAATGTCACCTCGCGAAGTTTCAGTCAACACTGGCATGGCCAACACACCAACACAAGTTGCCGGTGTAACCAGATTTTGGCGTCCGATAATCCGCGGATTGACCAGGCTAGCCACCGAGGTGAACCCGACTCGCGGCCAAGCCCTGAAGCCAGGCTGCTTCGGGGACATCGCTGCTTGAGCAAGGATTCGAGTACAGCTATTCGTACCAGCCTGATGCGAAGATCAGCCCGTCGTGCCGCACAGCCCAGGTGTGCTTCTGTCGTTCGTCGCCGGTTTCCGGGTTAAGCAGCACGTAGTCCACCCAGCGACCGGACTCGGTGGCGCTCAGCAGATCGTCGCCGTAGAAGTATCCCGTCGAGTCGACTCGCAGGGCTGGGTCGCGGCCCAGGAACATCTCGTTGTGGTGGGAAATCGTGTAGCCTTCCCCGTCAACTATGAAGACGTACCATTGGCCGTCAACGCTCTCTTTGGTCTTGTAGTAGGCGACGGTTACGTCCCGGCCGACGGCCTCGTACAAGCCGATTGCCCGCTCAACAAAATCCTTGGTGTAGGCCGGGTTGTCGGACTTTCTGGGCCCGGGTTCGTACCATCCCGAGCCGAAGACCAGGCCGTCGTATACGACCATCCAGGAGTGCTTTCGCTCGGTGGCTCCAGTGTCTGGGTTGGTGTAGCTGTAACTGAACCATTCGCCGTCCTCGTCGGCGACTGCGAACACCGCCTCTCCGGCGGGATAGTTGCTGGGCCCGACGGCTGCGGAGGCGGGCTTGCCGATGAGATCAGGAATGGCTGCGTGCGTCAGCAAGCTGTCGTCGTCTATGTCATAGATGAATATGTACCACTGGCCGTCGATGCTCTCCGGGGTGTTGTAGTAAGTGACCGTCTCTTCCAGCCCAACTGCGTTGTACAAGTTGATGGCCTGTTGAACGAACGCCTGGGTATACGCCGGGTTTTCAGACCTGCTCGGCCCGGGTTCGTACCAACCAGAGCCGAACGTAAGGCCATCCCGTTCGATCATCCAGGAGTGCTTTGTCTCCAGGCCGCCCGTCGCCGGGTTTGGGTACGTGTAGCTGAACCACTCTCCGTCTTCGTCGGCTGCTGCGACCACCGCTTCACCGACCGGATAACCGTTGGACCCGGTGGCGTAGGAGGCAGGCTTGTCTACCAGGTCAGGATTGGGAGCGTGCGCCAGCATGACGTCGTCCTGATCAAAGATGAAGACGTACCATTGGCCGTCGATGCTCTCCGGGGTGTTGTAGAAAGAGACCGTCTCCTCCAGCCCAACTGCGTTGTACAAGTTGATGGCCTGTTGAACGAACGCCTGGGTGTATACCGGGTTTTCAGACCTGCGCGGCCCGGGTTCGTACCAACCTGAGCCAAACGTAAGGCCATCGCGTTTGACCATCCAGGAGTGCTTTGTCTCCAGGCCGCCCGTCGCCGGGTTTGGGTACGTGTAACTGAACCACTCTCCGTCATCATCGGCTGCTGCGACCACCGCTTCACCGACCGGATAACCGTTAGGCCCGGTGGCGTAGGAGGCAGGCTTGTCTACCAGGTCAGGATTGGGAGCGTGCGCCAGCATGATGTCGTCCTGGTCGAAGATGAAGACGTACCACTGGCCGTCGATGCTCTCCCGGGTGTTGTAATGAGCGACGGTCGCATCGAGCCCTTCAGACTCGTATCTTTGGATCGCCTGGTTCACGAAATGTTGCGTGTACTCTTCGACCTCGTGCCTTGCGGGCGGCGGCTCCGGGGCGACCGGAGGGGTGGCGCTGAGGCGAGCCTCTGCTATGGCGTCGATGATGCTGGTCAGTGCCACTATTCCTTCCATCGATTCCGTGACTTCCAACGTTTCCGGATCGGGCGCCACGGCGGCGATGGCTTCGAAAACCTCTTGGATTTCACTGTCCAGGCTGCTCAACTGGTCCTTGAAGGCAGGGTTCTTTGTGGTTTGGATGATCAGGTGGATCAGATCTTCCAGCCGCTCGGAGTCCCGCAATCGGGCTTCCGCCGGGTCGGTTGTCCCCGCGTCAGGGGCCAGCAACTCTCCGAACAGTCCAAGGAACCCGGCGATGGTTTCCTGGTCCAAAGATGAGATGTCCGCCCCGGGGCCGGGAGGTCCGCTTGGGCCTGGGACTCCCGGGGGTCCTGCGGGTCCGTCCGAACCGGGAGGGCCTGCCGGGCCCTGAGCTCCGGCAGGGCCGGAATCTCCAGTTGGGCCTTGAGGTCCAGCCGGCCCGGCGGCGCCTGCCGGGCCCTGCGGCCCTGCCGGCCCTTGTTCTCCGGCGGGTCCGGCGTCTCGCGAACATCCGGCGACCGACAGAACAAGGGCGATGATCAGGACTATTGCTGTGAGTGCCCGCATCGTCATACTTTTCCCCATTGAGTTGTCTTTGGCAAAGCGATATCAGTTCAATAAGGCGGTGTGTGTAAGTACATTCACCATGTGATTATAGAGATGAAAAGACCGGTTGAAAGTGTCCGCCAGAGTAAGATGAGGACGCTGTGGTGAGACGCCGGCAGGAGCAGCTAGCCATGAAAGAGCCCGATTACGGGGCCGCGGACCCACGTCCGGAGGAAAGTTCGCTTTGGGAATGGGTCAGCGCACGTGGGATGGGCCGTCGCCAGTTCCTGCGGCTGATGATGGTGGGCGGCACAACCGCTGTAATTGCGGCTTGCGTCGGGCCCGGAAGGTCCGATGGGGATTCCCCGGCGCCCCCGGCCACTGTGGGTCCAGGAATAGGTTTGAACTCACCTTTTTTCAAAGATCCCTCACCGTTTATCCAGCGCGACGACAAGGGGCTGGAGGCCCGGCTGGAGAACATGCAGGGCCTCATTACGCCCAACCGCTTTTTCTTCGTAAGAAACAACTCCGTCAGCCTGGATCTGGACGCCTCAGACTGGCGGCTGTCCGTCGACGGAGACGCAGTGTCGGATCCGCAGTCGTTGACCTATGACGTGATCAGGCGCATGCCGAGCCGGACGCTGACTTCTTACCTCGAATGTGCGGGCAATCACCGAGCAATGTTCGATCTGCTGAAGGGGCAGAAGGCTTCCGGTGCGCAGTGGATGACGGGCGCCATCGGCAACGGCGAATGGACCGGTGTGGCATTGCGCGACGTGCTGACCCTGGCCGGCATCGACGACAGCGCGGCCAGCGTGTTGTTGGTGGGGTTGGACGACGAATCACCGGAGGAAGGCTTTCGCTACGTGCTGCCGGCCGCAAAGGCCATGCACCCGGATACGCTCCTGGCCTACACGCTCAACGGGGAGATGCTGCCACGTGACCACGGCTTCCCACTCCGTGCGCTGGTGCCCGGTTGGGTAGGCAGCGCAAATATAAAGTGGCTGGGGAATATCGTCGTCTCATCCGAAATGATGTGGACCCGCAACAACACCACGTCATACGTGCTCATTGGAGACAACTATCCGCCGGAAGGGGAATCCAGTGGTGTCCCGGTGACGACCCAGGTGATCAAAAGCGCGTTGGCGCTCCCGTGGCCGGCCGAACTTGCCGCCGGGCGCCATCGTATTCACGGGTACGCGCACTCCCCGGCAGGACCGATCTCGCGAGTGGAGTGGAGCGTTGATTCGGGGCGCACCTGGACCGACGCGGAGTTGTCTAGCCACCAGTCGGGGTTCTCCTGGACGCGGTTCGAATTTGCCTGGGATGCGGGACAGGGGGAACGGACGATCATGACCCGCGCCACCGACGCCGAGGGCAACACGCAACCCGACTCCGTCCCCTTCAACGAAAAGGGCTACCTGTTCAACCAGCCGTTGCCTCACCCAATTAGCGTGACTTAGGCTGCGGGCTATTATTCATCCGCCTGACCGGAGTCCAATCTGCCGAGGAAGACCTGGGTCAATATGTCGGTCTCCTGGACGGTTGCCGGGGTGCCGTCGTGTACGACCCGCCCCTGGTTCAGGACATACGCCCGGTCCGCAATGTTCAGTACGCCCTTGATATTGTGCTCGACGACGAAAATGGTCGTCTTGAGCCTTTCGTTGATCTCAGAGACCTTTTCAAACACCTCTTTGACCACGATTGGCGCCAGGCCAAGCGTCGGCTCATCCAACAGCAAGGCCTCAGGCCCGGCCATGAGCCCTCTTCCTATCGCCAGCATCTGCTGCTGACCGCCGGACATCTGGCTCGCCATGTCGCGACGCTTCTCTCGCAGTATCGGAAAGAGTTCCATCACCGAGTCCAGGCGACGTTCCTGCTCCGTCTTGTCGTCCAGGTACAGGCAGCCCATCTCCAGGTTCTCTTCGATGGTCAGGTGGGTGAATACACGCCTGCCCTGTGGGACGAACGCGAGCCCCTCCTTCACGATTTCGTGAGTAGCTGCGGACAATGGCGCCTGGCGCAGGTAGACAGTCCCGCCCACGACCGGAGCCAGGCCCATAATGGCCTTCAGCACGGTCGACTTCCCAGCGCCGTTGGGGCCCATCACCGCCACGAGCTCACCCCTGCGCACGCTGAGTGACACTTTGTCCAGGGCCCTCACGGCACCATAGTGAACGGATATGTCGACCAACTCCAGGAGCGCGCCTTCGCCTGAAGCTCCGTTCCCGCCGCTTCCGGGATTTGGTCCGGCGTCCTGCCGGTGTGTGGTCTGGTCCGTCGTGTTCATTCGAAAATCGTCATTGCGCGGCCCGGGCGATTAGTTCCCGACTTCGGACTAGGCCCCCAGGTACGCCTCGATGACCTCCTTGCGGTTGAGCACAACTTCCACGTCGCCGGAGGTGAGCAACTGTCCGCTGTCCATCACGATGATGTGGTCGGACATCTCGCGCACTATCTCCATGTTGTGAGAGACGAAGATGATTGTCCGGCCTTCATCTCGCATCTGTTTCAAGATTGTCTTGACTCTTCCGACCATCTGGGGAAAGAGGCCGGCGAAGGGCTCGTCCAACAGAAATATGTTGACTCCCAGCGCCATGGCTCGCCCTATCTCCAGGAGCTTGCGCTGGCCGTAGGAAAGCTCCCCAGCCAGCGACTGGCGCTTTTCCCACATGCCGACGGCCTCGAGAATCTCCTGCGCCTTATTTCTATGACCGGTAGTCGTGCGTTCCAGCATCGCCGCAAACGGCTTGCGTTTCGTCAGGACGACCATGATGTTGTCCCACACGGAGATCTGGTCGAAGAGCCTGACCTCCTGGAAGGTCCTGGTAACGCCGTGTCCGGGCATTTCGTGTGCCCTCACCACCTTCAGGACGGCTCCGTCTACGATCACCATTCCGCCGTCGATCGGCAAGACCCCGGTCAACAGGTTGATCAGGGTGGACTTCCCTGATCCGTTGGGTCCGGCAATGCTCGTTATCTTTCCGGCGGGTATCGAGATTGAGAGCCCGTCAACAGCCCTGACAGCGCCAAAGTGCTTCGAGACTTCGACCGTTTCAAGGATGTAGGTGTCTGCGGCGGCGGTTTCAGACGTGCTCATAGCTTGAATCTCCCGACCAACCCCTGGGGCCTGAACAGCATCAGCAATACAAGCAGGACGCCCAGGACCACCTGCCGGGCCTGGCCTACGAACTCGGTAGGCAGGAACGGTACGAAACGCATGCCTTCTTCCAGCAGGACGAAAACCATGGCGCCAAGCAACGAACCCCAGATGGTGGCCAGGCCCCCCAGGATCACTATGGACACGAGAAGGATCGACTCCAGGAGGATGAAGGAGTTGGGATCGATGAACGTGGTCCAGGCGGCGAAAAGGCCACCGGCCAACCCTGCCATCATTGCGGAGATGACCCAGATCGCAAGCTTGTAGTGGGTCGTCTGGTAACCAAATACCTCGGTCGCCTGTTCGTCCTCCCGGATGGCGGTGAGGACTCGCCCAAAAGAAGAGGAGACTATGAACCAGGCGATTAACATCACAGCCGCCAGGAACAGCAGCGCGAATCCAAGGAACGCCAATTCGCCCTCGATCGTGATTCCGCCGATTTCAGGCTTGGCTATCTCGTGAATTCCAAATGCCCCCCTGGTGACGCTACGCCAATTGAGGAACACGTTGAAAGCGATGATCGCAAAGCCGAACGAGACCAATACGTAAATGTCGTCCCTGAACCGGTTGAACACTACACCGACTATCAGCGCAACCAGACCTGCCAGGGCTACGCTGACGGGCAGGGCGGCGAAGAATGGCCAGCCCAGCGTGGGAATTGCTTCCGTCCGCAACTGCTCATACGAAGCGTCGGAAGTCAGGAACGCCATCGCGTAGGCCCCAATGCCGAAAAACCCGATGTGTCCAACGGACAGGAGTCCCGCATATCCGACCACCAGGTTCAGGCTGACGGCCAGTATCGCCCAAATGGCAAATACCGTGCCCACCGATATGGCGAAGCCGACGCCCTGCCAAATCATGAAACCCAGGGCCCCGGAGATGATGATCAGGTTCGCCCACAACTCCGGGTTCCGCTGCGCGTGCTGCAGAGACCCGCGCGGATCGCTGACGATGTTCCTGAGTCCGCCTATGCTCCGCGTTACCATCAGCGCCCGCTCATCTCCTCGGTATGAGTCCGTTTGGCCAGAACGCCAGGAAGACTATTAGCACTATGAATGAAATAACGTCTTTCCACTCTCCGGCCAGGTCCCAAATGCCGAACTGTTCAAGCAGACCGAGAATGAACCCACCCAAGATCGCGCCGTACAGGTTGCCGATTCCGCCCACCACGGAAGCGATCCAGCCCTTGAGCAAAAGCAATAAGCCCATCCTGGGTTGAATCGCCGTGTCGTGGCCGCTCAACACCCCGGCCAGTGCGGCAAAGGCCGCGCCGATGAAAAACACGACCGCGATGATGACGGTGGTATTGATGCCGACGACTTTCGAAACTTCTTCGTCGTCGCCGATGGCCCGGACCGCCTTCCCGAATGAGGTCCTCTTGAGGATGTAAGTCAGGCTGGCAAATCCGGCCAGCGCCACCCCTATGGTGAATACATTGAACCCCTTGATGCTGGCGCCACCGATGATCCAGGGCACGCTGCCGAAGGGGTCCGGAAGAGGACGCGCCGTGCTTCTAAAAACTATGGTGACGATGGCGGTGATGGCCAGCAGGATGCCCAGCGATGCGACGAGCATGACCAGCGGGGACTTGGCGCGCTGCCGCATGAAGATGTACAGCCCCCTGTATATGGCCAGGCCGACCGTCCCTGCCAGCAGGCATGAAACGGCCCAACTCAGGTACAACTTTGCGCCGGGGGCGCCCGCCACCAGGAGGCCGCAGTACGATCCGACTACCCCGGCCCCGATGACGGTGACAATTAATACGGAAATTGCACCGGAATTGCCGAACGTGCGGCGGTATGACCGCAAGAACAACCAGCCCAACGCAAGCGCCGTCAGTATTCCGACGGCCGGGGCGAGGGTGAGGTGAAGTTGGGTAGGGTAGGAGAGGACTACTCCTATGTAGGCGCCCGCGGCCCCGGAAACCACGCCCAAACCGACCCTGAGAATCTTCGGGCTGTACCGAGACTGCAGTCGGCCGTAGAACGCGGTGTGCAGAGCCCACGCCACCACTCCGGCTACGATGGCGGCAAACAGCCCGTTTATGAATGGGGAATCGTACGTATATCGGGTGCCCAATGACTCTTGAGACCTGAGGTAGAAAACGCCGTACGCGCCCAGTGTCGCCGCGGCGCCGTAGTAGAGATCGAAAAACCAGACGGTGCTATAGACGATGGTGAATCCCATCGCCAGGAGCGCATACACCGCGCCGACTGAAAGGCCGTTGAACGTGAATTGGAGGGCCTGTTCCGGAGATTGGCCTACCTTCCAGGCGATGTAAGCCGCGACGAGGGTGATGAGGACGGTCGCAAGAACCTTGCGCTGGTCGGCAAATACGTTAAGCAATTGGATCGCCGGCGCCGGTTACGTCGAAGTGGACGATCGAATTCGAACGCCCGTTATGCAAACTGACGCCCCGCATCTGGTGTGGAGAAGCCTCATTGATTTCTTAACCGACATCGCAGGGCTGGCGCCATTTACCAGTACCAGCCCTGCGCCCGGAACGGTCGTGCGTTTGAAGGCTACTGGGTAGGGGCAGGGCCCAACACTTTGTAACCCTGGTTGTCCTCTGTCCTCTCTGCCTCAGGCAGGACCTCGATGACCGCATTTGAGAGCCCCACAACCTCGCCATTGTCGTCGAAACTGTAGTTGGTCCCAATTGCGCCGCTCCAGGTGATGCCGTACAGGCAATCTCGGAAGCCGTCTGCGTCCTGGTCGTCACCGGTCTCCTCCAGGCACTGGGCGGCGATGTAGACGTCATCGTAGGCCGAACCCAAATACCACGCCAACGTTACGTAGTCGTACTTCGCCCTGAAATTGGCCAGCACTTCCTGGGCCTTGTTATTCCCAGGATCCAGGTCCGCAATTATGGCCTTAACGCCGGTTGCGGCCTCGCCGGCGATCTCGAGGGCTGTCGTCCCGACTACCACTATTTCGGAGTAGATCGGTCCCTCGTACCCAAGTTCTCTGACCTGCTTGACAACTGTGCCGCCGGAGAATTCAGCTTGCGCGGCAATGTGCAACCCGTCAGGATTTGCGCCGAGCAGCTTCGTCAATTGGGTCCTGAAGTCGGTCACGTCAGAGGCGTAACGTTCTTCGCCAACCACAGTGCCGCCCAGCTTCGTGAACTGATCGACGGTGGTGCGCCGCACGCCCTCGGCGTAGTCTGTCGACTCTGAAATTGTCGCCAGGTTGCGGACACCGTCGGCCCACATGGTGTTGCCGGTGTCGATGCCCACCTGCGCGTCGCTCATGGAGGTCCTGAAGATGTAGTCCCCGGCGTTGGCGATGTCAGGATTGGTCGCCAACCCGGAGAAGAGGACGACACCTTCCTCTTCGGCCAGCGGAGCTGCGCCAAGCATGGCACCGCTGCAGGACGTCCCGAGGATGATCTTGACCCCGTCGACGTCAGTGAGCTTGTTGAAAGCGGTAATGGCGTCCTGGGCGCTGCACTTGGAGTCCTCAACGACCAGCTCGAGCATTCGGCCGTTGATGCCCCCTGCGGCGTTGATCTCCTCCACCGCCATCTGCTTCGCCTGCACCGCCACGGTACCGTACGTCTCGCCCGGGCCCGTGACCGATTCCATCACCCCTATCTTCAGCGGTTCATCGTCGCTGCGATCGCACCCCGTGAGCGCCAATGCCACAATCGGCAGTAACCCAACCAATACCATCGCTTTTTTCCAAAACGCTCTCATGGCAATCCCTCTCACATTTGGCTGTCGATGAAAACGGGACATGTACGAGACGTATTAGTACCACCACCCGCGTTCGAACTGCAAGTCAAACTACGAGTGGCAGGGCGGTCCAGGTGAGTTGCAAAGACCTCGTGGGCGGTAGGCTTGTTTTGTCGACCATGATCTCGACGAGTTGCTCCTCAAACCAGGTGCGTAAACCTTATTTATTGCCTTGGGCAAACCTGGGCCGTTGTGCCGACGAAATTCTGACATCGTGGCCGGGAACCGGAGAGGACGCCGGCTCGAGCCCGCGACGAGGGAGTCTTGGACGCCATTGACGACCATGAGCACGAGAAAGAGCTTTGGTGATCAATCACGGCGGGGAACAAACCACCACCAGTTTGCGTCAATATATTTGCAGGCCCGACATAGACTGCCTGCGCCCGGCCCCTATCCCAAATGACCCGGAGAGGAAATTCAGATGTACACCACATTCAAAGCTGTTCTACTTTCGTTGGTAGGCATGTCTTTGGCCCTCGCATCCCAGGTCGCCTGCGAGGACGCGACTTCACCGGGAATCAGCGAAAAACCTGCGCAGGAAAACGCATCGGTGACCGGCACCGTCACTTACAGGGAGCGGATTGCCCTGGCCCCGGATGCGACTGTACAGGTGCAACTGCGGGACACCTCTTATCAGGATGCGGCCTCGATACTCATCGCTGAGCAGGTCATACACAACCCGGGCCAGGTACCCATCGAGTTCAGTGTCGACTACAACCGCGACGATCTTGACCCGCGGAATACCTACTCAATCAGCGCCCGCATCATGGGCCCCGACGGGCGTCTCTTGTTCATCAATGACACCGCTTACGATGTGATAACCCGAGGCAATCCTGACAATGTCGACATGTTGCTGGTAATGGTGAATGCCCAGCCTTTCGAAGAAGTCCCCGTTTCGGTCGTCGGGGCACACCTGCTGCCGCGCGAACCGGAGAACTTGCTGATGGTCAGGTTCCTCCAGTCAACCATCGAAGGCTGCTCGCGTCCCGGCAATGAGGGGTTCGAAGTCGAAGGCGCCGCGATAAGGGTCTCGCTGACGCGGATGGCTCCGCCGCCCAGTCCCCACGGCATCCCCTGCGACGAAGACCTCATCGAGTTGGATATGGTCTTCCATCTGGGGGACCAGGTAGTTCCCGGCCAGACTTACCGCGTGACGGTCAACGGCCAGGTGACCACCGCCTTCACGTTGCCGGAGCCGGACTTCCCGCTTTCCATTGTCGAATCCTCGCCGATCGAACGGGTGGAAGTGGAAATTCTCGACAGCTACCCGGCCCAGTACGCGTTGCGCGTCATTTCAGGCCTGCCGAAAGGCAGTTCATGTTCCATATTCAACGGCTACGAGGTCACGCGCCCAGACTCGACCACAATTGAGGTCACGCTGACCCACCATGCGGTCGCCGAAGTCATGGTGATATGCACCGCCGACTATCCAATAGTCGAGACGTCCATCCCATTGGGGTCCGACTTCGAGCCGGGGGTTCAGTACACGGTAGTCGTGAATTCCGAGACGACAGAGACGTTTGTGGCGCAGTAGCAGGGCAGTCGCTTGACGACCTTCTGTGGACCCGTTCGCGTGCTGCTTCGAGCCGGGCCGACGGCTCTGCCAGGCCAGATGCGCTACGGCTAACCCTGACCGGTAGTCCTGGCCATGTCAGATCTTCGATGTCTCCGCTTGAAACTACACTTGGGTGTGTTTGCAGGTGTTGGTAAATCACCTCTGCTGGTAAGGCCGGGGTGGACCGGATTTCCTGCATACTTGCTCACAGGGTTTTTGTTGTAGGTGGTATGGCCGAGAGTGAGAGTTTTCGTCCTGGTTAACCCGAAATTCTGCCGCTATTACGGGCTGGCCGTATAATGCGTTGTCTTGAAATTGACCTTCATTCGCTCGGCTGGTGACAGCCAAGACACGAAACCAAGCATGGCTTCACGATTGCAAACGGGACCTCCGTCAGGTCCCGATGGAACAAACTCACGGGACCTCACGCGTCTCAACGAAGGCGCTCCCGTGGAGGTTGAAGCGAAGTTCCTGATCGAAGGCGCAGAGCAGGCAGAGGAGCTTTTCGATTCGCTCGGTTCGCCCCAAACTCAGCCGATAACGTCTCTGGACATAGTCGACAGCTATTGGGACACGCCGGACTGGAGTTTGTACAGGGCAGGGTGGGCGTATCGATGGCGCGACGCGTCCGGCAGCAAGAGCCTTGCACTGAAATCCATCGATGGCGGCGACGACATATTGCACCGGCGCCGCGAGTTGGAACAGCCCGTCTCTTCGTTTCCTGGAGACAACGGACAGGCCCACCCCGACGGGTGTGTATCGGACCAACTTGACGACCTTGACTTGACGGAATTGCGGGAACTTTTCCGGGTCAATAATCACCGGCGACAGATCGACATCCGCACACCAGACGAATCGCTCGTACGGGCCGCAATCGACCAAACGACCATTTCCACCGCGTCGCCGATGGAAGAACCACCACCCGGCTGCGCGGCATTCATCGAATTGGAATTGGAGTTGGTGGAAGGCCGAGAGGAATCGTTACTGCAACTGGCGAAGACCGTACAAAAGAGGTACGGCCTTCTGCGATCGCGCCGGGGGAAGTTTGACCGTGGAATACAGGCCGCCGGCCTGTCACCACCGAGTGCGCCTTCATCGGAATCGCTGCACGATGAGTCTTCCTACCTGGCCGAACTTCACAGGCATGTTTTTGCTCCGGACGACCCGGCAATCCACTTTGCCTTTCGTTGTTTTCTGGATGAATTTGAAGGGATGCTTGTAGAGGAGCCCGGGGCCTGGGAAGGGTTGGACCCGGAAGGCGTTCACCAGATGCGGGTCCGCACTCGCCGTCTCCGGGCCGCATTTCGGGCCTTCGGGAACGTAATGCCCGCCGAGGCGGTTCGGGCATTCAACGGCGAGTTCAAGTGGCTCGCCGCGGCGCTTGGAAAGGTCCGTGATCTGGACGTCTACCGCGCTAACCTCGACCAATACGCATCCGCAATTTCAAACGGCGCAAACGAACACGACGCTGACTATCAACGGCACCTTGAGGACAGGTGGCGCAAAGAGCGGAAGCGCCTGTTGGCCTGCCTGGCGAGTAAACGGTATTCCCGGTTGAAGCAGCGCTTCGCCCGCTTCCTCGAGCGTGGGCCGTCGCAGCGTGCGATCAAGTCCGCCGGGAAAATCACCATTGCCGCCGCATCCCGGCAACTCATAGGGAAACGCTTCAAGAGCGTACTTCGTGAGGGCCGCGCGGTTACTCCAACTTCATCTGATGATTCGCTCCACGCTTTAAGGATCAATTGCAAGCGATTGCGGTATCTGTTCGAATTCTTTGACCCGGTTTACAACCGCGCCTTCAAGGGTGAAATCGGAAAACTGCGTAGTCTCCAAAACGTGTTGGGAGAATTTCAGGACGCATGCGTCGCCGAGCAGCAGCTTCGACGTTACGTGCGGAGCGCGCCCAGGAAGGACCGGAACCTGGGTCAGTTCACAGCGTTTGGCCACGCGAACAGTGGACAGGACCGAAGGGAAGCGATCCGGTGGGACGACCTCCCAAAGGCCTGGATGGAGTTTGACCGCGACGGCGCAAGGGATGCCGTCGTCACACGACTTGGAGAACCGACCGGGCAAACACTTGCGGAGGCCAGTGACCGGCAAGCCGTGTGGGCATCGACAGACCGGGCCCCGCATCCGCCTCGCTATCGCCAGGCGTGTGTCATCCCGTATCGCCGCGTTGGCCATGACGTTTCCTTTTGCGTGATCACGTCTTTCGACAACAAGCGGTGGATCTTTCCCAAGGGTTTCGTAGACGGCGATGAGAGCCTCCAGGAAACTGGTCTGAAGGAAGCATTCGAGGAAGCCGGTCTGCACGGCCGGGTCGTCGGACCGCCATTAGGGCGATACGTTTACTCGAAATGGGGCAGTGTCCTCGAAGTTGCGGTCCTGCTCATGGAAGTTGAACGCGCCGATGGGGCGTGGATGGAAGCCAACCGGCTGCGACGGTGGACCAGTGCCAAGGAAGCGTTGGACCTGATCGGCAAGCCGGAACTGCGGGAGATGCTGCGGCGCGCGGTGCATCGGCTGTCAGGCTGACATGGCCCATTCGCGTGGCCCTTTTCGTGCCGTAACGTGAAAACGACCGCATAGACGCCACTCTTGTTTCCGACGTCGCCGTTTCCGGCCCTATAGGTCGAGAGGAGCGGCTCGGCTTTGTACTCAGGCTGTTGTGCATCCGATTCCTGTCCCTTCCCCAGTCTGCCCGGGACAGTTAGGATTTCGCCATGCCAACTTTGCCTCCCAAGCAACTCACGATGGTGATAGGCCGCTCTGCGGTGGACCGACTGCCGGATGTGACCCTGCCCGACGGTTACGTGATCAGGGCCGCACGTCCGGCGGATATAGAAAGTTGGGCCGACACGCTGCAGGCCGGAGGATTCGAAGCCTGGAAGGTGGAGAAAGTCCGGGAGTACCTCCAGGACCCCGAACGTCGGGAGGGTTCACGCGTGGTAGAGCAGGGCGGGCGAGTGGTGGCCGGCACATTCGCCTCCAGGATCGAAAAACGTCTGATTACAAACGATGACAGCGACGAAGGTGTACCTGAAGAAGCCATTCTCGACTTCGTGGTGACGCACCCCGATCACCGCGGCATGGGCCTCGGGAGAGCCACGTGTACCGAGGTCTCCAGGTTTTTCGTCGCCCGCGGATGCAGGACAGTCTCGTTGGGGACGGACGACTGGCGTCTGTCGGCAATCCACGTCTATCTCTCGCTGGGTTACAGGCCCATCATGAGCAGGAGCGACATGCCGTCGCGCTGGGCGGCCATTCAGGAGAAACTGAAGGAGAGCGGGCGTGACCACACTTAGACTGGGTCTGGCCGGACTGGGCCACGGCGACACTTTGTTGCAGGCGGCCAGGCCGGAGAACGAGTTGCCGTTTCGCGTAACGGCCCTGTGCGACGTAAACGAGCAGTTGCTCGCCGCGTCCGCCGCAAAGTACGGAGTCGACGCCGTCACCACGGATTTCGATGAACTGGCCGCACGCGACGACGTGGACATCGTTGGCATTTACACCCCCGGGCCACTCCACGCCCGCCAGATTCTCACGGCGCTCGAAAACGGCAAGCACGTAATGGTCACCAAGTCCATGGTCTACACCACGGAGGAAGCGGAGAGCGTGGTGGAAGCCGTCGACCGCACCGGCCTGATCTTGCTCGTTACACAGTCGCTGCGAGGCAGGCTCGATTTCATCGACGCCAAGCGCGCATGCGACGCGGGCGAGATTGGCGAGCCATTCATGGCCGAAGCGCACTATGTTCATGACTTGAGACCCGTGTACAAGCGCTCGCCCTGGCGCACCGAAATGCCGCAGGACCTGATCCTCGGTGGCGCCTGCCACCCCATCGACCTGCTGCGCTGGTTCATGGGCGACATAGAAGAGGTCCACTGCGTGGGTCTGCGCAGCGGTGTCGCCCCGGAATACCCGCAGGAAGACACCTTTTTCATCAACGTCAAGTTCGCCGGTGGCAAGATTGGCCGCATAGCAAACCTGCTCGGCATCGTGGAACCGACGGGCGAGACGATGAACAGCCTCACGGTGTACGGCACGAAGGGAACGATACGGGACAGTGTGAAGACGTTGGACGCCCACGGCGACCTGCCGGAACGCTCGTACCACGCGCAAATGCCGCCGCGCGGAGGACACTACGGCGAGATGGTCGTCATGATGCGGCACATGGCCGACTGCGTCCTGAACGGCACGAAGCCGTGGGTGGGCGCCAGGGAAGGCGCCTGCGTGGTGTCGACAGGACTGGCGTGCTGGGAGTCGCTCCGCACCGGCAAGCCGGTAAAGGTCCGCAACGAGTTTTGACGGGCCCAATAGCCCTGTAGGGACCTAGCCCAGGAACCGGCGCAGGTGGGCAGCCTCTTCAATGAAGTGGGAGATGTGCATGGGCGCTTCCGGTTGATTGACACTTGCCCAGATGGCGCTGGTCAGGCCCTCGTGCACCTGGTCCATTTCGGACGTGAACCGGCCCAACAACGTCAGGTACGGTTCTCCCAGGAGTTCCTGGACGCGGCGTTCGTTGGCGAACCGAAGAGCGGCGCGCAGGTCTCCGAACAGGCTCGGGTAGACATCCTTAACGTACAGGATGTCGCTCTCGGTCAATGAAGCGAGGCCCAGTAGTTCCGGCGGAATTCCGATGGAGTAGAGAGACGCAGTAAAGCTGATCGCGCGCGGAAGCGTCACGCCGCCGACTCCGCCCAATGAGCGGCCGTAGCCGAACAGGCCGACGTGCATTTTGCGCTCGCGCCGCTTGGGCACGTGGGCCGACACGGCCTTGATGGTGTCCGTCAACCTGCGTACGTTTGCCTGGTATTCGACAGTGGTCTTGTCGATGATCTCGCGGGCGCGGTCCTCCTCGATCGGCATCGGCTCGCCCCGCTCGTGAGAGCGAATCTGCTCGATGCCGTTGCGGACAACTTCGGTGTCGTAGTCGTACTTGAAAGCAGATTGGACTGTGAGAGTCTGCGCGGTTGGGTACTCGACGTGGGCGCGCTCGATGTTCAACGGGGTCAGATGGCCTCTGAAAGGCACCGAACCGGCGCCAATGATGGGGTAGAGCGGCAGGCCCAGTCTTTCTTCGAGCCTGTGCAGTCGCAGCAGGCCCACCTTCAACATCAGTTCCGCGCCGATTATCCCGTAGTTGAGCGCCGGGTCGCTCCTCGCCAGGAATACCCGCTGGTACGGCAGGTCCCGGTCCTGCACGTACTCTTCCACGATCCGGTCGCATGCCAGCAAGCTCTCCATGTCCTCGATGAGGGGGATGACCCGAACTCGTTTTGGAAGAAATTCACCCACCCAGTCTCTTACGGTCTGGTCTTTTATGAGTACCTGGTCTTCGTGGCCAACGATCACTTTTCGATAGTAGGCCTCCACCAGGGAGACCTCTTCCGCAGAAGTTGTGAGCGGGAGGATCACCTCCTGGATCGGTACGGCGTGGTCCTCTCCATAGAAGCCGTGCGCCATGTCCCAGGCTGAGGGCACGCTCTGCAGCGCCTCCACCATTGACTTGCGCATGTCGTGCTCTATGTGCGGATTTGGCACGCGCAGCGTCAGGGCGATGTCGCGTCCGAGGTGGTGCTCGTTCCGAAAGAAGTCGGGGTAACTGGTCAGGAGTTTCCGGACGACCTGCGCGTCTGCCTCCTTGCCTTCGGAGTCCCACATCTGCTCATCGCAACCCATGGCGTAGACGCTTGCGGCCTCGGCAACTTCCCCTTCACCCTTCAAAACCCCGGCCTCGTCGGCATAAGGAGCAGGAGTCGCGTTATCTGGGTGCTGGGTGCTCATCACCTTTGGAATCAGGCTCAAGTCGCGCCTCCCATCAGATCAAATTTGCGAATGAGGTCAGGTTCCAGTCCGCTCGGCTAAAGAGTGTATTGGTTCGGTCAAGTTGGCCCCCGGGCGCTTCCCACCGGAATCGCGCTGCAAACGACTGGTGACCTTACATGCATAGGCACGCGAGGAGGGCGACCTGGTGGAGTTGACCTGTACGGGACCTAGCGCCGTCTTCGAGATGTGGCTGGGGTGCCAGGCCAACCTGCATGAGCCGGTTTTGCGCCTCAGGCTATGCCCTGGCCTGTACGGTGACGCGGCCCCCGTTTGTGACTTCGATGTTCAGGTTGTGCCGGTCCAGCAACAACATGCCCACAAGCGGCGTGGAATCGACCGCGTAGGTGTCCACGTATCTCGGCTGACCGTCCCATAGGACCGTTGCCCCGTATACGTCGAACGAGGCCTCCTGCCCGTCGGCAAGAATCGCATGACCCTGCATGGCAAACGGCAGGCCCAACTCTGCCACCACCTCCGGGGGCAATGTAAGGAAACTGTTGAAGCCGGTGTCCACAACGGCATCGACCTCTCGCTCGAGGCCTGACGGGCCTCGTAGAGAAAGAGTAATCACGGCCTCATAGTCGGCGCTCACAAGACCTTCGATCATGCACTTTTCCGAAAAGAGCCGCCACCGAAGTGGCACAATCCCCGGTATCCGACCCGGACACCCCAGATGTTGGCGTACGGACGCCTCTTCCGAAGGAGTTCCGCTGCGGTAACCGCCATGTCGCCGATAGCGTAGTCGCCGCTGTCGACGTCGATCGCGACGATCTCCCCGTGGTGGTCCGCTTCGACCTGGGGCCGGATGTCCCGCTCATATATTTCGTCGCCCAGGCGGGCAGTCTCTTCGCGGGACCGGCGAGGATGTCCCCCCGCTCTCACTCCCTGCGCGTCTGCAGGGGCTTCTGTGTCTCTCATCTGTTCACCTCGCAACTATCACATGTTAATGATTCGCGTTGGCTTCCGGTGATCACATGTCGCACGTAAACCGGAATTCAGGACCGCGAAGGCGGAATAGGTGAGTGTCGCCAACGTAAACATGGCTGGTGGAGCTGACGGGATTCGAACCCGTGACCCCCTGCTTGCAAAGCAGGTGCTCTCCCACTGAGCTACAGCCCCATCGTTTGACGAGTCGCGCCGCCCAGGTCGTCCTCAATTGGCTGGTCGGACCCTGAAAGCCGTATGGACGCGACAACGGCTGGTATGCGACCCAGCCGGCCTTCGCCTGGTGAAATGGCGAAGCCTGCCGGCGGAACGTCACTCAACCATTATGCATGTATCGCGCGCTGACCGCCTGCCGCACGAGACCTGCATTCGACCGCGTCGATTGCGTATTCAATTCGCGGGAGTCCGTTGCGCGGGGCAGGGGAGCGATGGTCCGGCTTCATCCGATAGGCGGCCGGTGGAAGAAACGTCGCTCAGCCCGGTTCCTCTTCGCGCTGTCGTTCGCGGGACTCTTCGCGGATCTCGAGGATGCGGCCCCTGATGAACCACGCGGCGGCAAGAAGCACGATGATCGCGACGGGGAACACGAACGGACGGGTGAATTCCCTTACCTCCTCGAAGTTTTGCCCCAGCACGTAGCCGGCCCAGGCCAACGCAAGACACCACGGAAATGCTCCGATGAAAGTGAATATGGTGAACCTGGGCACGTTCATCCTGGCAACGCCGGCCGGTATGGATATGAAGCCCCGCACACCCGGGACGAGCCGGCCGATCAGGATTGTGATCTCCCCGCGTGTTTCAAACCACCTGTCCGCCCGTTCAATGTCCTTGCGCGTGATCAACAGGTACTTACCGTACTTTTCGATCAGTGGGCGGCCGCCGGCCCGTGCCACGTAGTACTCCGCCAATGATCCAATGACGCTGCCGATCCCTCCGGCGAGGCCCGCCAGCAGTACGTACTGGAACCCCAGCCCGCGTTCCGCGACCAGTCTCCAGCCGGCCATGGGCATGACGACCTCAGAGGGCAGGGGAATGGCCGTGCTCTCGATGGCCATGAGCACGACGATTCCCGTCCACCCGATGGCGTCGAAAACGTCAGCCGAAAATTCGAGGAGGATGTCCTCCAGGGAGTGAAGTAGTTCCAGGGGATCTCTTGGCGGCTGAACGACTCAGGGTCGAGCTTGTGACGCGGGTCGACGAGTGAACCTAAAGATTGTAGCGATCCGAGGTCCGGCAGGGGAGTGCAGACGGGTGTTCACAGGATTCGGCTGGTCGCGACGACAAATCACCCTCAGGCCGCGTGCGGACCCATGATCCAACTGGACGACGGCCGTAGAGCCCGTTCAACGGCGGGGAGGCGCCTTGTACCGGCAGGGCAGGTTGAAGGGCCTCGTTTGGAATTACAAACGAGGGCCCGCACCCGGAGATTGATGCGAACGCGCGCTCTGCTACATAGGGACTCGATGGTCGGCAGGGCAGGGGACTGGACTTTGCGCCGCACGGATGAGCCGACCTGTAAATCGCCGCCACGACCCGCCACCGTAGTTAACCGTTTGCCAAAACCCGGGCGGACCCCAAATCCAACTGGACAACGGCCGTAGAGCCCGTTCAACGGCGGAGAGGCGCTTTAGTACCGGCAGGGCAGGTTGAAGGGCCTTGTTTGGATTTTGACACGCGGGCCCGCACCCGGGGATTGATGCGAACACCCGCTCTGCTACATAGGGACTCGATGGTCGGCAGGGCAGGGGGCGAGACTTTGCGCCGCACGGATACGCCGACCTGCAAGACGCCCCGGATACAGGGATTTGACGGCTCTTTGCCCGGATTACCGCACGCTTCACGCCGGAATGTGCTGGACATGTCGCGTCGTGCGTTGCATCATGCGTGCAAGTTACACGCGTCTCCTTGCGCGGTATTCCAGATCGGCCAAAACCGCTATTTCAAACTCAAACAGGACACCAAAGGCTCCACGTGTCGAGCCGACGGGCAGGGGATAGTTGTAACCAGTTTTATCTTTGTTCGAAACAACAACGGAACAAGAACCAAACAAAACCCATGCAAAAGATTGACGGCGTTCCATACGGTGGTCTATCGTATATAGAACACTTTTCCCAGCGTAATGGGACTGTGGGACGGCAGTTTTCAGGCTGGCTCTGCGCGAAACGGGAGCCCGAATATCGAGCCGACCTGAGTGCAAGAAATTAGAGGCGGTGACTCGATGACGATGAAGAAGACCCCCAAGATGGTGGCCGCCGAGAAACGACTGCGGCGGCCCCTCGAGAAGGCCCTGCCCGAGTTGATCAACGACAACGGTCTGACGGCTACGGCCAAGCGCCTGGGGGTCAGCAAGGCGACATTGAGCTACTGGCTGCTGAAGTTGGGGATCACGTTGCGAAGGGTGGCCCTGGCCCCCGGCGAGACGATTGAAGTCAAGCGGGTGAGCGACTAACTTGCCCTTCGCGTGATTGACCCTTATTTTTGGCCGGTGGTAGGGTAGTGAAACGATTCACGAACTAACCGTGCGCGCCGGCCTAAGAACGGGTCCGAAAGACACCGGTCCGGCCTCACGGGACTCAACAACTGAGGGGCCTCCGGAGTGGCAAGACTAAGACTGGCAGGATTCGTCGCGATATTGGCCATAGCAGCTTCAGCGGTCGTTGCCTGCTCAGATGCCATCCAGCCAACGGCTACGCCACCGCCTTTCAGTCCCACGCCTGCTCTATCGCCAGATAGGGAGGCGTCCGGCCAGCAGTTCCAGATAAGCAACATCCTGGTGACGGCTGGGGACCCCGTAAACGGCGAAAGCCTTTTTGTCTCCCAGGCATGCTCAGGATGTCACCGCACCGACTCGGAGACCCTTACCGGACCTGGTATGAGCAGTATCGCCCAAAGGGCGGCAGAGCGTAAGCCCCCGCTGTCAGCCGACGAATACATGGCCGAGTCCATCCTCGATCCCGGCGCATTCGTGGTCGAGGGATTCGACCCGCTTATGCCGTCGATCGTGGGACTCACGGACCAGGACGTGGCGGACCTGATCGCGTACCTGAAGACCCTGCCGTAGTTGGCCGCATTGGCCAATTAGCCGCGTATTGGCCTGGCTTCTAGCTGTCCGAACTCGCGGCTACTGACGCCCTGGCTATCAGGGCCGCCGTGTAACCGGCCGCGAACCCGTTGTCGATGTTCACGACCGTCACTCCGGGCGAACACGAGTTCAACATCGCCAGCAGGGCAGTGACGCCGCCGAGGTTGGCGCCGTAGCCGACGCTCGTGGGCACGGCGATTACCGGCGCTCTCACGAGGCCCGCGACCACGCTGGGCAATGCGCCCTCCATACCGGCCACGACCACCAGCACGCGGGCTCGTCGTAGTTCATCGAGCCGGTCGAGCAGCCGGTGAAGACCGGCGATCCCGATGTCGTTTATGCGGTCGACCTCGCATCCCATCAGTGTGGCCGTTATAGCGGCTTCCTCAGCCACAGGCAGGTCCGACGTGCCTGCACAGGCGATCGCAACGCCCTCGACTCGCGGCCCGGGTGGCCGTTCGTCCGCCCAGATCACCCTCGCGGACTGGTTGAACCGGGCGGTGGGAATGATCTTCCTGACCGCTTCCAACGCCTCACTGGTCGTGCGGGTCACCAGGACCATCCCGGAATGCGCAAATATCTCCGCCGCAATCGCCGCGATCTGATCCGGTTCTTTCCCGTCCCCGTAGATAACTTCGGGGAAACCGGTCCGGGACTCGCGCCCAATATCGACACGCGCGAACCCAAGATTTCTCGCCGGTCCGAGCTGAGATTTGAGCCATTCTGCGCCATCTGCGGCTGAAAGTGACCCGGACTCAACTTGAACGAGGATGTCACGGATCAGTTTTTCTGTGTTCATGTGCGTGTCCGGCGTAGGTCTGGTGCGGAATCGAGGAGTCTTGGGGCCGCGGGATCGGCCAGGCAAATTGACTATACTTTGTGGTCGTCCCTATACTCAGCCGCCTATCTTGTGGTGAATTTCTCTTAGCAGAGGTCGGTATATGTGGGTAACTTGCCTTCAGGAAAATCTTAGTCGCGGTCTCGCAACGGTCGGCAGGGCGGTAGCCAGCCGCGCCACGTTGCCGGTGACGCAGAACGTTCTGCTCCAGGCAGATGGTAATCGCCTGAAGATTACCGCTACAAACCTGGAAATTGCCATCAGCACCTGGATCGGGGCGCAGATCGAGGGAGAAGGCGCCGTAACCATCCCGGCCAGGACGCTCTCCGATTTCGTGAACCTGTTGCCTCCGCAGAAGGTTGAGATTGACCTCACAACCGACCCGTGGGGCATTGACCTCAAGTGCGCCAACTTCACCGCCAACCTGAACGGGACGAATCCGGATGACTTCCCGCCGATTCCGACCGTAGAAGACGGCGCCTCCGCGAGCATCCCGGCCGACAACCTGAGAGGTTCGCTCGAACGCGTCGTGTTTGCAGCGGCCACCGATGACTCCAGGCCGGTCCTTACGGGCGTCAAGTTGGACATTTCCGGGAGTGAGTACACGGTCGCCGCGGCCGATGGATTCCGGCTCGCGGTCGAGAGCGGAAATCTCGCCGAGGAGACAGAGGCGGAGATCGGCGTGATCGTGCCTTCCCGAACTCTGACCGAGATCCTCAGGCAACTGGGAGACCAGACGTCGAACGTCGAGGTCAGGGTCACCGAGGCCAGGAGCCAGGCCCTCTTCGCGCTCGAGAACGTCGAAGTAGTGAGCCAACTGGTGCAGGGCGTGTTCCCAGACTACGAGAAGTTGATACCGACGAGCCACGGGACCTCCGTCAAGGTGGACCTGGAAGACTTCGTGCGGGCGACGCGGGCCGCCTCTATCTTCGCCAGGGACGGCAGCGGCATCGTGAGGTTGTACATCAACCCGGCTGAGTCCGGGCCGGGCGGCGAGATAAGGGTGCAGTCGAAGGCAGAAGACGTCGGAAACAACGAAAGCGTCATCCAGGCGGACGTGGAGGGTGAAGAATCGAAGGTGGCGTTCAACAGCAAGTTCCTGACGGACGTGCTCGCGGTGATGGGCGGGGAGGATGTCACCCTGGAGACCACCACGTCATCGAGCCCCGGCGTCGTACGGGCTACAAGGCACCAGGGCTACACCCACGTGGTGATGCCCATGTTCGTCCAGTGGTGAAGACTTAGGGCCTTCACCGGTAGGGCGGGGCTTTCGTTGCCTTCCCGGGTCCCACAGTAGTGCGTTTTTGCGTTTTGGTTAGTGGTAAGAAACCTCGCTTTGGCTTGAGAATCAGGGCCTTTGGGGGTTTTTGACCGGAATCACTATGGCTTTGTTGAGACCGCACGAGGTGTTGAAAATCGGGCGTTGCCGGTCGGATGCGGGTTAACTTGGCGAGCGAACCCACCCCCGGCGCCCCACCGTGGGTACCGGGCTACCCCGGCACGACGGGGGAAGTGGGCGCCCCACCGTGGGTACCGGGCTGCCCCGGTACGACCCCGTGTCAGAGCACGGGGCGGCTACCCCCCACCTGAGTGGTGTGGTTATGGGTTGGGTGTGGCCCCGCCATCCCCCACGCCCAACCGTGGATGCCGGCCCCGCATCGGAGTGCGGGGCGACGATGGAGGGCAAGACGAGTTCGGGTGTGACCTACCTGGCGGGCTTTTGACCCCATCGACACGCGCCGCCGCCGGTGCGTTTGGGCGAATCCCCTGATATCGTCGCGGCGTTGAACGTAAGAAACGCTGATCACAGGTCGCCGGGTCAACGGCGAGGAGACCAGGGGGTCGCACGCAATGGGCGAGTTTTCAGGAAAGATTGCGATTGTCACCGGAGGAGCGCTCGGGATGGGCCGAGCCGCCGCGCTCGCATTCGCCAACGAAGGCGCCAAGGTGGCCGTAGCCGACATCGATGAGGCCGCCGGCGCCCAGACGGTCCAGGACATGTCCGGATCGGAAGGCGAAGGCATCAACATCACGGCCGACCTGGGTGATTCCGCCGACTGCCGTCGGGTTGTCAGCGAGACGGTGGACGCATTCGGCGGCGTGGATATCGTCTTCAACAACGTGGGGATACAGCCCTCCGAGTCCTACGCAAACGCGGTGGACCTTCCGGAAGAGACGTGGGACCGCATCATCGCCGTCAATCTCAAGAGTCGTTTCCTGATAGCCAAGCACGCCATTCCCCACATGCAGGCGCGCGGCGGAGGCGTGATCATCAACAACGCCAGCGTCCAGGGCCTGCAGTCGATGGGCGGAGTATCGGCCTACGCCGCCAGCAAGGGCGGCGACCTGTCGTTGACGCGACAGCTCTCTATCGACTTTGCGTCGGACAACATTCGGGTACTCGCGATCTGCCCCGGGTCCATCGACACGCCGATGTTGAGGAACGCGGCCGCCACTACCGGCAGGGACATCGAACTCGAATTGATCGACTACGGCAAGGCCCACCCGCTGGGGCGAGTTGGTAAGGCGGAGGAGATAGCCAACGTAGTGCTGTTCCTCGCCAGCGACAAGGCCTCGTTCATGACCGGCGAACACGTCGCAGTGGACGGCGGCATGATGGCCGTGGGCGCCTGGGCAAGCGGCGCCGGGGCTGACCTCTAGTAAGTAAAACTGCGCCCGCGCACTTGAATGCCGGCGCGGGCGGTCAAATGTAGGCGATGCTGCCGTCCGGCATGACCTCGTCGCCCCGCCGCCACGGGCGCACGTACGGCCGGGCCTCGATCTCGGAATCGACTATGTCTATGCCGAGGCCGGGTCCTTCGGGGATCTCGAAGTAGCCGTCGACAGGGCGGGGCGGCGCGGTGACGGTCGCAGCCTCGGTCTCGTTGGGGGTACGAAATTCCTGTATCAGGAAATTCGGCGTCGCAGCGTCGAAGTGCAGGTTGACCATGGTTGCGACCGGCCCGAGCGGGTTGTGCGGCGCGATGACGAGATCGTGGGCTTCTGCGTTGAAGGCGACCTTGCGCATTTCCAGCAGGCCGCCCACGATGCAGACGTCCGGTTGCAGGATGTCCACAGCGCCGTCCCTGATCAGGTCGCCCAGCTCGTATTTCGTGTATAAGCACTCGCCGGTGGCCAGGGCGAAGGGCATCTTCCGGCGCAGGTAGGCCATTGCCCGCCGGTTTTCCATGCGCAGCGGCTCTTCCATGAAATACGGCCTGAACTCCGCAAGGACGTCTGAAAGTTCGAGCACCCGGGCCAACTCAAAGATGGCAGCGTGCGCGTCCAGGCCGATATCGACGTCCGGCCCTACGGCCTCCCGCAGTGCGCCGAGCCTCGTTCTCGCGTCTACCAGCGCGGCTTCCCACGTCTTGGTCCGCCAGTTCGGGCCAAGAGGGCCGATCTTGAGGGCGGTGAACCCCTGACCTTCAACCAGGTCGCGCCCGTTCGCGGCGAGTTCCTCCGGCGAATCGCCACCGACACCGTGGTAGGCGCGGATGCGGTCGCGGACCCTGCCGCCCAGCAACTGGTAGACGGGAACGCCGCGGGCCTTGCCGGCGATGTCCCAGAGAGATTGCTCGATGCCGGATATCGCCGCCATGCCGGTGGAGCCCGGCGGGAACCTGGCGCCCTGGTACATCATGGCCCACGCCCGTTCGATCTCGAGCGGATTGCGTCCGACCAACTGCTCGGCGAAGTACGCGACCCAGTGCGGCGTGGCCAGGTCCGGCCCGACCCGGTACGCCTCGCCGACCCCGTATATGCCGCTGTCCGTGTGCGTGCGCACGTAGACCGCGTTGTTGAGAACGGGCGAGCCCGCTATCAGGCATTCGATTTCGGTGATTTTCATGGCGTGGCAGGTGGTGCGGCGTATGGCGACCGGTTAGATGAAAGCTGGAGATCCGTCGTCATGGACCGGGAAACCGCGGTCCCAGTGTTGCGGCGGATTCTTTGCGATTGCTTCGAGGTCCAGTTCCATCCCTATACCGGGCTTCGTGGGCAGTTGGAAGTACCCGTCGACCGGGCTCCAGGCCTCGTCGACGAATTCGGCCTTCTTGCGCTTGTGGTCTGAACCCCATTCCAGGATCGTGAAGTTGGGAATGCTTGCGGCGAGATGGACTGCCGTTGCAGTCGACAGCAGTCCCAGGGGATTGTGGGGCGCTACTGTGACGTAGTGCGCCTCGGCGATGGCCGCTATCTTCTTCGCCTCCAGCAGACCGCCGCAGCACAGCAGGTCCGGCTGGATGATGTCCACAGCATCGGCGTCCAGCAACTCGGCGAACCTGGCTATCCCGTAGAGGTTTTCGCCGGTTGCGAGTGCGACCCTGAACTCCTGCCGCAGGCGGGCGGTCGAGGGGATGAACTCGGCGCGCGCGGGTTCCTCGACGAACATGAGCCGGTAGGGGGTAAGTACGTTTACGAGTTCCAGGGCCCTGGCCGGTTCCCGGAGCTTCACGTGTATGTCGATTGCAATACCCGCAGACTCGCCGACGGCCTCACGCAGCGCCGAAATTCGGGCTTCCGATTCCCGCAGGACGCGTCCCCACGGCAGTTCGGGCCAATTGGAGGGAAACGGGCTGGTCTTGAACGCCGTATACCCCTCGTCCTTCAACTCCAGCGCCCGTTCCACCAGGGCCTCGGGCGAACCGCCGTGGGCGCCGTGGTAGACGCGCACCCGGTCACGTGTGGGACCGCCGAAGAGACTGTAAACCGGCTCTCCAGCCACCTTGCCGGCGATGTCCCACAACGCATGGTCTATTCCTGACAGGGCGGACCACGCCACTTGTCCCAGCGGAAACCGCATGGTGTTTTTGGCGCGCCGGAGCAGCCATTCGATGCGTGACGGGTCCTGGCCCACGAACCACGGTTTCATCTCGTCGATCGTTGCGACGATCGCCTCGTCGGGCCCGATCGAATAGGGCTGGCCGTTCCCGGTCACACCGTCATCGGTGTGCACCTGGAGAAACACGGCGTTCCGGCTGCCGTCAGAGGCGCGATATGTCTTTATGTCGGTGATTTTCAAGGGTCGTTCTCACGGACCGCACATCTGTGTGGCCGCCGCAGTATATCGGGCAACGGCCGCCTTGAGGCTCAGTTAACCTTGTAGCACGAGAAGGCGCGATGAAATTGGGTGTTGGACAGATTCGACCGGGTGCCCCGATGAGCTGGGCTGCACGGTGCCTGCTGGCCCTGGCCCTTTTGGCCGCCGGTCTTGCCGGGCTCGCTGAGTCGGGCAGGGCAGAGGCCGCGCAGGCCGGCGAGAAGTTGGCGAGAGTGATTGAACTCGACGGCGCCATCGACAACGTGTCGGCCCGGTACATCAAGCGCGGCCTTGAAAGCGCCGCGTCCGACGGCGTCAGCGTGGTAATCATCGAACTGGACACGCCGGGCGGTCTGCTCGACGCCACACGCACCATCGTGACCGATATATTTGCTTCGTCAGTCCCGGTCGTGGTCTACGTGGCGCCGGAAGGGGCACAGGCCGCGAGCGCCGGCACCTTTATCGCCGCCGCGGCGTCAGTGGCGGCGATGGCCCCGGCAACGAACATCGGCGCCGCCTCGGTCGTAGGCCCGGGCGGGGAAGACCTTCCGGAAACCCTGCAAAAGAAGGCCAACGAAGACGCGGCAGCCTTCCTCAGGAGCATCGCAGACAGGCGGGAGCGGCCCGGGGACGCGTTGGAGGCCGCGGTATTCGAGGCGGCGGCCTACTCCGCCGAAGAGTCTGTTGAACTCGGAATCGCCGATCTTGTGGCCGCGAATACCGGAGACCTCCTGTCGCAACTCGACGGATTGGAAGTCGAGGTCTCGGACGGGGAGACCGTAACCCTACAGACCACGGGCATGGTCATCGAACGCGTGGACATGAACGTCATCGAACGCGCCCTCTCGATCCTGGCGAATCCGAACATCGCGTTTTTGTTGATTTCCATCGGCGGCATAGCTCTCATCGTCGAGATCTGGAACATCGGCTTATGGATACCCGGCACGATTGGCGTGGTCCTGTTGCTGCTGGGGTTCGCAGGGGTCGGGCAATTGCCGTTCTCCTGGGCCGGCGTGGGCCTGATGGTCCTGGCCATGGTGCTGTTCCTGTTGGAGGCGCAGGCCCCAGGGGTCGGGTATTTCGGGGCGGCGGGGACGGTTTGCCTGATACTGGGCGGCATATTCCTTGTGGGGTTCTTCGGGACCCCGGAAATCCCGGGGCCTCAAATTGGGGTTAGCCGGTGGCTGCTGTTCAGCGTTGGAGGTGCGGCCGGCCTGGTGGTCCTATGGTTCGGCAACGAGATCCGCAAGTCCAAACGCGACGACGGTTACGTCAGCCCGCTGGCCCATGAACGGATAATCGGCATGGAGGCCGTCGTAGAGGTTAGACTTGCACCGGCGGGCGAGGTCCGCGTGGCAGGGGAGACCTGGATGGCGGAATTGGAAGAGCCAGGCACAGCCGAGATTGGCGAAACGGTAATAGTCTCCCGCGTCCAGGACATCAAGTTATTCGTGGCGCGTCCAAAGCCGGACCAACAAGATAGTCGTTAGGAAACAGACCAACCCTGAGTCTCCGGCCGGGAGATTCGGGTAAACGGCGAAAGGAACAATTGAATGGGGATCATTAACTTTGTCAGGGACTACGAACGTATAGGGCGGTTCAGGCTGGGCCGGTTCGAGGGGATGATGGGCCCCGGCATCGTATTTGCCGTCCCGATTCTGCATCAGATTGTCAAGGTGGACACCCGAACCCAGTTGATAGACATCCCGAGGCAGACGAATATCACCAAGGACAACGCTTCGATCGACATCGACTTTCTCGTCTACATGCGAGTCGACATCAACGAAGCGCAGAAGGCGATCCTGGAGGTCGAGGAATTCAGGATGGCCGTGGTTGGCCTGGCAACGACCACGCTCAGGGCCGTCATTGGGGACATAGCCCTCGACGAGGTGCTGTCGCAACGTGACCGGATTAACGAAGCTATCCGGGCCAGGCTCGATCAGGAAACTGGACGCTGGGGCATCAAGGTCACGAACGTCGAGATTCGCGAGATCGACCCGCCGAGGGAGATCCAGGAAGCGATGAACCGGCAGATGTCGGCGGAGAGGGTGAGACGAGCGGTCGTATTGGAGGCCGACGGCACTAAGGAGGCCAGCGTCACGGTCGCCGAAGGTGAGAAACAGGCCGCGATTCTCAAGGCGGAAGGCGAGCGGCAGGCCGAGATTCTCCAGGCGGAAGGCGACCAGCAGGCTGCCGTCCTGAGGGCGCAAGGGTTTTCCGAAGCCCTCGAGCGGATCTTCCAGGTCGCCAAGGGCATCGATTCCAACACGATGTCGCTCCAGTACCTTGACACGTTGAGGAACATCGGCGAGAGCCCGTCTTCCAAGTTCATCTTCCCGATGGAATTCACGCGATTGCTCGGGAGTGTGGCCGGCGCATTCGGCAGCGGTTCGGACGACGACAAGAAGTAAGACCGGGTTTAGTTCGTGCGGCGGGGCACTGGAAACATGCCCCGCCGTATTTTTTTGTGGCACGGGGTGGTGGTTGCCGCGCCCGTCCCTACGGGGGGCATTTGGGTACCCCATCGGGGTGCGGTGGGACGATGGAGAGTGTGGCCTCACTGGCGGGAATGGTGTGTTGTGGGATGGGGTTGAAGGGGGTAGCCGCGCCCATCCCGCGCCCCACCGTGGGTACCGGCCCCGTATCGGGTACGGGGTGACGTTGTTGCCCCGGCACGACGGGTTGGGAGAACGCCGGATGTGGGTAAGGTCTGGGAGGTTGGTGGGGTAGCCGCGCCCGTACCCCGCGCCATGGGTACCGGCCCCGCATCAAGTGCGGGGCGACGATGGAAGGCACGACGGGGGAGGGGTGTGTGGCTGGGTGACAGGTTGGTGGTGGTTGCCGCGCCTGTCCCGTGCCCCACCGTGGGTACCGGCCCCGTATCGGGTACGGGGTGACGTTGTTGCCCCGGCACGACCCCGTGTCAGTGCACGGGGCAGGCTGCCTCCTAACGGGAGTGGTGTGGTTGTGGGGATGGGTGTGGCCCCGCCCCCAGCGCCCCACCATGGGTACCGGCCCCGCATCAAGTGCGGGGCGACGATGGAAGGCAAGACGGGTTGGTTTTGGCGCGCGTTGAAGCAACCCCGGGGGTTTCCCGGAGTTGCTTCGGTTG
>DAOUKO010000016.1:0-104600 GCA_034421215.1 Dehalococcoidia bacterium
GGGGGTTGGGGGGGGGGGGGCGGCGGGTGTTCGATGGATTCGCTGGTTTGTGTGGTAGCCGCGCACCTCCACTGGTCCCCGATCGGAGTCGGGGAAGACGGGGTACGGAGGTCGGGGAAGACGATGGAAGAGAGGGTCCCTGCCGGTTATGTGTGGTCCGGGCATAGGTTTGGCCCCGGCCCCACCGCCTTAACCGGACGCCCGCCGCCATTTGCGCAGGCTCACGACCTCCCGCGGTGGGTCCAATTGAGAGCTGTACCCGGTGTAGGAGACCTCGGCGACGTATACGTCACCTCGCGAGTCGACTGCGATCCCGTGGGGCGCGATGAACTGGTCAAGTCCCTCTCCGCGCACCGGGCTGCCGAATGACACGACCTCATTGAAGTCGGGGTCGAGGACCACCACTCGATTGCCGAGCCCCGGCACGCCCTCCTGGACCGGCGGCGGACCCGCCTCGGTGACATACATATTCTCATCCGCGCCGGTCCCGGCCGTGATCGCCATCGGCCGGTGCATGTGGACCTGCTGGATGAACGTGCCCTCCTCGTCGAACACCTGCAGCCGGAAATTCTCCCTGTCGCACACCACAACGCGACCGTCCCGCAGCACAACCAGGTGATGGGGCAGGCTGAACTGGCCGGGGTCTCCGCCCGGCTCGCCCCACGAGAGGACGTGGCGACCGCCCGGCTCGAAGCGGTGCACCCGCGAGTTCCCGTATCCGTCGCTCACAAAGAGGTCTCCGCTGATGGGCGAAATCCACGCATCCGTCGGACGGTTGAAGGTACCTCCGCCCTGCCATTCGGCCGGGTGCCCGGGGCTGCCCAGCGTCATCAGCACCTCGCCGGAAGGGGTCGTCTTCTTTACCGAATGGTCCAGGTCGTCCACCAGGAACAGGTTGCCATCGGGCGCCACGTACACACCGTGAGCGCGCTGGTACTCGCCTGCGCCCCACGTCTCCAGGAAATTCCCGTCACGATCGAAGATCATCATCGGGTTGTTCCCGCGGTTGAAGACGTAGACGCGGTCCTGGGCATCGACGGCCACCGACGTGGCTTCCTTGAAGCTCATCGGATGCGGAATTGCCGGCCAACCCGCGACCGGCTCATAGACTGTTGAAGGGGTAGCTGAACTAACCATTGACTCCTCCGGGTCCCAACAGGCGGCGGCCGGACAATCGGCGACACCGCTCCAATATCGTCGATTGACGCCCCGGCCTACCGCGCCGGCAAGGCGTAACGTGACGTGATGGTAATACCGCCGTCAACCGGAAGCACCACGCCGGCCACCGACCGGGCCTCGTCGCTGGTTTACTTAGCCGACATCGGCCACCACGCTAAACGGTACGCGGCAGAGAGTGGATTCAATCAAGTGTGCTCGATTCACCGGCGCAGTGGCTTTGACCAACGCGGGGGTTGACTCATAAAATAAGTCATACTGATTCAACCGTGCATCACCAAGGCGAAAAGATATGAACCAACTTACGGTCAGAGGCTTTGACGATGACCTCAGCGCAAGTTTGCGCCGCCTCGCAAACCGGGAGGGTATATCGCTGAATCAAGCCGCTATGAGGTTGCTCAGGAAAGGCGCAGGCCTGTCGGACGGTACGGGGCAGGCAGACACCGTCGGCTCTTCGCTCGATCATCTGATCGGTAAGTGGTCGGAGGCAGAAGCGAGTCAAATGGACTCCGCATTGAAAGAACTTGAGACTATCGACGAATCGGCCTGGAGATGAAAGTACTCCTGGATTCCAATGCCTATTCGATGCTAATGCGGGGACATGAGCAAGTTGCCAACCTCGTGCGAGGCTCCGACGAGGTCTTGCTCTCCGCCATCGTGCTCGGCGAGTTGTTGTACGGCTTCAGGCGGGGATTGCACTTCGAGCGCAACTCAGCAGACCTCCGCTCGTTCCTCCATAACCCCTACACTTCCATTGTGCCCGTCGGGCCGGTGACCGCAGACCGTTATTCCAGGATTGCGGCAGCTTTGAGAGCGGAGGGGCGTCCCATCCCAACAAATGACGTCTGGATTGCGGCCCATGCGATGGAGACGGGCGCCGACCTGGTTTCAGCAGACAGGCACTTTGAACATGTTGCCGGGATCGCGTGGGTCAGGCTGACGGCAGATTGACCACCCTGGTGTAGCCCTGAATGACGGTGTGCCCCGTGCCGCTGCATTCCAGCGCGAATTCCAGGTGTCGCGCGTAGCCTCTTCCGGTCGACGAAAGACGCCCCGGCCTACCGCGCCGGCAAGGCGTAGCGTGACGTGATGGTGATGCCGCCGTCAACGGGGAGCACCACGCCCGTCACCCAGCGGGCCTCGTCGCTGGCCAGGTAGACCGCCGCCCACGCAACGTCCCACGCCGTCCCCTCCGTACCCAGCGGCGTCGATTCCCGCCGGACCTCCCGCGCCTCGTCGCTCAGTTCCCCCGCCACCATCGGCGTGTACACGGCTCCCGGGGCGATCGCATTCGCCCGTATCCCATCGCGCCCGTACTCGTTGGCCAGCGTGCGCGTGAGGCCGAAGATGCCCGCCTTCGACGTCGTATACGCCGCGTCGCTCCACGCCCGCATGCCCGCCACCGACGATATGTTGATGATGGACCCGCCGCCGGACTCGATCATTCGTGGGACCGCAGCCTGGGAGGCGAGCATCATGCTCCTGAGATTTAAGGCCATCACCCGGTCCCAGTCATCCGGGTCGATGTCGGTCAACTTGTCCCGCAGCAGCACGCCCACGTTGTTGTCGAGGATGTCGAGACTGCCGTACCGCTCGACAGCCGCAGCGGCCATCGCCTGGCAATCTTCCTTCGTCGTGACATCCGCCTCGAAGACGCTCGCCTCGCCGCCTTCCGCGGTAATCAACTCGAGGGTCTCCCGCGCGTGATCGGCTTCGATGTCCACGAGCAGGACCTTTGCGCCTTCGCGTGCGAACAGCACCGACGCCGCCTTGCCGTTGCCGACTCCAGGCCCTCTCGAGCCGGCGCCGGTCACGATGGCGACCTTCCCATCCAATCGACCTGGTCGATGTGTCACGTTGAAACCCCCGGCATCGCAGTATCAGTCGAGCGTAACAAAGACGTTGTGCCGCACCTTGCCGTCCACCGCCCTGCTGATGTGCCCCTGCCCGGTTGTGTCCTCGGCCAGCAGGATCTCACCGGGCCCGATCACCTTGCTCGTACCGTCCCCAACCGTGATCTTCACCGCTGCGTCGAGGTTGATGATGAACTGCCGCCGCGGCGCCGGGTGGAAGTCCAGGTTGTAGTCCGACGGCGTCTCCCGAAAGATCACCCCCGTAGCCGCAATCCGCTCCGACACCCACCCGACCGGCGAATCATGCAAGTCGTACTCGATCTCCTCAAAATGAGACTGCCCGTCGTCCCCCGTGTACAGCCGAGTTACCTTCACGTACTTACCTCCAAATCCGGATGACCGCCCTCGTATTCAGGGTGAATTTGAAACCGACCCTGACCGCAGCAGCCGCGCCGACACGTACTCTACCGCGAAGTTTCGAACGCGGCCCCTCCACCAATGACGACCCAAGTGATACCGTGTATCACGCGCCGGTCGAAGAATGACCGCATATAAGAACGAGGTAGAACTCCCGGGGAGCCGGACCCTAAGCCCACATAGATGTAACTGGACTGCCCGAATCTGCGTCGTGCCCCAATGGCCAAACACGCAGGGAGCTACACAAAAGGAGAATAAGCGTTGGTATCAGTCCCAGATTGGCTGTTGCTTACAGCGCAGTGGGTCCATCTCATGGGAGCGGTTACCTGGGTGGGCGGCAGCATCTTCTTCAAGTTTGTATTGCAGCCCGCCTTTCGCACCGCCGACAACGGGCCCGGCTCGATGCGGGCCGTCGGCCATGAATTCGGGAAAATCGTTCGCATCGCCATCGTCATCCTGGCGGTGACCGGAGCGTTCATGGCGGTGGTCCACCTGACCGCAGGCGGCAACAGCCGGGTGTACATCGGTATCCTGGCCCTGAAAATCACCCTCGCCTTCTACATGTTCCTGTTGGTCTGGCTGCGCAGGCGGTCGGCGCCGGCAGCATCCGCAGGCGGTTCAGGCCATTTCTGGTCCAACGTTCGACGGGCAGCAACCAGCACCACCGCGCTGCTGATACTGGGCATCGTAATAATCGGACTTGCCGACGTCCTGAGCGCCGTAGGACACGGCGATGGTGGACACAGCCACGGCGGGAACGGCGCAGACGCACACGCGGATGAGGTTGAAGACACTGGCCACATGGAAGCCGTTGACGTGTCTGACGACCACCACAAGCCGGAAGTCGTCGTTGAGGAGGCAACGGAAGTGGCGGAAACCCCGGAGCCTACGGTGGAGCCGACTGAGGAGGCCAAGGTTGAGGAAGATGACGATCACGGAGATGACGAAGGGCACGAGGAAGAGGAGGATGATGGGGACGAGGAGGAGGAAGAGGACGAGGACGGTCATGACCACGGGGATGGGCATAGCCATTGATGGGTGGGGGCTAACCCCTGGTTGGACCGCGCGTACGCGTTCAGGATCTGATGCAATTTGATGGAACCGCATTGCGAGCGCGGGGGCGATAGCCGAAAGAATCAAGGCACAGGCTAAATACTAAAGGTGAGGTATGTGGCTGTTAACCCGATGCACCGGATCCGTGTACATCTCGACAGGACCGATGCCGTGTCTGAACATGTAGGCGGTGTCGGGGCACCCCAATTCACCGCACTCGTGGAGCACTTTCTCTACGCAATCAGGGCAACCACTGTTGTCACATGCACCTGTGCCACGATGTACATAGGTGCTCGACTTTGACCAGGTATGGTCGTCCGGTCCCATTCCGAAAGACTTGCGTTCGCACTCGGTGTTATATGACTCGCCCGCGGACGGATAAAACCCTCTAATCAAATTCTCGCCAAGGATGAAGTAATCCATGCACTTGATCTCCGCCCAAGGATCGCCTTCGGTGGCTTTTGGTAACCGTGTCAAGTCGACTACGAACAAAGGAATCCCTGTTTCCTTGGCGTGGTCGATGGCAGCTTGACTGACCCCGCTGCGCCTAATCTCAATGACCCACAACACATTCCCGTTCCTATCTTTGCCAGCAATGTCTGCACGGGTCTTGCGGCCAGCGAGCCATACTTCACAGTCCGCGCGTTCCAAAGAGGGGGCATCTTCGAACCGAAGATCGAGGGAACCGCGAAGAAGATCGTATTCGTGGTATCCATGCTGAAGTTGTTCGAACTCTTGGTTCAGTCCGTCGCTCCCAGGGGCAAACTTGATCATGTCTTTCGGCCCATAAATTTGATCCGGGCAACGGTAAGCAATTTGGCCGTGAAAGTTGCGGCGTTTCATTGGCATCTTCAGTGCGTGATTGATCGCTTGGCAGAGGGCAGTCTTAACGCGAAAATGCGCCGGACCCTCGCCGTGGCACCTGCTATTGGGAACATGAGAAAAGTGCTTTCTCCTGGCCCGGTTGCGTCTGCCCTTTCCGGTGATGCGCTCCCCTTGACCGTCCTTGACGGCTAGCTTGTCGCCGCACGTGTAGCAAGCAAGGCCCGTTTCCCCGCGCTCAACGTCCGCCAAGGTCACAATCTTCTCGTCCTTGACGGCCACCTGAATTCCCCCGGTCATATCGTGTGTTTCCTCAAGCTATTTGGAAGTCTGGATGTGCCACCGCTCCCGGCCACTAAAGGTGGGCACGTTGTCGTCAAATCTCTGGCGGCCGCATAAACCATGGGCGTCGACTCAGAGCAAATTCAAACAAGATACTGGTCAGTTTCTGATTTCGCAGGGTGTCACGCCTGAAGCAGTTAACAGCGCGGGCTGTTGCGTAGATTGTCGTCTTTCCCCACATAACGCGTTGCCCAGTCCACACCCCCCATTTGCCATCCTCCTCTCCCACCCCCTATCCTGCCCAACGCGAGCCTGCTCTCATTAGGGAGTCCCACCATAACCACGCACACCCCTCGGCACCGGCTGCTCGCGATGGCAGCCGTACTCGTCGCCGCAATCGCCATCGCCGCCTGTGGCGGTGATCCGGCCCCTACCTCGACTCCCGTACCGACGGCGACGCCCGCGGCCACGGCCACGCCCGAGCCGACTCCGACACGCGTTCCGCCGCCCACTCCTACGCCGGCGCGGGACCGGCTGCCCCTGGGGCTCCTGCGAATCGACTCGGAGACCACGGGTGAGCGCCTGCTGATGCACCTGTCTCCGGGTGAGGACACCTGCTTCAAGTCGATGATGGGTGACTCGAAGTTCAAAGCGTTCGAAGAGGCCGTTTTGATGGCAGCCGTCGCGGACCCGTCGTTCAGGACCCGGCTTGTCGTGTGCCTGCAGCGCGACAGCCTGCTGATTGTCGGCACGCGGTTGATCGGCGCCCACCTGGGTGGATGGACCCAGGAAACCCGGCAGTGTGTCACAGCCATTGCCCTGGACCGGCCGGAATTGGTCTTCAAGGCGCTGGGAGTACCGGACGTCGGAGCGGATTCCTCCGAGACCGACAATCCCGGCCGAGTACTGCTCGATACGTACGACTGCCTCGATACTACGGAAAAGGCGAGATTCGCGGTGGCCATGTTGTCCAATTCGATCGAAGATCTCAGCCGCATTTCGGCGGAGACCCTCGCGCTCGGCGTGGGTGCCGTAAGTGAGGACTCGCGCTCGTGCGTGCTCGACTTTGCCTCTGCTAACGGCCAATTCCTTGGACTGGTGCACGAGTATGCAGGGCCCGTAGCGAACCTGAATCCTGAGGACTCCCTCGAGATAGCCGAGGGCGGGTCGAAAGTCTTCAACTGCCTGACAGTCGAAGAGATCGAACAGTTCCAGGAGAAGTACCTGCCCAGCCTGCTGCCGTAGCGATTAGCCACCGGCGGCATTACGACGCCGTGCCCTCCTACCCACCCCACCGTGGGTACCGGGTTTCCCCGGTACGACGAGGGGTAGCCTGCCCCGTACTCGATACGGGGGTGAGGGCAAGAGGTGGAATCGTAAGCACTTCGATCGATACTACGATTCCGATTGACCGGCGTTTCGCCCTCACCTCAATCCTCTCCCCCAGGAGAGGAAGTGGTTAGCCGCGCGAATTCTGAGACGGGCTTTACGATACGGGGCTGTTACCCACGGTGTGGCGCACACAAAACCGTCGTGCCGGACCCCGATCCGGTACCCATGGTGGGGGACGGGTGGGGAGCCCTTCGACTGCGGACCGGCTGGATGAACCTGCACCCACCTCCGCGCCCCACCGTGGATACCGGCTTCCGCCGGTAAGACGGGGAGGGCCGGGGGTCTCGGCAACTTGACGGAGTGCGGGCTGACCCCGTCTCAGGCATGGGGCAGGCTGTTCTTCCGCCGGCAAGACCAACGGACCGCACACACAGAATCGTCGTGCCGGACCCCGATCCGGTACCCATGGTGGGGGACGGGTGGGGAGCCCTTCGACTGCGGACCGGTTCGATGAACCTGCACCCACCTCCACGCCCCGCCATGGGCACTGGCGTTCGCCGGTAAGACGGGGTGGCGGCGTACACCGGCCCCCGGCAATTGACGCCACCCATTGCAATCCCTACCATCCCGCCACCATCACACACGCGTCGTCACAGTGTCATCCGGGGGTAAATCGTGAAGTACGACTACATCGTCGTCGGCGCAGGGTCGGCGGGCGCGATCCTCGCCACAAGGCTTACCGAAGACCCCAACACGTCGGTGCTCCTGCTCGAGGCGGGGCCGGACTACCCCGACATCGACAGCCTGCCGGAAGAGGTCAAGTACGGCTATCCGTCGAAAAAGAGCATCTGGGACAGCGACCATAACTGGCAGTACGCGGCACGGGGCACGGATCTCACCGACATCGCCGTGCCCAGGGGCAAGGTGACCGGCGGGTCCAGCGCCATCAACGGCCAGATATTCCTTCGCGGCATTCCCGAAGACTACGACGACTGGGCGGAGTGGGGCAACGACGAGTGGGGCTTCCAGAAGTTGACGCCCTACTTCAACAAGGTGGAGACGGACACCACCTACATGGACAGCCCCGGGGACTTCCACGGCGCCGACGGGCCGATCATCTGCCACCGTTTCCCGCAGGAGACGTGGCGGATGGCGAACAAGGCCTTCTTCGCGGCTTGGCGGGACCAGGGACAGCCGTATTGCGAAGACCATAACGCTCCCGACACCACCGGAGTTGGTCCCACTCCGCTGAACAATCCCAACGGCATCCGCTGGTCCACGGCGATCGGTTACCTGGGCCTTTCGCGCCACCGCCTCAACCTGACCATCAGGGCCGACGTGACGGCCAAGCGAGTGATCTTCGATACCACCGGGGAACGTCCCAGGGCGACCGGAGTCGAGGTCGTGTCGGATGATGAGACATTCGTCGTCGAGGCCAACGAAGTCATCCTGAGCGCGGGCGCCATCGGGTCGCCGCAGTTGCTGATGCTCTCCGGGGTGGGTCCCTCAGATCACCTGCGGGAACACGGGATTGCGACGGTCATCGACTCGCCGGGGGTCGGGCAGAACCTGGCCGATCATCCCATCCTCACCGTACTGTGGGCCACGAAGCCGGAGGTGGAACTTCTCCGGTTTGAGCCCGCTCACCAGATCATTGTGAGGTACACGGCCGAGGGCTCACCGTTGAAGACCGACATGATCATCTATCCGAGGGCGGCCGCAGGCAGGGACCAGAAGGGCGGTAAATTCGACGAGATGCTGGGCGTTGCGGCCACTATAGCTGTGAACCTGGCGCTGTCGAAGGGCGAGATCCGGCTTCAGTCCAACGACTACCGGGACTATCCCCTACTCGACTACAACCTCCTCGACCACGAAGAGGACCTGCGGAGGGCCCGGGACGGCATTCGGTTGATCGTCGGCACCGAGGACCACCCGGAGTTGGCCGCGCTGATTGACAAAAGGCTCGACCCCGAGGACTCCGACCTGGAGTCGGACGCGGCCCTGGACCGGTGGATGAAGATGTCCGTCAGTACCGGCCACCACATTTCCTGCACCGCGAAGATGGGGCCGGACTCGGACCCGATGGCCGTCGTGGACCAGTACGGCAAGGTCTACGGAGCGGACAGCCTGCGAGTCGTCGACGCCTCGATCATGCCCGAGTGCGTGCGGGCCAACATCAACTTCACCGTACTCATGATCGGCGAACGCGTCGCAGACTTCATCAGGCAGGGGAAGTAACGAGGCGCCGGGTAACGCCCGACGAGGCTCATCGCGAGCCTTATTCGTTCTGTGGACTCGCAAGCCGCCCTTCCAATGAGTTGAAGGCCTCGATCAACTCAGGAGATTCAAACGCCCGGTTCCGCCGGCCCACGGTGACTTGCGCAAGTACGCCAGCTTTGACGAGCCGCTGAATCCCCTGGCTCGTCGCCTGAAATGACCGCCCGATCATGTCAGCCGCGGTGGATACGGTGAGCACCGGGGCAGCGGGCAACGCTTCGATCAGCAGACGCGCCGCGGAATCGCGACGGGGCGTTCCGGTCCGCTCCAGCCAGGAAGTCTGCAGTTCGCGCACCTGCTCGTCAAAGCGGCTTGCGTACTCCACTGCCCGCCTGGATGCTGACGCAAAGAATGCAATCCATCGATTGATCCCAGTGTGCGCCGCAACTGAGTCGGGCGCGCCGATGTAGCGGGTCGAGGTCAGACCGTCGACGTAGTCTGTCGACCGCGCCGCCAGGACAAGTGACACCGGCGGCAGGACAAGTAGACCATGACCGCGCCGCCTCAACACCAGGTGGATCAACGCGCGCCCGGCCCGGCCGTTACCATCCACGAACGGGTGAATCGTCTCGAACTGCGCATGGGCTATGGCCGCCTGGGCCAGGGCGGGGAGGGAGTCCTCGTTGCAGAAATCGCACAGGTCCTCCAAAAGGGCGGTTACGACCTCCGGCGAAGGCGGAACGAACGCGGCTGAACAAGGGTTGTAGCTGCTGCCACCAATCCAGTTCTGGACGCTTCGGATGCGACCGCCATGCTCCTCAAGCCTCGTCCCGGCCAACAGGCGACGGTGAATTTCCAACAAGGTCTCCAGGGTTATCCGCCCGCCCGGCTCCACAGCCTCTACGCCCCACACCATAACGTCGATGTTGCCGAGCACTTCCATGGCTGTTATGTCGTTGGGGTCGTCGCCCAGTTGACGGGCCGCATGAGCTCGGAGCAGGCGGCGGCCTCCGATTTCAAGGCCCTCGATGCGTGATGAGGCGACGGATTCGGCGCGAAGTAAGAGCCGGGCCAAGGCCTCTGCGCCCGCGAGCGCCGAACCGGATGTGTTGAGCCGGACCAGCGCAGTCTCGGCCTCGCTGATGTCTAAAGCAACGTCGCCGTCAAGAGAAAAGTCGCGGCCGGCCAGTGCATCGGGCAGGTAAATATCGTAGTCACAAGGACGACGATCGCGTCGGGTGAGGCCGGCTGAGTCACCATCCCAGCGGCGGGTTTCAAACCTTGCCAATTGTCTCTCCTTATTCAAGGATACCCCGTAACCTTGAATAAGGCACTTGGTTGTTCAAGTTTCAGCAGTGGGAACCTGCCGCTGAAACACGCGCCGGACCCTCTTCCGCAGGCGGGTTTCAGGAGGGTGTTTCAAGAATTTCCTCTGCCGCGAACGGGAGAGGGCATAGCGTGACATCGCAAGTCCTTCAACGGATACGACGATTCCGGCCGCCTGACGTCGCGCCCTCACCTCAATCCTCTCCCCCAGGAGAGGAAGTGGAGTAGCCGCGCGACTTCTAAGACAGGCTCTTCAGGCAGGTCCGGAGTGTGCCGGGGTGCGACTCGCCCGCCGTCTCATCACCTCGACAACTGGTACGGCGAGAATTACCACGACTGCGGCTGCCAGGAAGGGCAGGCCGACAAGACCGTCGTCGAGCCCCGCCAGTACTCCGCTGCCTGCCGACCCAACGACCACGCCCAACGAATACACCGCGTAGAAAATCCCGAAAGCCATGCCTCGCCGTTCCGCGCCCGTGGCGCCGATGACGAGCGCGGCGGCCGACGGAAACACGATGCCGTACCCGAAACCGAATACGGCCATGCCGGCAGCGACCCCGGCATAGTCGGTGAAGAAACCAAGAATGGCCAGCCCGGCTGTCACGCCGACCAGTCCGACGATCAGGGGCCCGAATCGCCCGAAACGGTCGCTGGCGCGGTTGAGCGGACTCGCCATCACCAGCATGGCCACGAACGCATATATCCCGAAGCTGTAACCGGTCCTCGCCGCGGACTCTCCCTGGTTTTCCAACATCAGTGGCAGGTATGCGACGAGCACCCCGATACCGACGGTGATGGCGAAGGCCGCGCCGTAAGCCGACCACAGCGCGGGCTTCGTGGAAGCGCGGTCCTGCTGGGTCGCGCCGACGTCATGGGCGTCAATGTCGGCGGTCCTACGGTCATCACGTGCAATCACCAGGAACGTGATCAGAGTCGCCAGGAGAAACGCAGAATCGACATAAAAGACAGCGTCTGCGCCCCAAGTGTCACGCAGGATTCCCGCGACCGGCGGCCCCACCAGCGCCGCCACGGCTATCAGCGCCCCGGTCAGGCCCATCGCGCGGCCCCACCTGTCGGCCGGGGCACGATCGCCGATCATGGCAAACGCGCCCGGCGCCAACACGGCCGCGCCTATGCCGTGAATCGCCCTGACGGCGATCAACTGCTCCGACGTCTGGACCAACGAGTAGCTGAAAACGGCAACCGTCGTAATTGCCAGGCCAAGGACGATGGGGACCCGGCGGCCCCATCTGTCGAGCACGAACCCGGCGCCCAGGTTGCCGAACAGGTTCGTGAAGGAGTAGGCCGCGACGACGATGCCGACGACGGCTGCCGACGCTCCGAAGCCCTCAGCGTACGGAGCGATGGTAGGAAACTGGACGAACAGGTCCAGGAACACCACCAGTACCACGAGCCGCGCGGCCCATATCGTGTGACGTGCAATACCCGTCGAGTGGAGTGTCCCTGATGCCATGCTCTAGCGTTCGATTACCTCATTCAGTGTAGCGCGCGGGAGGCTGGCAGGCGGCGAACACGGCAGGCGGGGTCGGACGGAGTGTCGTGGCCCGGCCGCGGTGCTCCGCCAGCCGCGCACCTCTTCAGGCCGGCTCTTCCGTCGCGACTGCCGCCGGCAGCCGAGTCCCACGGCGCAAGAGCCGGCCAAAGAAGTTCGGCATGGTCTCGTTGAAGAACAGGTACACGATGGGCACGACGATCAACGTCAGGGCCGTGGAACTGATCAGTCCGCCGATGACCACGGTCGCCAACTCGGCGCTTATCAGCCCACCGCTACCCTCGGAAACCAAGGCGAGCGGCAGGAGAGCGAAGCTGGTGGTCAGAGCGGTCATGAGGATGGGCCGGAGACGCACGCGGGCGCCGGACGTGAGGGCGTCGTAGACGGACATGCCCTTTTCCCGCTGCTGCTCGACGAACGTGATCAGAACGATGGCGTTCGTGACGACGATGCCGATCAACAGCAGAATGCCCATCATGGCCGGGAGTCCAAGAGAACGGCCGGTTACGGCCAACGCGACCAGCACACCTATGAGGGCAAACGGCAACGTGGTCACAATCACGAAGGGGTTTCTGAGGGAGCCGAGGCTGGCGACCATGACGAGGTAAACGAGGATGATCCCGATGGCCATCGTGACGAAGATGGCCTGGAAGCCTTCCGCTATTTCGGCAAATATCCCGCCGCTCGTGACATTGACGCCGGGGCGCTCCTGGAGGTCGGCAATCTTCTCGTCGATGAGCACTCCGACCGCCTGCGTGTCGTCCACGATTATGTCTCCGGTGATGCTGGCCGAACGCACACCGTCCGTGCGGCTTATCGAGACCGGACCTTCCCTTACGACTGGATCGGCGATGTCTCCCAGCGGCGCCGAACCGGCGGGCCCGACGATGACAAGAGACTTGATCCCTTCAACACCGGCCACGCTCCGCGGGTCCCCGACCAGGACTACGTCAACCGTCTCCCCATCGACTTTTATCGACGTAACCGTCTGACCGATGAGGTACTGGCTGAGCTGCAGGCCAACCTGGCGCGTGGTCAGCCCGATTAAGGCCGCCCTTTCAGGGTCGACCTGGATAGAGATTTCGTCGCGCGCCTTCGAGACGGTGTTCTCGAGATTGACAATGCCGTCGATGGTGGACAGGGCCGTGAACAACTCTTCCGAGGTAGCGGAGATATCGTCGTAATCCGGTCCCGTGACGAAGATCTCCACGCCGCCGCCAGGGGGACCATCCTGGACCTCGACAATGCTCAGGGATCGTCCCGGCTTGTCGAGCTCCCGCCTGAGTATGTTGGCGATATCGTCCGGGGCATCGTCGGCCAGGTTGGCGAAGAAGCTGGCTTGTTCAGGGCCACCCGGGGCAGAGCCGAAGACCAACCCGGTCGCGCCAATGCTGACCGTGTAAGCATCCGATATTTCGCTCAAACGATTTTCTACCTCTATCACCTCGGCCAACGTCTCATTCACGGGAGTGCCCGCCGGAAGCGCAAGTTCGATCCGCAGAGCGCGGTCGTCTCCCCCACCGAAAAGGTTCACGGGAATGATGGCGGTCAGCCCAAGGCTCAGGATGGTAATCCCGATAGCGGTGGCCATCGTGATGATTCGATGCCCCAGCACCCACTTGAGTATCCGTCCGTACACCCGTTGCATCCAGGTCTCCGGGAGCATGATCTCTCCCTCGTCGCCCGCGCCCTCCGGCAGGTCGCCCGGCCGGAGAAGCAACGCGCCAAGGACCGGCACGGCGGTCAGGGCAACGACGAGCGACGCAATCAACGCAAACGTCACAGTCAGGGCGAAAGGCAGGAAGAATGCCCCGACAAGGCCCTGGATGAACGCCAGGGGAAGAAAGACGACCACGGTCGTCATCGTGGAGGCGAATATAGCTGGCCCCACCTCCGTGGTGGCTTCCAGCGCAGCGCGCCAACGGTCGCGTCCGGCCTGGATGTGTCGATAGACGTTTTCAAGCACGACAATCGAGTCGTCCACAACCCGCCCCACGGAGATGGCGAGGCCGCCCAGGGTCATGAAGTTGAGCGTCATGTCCTGCCATGACATCAGCAGGATTCCAGTGAAGACGCTAAGGGGAATCGACAGTCCGATCACTACGGTCGGTCGGACCGTGTTGAACAAGCCGCGAATGATCGTGGGGCGAATCGTCAACATGAAAGCGAACACGACCGTCACCGCGAACAGGAACCCGAATATGGCTTCTCTAACCAGCGTGTCGACCTGGTTCTTGATGGCCGGGCCCTGGTCGGATACGACAATAATTTCTATGTCGGGCGGCAGACCGGCAATCCCATCGAGGGCTTCGTTGACCGCGGTGGTCACGTCCAGCGTGTTGGCCTCGGGAGTCTTCGACACACCGACGCCTATGCCAGGCCGGCCGTTGGTGCGGGAGATGCTCTCGGGCCTTCCCTCGCCAAACGTAACTTCAGCCACGTCGGACAGGCGGACCGGGCCCGAATCGGACGCGCCCACTATGACGTCTTTGAGGTCCTCGACCGAGTCGAATTCATGGGTCGTCTTCGCGATTACCGCCTGCTCGCCATCGAAGACCACCCCGGCAGGCAAGGTGAGATTGTTCTCGCGCAGCGCGCCTGAAATCTGGAACAGGGAGACTCCGGACGACCTGACCTTGTCGGCGTCCACAACCACCCGGACACTCCTATCGACCTCTCCGGACAGGACGATCTCCATGACGCCTTCAATTCCGGATAATTCGGGCAGGATGCGGGATTCCACGATGCCCTGAATTTCAGACACGCTACGGTCGGACACCACGCTGAACTCTATGACCGGAATCTGGTCCGGATTGAATCGGCCGACGTCTGGCTCATCCACTCCCGCCCCAAACGTTATGCTGTTGACGGCGGCGGCGATGACGCTTTCCGCTTCAGTCATGTCGGTCCCGTATTCGAAGGTTGCGAAAACGGCGGAGTTACCCTCGAACGACGTCGACTGAATGGTCTCGAGGCCCGCTGTACCCGCGATTGCCCGTTCAATGGGACCGGTTACGGTCGTGGCAACGGCTTCGGGGTCTGCTGAAGGGTAGGTGGTGAATACAGTGACGAGCGGGAATTCGATTTGCGGGAACAGCTCGACCTGGAGGGTGCGATAGGCGAATATGCCCGAACCCAGCACGAGGAAAATAGCCAGGATCGCCGCCGTTGGGCGACGCAGTGCCGCCGCGGTCAAGAAACTCAATTGGGCAACTCCCTAAGTTCGCATCCTGCGCGGCCAACCGCGGCCGCGCGTCCCGCCTGGGAGGAGCGTTGGCTCATTCCCCTTACGTCCCTACGAAGATATTGCCGACTGAGTTTCGAAGTTCCCGCCCTTGCGCCATTGTTTATGGGCCCCAATCGCAAAGAATCATCCGGAGAAGTAGAGGGCAATGAGCCTTACAACCTCATCCCTGGAGATGACGTCACTGAAGTAGTCGGATATAGCCGCGACAACCTCATCCCTATCGATTTTCCGGTCCCGGTCGGCATCGTATCGACTACCGAGAGTACCAAGATTCTCGTCGATCACGGCGATCGTCACCACGATCGTAGAGCTGGTCCCGGATGGCCCGGTGGCCGTAACGTCGACGCTGAACATGTACGGCGCCACTGCGTAGTCAAGCGCAGCGCCGGCGCCCAACTTGATCTGTCCCGTCTTCTCGTCGATGGTGAACCTGGCAGCGTCCGTACCGCCAAGTGTGTAGGTCAGCTCGTGGTCACCGGCCACAGTTGCCGCAACAGGTATCCCAACGTCCGTTCCTTCAGCCGAATTGTCGGCTATCGAACGGGTGGTGGACAACCCATCCACGAATACCGGCGCGTCCCCGGAAGCAATGGCCGTACCGCCCTTCTCGTTGGACCACCGGCCTTCGCCAGCAGCGGTCACAGCGCGTACCTGGACGGTGTACTCCGCGCCCCCTTTCAGGCCGGCAATGGAGTAAGTCAGAGAGCCATCTGACCACACATCTTGAAGAAGGGTCCAGTTTGCGTCTGAGAAGTCCGGGGCGGCAGTCTCGATGTAGCGAAGGTCGTAGGAAGCAATATCCGCGCCACCCGTCTGCATGGGCGCGGTCCAGTCAACCACCAGCGACTCCAAACCGGGCGTGACGGCGTTGATGACCGGCGGCCCAGGCAAGTCTCGCCGGATTATCAGAAGCGTGTACGTGAGAGAGGAATTGCGATCTTGCGAAGTGACCACGATCCTGATTTTGACGTCGGCGGCGTCCACATCCACCTGGTGGCCGGCCAATGAGCGGTCGGCATCGGCGAGTTCAACTCCGTTTTCGTCCAGGAACCGGATTGTGGCGCCGTGCGCGTTGACCGGAGTCACGGTGACACGGGACGTTCCTTCCGCGATGTACTCGGTCTCATGGGGGTCGAATGGAGCGGTCAAGGTTCCCGGGTTAACGGTCAAATCGCTGAGCAAAACGTCGCAGAATTGGAGTCCCAGGTCGTCAAAATCGGTTTCGTCCACACCCCTTAGCTGTTGAGGGATACAACCTTCCAACTGGTTACCGGACAGATGAATCCGTCGCAGGTTGGACAAGTCCCCAATCGCCGCGGGAATCGGTCCGCTCAACCGGTTGTCCGACAGGTCCAACGTCGTCAAATTTGGCAGGCTGCCAAGTTCCTGCGGTATCGCACCATCTAACTGGTTACCCGTGAGGGACAGCACGTACAGGTCGGCGAGATTGTCCAACCAGGTCGGCATTACCCCTGTTAGTTGGTTCCCGCCCAGATATAGCTCTTTCAAGTTGGACAGACCGCCCAACTCCATTGGGATCGGACCGGTCAGCGAATTGTCCGCAAGCGACAGCGTTCGCAAGTTAACGAGCCCACCCAGTTCCACAGGAATCGGGCCCGTAAAACCGTTCCCCTCAAGCGACAGTGACAGCAAATCAGAAAGGCTGCCAAGCCACGCAGGTATCGGGCCCGTCAAGTCGTTCTCCCCAACAGACAGAGACCTCAACTTGGAAATACCGCCCAGTTCCGTCGGAATCGACCCGGTCAGTTCATTACTCCGAATATCCAGCGCCTCGAGTTTGGGAAGATTGCCCAACGAGCGCGGAATAGTTCCGGTCAACTGGTTTCCCGACAGTATCAGCGCCCGCAGGTTTTGCAGGTCACCCATCTCTGCCGGTATGCTGCCTGTCAACTGGCTTCCGTAAAGGTCCAGTTCCGTGACGCGTTGCGGCGTCCCGCTTACGGTTACCCCGTCCCACTCTGAGATAGGCGTCTGCGCCGACCAGTTGGGTCCTGAAGGCCCCGCGAGTTCATATCGCGCCCCCAGCAGAGTCTTGCAGTCAGAGACCAGGCCCGGATTGTTGACCGCATCGGCCACGGCGTTCCCGGTCTCGCAAGAAAGCACACCCGTGTGGCCGTAGATGGTTATGCTCCAGGAATCCAATATCCCCCCATGACTCGGAATCCGGTCGGCAACACGCAACTGCCATTCTCCGTTTGGGTTTCCCCCCAGGTGCCTTGCCGAACCGAAGCGGAAAGATCCGTTCAACCGGACGCGGTCGAACGATTCTTCGACTGAGACGTCGAATTCCGAGACCAGCTTCGAGACCGCCCCGGACGGGGACACGAGTTCAATTTCCAGGTCTCTGAAGGAGCCATGCCGGACGGATATATTGACTTCGACAAATTCGGTAAAGCCTATTTCGCTGTTCAGTGTGACCGTTGAAACCGTTGCCGGCACTCTTTCAGGGGCATCTGAAACAGGTGAGTCCGGAATACGCATGTCCAGCCGGCCAGACGCCGCTCTTGCACTCTGAAGTTGCGGCAGGCCAATCCAGTCCTTTGCCAGATCGACGGCGGCCTTGGCATCAACCACCCCAAAGCCGTACTCACGGTTGAAGTTGTAGCGGTCCGTTTCGGAGCCGTGCTTCAGTGCGCCAACTTCCCATCCCGGGTTATTGGCATCGTTCTTGCGGGCCGTGGCCGCAAGAATCAGCTTCAGGTCACGCCAACTCAGATTAGGGTTGGCGCTACGCATCAACGCGGCCACACCCGCTACTAACGGGGTCGCCGCCGATGTACCGCCGAACTCGTTGTAATACCGGTTGGAGTTTTCGGTTGTGACGATACCCAGGTGTTGATGACCGCGATCATTCGACGGTGCGCAGACCCACAGATTGGCGCCCGTCTCAGAGAAGCTGCTCCTCGTGTCGTGGTCGTTGACCGCGCACACTGCAGTTACACCGTAGAAATTTGCGTACTCATCCAGGTTGGAATCGTCGCCGACCAAGTGTCCGTTTCCACCGGCCCAGGCATAGAACGTCCCTTTTCCGTCGTAACCAGACCTGAGGCCGGATTCGATCGCCGCTTCCCAGATAGCGGGAGCTGGCCCCAACCCAGGACTATCGACCGGTCCCCAACTGTTGTTGGACACCGCCGTCTCGGCCCCGTTTCGGGTCATTGCGTCACCCACGTTGCGGATTGTCCTGGCGCGCAACAGGTTGTAGCCGTATATAGTCGCCCTCGGCGCCACGCCGCGCACGCCGACGTCGTTATCCCGGGCCGCCAGGATGCCGGAAAGGTGCGTCCCGTGATGCGCATACCGGAAATGTATGTCTCCGCTCCCGGTGTAGTCATGGTTACGGGCGGTATCGACGTTTTCGGCAAGGTCTTCGTGAGCATGGTCCATGCCGTTGTCCACGACGGCTATGTTGATGCCGTCACCAGTTAATCCTTCGGCCCAGACATCCTCAATGTTGATGTCATAGTCATCGGGATTGTCCAGGTGCCATTGGCAGGCGTAAAGCGGATCATTAATCAATGGGTCGCCCATCGAACGCGTGGCGTCCTCGCACTCATCAATAAACATGGAGTAGGCAACATCATCAAAACTCAATATTGTGTAAGGGACTGGATAGTTACGCAGTCCGGGAGGAGCCAACACCCGTACAAAATAAGTTCCAGGCTCAAAGTCGTCATAAATCCTGAAGCCATCCCAGACAATGCGGGAAGAAAGACGCGTGCCCAAGGCGTGCACGTTCACGGGGATTTCTGTTCGCGCCTCGTCATACACCACAACATCTATGGGCCTGTAATTGCCGCTCTTGGCGCTTATGACCAAACTCGCAGTTCTGGTAACGTCGAGCCTGAAGTAGTCTGAGTCTGATGACGTGCTGATCATCCCAGGCGCAGGAAAATCCAGGGACAGATTCGTTGCCACACCAATAGTGTTTCCAGGATCTGACGCCACCTCCGCGTGCAGGGTATAGTCTCCCGTCGCAATGTCGTCGGCGCTGAACACCTGAATGTAATAAACCGCGCGCGCAAGAAACGCCCGTAGGTGGAAATTGTCCTCTGCACCCGCTACGAGGTTGTCATTCACCGCTATGGGGCCGCCGTTACTATCGTGTAGCTGTCCCCAGCTATCGAATTCCCCGGTAGTGTAGATCCAGACGTTTGTAAACCCTGGTGCCCGGGTAAGGTCCAGTTTGAATACATCCTGGTCCTCCCCGTAATCGATCCTTCCGGCCAACGAAGATCCGAGCGCAATGTTGGTCGCAGCGCTGAACGTATTCCCATGGTCATCAGAGGCCTGCGCGCCTACATCGCCGGCCCCGGCTGTGAAGAACAAGGCGACTGCGATCGCCAGGAGTAAACCCTGCCTGGCCCAGGGGAGCGACAGAAAACGCCCCGGAGGATCAAGTTGCCAATGAGCCCTCGTAACGGACAATTCTGGACCGGTTGACGAATAGCGCCTCAAGAGGAATGGCGCCGTCACTTCGTCTGGGCCTCTCTCCACCAGTTAGGACTGGAAATAACCACTCCGTCCTTCGCGGCCAGGTCATTTGCAAGTTCAAGTGACGGGAAACCCGGCCCGGTTTCCACGTAAAACCCGTTTTCAATGAACGTCAACTCAGACGTCCGGTCTTTCGAGATGTTGTTCTCCAGGAAGAAGTTGTCGACCCGGGCCTGGTCCCACCCAGGTTCGAGCGCCAAAAGGACGCCGCCCGGCAAGGTCATCAATTCGCCCCCGGACTCAGAACGAAAAACCGGCATGGAGTCCTGGCCATGGCCGGGCTGCCTCTGAACGATGCTGTCCCTCACGCCTTCAACGATTACGACATCGTCCGGTCCATTCGACGCGGTCTCCTGGGCAACGAGGTCGCCCTGCAAAACGACCCGACGCGTTGCATCGCCGTCCTGCCACGTAAAGACAGTTCCCCGGCCGGCGCCGCTCACAGTCGGACCGGCCTCGATGGCCGTGCGGTCTGTCTGAATGACCAACTTCTCCGATTTGTCGGGTTTTTCAAGGGCCGTTGTCCCGGTCTTGGGAGTCGAACCGGGACTAATCTTTGGAGCAGGAATGACCGTCGCTGTCGGCATGGGCTCGAGGGCGACGGTGGGTGTGGCGGTGGGCAAGGGCGTCGACTTGATCAAGACGGTCGGGACGACGGTCGAAGTCGGTGTCGAAGTCGGCGTCGATGCAATCGGGATGGTGGGAACAGCAGTCGGGGTCGTCCGTGTAACCACTTCTACTGCCGGAGTGGGAGTTGGCCCAGTGTTGGATACAACTGCCTTCGTTGGGGTTGCGGCAAGGGTGGGAAGCCCTGTTTCCGCAACAGTGGGAACCATCAGCCGTTGGTCTTCGGCCGCAGGAACGTTATCTGCTTCCGGTCCGGCAGACAGGACCGCAATCGCCACGAGACCCGCGACGCCGACGACCAGCAGGGTAACTGCGACTATTGCCAAGGCCGATGTGGTGAGCTTTCTGGGTTTCAACTCGGACTATCCCTCACCCCAAGTCGTTCCTGGATTCCCCACTCAATGATGCTGTCACAAAACGCTCGGCAGTGCCGGTTAGCATTGGAGGTGGAAGTGGCGGTCTGCGAGCTCTGTGCGAATCTCGGATGTGTCATGTCGACTACGGGCGCTCCCCGTTAATGTGAGAATGTCAAGTGACGGCAGAGGTCATCGCGTAACAGACTGCGTTACCGCGCGTTCAACATTTGCAGGGCGCTGCCGTAACTCGCCCGCAATTCCAGGGAGTAACTAAACATGGAACTCGGCGCCTTCTCGATCAGCCTGTCCGTAAAGGACCTTGAGGCTTCCAGGGAGTTTTACGAAAAGTTCGGATTCGCGGTCGGCGGCGGCGACCCGTCGCAGAACTGGCAGATCCTCAGGAATGGCGCCTGCACGATAGGTCTATTCCAGGGCATGTTCGAGGGAAACATCCTGACATTCAATCCGGGCTGGGACGCCATGGCACAGCCGCTCGACACCTACACAGACGTGCGGGAACTCCAACGGCAGTTGAAGTCGAAAGGCGTGGCCATGGTCTCGGAGGCGGATGAAGCCGGCTCAGGGCCGGCCAGCTTCGTTACCCAGGACCCGGACGGTAACACCATCCTCGTAGACCAGCACGTCTAACGGGCGCTCCGCCCAAAAGGGTCGCGGTTACGCCGCCGGGATATTGGCCCGGCGACCCTGATCACACCCGCATTCGACTCAAGCGCCGTTCTTGCAACTTTCCAGCAGCTCAACGGCCGTGTCTGTAATTATGCGTCCGCCGGATTTCACGAGCCTGCTCTGGAACGTGGTCCGGTGCGTTTCGTATCCCTTGCCTTCGAACGCAATTTCAGTTGGCACATACCCGCAATAGCCGTTCGTAAGTTCGGAGATGATCGTAACGTCAAACGGCGATCGCTCCTTTATCTCCAGGCCGAACGCCACGAAAAGTTCCGCCGGATTCGTCGAAATGGCCACCGTGTCGGCAATCGAAATTGCGCCGATCTCGACGAGGCATGACGTGTCGCCGCGATCGGCCAATACGAACTTCTCAGGCCCGTACCTGCTCATCGCAAACTGGCGGGACGCGACGTCCCAGCCTCGGCAGTTGTCTTCGCAAAACTCGGAGTCTTCTAACGACCGGTCCGGAATCTCCATTACCTGGGACTCGATCCGAATGCCGGTGATGTCAATCCGTTCCCTGCCCTGCACGTCGGTCAAAACTGCGTCGGCTATCTTTTCGCCAAGCTCCCACGTGTAGGCGAGTGAGTCCTCCGGCAGACCGGCCTTCGGGTTGACCCACATCGTGTCTCCGCAGGCGCCGGCCAGGAACGGAGTGGGAATATCGACGGCCAGCTTTCGCCTCACCATGTCCCCTGCCCTTCCGAACAGATCCCTGTGGAAGTAGTTCACGCACGAGGAGTGGTTGTGACACGAAAAGCTCATAAGGCAGGCGATGGGCGAGCCGTCCGGTTCTTCGAAGAGAATGTAACCGACGTCCTCATCAACCGGCCCCTCGGGCGGGTAGTCGGGGTCCAGGTCGTTGGCGTCGGGCCTTTCCTGGAAGACCACCGTGTGAATGATTACTCCGTTCGGACGCACCAGTCTCCGGTTGAACGTAAGGCCGCTCGTAGCCGCGTCACCGGGGGCTATGCGGGCCGGCCGCATTTCCGAGTGGGCCTGCTCGATCGCTGCCGCTATCTGGGTGACTATGAAGTCAGCGTAGAAGGGATCGGGCTGATTGCCGGCGCGAAAAGTCGGCGAAACGGCTGGAGCTGCGTGTGAGTGGGTGGCTCCGACGAATATGTTGTCCTGGGGGATGCCGGTCCTGAGGGACGCCAACTCCTTGATCCACAGGATGGTGCATCTGTCGATCACCAGGACATCGGCCGATACGACGGCGCTGGTCTGTTCGCCGTCGCTGAACACGACTGCGTGGGCCAGTATGTCGCTGTCTTCCTGGCCGCGCACGAGGTGCGGACCGCCGTAGGTCGGTACGGGATACGGCGGGGTGATGCTGATCGTGGCTGCGCCTGCCAGACCGGTGCTGTTTCCATCCATCTTTGTATTCCTTTCGAAACTCTCCGGAAATTTCGTCCGCAGAGCCGCCCAACGTTGCTGTGCTCAAGGGTGACTCTGGCCCTCTAGCTAGTGTCGCTTAATGCACGCAGCCCGCGCCGGGTGCATGGATCAGACGAGCCGAGAGGGCATCCCAACGACCATCCCGTCTCGTACCTCTGTACCAGGAGCGACCGGCAGCGATCATCCTACCCCACGGGGCCCTGGCTACGCATGGACTTTCCCGACCAGGGCTTCGGACGGTTGTCGCGCAAACCAGTCGCGCGCAAACGAAAGATAGCGATACGGCGTATCATGACCGCGGCACAAGCGGCCTGTTTCCCTGTTTGCGCCACAAGGTTCCAAGGCAGGTTTTCTCGCAACTAAGGACGAGTGATGGTATTCATTCGCAACGCAGTCCAGAAATCAAATGAAAACTTGCATGTAAGGAAAGGTGTGACCTATCCCATCGACAAAAAGGGTTTCGTCCATTCCTCTGCGTAGTTGGGGTAAAGGGGCCGCATTTCAATCGTGGAATGCCGAAAATGACCGCAGACTTGGGTTGAGTCCCAATGTTATTGACAACGGCACGCGTTTCGATAGATTTGCGTAAGGTGAACCCGTTCCATCAAGGGGAGCACACTGCCAAAAGAAGAGATTTCCTGTTCATGGACTCGTACCACGCAGTCGCAATCAGGCGACTCAATTGACGGTAAGAAGAAAGCGGGATCGCGCCAAACGCCGGAGCGGACAGCAGGTTCAACAATGAAATTCGGACGACTATCTATCCCGTTGGCAGCCCTCGCGGCCGTCGTGGTTTTGGGGGCCTTCGCTGCCGGGTTAATCGTGAATGCGGCGCTCGCATCCGAACCTGACACGGGACCACCAGGTTTTCCAATGCCCGGGCCGGGGGATAAGTTGACGCTGGAGGTGGTGGCCGATCTCCAGTCGCCTGCAGCGTCAGGGGCGCGTTCCGCGGTAGGGGCCCCCGCTGAGCAGGGCGCGGTCTACACCTGGGAGGATGGAGACGCAACACAACGGGTCGTCCTGCAAGACGGCCTCGTCCTCCAGGACAATGTTGCCGTCACCTCGGAAGACGAAGTTCTGGTACGCGGCGTCTCGAATAGCATCGTCCAGAGGGGAACTGACGAGGTTGTAGATTCCGGTCCGGTTTTCCGGTCGGAGTCCGGCGGCGAATTGATGACGCTGCCCGGCGGTGTTCTCGTGGCGCTCGATCCGGGTTGGACTGAGCAACAGGTCCTTGAGTTCTTTGCCCAGAATGGAATCTCGCCGGAGAGTACATCTGAATTGGGCTTCATCGAGAACGGGTTCCTTATAGAAACAGAGCCCGGCTTCCCGTCGCTGGAATTAGCCAATGAACTGGCAGCCCACGACGGTGTTGAGATTTCCAGCCCGAATTGGTGGAGAGAAGCGCAGGCGAAGTGAAAACGACGGCGCACCCCACCTGGCCCAATTCAGCCTTCGAGAATGATTCCATGCACCTGACCTCATCAATTCTTGCTCCCACCCTCCGATTCCCTGCCGGAAAGGTGTTGGTCCTGGCCCTTTCCCTCGGTCTTTTGTTTCTGGTTGGTGGAGGTGAAGTAGATGCCCAGACCAGTGACCGTCACGGCAACACATTCGCCACCGCGACGCCATTGACCCTTGGGTCATCTGTATCCGGGCACCTCCACGATGCCGAAGACTGGGATGTCTTCAGCATCGACCTGTCCGGCGCGTCGGGCGTTACCGACATCTGGGCATATGTAACCGGAGATGAAGACGCGGACACCGTCGCCGGGCTGTACGACAGCCAAGAGAACCTGCTCGTGTTCAATGATGACGCCTTCATCAGGGATCACGTACGCACGTCTGCGCTCCGCAAAACCGTCCCGCCGGGCATCTACTACATTGTTCTCGTCACCTTTGAGGGTGAGCCGACGGACTACACCCTGCATGCCGAAGTGGTTACGGCTCCGGGGAGTGATCCTGAAACCGCAGTGTCCCTGGATCTCGGTGTGCCCAACGGCGGAACTGTCGATGTGACAGGGGACGAAAACTACTTCAGGCTCGACTTCACCGAACGCACCTACGTGATCATCGATGTACAAAGCATCAATTTCTATCCCCTGGAAGGAGCGCTCCTGGACTCTGAAGGTGAAGAGATCTCCTCCAATATGTATCGCAGGATTCTCAGAGGGTCCGGCTTGATATTCTCTATCGGTTTCTCGATCTATGACGAATTCGAACCGGGCACGTATTACATCCGCGTGTCTTCGCCCTCCTTCGAGGGTTTTGAGTTGTTTGAGCCTCCCAGGCCCATACCTTTCTACGTCTACCCCACTGTGGACACCGAACACACCGAATTCATCAAAGGGTGTGAATCACGGTCACGCGCCTCGAACAACCCTCAGATCAATGATCCGCTGTTCCTTTGCCAGTGGCACCTGAACAGTTCCGACGCCAGGGACATCAATGTTGAACCCGTCTGGGCAGAGGGAATCCTGGGCGAAGGAATAAACATCTCGGTCGTCGACGATGGCATGTACCACGCCCATGCCGACCTCAAGGACAACGTTGACGAAGAAAAGAACCACGACTACATCGGCGAAGATGACATATATACCCCGCTCGAACACCATGGCACGAATGTCGCCGGCATAATCGCGGCCCGCGACAACGACATTGGTGTGCGAGGAGTGGCGCCGCGCGCCACCATATACGGGTACAACCTCCTCGCAGATGACTTGTCGTATTTCAACTTGTTGGACGCCATGTCGCGCAACGCTGCAGTGACCGCGGTGTCCAATAACAGTTGGGGGCCAACAGACGGCCCGACTGCCTTCTCACCAGGATCGCTATGGGAACGGACGATAGATGCAGGTGTTACCTACGGCCATGAAGGGAAAGGGACTTTCTACGTCTTCGCAGCTGGCAATGGACATCTACTGGGAGACGACTCCAACCTTGACGGCCTCGCCAACTACTATGCCACCACGGCTGCCTGTGCCGTGGACAGCCGGGACGGGAGGGCTGGTTACTCGGAAATGGGGGCCAACTTATGGGTCTGCGCACCCGCGAATGACCGTCCGGGTACTTTGGGTGAGTCCGCCGGCATTCTGACCACCGATAACTCCGACCAATACATCTCGGACTTCGCAGGCACATCTGCGGCAGCCCCTATCGTTTCAGGCGTGGCAGCTTTGACGCGCAACGCCAATCCGGACCTGACATGGCGGGACATCAAACTGATCCTTGCCGCGTCCGCGCGCAAGAACGATCCGGCGAGTTCCGGCTGGGAAGACGGCGCCGCCAAGTACGGGGCCGACGCCCCCGGGGACCGCTATCACTTCAACCATTCGTATGGGTTTGGCGTGGTAGACGCAGGAGCCGCAGTCGAGCTGGCGAAGGAATGGACCAACATCCCTGCAATGACGGCGACGACGGTTGAGTCCGAAGAACTGGACCTCGAAGTGCCCGATGCGCCCGGACGCGGCGAAACCGCTACGGTCACAAGCGCCCTCACGCTCGACTCCAGCATTGGTTTCACGGAGTTCGTCGAAGTCAGGGTCTCATTCCAGCACGATTCATTCCGAGACCTTGAGATCGTGCTGGAATCACCGTCGGGCGCCGAATCAAGGCTGGCAGTCCCCCTGGACACCTCTAGCGACTCCATTTTCTTCTTTGACTACGTACCGTTTCACGGCGAGTACCGGTTCGGGTCGGCAAAACACCTCGGCGAGGACCCCAACGGGGAGTGGACCCTGCGAATTACGGACCATTACGCCATCGGCGAAGGAATTCTGGAATCCTGGACCATCACTGTATACGGGCACGAACAAAAGGCCGGGCCCCCGACGATCGACTCAGTCGAGGGCGTTGATGACACGTTGGCCGTTGCATGGAGCGAACCGGAGCAGAAAGCGGGTCTGCCGGTCACCGGCTACGACTTGCGCCACATCCGCGCGGACGACGACGAGACTATCGACTCCAACTGGACCGTTGTGGAAGACATATGGACCGCCGCCGCCGGAGGGGCGCTGGAATATTCCCTGGAAGGACTGGCCCTCCGCGAACGGCATGAAGTTCAGGTTAGGGCCACAAACGACTGGGGTAAGGGCGACTGGTCGAGCACTGGCGTGGGGGCTCCAGGAAACGCCAAGCCGGTATTCCCGGAGGGATCCGAAACCAGCCGCTCCGTACCGGAAAACACCTCGGTATTCAACTTCGTCGGCAACCGCGTCACAGCCACCGACGCAGATAACGACACGCTGATTTACTCCATTGGAGGCGTCGACGCGGCTTACTTCGACATAAACGCCGACAGTGGCCAGATCACAGTGGGCGCTGCGACGAAGCTGGACTACGAGTCGCGGGAAAGCTACACAGTGGTCGTAACTGCGACTGACATATTCGATTCGACTGCCAGCATTACGGTCGCCATCTCGGTGACCAACGTAGACTTGCCCGGCAAGGCCAACGACTACGACGCAAACAAGGACGAAAAGATCGACAGGGAGGAAGCGAGTTCGGCCGTCCGCGATTACTTCGCCGGAACTCTCACGAGGGACGAAATGCTGGACATCATCAGGCTCTACTTACTCCGTTGATCCACCAGGGCTTGGACGTAGGGTAGCATCGTCAATTGACGGTCTACCCTACACCGCACTATGAGCCTCAACATCAAGAACGAACATACCTGCCGGATTGCCAGGGAGTTGGCCGACCTCACTGGCGAGTCCATGACCGGCGCCATCACCGTCGCGCTCGACGAACGCCTGAAGCGCGAGAAACACGAACGCAGCGTCGAAGCTCGGATTCAAGAAATGCGTGCTGTTTCTGATCGCTGCGCCAGACTACTGCGCGAGGCCGGCCCGTCGGCAGTCGACCACGGTGATCTTTTGTATGACGAGCGCGGACTGCCCAGGTGATCGTCGATACTTCAGCGGCTTTGGCGGTCCTGTTTAACGAACCGGACAACGGAAACCACCCGGCCGGACTGAACTTCGGCGACTGCTTCTCCTACGCCCTTGCGGAAACTTCCGGGGAACCCCTGCTCTTCAAGGGCCGCGACTTCGAATTCACCGACATCGAGGCCGCATAGCTTAGTAGTAGGTCGACTTTGGGTCCAGGCCCAGGTAGAACGCGCCTGCCGTGTCGTAGTGGGTCATACGGCCTTGCACCTGCTGCGTGATCACCTGCGTGTCCTGCAGGCGGCGCTGGACTGGGTTGCTCGCGAAGATACCGCCCGATCCGGCCACGTCGTATGCGACGGCGGCAACACCGGCCGCCTCGCGTATCGCGTGAGTGGCCGCCAACCTCAGCCCGATTCGCTCCTCTGCAGTAAGGACCCCCCTGCTGCAAGCTGCGTCCCACAACCCGGAAACCGATTGCCCTAGGTAGGCTCGCGCGGCTCTCCACCTCGCCTCCGCCTCCCCAATCTGCCGCTGCGTGGTGGAGGTGTCTCTCAATATCGAAGTCCGCTTCACCGGGACCTTCTTTCCCGCAATTTCGATCGCTGCGTCCAATGCGGACCTCGCCACCCCCAGCGCAATAGTCCCGAACCCTGTGGCGAACATCAGGACTTTCGGCACCACGTACAAGGGTCCATCAAATCGAGGCTTGTCATCCGGGCCGTAAGCGCGCGACTCCGGGACGAACAGGTCGGTTGCCTGGAAGCTGAAGCTGCCCGTCCCCCTGAGACCATTCACCTGCCATACGTCCAGCACTTCCACCTCATCCTTCGGGATGAGCAGGACAATCTCCTGTACTTTGCCCTCGCCCTGCAATCCACCATCACCTGGTCGTGGCACAGGACTCAGCGCCGCCACCCAATTTGCGTGCCGTATGCCGCTGCTGAAGTTCCAGCGCCCGGTCACCCGGTAACCGCCGTCCACTGCGACGGCGCGCGTGGAAGCCGTCGGCGGGCCGTTGCTTATCACCGCCCGCGGATCGGCCCAGATCTCACGCGCTGTCTCCGTAGGCATGCGTACAGCGTCGGTCGCAAATACGTTGTTCTGGTTTACGCACCAGGCGACACTGCCGTCGGCCCGGGCGAAAGTCTCGACGACCCGCAGGTACTCGACGAAGTCCATCTCAGCGCCACCGAACGAGCGCGGCACGAGGAGCCTGAAAAGTCCCTCGTCGGCCATGTCCGTCGCCAACTCCGGTGGCAGCCGCCGCTCCGCGTCTATGCGGTCTGCGGACTTGGCTGCCCGCGTCGCCATTTGGCTGGAGACGGCGAGTATGTCCTTGGCTATAGCAATCAGTTCAGGATCTGGGACAGGAACTCTTTCGAGCGTTCGTGCTGCGGGTTGTTGTAGAACTCCTCCGGGGTGGCCTGTTCGATGATCTCGCCCTCGTCGAACATCAGCATCCGGTCAGCCACCTCCCTGGCGAACCCCATTTCGTGGGAGACGATGAGCATGGTCATCCCTGAGTGGGCCAGCTCCCGCATCACGTCCAGCACCTCTTTAATCATTTCGGGGTCCAGGGCCGACGTGGGTTCGTCGAAGAGCATGATCCTCGGTTGCATCGCCAGCGCTCTGGCAATCGCAACTCGCTGTTGCTGTCCGCCGGAGAGTCCGGCCGGGTACTTCTCTGCCTGCTCCGGAATTCCCACCCGCTCCAGTAACTCCATGGCCACCTCTTCCGCCCGTTCGCGTGGCCACTTTCTCACCTTGATCGGCGCCAACGTAATGTTCTGCAAAACGTTGAGGTGCGGGAACAGGTTGAAGGACTGGAACACCATGCCGACCTCGCTCCGGATCATGTCTATGTTCCGAACGTCGTTCGTCATCTCGACGTTGTCGACGATGATCTGGCCCCTCTGGTGTTCTTCAAGCCGATTGATAGTGCGAATGAAGGTTGACTTTCCGGACCCTGATGGACCGAGGATCACCACTTTTTCACCCTGCTTCACCGTGGTCGTGATCCCCTTCAGGACATGAAAGTCACCGAACCATTTGTGGACGTCCCGGCAGATGATTATGTCCTCTGCAACCGCCTTCTCTTCTTCGACCACTATTTGAACCTCCAGTGAATTCCGGTCGCCGGCATCGAGTCCTGCCGGCAACGGCATTTAGCGGACCCCAACGCCCAGGTGCCGCTCAATTCGCCTGCTCACGTAAGACATGCTGTAGCAAAAGATCCAGAAGACCACCGCCAGGAATACGAACAACTCCAGGGCGTTGTCCAGGTAGTCCTGGTTCCCCTGTATAAAGGCGCGGCCTATCTCAACCACGTCCAACATGCCGATGATGTAGACCAGCGTGGTGTCCTTGAACAGGCTGATGAATTGGCCAACGATGGCCGGGATCACGTTCCGTATCGCCTGTGGCAGAGAGATCAGGATGGTCGTCTGCCAGCCGGGCAGGCCCAGAGCCCGCGCCGCCTCCTCCTGCCCCGGATGCAGCGCCTGCAGGCCGCCGCGAATGTTCTCCGCCATGTAAGCGGCGCTGAACAGCGTAATGACGATGGCCGCGCGGGTCAGTGAATTCAGTGGGAAGTCTTCGGGGAACGCCAGCGGGACTAGCACCTGGGACATGAACAGCAACGTGATCAGCGGCACTCCCCGGAACACCTCGATGAACACCACGCAGATCATCTTCACCACCGGCAGGTGGCTGCGCCGGCCCAGGGCAAGTCCGACACCGATCGGGAAGCTGAGGGTGATGCCGATAACCGCCAGCAGCAGGTTCAGCATCAGCCCGCCCCAGTAGATGACCGACACGGGCTGCAGTCCGGGCACGCCCGGCAGGCCGCGGAGCAATACCAGCGTCACCAGGAACGACGCAATGGCCAGAATGACGATGCGTCGAATCGTCAATAGGTTCGTGTAGTACGCCAATGCCCATCCGGCGCCCATCGCAGGCAGGTTGGCAAGGAGAATAAACCGTACGTCCCAACCCATCTCATCCAGCCCGTAAGGCAGAAAAGCGAACAGGGCGGCCACGATAGACACCGTCAGCGCGGCCTGTTTGGCAAGTGAACCCCTTGTGACACCCCACGTCATGCCCAGCAAGGCCGACACGAAAATCAGCCCGATCTGCGGTCTCCAGAAACAGTTCTGACCGGGGCAGGCCGCCACGGTGTTGAACTGTCCGATGACGAAGCGGCCGCCTAGTTCGGCAATCACCGTCCACTCGGCAATCGTGAAAATCCACCGAAGGCCGAACCACAAGCCGAACACAATAGCCAGCACCGAAATAACGGTGAGGACGCCGTTGTACCAGGTGCCGAACAGATTGGCGCGGACCCATCCCGCAGCGCCTACGCTCATGGCAGGCGGACGTACCATCGTACTTGCGCGGCTACTCGTCACTCGCTAACCCCCGGAAAAACGGATGTGCCGGTTGTACATGTTGCCGATCAATGACCACGTAAGGCTCATTGCAAGGTAAGCCGCCATGATAATTACGAAAATAGACACAGCCGGAGCGATCTGCGTCATCGTCTTTGCGATGTTGGTCAGGTCGGGATAGCCGATCGCGGCGGCCAGGCTACTGTTCTTCGTCAGATTCAGGAATTGGCTGATCAGCGGCGGAATGATGACCCGGAGCGCCTGCGGGAATGTCACATGGCGCAACACCCCCAACGGGGACATGCCGAGCGCGCTTGCCGCCTCAGTCTGGCCGCGCCGGACAGACGTTATGCCCGCCCTGACTATCTCCGCTATGTAGGAAGCCGTGTACATCACAAGCCCGATCAGCAGGACGATGAGGCCCGCCGGAGCAGTGAACCCGCCGGCTATCCGTTCAAACCGGCCTTCCGGCGCAGGCGTTGATATAGCAAGAGGCGCCTCGCCGGTAATGGCCCCGACGACCAGCCATCCGGCAACGCCCGCGGCAAACACGACGGCCCAACCGGCCAACAACGGGTAAGACGCTTTACCCGTCTCCTCCTCCCGCCGGACCAGGAACCTGTGGGTGGCAATTCCCGCGACCACGCCCAGCACCGACACAACAACCCAGATCAACACACCGGCGAAGCTGGTCGCGAGCGGGAACGGTATCGACATCCCCCGGTTGTCGAGATAGAGCAACCCTTCGTACGCATACCCTTCGCCCACCTGGGGCAACGCCAACCAGATATAGAACCAGAAGAAAAGGAGTAGAAGAAGAGGAACGTTGCGGAAGAACTCTACGTAGACGGCCGCCAGCCTGGAAACCAGCCAGTTGCCGGATAGCCGCGCAACTCCGATGAATATGCCCAGCGCCGTGGCGAGAATGACCCCAATCACCGCCACGACAACGGTGTTGGTGATGCCGACTACCAGTGCGCGGCCATAGGTATCCGACGGGTCGTAGTCGAGAAAGTGGTGACCGATAGGGGTCTGGTAGGCGCGCCCCAGGAAGCTGAACCCGTGAGGGATCTCCCGGTCCTGGATCGCGTTGACGATATTGAAGAAGAACCAGACAACAAGTACGACCACCACGATCCCGGACAGGATCTGGGCGGTCCATTGAATTACCTGGGCATGCCTCCACAGCGGGATACCCTGGTAGGTAAGACGTTGAGCAATTGCGGGCATACGGTCCCCGGAGAGTCCTATCGGCGACGCTGCCCGATTCTATCCCATCGGGGAGCAGCGCTCCCGTGGGTCGGGTCACCTGGCACTTTTAGTCGGCCGGGGGTGCGTTGACACACCCCCGGCCAATTGGTATGCGGTGCGCCTTACCTCAGAGGGGCGGCGTAAATCTGTCCGCCCTTGGGGCAGTCCTGGCACGGCGCGACGGCCCACAGGGCGTTGCGGTCACCGTCATTACGCGGCAGGCCAATCCCGCCCGGACCGAGGTTGCGGTCGTAAATCTCACCGTAGTTGCCAACAGCTCGGATAACGTCCTGCGCTACCGTGTCGCTAAGGCCCAGGCTGTCCTGGCCAAAGGCCCCTTCGAATCCTGATACACCCAGGAGGCGGTCAACCTTGGTTTCACCTGTGACCGACGAAGACACGTTGCCTGAAGTTACCCCGTACGCCTCACCGTAGATGAGTATCGCCATCACCGTCTTGACGATGTCGAACCACTGGTCGTCCCCGTGGGGTACCACCGGTCCAAGCGGCTCTTCAGAGATGGTCTCAGGCAGGATGACGTGGTCATCCCGGTTGTCGAATGCGCTGCTGATGGCGGCAAGCTGGGACCGGTCATTCGTGAACGCGTCACACTGACCGCCCTGGTATGCGGCCACCACCGCATCGGTGTCTTCAAACGTGAGAGGTGTGATGTCCAGGTTGTTCTGGCTCGAGAAGTCCTGGAGGTTCAACTCGGTCGTTGTGCCCTGGGTCACGCACACCGTGGCGCCCTTTAGTTCCAGGGCGCTCTCAATGCCGGTCGCCTTGTTTACCAGGAATCCCTGTCCGTCGTAGAACATCGTCTGAGCGTAGTTGCCCCACTGTGCGTCGCGTGACGTGGTCCACGTGACAGTGCGAACCAGCATGTCGACCTCACCGGACTGAATCGTCGGTCCGCGTTCGGCCGCTGTAATCAGGCGAATTTCGAAGGCGCTGGGGTCACCCAGAACGGCGGTGGCCAGCGCTCGGCAGAGATCGATGTCAAAACCGACGTTGTTTCCAGCCGAGTCCAGGAATCCGTAGCCTGGCACATCGTTGCGGCTGGCGCAGATGACTTTGCCGCGCTCTTTCACCGTCTCGAGGCGTCCGGTTTCAACCACTTCTTCAGGCTCATCATCTTGCTGGCACGCAGCAAAGACGAACAGCATGGCTGCTACGGCCATCAGCGCGAATGCGACTTTCCATTTCATTGGACTTCGTTCCTCCATAAGACCCGTTGATCTTGTACCGTCGGCGCCCTGTTTCGGCAACTCCCGTGCCAAGACCAATTGGTCTGACATTCCTCATCCCGGATTATTTGGTGGCGACGTAACCCCACCGGGATGCCGGGACCTTCGGGAGAGCCAATACTTCAGTGGGACCGGCGCGGCTCAGTTTACCCCTATCCCCATTACTTGTGCGCGCATATATATACCAAATCTCATCAATTAATCGTAAAAAGATTCCGGGCCTCACGCGTCCTTCGGCGTTGCCAATTGACGCCCGGCTCGTCCTCGTTCGCCGGCTGGTTGACCCTGCCGGGCCGACTCAAAGTTGCCTGAGCCTGGGGTCCCAGCGGTCCCGGAGCCAGTCTCCCATGAAGTTCATGGCATACACCACGAAGAATATGGCCAGACCCGGCAACAGCGCTATCCAGTAGTTTTCGGAAATGTAGTCCCGGCCGTCGGCAACCATGCTGCCCCACGCCGGCGTGGGCCCGGGTATGCCGACTCCCAGGAAGCTCAACCCAGCCTCTGCTAGGATCAACTGGCCAAGGTTCAGGGTCATCAGCACCACAACTGTGTTGATGACCCCTGGCAATATGTGCCGGAACAACGTTCGGGGCACGGACGCTCCAGCCACGCGTGCCAGCGCCACATAATCAGCAGACTTTAACCGCAACGTCTCGGCCCTGATCTGGCGCGCGAATCCGGCCCAGCTATAGATACTCAATAAGATAACCATAAGGCCGAAACTTGGGCCGAATACTACTGCCGATGCCAGGGCGACCAGCACAAACGGGACGGCGAAATTCAGTTCTGCAAGCCGCATCAGGATTTCATCGACAAGTCCGCCGTACCATCCGGAAATCAGGCCAAGAATCGTTCCCACCACGGTCCCAACTGCAAGCACGGCCCCGGCCAGTTTCAGTGAGACCTGTGCGCCGTAAATTATGCGGCTGAGAATGTCTCGCCCGAGTGGGTCCGTGCCCAGCAGGAACCGTGCACTCCCGTCTGCATGCCACGCCGGAGGCTCACGTTCGTCGATCAGTTTGCCGAGCAGTGGATCGTGGGGCGAGAGCAGGGGCGCAAAAATTGCGCCCACGGTGACCGCCGTCAGGATGATTATCGGCAGGACCGGCCATCGCCGCAAAACGTAGAGAGTCTTGCCGACAGCGATCCCTACACCCGGCGGAATCCGCGGCGCGGCCCCAGTTTCGGCCTGGGCGGTCATTGGATCCTGATCCGGGGGTCTATGACCACGTACAACAGGTCGATTGCGAGGTTGACTACCAGGAACGTGGCCGTGAACAGCATCACCAGCGCGCTGAGCATCGGGAAGTCGGTGTTGAACACCGCCTGGACCGATAGCCTGCCCAGGCCCGGCCACAAGAACACCGTCTCGGTTACTACTGCTCCCGTAATGAACGCCGCCAGCAGGATGCCTGCGTAGGTCATTGGTACGATCATCGCGTTGCGGAACGCGTGTTTCCAGATGATCTTCCGGGGGACCACGCCCTTCGCCCGAGCGAATTTGATGAACTCGGAGTCAAGGGTATCGAGCATCGAAGACCTGACGAGACGAAGGATGCCGGCGGCCGGAAACCAGCCGAGCGTGACGGCCGGCAACACGAAGTGCTTCCAGGTCCCTGCACCGGATGTTGGCAACAGGCCCAATATCACGCTGAACAACAAGATCAGCATTATCCCAAGCCAGAAACCCGGCATGGCCTGACCTACGAGTGCGATGCTGCGCGCCAGGAGGTCCAGCCATGTGCCGCGGGAAATGGCGGACCAGGCGCCGAGGGGCACTCCCACCAGGAGCGCGAATATGTACGCGCCGATGGCGAGTTGAAATGTGGCCAGCCAACGGCCGCCTATGATCTTCTTCGGCTCATCGTTGAAGTAGATTGACTCGCCGAAGTTGCCCCTGACCGCCTTGCCCAACCAGATCAGGTACTGCATCGGGTACGGGCGGTCCAGGCCGAAGCGCACCCCCCACTCTTCCCACTGCTCCTTCGTCGAGTACTCACTGACGAAGAGGTATCGCGGGTCTCCCGCGGCGCGGGAAAGGGCGAACACGATGATGGTGGCGAACCACATCACGAACAGGCCCAGGGCGACTCGCCGGATCAAAAATCGGGCCACGCCGCATCCTGTTCCGGGCGCCGGCGCGCGTGCGACGCGCCGGCGCCCCCGGGCCTGATCGTTATGTCAGTCGTGGCATTGGAGACGTTGAGCACCTGTCCTAGCGGTTGACCCTGATCGTCTCGGGCGAGTTGAATTCCGGAGTCTGCGCCATGTACGGCGTCCATTCCGCTATCTCCGGCCGGACTACGTACGTGTTGGGCAACTGCGCGATTGGCGCCGTCAGCCAGTTGCTCGAGAAGAAGTTCTGGATCTCGATGTTCCTGGCGATACGTTCATCGCGAGTCGTGTTCACGATGTCGTTGTTCATCTCCGCCTTCATCCAGATCTCGTCTGGCAACTCGATGCCGAAGTTGAACCCGCCTGTGGGTTTGAAGCAGCAGGCGAATATTCCCGCGGTATCCAGCGTCTGGCCGGTGCCGGTGTGGATCATCCACGGGTTGTCCTTCTTTCTCTCCACCAGCAGCGGCCTCGCTGTGATGTAGGTGGTGTTGTCCACCTGTACGTCGAGCCCAAGCTCTCGCCAGTACTGCGCTACCGCTGCGCCGACCTCCGGCTCCCACTCACGGTCAGGCGCCACGTGGGTTGTGAAGCTGAAGCCGTCCGCGTAACCCGCTTCCGCCAGCAACTGCTTGGCCCGCTCCGGTTCGTAGGGAATCTTCCACGCCTCGTCCCACGCCTCGTCACCGGGGTGTGAGTTGAAGTTGGTGAAGTACGGTCGCCCTATACCGGACTGGATCTTGTCGACGATAGTCGCCCGGTCGATAGCGATGCTCATCGCTTCCCGCACCTTGCGAGCCCGCTCCATAGAATCAGGATCAGACGGGTCGCCAATCCACGGGTGAGCGTCGTCCGGCAGGAAGCCGATGCGTGCGTTTATCGGGCCGTGGTTGTCTTCCGTAGCTCCAGTTCCCGGCTCTGTGGTCGACCAGTAGTTGCCGGCGAAGATGAAGGTCTGGTTGTTGGGAACGCCCAGTCCCTGCGTCCTTGCGCCTGTGATGTCCCGCAACGTGGAGTTGATGAACTTCAGCGGGACCTTGCCGATGTCTACCTCACCGGTCTTGAGAGCGGCGATAAGTACCGACGGTTCCTGGATCTCCCTGACAGTCACGCGGGCGATGTGGGGAGTCCGTCGCCAATGCTGATCGAAAGCCGGCTCCAGGATTATGTGGGAATCTGCGACCCACTCCACGATCCCGAACGGACCCGTACCGATCGGGATGTCCACAGCCGCGTCGTAACCAAGGTCGTCGAAGAGTTTCTTCGAGAACATCTGGATTGCCTGGTAAGCGGTGTTGCCCATAACACCGTCCCACCATTCGGGAATCAGACCTGATTCCTTCACGTTGATGACGAACGTGCGGTCGTCAACTACTTCCCAGCTATCCACGAACTGCTCGGCGCCTGCGCGCGATGCGCACGTGATCCCCTCGCGCCAGCACTCGTCGAAGTTGAATCCAACGTCGTGTGCGGTAAGGGGTCCCCAACCGTCATGGAACTCAACGCCCTCGCGTATTTTGAACGTGATCGTGCTTCCGTCATCCGCAATGACCCAGGACTCGGCTATTCCGTTTCCGGACGGAACCCTTGAGTAGTTCGGAGGCGGCGAGTGGTTGGCCCGCATCAGCGGCTCTGTGAAACCGTAATAGTGCATCAGGTAGTGCAAGGGGACCTGGTTGGTGAATTTGGCAGCGGGCGTGTCGGTGTTGTTCGCCACCACCTCGCCGAAGAATTCGCCCGGAGCGGTCTCCACGACGATCTTTTCCTGCGTGACCACGACCGTCTCGACCTTCGTCTCCACGCGCTCAACTGGCTTCTCGACGACGACGGTTTCGACAACCCTCTCGGTGCGAGTAACCGGCTTCTCCACAATCACCGTTTCTACTACTTTGACGGTTTTGCCCTCGATCGTTTTTTCGACCACGACGGTTTCGACCACCTTCTCAGTTCTGGTGACCTCTTTTTCGACGACGACCGTTTCGATGACCTTCTCGGTTCTGGTGACCTCTTTTTCGACCACGACCGTCTCAACGACCCGTACCTCTTTCGTCTCGGTGCCACAAGCGAGCGACGCGAGGCCTACGGATGCCACCATGAGCAGCAAAATCCACTTGATATAACGAACTGACATGCCGAATCCCTCCGAAGACTATGTACGCCCCAGCCGTGACCGGAACGTTATCCCGGTTCAAGAATCTTGTCAAAGTTGGAGGGCTTTTTTCGGAAGAAATGTTGAGCATGTGAATAGAAGTATTTGCGGCTTGCCCAGCCTGGACGAAATCCGTCGTCCACACGCGGAATAGCTGGTGGATTTACGCCAGACAGTGCGCATGGTCACAGGGCAGGCCTGAGTAGTGACCGGACGCCGCTGAGGACAACTAACCCTCCAGGGCCTGGCGTTCCGCTCCCATATGATTAGGAGACCCTTGCACCCCCCTCTCCTGGAGGGAGAGGGTTGGGGTGAGGGTGATACGCAAGTTGAAATCAGGCCACTGGACATCTCTGTCGCCGGCCAATCGAACGTTACGCAAAGGTCTCTATGATGAGCGGAACCCGCGCGCGTGCGCGATGAGCTGAGGCTCCGGCGAAACGACCGGAATTTGTCCCACGAGCGACAGACGAGGAAACCAATTAACACCACCGGCAGACCACGCGACTCAGCCGCCCGCATGGCGGGCGTCTTCCTGATAATCACTGCCGCAGCCACAGTCTTGATGGTCGTGACGCGTGTCGCGGCCGACGCCGATCATCCCACTCTGGCGGCATCGTTAAACGCCATTGCCGAAAACCGCGCTGTGTACGGCCTCAGCGGAGCGGCCAGGTTGTTGTCGGGAGTGACCCTGTTGGCAGCCGCCTGGTACCTGCTGCGGACCCGGATAATCCGCGAACGCTTGGCCACACCCCTCGTTCCGGCCCTGTTCGCGCTGTCTGGCATCATCACCGGCGTGTCGGGCGCACTCGCCATCGTGCTTGCCGCGACGGCGATCCAAGTGACCGATCCCAACATTGGGGTCCTCCTCTCGCGTTCGACTGAAGTCACTGCCGATCTGCGCTGGATCACCGGAAAGGTCGGATTCACATTTATGGGCGTGGGCTTGATAATCGCTGCGCCATACCAGTGGAAAGCCGGCGGGGTTCTCCGCTACAGCGCGGTTGCATCCGCAGCCATCGGCATCGCCATGTTGTTCATCTGATTCGACGCCGCCACCATAATGCACAGGATCAGCGGCGTGGCCGTGTTCTTCTGGCTCCTGGTCATCGGCGCAATGCTCTTCACAGGCCGCATCGAACGCCATTTCGCGGTGATGTCCAGGTCCAGCTAACCACCCGACCCAACCTCCCGGCCGGGCGGCCACATCCCAGCGCACCCTACGTAACGTGGGGCCCCGTGCCTCACACCAGGGCCGTTCGCGAGCGGCCTCTTCTAAGGGGGTGGATGGCCGCTGTGGGGGTGTGTGACCGGGCGCAGGCCCTAGCCGGGCAGGGTTATGCCGACTCCCCGCTCCCTGGCCTTTTCGTACACGATCCGGGCCGCGGCGAGGTCTTCCAGCGCGAGCCCTTGCGACTCGAAGAGTGTTAAGTCTTCGACATGTGTCCTGCCCTGCCGGGTCCCGGCGACCACCTCGTGAATGGGAATTGCACGGTCCCAGCTGAACCGGCCCGTCTCGGCCGCGCGCATCAGTTCGCCGCACTCGTACTTCGCCTGCTCGACGTCGTCCACCGCGACTATGTCGAACTGCATGACCGCCGCGGTGTCCAGCTCCCGTTTCAGCCAGGAGTTGTTGCCCGCGGCATTTACGTGCATGCCGGTAATGAGCATGTCGCCGGTGATGACCGGATTCGCGGAGTTGGTCACGGCCACCAACACGTCGACGCCTTCCGCGCATTCGGGCCCGGAAACGACCGGAGTAACCGGGATGCCGAGTCGTTCCGACATCTTCGCTGCAAACCGGTTGCGATTTTCTTTACTGCGGCTGTAGACGTTCGCGGAAGTAATTTCGCAGGCGGTCGTTATGGCCTCCAGTTGAGTTTCGGCCTGGTACCCGCTCCCGATCACCCCCACCCTCAGTTCACCTTCACTGGTCATGTGCCGCGTGGCCACGCCCGAAGCGGCGCCGGTGCGGACCTGTCCCAGCCGGTTCGCCTCCATCAGCAGCAGGAGTCCCTCGCCTTCCGTCGAATACATCGCGACGTGGAACTTCGCGCCGCCCGGTCCGGCGGTGTAAGACTTGTGGCCGGCTATGCCCCTTTCCGGCCAGGACGCAGCCATGAAGTTGTAGGCGCCCCGCCCGATCGGCAGGCGGGATCGCGGGGAGTTGAACGCTTCGCCGCGCGCCCGCGCCTTGAACGCGTCTTCCAGCGCATCGATCACTTCCCCCATGTCGAGCAACTCGTTTACATCCGACTCGGTCAGATAGATGGTCATATCGTCTCCCTGTTTGGCCGTGGTCCCCTTGTGTCCAGGCGTGTCCGTTCAACATCGGTCGGACTGGTTTTTCGGGGCCGGTGCCGGCAATTCGCCAAGGTTATCAATTCATTACTCCGTCATAGGCCGGGAAACTATCCACAGGCTGACAACCGTGTAGAGCACCATCAGCCCCAGCAAGGGCAGTTGGCTGTTCATCACAGGAGACCTGTTCGCATATTGCCGCATCGCCCGGATGTGCGCCAGGTACACCGCGACGATGTGACCGGCCACGATCGCAAGCACCGAAAATACCCATATGAACCGGGCGTTGGTCACCCCGATGTTGATTTCGTAACCCGCTGTCCCAAGCAGGTCCCACCCGCGCCCGAACGGGTCCGACGCCAATGCGATTATCGACTGGCCCTGGATCAGCAAGTAGCCCAGATAGTGGGCGTAGTGATACGCCAGGGCGATCGGGACCAGGGTCAGGACGTATCCTGCGACCAGCACGCCGGCCGGCGGCCCCTCCCCGGCCGCCTGCGTCATCAGCCAGCAGAACGCCCAGTAAACACCCAGGAAGGCCAGGGGAATTGCGATGAGGGCGAGAGTGTTGGCGATGAGCACCCCGTTGAAGTACTTGTACGTCAATCCCGGAAACAGTTCGAAGAAGTAGGTCTCGACCCGGAACCACTCAGGAGTCGCGCTGAATCCGTCGAACGTCACCGATGCCAGTAGCAACATGACTAGCGCCACTTTGCTCCCGTCTATCACCGCCGGGTTACCCAGGCCCACCCCCGGCGGCCGCAGGTTGAACTCGCGTTTCCTGGCGTGCTCGAAGCAGTCGTAACAATCGACGCATTCCCCGTCCTCGTTTCGACCGCCCTGGGCCGGGCAGTCCCGGCACGCTTCGGCCGGCGGCACCCGGACCTCGGTCATCGAAAATCGGGCAAACAGTCCGAAGACGACTGAGAAGGCCTCTCCGCTGCGGAGCCACTGCTGCTGTCCGAAAACAAACATCCCCGTCCAGGTCACAACGCTGTAAGCCACCACCATCCAGCCGAGTTCCCGGGGACTCGCGCTGTCCACGAAAGCGGTCTCAACCCAGGCGAAACAGAAGAACAGAATTACGGCCGGCCACACTCCCCAATGGGCCGGATATTCTCGTCCCAGACCGAACCTCTTGCTCGGAAACGCCCACCCGAATGCCGCTTCCACCCACGAAAACACGATTTGCCAGGGGTTGACCAACGCCCACAGATTGCCGAACAGGGCAACGAAAAAACCCATCCCAACCCACCAGATGATCCAGATGAACGTAGGACTGAAGTTGCCCTCGGACATTGTGGTCCCGGCCAGGCCGGTGGCAATGACGAGTCCGAACAGGAAAACGGCCAGGACCTTCAGCGGCCACAATAACGGCCCGCTGAGGACCCGCTCAATCCATGGATAGCGGAAGAGGTCCAATCGCGGGTAGTTCGCCACGCGCGATTCCGCCCGCACCACGAGGCCGACGATGACGAAGGACAACGCCACCGCGGCCGCCCCTCCGACCGCGAAGTAACTCAGAGGAAGCGGCAGGTCATAGCGGTCCCCTACCCCGTGTGCGTAGACCGGCGCAGTCGCTAGCGCGGCAGCAACAGCAATCAGCGGGAGCCACAGTTTGGGCCTCGTCATCCACATCCCCTCATACTATGCAATCCCGGCCGGGCCGGCGGTCAGGGGGACTACCTTGGGTGGACTTCCAGAAACCCGAGGTCTATTTCAGTTTCGATTGGCGATGCGCTCGAATCCGCCTCGTCTCCGCTTTCCGCGGGACCGTGGTGTTCCATCTGTTCCATCTCTCCCCGCGCCTCAAGCTCGACGACCGTCTCCACAGGCGTTCCGTCCCAGGTGTAGGGCCTATGGTCGTTGGTGTACAGGGCAACGGTGACCTGGTGCGCACCCGGCTCAAGGGCAGGCAATTTGAACCATGAGTTATAGAGACGCGCAAACTCTTCACCGTCTATCAGAATCCGGCCATAGCCTTCCCCATCCACATGGTCCTTGCCCGCGTTGCCTGGGGTAAATGTGAACCCACTGGTCATGGCTCGTAAGTTGTGGCCGTCCACGGCATCGGGATGGACCATGGCCTCCACGGACATGGGCGTTTCCGCGGCCGCGGGTTCGATGTTGCCGCCATTCGTGCCCTGATGTTCCCCAACGGTCACCGTGATGGTGTCTTCCACCGGCTCGCCGTTCACCAACAACACGTTGTGGGCATTGGCTGTCAGCGACACTCGCACCTCGTGCGTACCTGGTGACAACCCGGTGAGGTGGTAGGCCGGGCCGTAGACGCGGTTGACTTTCACCCCATCCACGTAGACGTGAGCATGGCCGGCACCGGGGCTATGGTCCTTGTTGACTTCCTCCGGCGCCCATCGCCAGTTTTCGGTCTCTATGAATACGTTCACCCCGCCACCGGGCTCCGCCGCGGCACTTACTTCGACTCCGACTGGGACTTCCGACTCAATGGCGTCGTGGCTCATCGAGCCGTGGCCGCTTTCATCCGAAGGCTCACCGTGGCCGTGCCCCGATGCGCCATCGTTGCCTGTCTTGTGGAACGCAATTCGGTATCGGCCCGTGGCGTCCGCCGTAAACGCGAAGTCCGCCACTTCCCCGGGCTGTACCCCCTGCTCGATGTCGTAGCCGTGAAGGTGGAAGGCCCCGGGGGTATCGCTGTCGATTTTCAGGGTCACCGTGTCGCCGTGCTTCACCTGGATGGTGTCGGGACTCATACGGTCGTCCCGTATAGTCACCGCAACTTTCACATCCTGAGGCTCGCCTCCGGCGCAACCTGCGAGCAGGACCAGCACGGCCCCCGCGAGGATCAAGAGGCCGTATGCGATACAAGCACGATTCTTGCCCATCAGTAAAACTCTACCGCGAGGAATTCAAACATGTGCCCGCCTGGCTGGCGTGCTCCACACGGTGAAGCGAATGTTGCTATGGTTCGGCGGCCCGGCAGGAACCCAGGTGCGTAGCGTGGCGCCCTGGGTTCAGGCATCGCGGACCACGGCATTTCATTGAATAGAAGCGGCAACGGAAAAACAGGCGCCGGCGACGCCCAATGTCCCTCCGAAGGCAAGCCGGAACGCACCCTCCCAAAGGGTCGCCTGGCATCGATCATTCCAGCCGGGATGGTCTACGCGGTTTCCCCAACCGCGTTCGTGATCATGGGCGACTCGTTGATGTACGTGGTCCTGCCGACCGCCGCCATCGAATTCGGGCTGGGCGAAACGTTTGGGCTGGCGACCTCATTCTGGATCGGCCTGGCGTTGAGCATCAACCGTCTCATCAGGCTCGCAAGCAACGCGTTCGCCGCGGCCGTCTACTACCGGTTCGGAGTCCGTGGGCCCTATGTCATGTCGGTGGCGCTTGGGGCGCTTACGACTCTCGCATACGGTCTCGGCAGCGGTCTCGTCGTCCTGTTGGTTTCACGAGCGTTATGGGGCGTGTCCTACTCCTACCTGCGGCTGGGCGCGCATCTGACCGCGTTCAGCGTAGGCACCTCCCAAATGCGGGGACGCCTCATAGGCTTCTTCACCGCCGGGTCTCGCGGCGGTAGCCTCATTGCGGTCACGGCCGGCGCTGCGCTTTTCGAGCAGACCTCGAGGGGAATTGCCTTTTCCGTCCTGGCAGGCATCGGCATTCTCGGTGTGATCATGGCTCTTCGCGTCCCGAATCTTAAGCCGCGGCGGCCAAGGAGGCCCAGCGCAATTGGGGGCCGGCAGACGGCCATCTGGGACCTGGCCGTATCGAGGTTGCCGGACCATGCCAAGCGCATCCGACTCCCTCTCCTGTCGATCAGCCTTATGAGTTTTGCCGTCGCCTTCGCGGCGAACGGGCTGGTGATCGCCACCCTTTCAACGTATGTTGCCGAACTGGTCGAGTCGGACAGCCGGGTATTCGGGGTATCGATCGCCGTAGTGACCCTGGCTGGCCTTTTGATTGGGGTGAGGTGGTTTGCCGACCTCGGGCTCGCCCTGCCGCTTGGGCACCTGTCGGACCGGCTGGGTAGACGCCGGTCCATCGCATACGGCATGGCGGCTGTGGTTGCCGCGCTGGCGGTCATTGCGACCTACGACTCAATCGAAGTGCTGGTCATCGTCTTGCCGATCATGTTTGTCGTCGCCGTCGGCCTCAGCACCGCGCTCGACGCAGCAATTGGCGAGACTTCGCCCGACAGAACGCGGCCCGCCGCGATGGCCAGGTACTCGACATGGCAAGACCTCGGGGCTGCGATGGGCCCGGTCACCGGCTTCCTGATCGCCGACAGGATCGGTTTCCAGGGCGGTTTCCTGGTCGCCGCCATCCTCCTGGCGTGTACCTACTCGCTCTACCTGGTTGCGACAGGAATTCCCTGGCGTCGGGCCAGGGCAGCCAGGGCGGGATTCTGAGCGCCCTCCCCGTCATTCTGGAGCGCAGCGAAGAACCTCCCGCCCATCACCCGCAGGCCTCGTTCCCTGCGACGCCCCCCACATCGTCGTGCCGGGGAAACCCGGTAACCACGGTGGGGCGCGGAGGTGGGAACGCATTCACGTCGAGCCGGTCCTTAGTCGAAAATATGCCCCGTGTTCCACCCTGGGGCTGGTTGGTGAACGTGCGGTTGTGTGACTGGGTAGGTTGGTAGGGATAGCCGCGCCGCCACGGCGGGCGCCCACATCGTTGTGCCGGGGAAACCCGGTACCCACGGTGGGGCGAGGAGGTGGGAACGCCTTCACGTCGAGCCGGTCCGTAGTCGAAGGTACGCCCGTGTTCCACCCTGGGGCTGGTTGGTGAACGTGCGGTTGTGTGACTGGGTAGGTTGGTAGGGATAGCCGCGCCACCCGTCAGCCCCGACGGGCGCCCACATCGTCGTGCCGGGGAAACCCGGCAACCACGGTGGGGCGCGGAGGTGGGAACGCTCTCACTTCAAGCTGGTCCGTAGTCGAATGTACGCCCGTGCCCCACCCTGGGGCTGGTTGGTGAACGTGCGGTTGTGTGACTGGGCAGCTTGGCAAGGGTAGCCGCGCTGCCCGTCCGCCCCGGCGGGCGCCCACATCGTCGTGCCGGGGAAACCCGGTACCCACGGTGGGGCGCGGATGTGGGACCGCTTTCACGTCGAGCGGTCCCTAGTCGAAGGCATTCCCCGTACCCCACGACGGCTGGTTGGTGAACGTGCGGTTGTGTGACTGGGTAGGTTGGTAGGGATAGCCGCGCCGCTCATCCGCCCCGACTGCCACCCACGAACAGGGACTAAACTGCCGTCAGACCCGAGCCTCTTCTACGGGGGACGCCATGTCGATGAGCACTTTGCGGAGGTCTGTCACCTGGTCCCGCAGCATGGCGGCTTTTTCGAATTCCAGTTCCCTTGCAGCCGCCAGCATCTGCCTTTCCAGGTCCTTGACCAGGCGGGTGAGGTCGTCTTTCGGCAGGTCCGCGGCGGTAACGTAAGGCGCCTTCGTCTCCGCGACCTGCCGCACCCGGTCGGTGATGTCTTTGACTTCCTTGACTATGGACTTCGGCAGGATGTTGTGCTCGTAGTTGTAAGCGCCCTGGATCTCTCTCCGCCGGTTCGTCTCGTCGATGGCCTGGCGCATGGCATCGGTGACCTTGTCGGCGTACATCACCACGTGGCCGTCGACGTGCCTCGCCGCCCTGCCGATCGTCTGTACCAACGAAGTGTCGGAGCGCAGGAATCCCTCTTTGTCCGCATCGAGTATCGCCACGAGTGAGACCTCCGGCAGGTCGAGACCTTCTCTGAGCAGGTTGATCCCGACCACGACGTCGTAAACACCGAGCCGCAGGTCTCTGAGGATTTCAGACCGTTCCAGCGTATTGATCTCCGAGTGCAGGTAGTGGACCCTGATGCCCAGCTCGCGCATGTAATCGGACAGTTCCTCGGCCATCCTCTTGGTAAGCGTTGTAACCAGCACCCTTTCGTTGCGGTCGACGCGCTGCTGTATCCGCTCCAGCAGGTCGTCTATCTGCCCCTGGGTCGGGCAAAGCTCGATGCTCGGGTCGACAAGACCGGTCGGCCTGATTATCTGTTCCACGCGTCTCTGTTCATGTTTCGCTTCGTAGGGTCCGGGGGTGGCGGAGACGTAGACGATTTGGCCGACTCGCTCTTCGAATTCTTCGAACGACAGCGGGCGGTTGTCGAGGGCCGACGGCAGTCGAAATCCGAAATCGACCAGCGTCGTCTTGCGTGAGATGTCCCCGTGGTACATGCCGCGTATCTGCGGCAATGAAATGTGCGACTCGTCGATGAAAATCAGCATGTCGTCGGGGAAGTAGTCCAGCAGTGTCCACGGCGCAGACCCCGGAGGTCTCCGGCCGAGGGGCGCGGAATAGTTTTCCACGCCGGGGCACACGCCGGTCTCGCGCAGCATTTCCACGTCGAACCGGGTGCGTTGTTCGAGACGTTGCGCCTCCAGCAGCTTGCCTTGCCCTTTCAATACACGCAGGCGCTCTTCAAGCTCGGACTCGATCTCTTCGAGGGCTTCAAACAGGCGTTCGTCCGGCGTAACGAAGTGCTTTCCGGGATAAATGTCGATCTCTTCCTGGTCGCTCAACACCTCTCCGGTAAGCGGGTCGAGTTCCTGTATGCGTTCCACCTCATCCCCGAAGAACTGGAGCCGCACAGCGAGTTCTTCGTAAGCCGGCATGATTTCCAGCGTGTCGCCCCTCACCCGAAACCGGCCCCTCACCATGTCCATGTCATTACGCTCGTAATACATGTCGACCAGGCGGCGCACGGTCTTCCTGAGGCCGACTTCCTGCCCCTTGCGGACGTTCAGCACCACGTTGCGGTACTCCTCCGGCGACCCCAAGCCGTAGATGCAAGAGACGGAGGCGACTATCACGGTGTCCCGGCGGGTCAGAAGCGAGCGAGTTGCCGCGTGCCGGAGCCGATCGATCTCGTCATTGACGTCCGACTCTTTTTCGATGTAAGTGTCGGACTGGGGCACATATGCCTCCGGCTGGTAGTAGTCGTAGTAAGAGACGAAATACTGTGCCGAGTTGTCCGGGAAGTAATCCTGAAATTCCGTGGCGAGTTGGGCCGCGAGGGTCTTGTTGTGGGCGATGACCAGGGAGGGACGCTGGACCTTCTCGATGACCCCGGCCATGGTGAAGGTCTTGCCGGACCCGGTCACGCCAAGCAGAGTCTGGTGCTTAAGGCCGGACTCAAGCCCGTCGGCCAGGTGTGCGATGGCTTCGGGCTGGTCTCCGGTGGGCCGGTAATCTGCTCTGATCTTGAACGGTGGCATTCGGAACCTCTTGTGGGTCGTAGCCAGATTTTAGCCCAGTAAATCGGACCGACGACGCTCGACTGGCACAACTCCGCCGCCTTCACAATCGACCGGCTAACCGTTGTAAAGTTCGAAGCCGCATACACCACATCCCGCCGGTTACTACGGCCGGTCGGAGTAGCAGACCGGAGCCCTGAAAGCTGCGGCCAGGCAATCCGAAAGGCAAAGACATGAAGGTCGTCATCGGAACACTACACACCGGTGAGCACTTTATTCGCGAACTGGCGGACGCATTCCCCGACGTCGAGTTTGTACCGGCGTACGCCGACTCCGATCAACCTGCGGCCATCGTCGATGCCGACGTGTTCATGGGATGGCCCACGAGGGAGGCGTTCCTGGCCGCCCGTCAGCTCAAGTGGATCCACTGCCCCGGCGCGGGAATCGACAAATTGATCGCCGTGCCGGAAATCGTGGCGTCCGACCTCCCCATAACGAACGCGCCGGGCCCGCACGTGAACCCCATGGCCGACCACGTCATCGGAATGATGGTCGCGTTGACGCACAAGTTCCGGGAGATGGCGCGGGACCAGGACAAGAGAGCCTGGGGCGGCATGGCAAAGTACGACCACGCGTTCACCGAAATCGCGGGCAGCACGATGGGCATATACGGTCTGGGAGCAATCGGCAGGGCCATCGCCAGGCGAGCGGCCGGGTTCGACATGCGCATTCTCGCTGTGGACCCCGGGCCGGCCACCGTGCCGGACGTGGTCAGCGAGTGTTGGGGAACGGACCGGCTTGACGATCTGTGCTCCGTCTCGGACTGGCTGGTGATCGCCGCCCCGATCATTGATGAGACACGCCACTCGATCGATGCGCGGCGCATGGAGATGATGCCCAACGGCTCATACATCGTCGTCATCTCACGCGGTGGCATTGTCGATGAGGACGCCCTGGCGAACGCCATCAAGTCGGGTCACCTGGCGGGCGCGGGGATCGACGCTACTGAGGTCGAACCGCTGCCCCAGGACAGCCCGCTGTGGGACCTCGAAGAGGTCTTCATCAGCCCCCACGCTTCTGCCCTGACGCCCGAACTGTACGAAGGCAGGCGGGAGGCGTTCAGATCAAACCTGCGCCGTTTCCTGGCGGGCGATTCGTTAGAGGGATTGTGCGACCAGACGCTGGGCTACTGAGCACGGCGGCAGAAGAAGACCATCTCTTCGCTGTAGTCGGTTAGCGGTTCACCCTGAAAGCCGCCGCGTACGTCTTCGGCGACAAGACCGGCCTGTTCGACCAGTGCGTGGCATTCTGCGGGGAACAGGTAGCGCAGTTCGATCGGCAATTCCGCCCGCCTGACAATTCGGTCTTCGCGGTCGTATTCCTCGAAGATCTGGGTTTCCCGGTTGATCTGGGTCGCCCCATCGGCGCGATTTATGGCCGACATCACGACGCGGTTTCCCGTGTCGGGATGAACCGTTTCACCCCAGGCGAAGGGCGTGGTCTGGCGATCGGCCAGGAGATCGGGGGCAGGTACGAAAACGTCGAAAACGAGTCTCCCGTCCGGTCCCAGGTGCCGGGCCGCGCACTGCAACGTGCGTAGCTGGTCTTGCTGCGTGAGAGCCAGCAAGAGCGTGTTTGATGGGATGGTGACCAGCGAAAACGACGTGCCGAGGTCGAATTCCCGCATGTCCGCCCTTATGAGGTTCAGCGAGCCGTGGGTCGGTTGGCCGCGTCTGAATTTCATACTCGCGCGGTCGAGCATGGCCTGGTTGAGGTCGATGCCGGTGATGTCTACTCCGGCCGCCGCGGTTGGGACCGCTATGCGCCCGGTGCCGACTCCGATTTCGAGCACCGGACCACCCGAATCGACCGCCATGTCAACGTAGTAGGACGTTTCAACATCCGGGACTGTCGAGTAGTACACGTCGTACCACTCCGCCCAATGATCGAAATTCATGCCGGCATTTTAGGTTGGCAACGCTGGGCCAAAACAATTCGGCGGACATACAATTGCGGAAAGTGATCTTTACACCGAACTTGACGCCGCTCGCATCGGTGCCGATCAGCATTTCAACTAGGGAAATAGGGCAAGTAATGACCGAGACCTCCGCAAGCAAGTGGCTCTCACCCCGGATGGACCGCCTGGGTACTGAAACCGCGTTCGAGACTCTTGCGAAAGCAAAGGCCCTGGAAGCACAGGGTCGCGACATCGTGCACCTGGAGATCGGAGAACCCGATTTCGACACTCCGGAGCACATCAGGAACGCCGCCAAGCGGGCCCTTGACGACGGATTCACGCACTATGGGCCGTCGCCGGGCCTGCCGGAAGCAAGAGCCGCAATCGCCCGACATCAGACAGAATGGCAGGGCTACGAGGTCAGCCCCGACAACGTGGTTTTCACGCCCGGCGGCAAGCCGGTGATGTTCTTCACCATCATGGCCCTGATCGACGAGGGCGACGAGGTCATCTACCCGAATCCAGGCTTTCCGATTTACGAGTCGATGATCAACTTCATGGGAGGTACAGCAGTGCCCCTGAAGCTGGCCGAGGAGGCGGACTTCGCCGTCGACGTTTCCGAGTTGCGGTCAAAGGTGTCCGACCGTACCAAGTTGATAATCGTCAACTCCCCGAACAACCCGTGCGGCAGCGTGATACCCGAAGGCGATCTCGAACAGATGGCCGCGATTGCCAATGAGATTGACGCAGTTGTCCTGAGCGACGAGATCTACAAGGACTTCTACTATGAGGGTTCACACGTCTCGATCACCAAATTCGACGGCATGCGGGAACGGACCGTCATCCTGGACGGCCTTTCCAAGAGCTACGCCATGACCGGCTGGCGCACCGGGTACGGAGTTTTTCCCGACTGGCTGGTGGAGCCGGTCTCGCGGCTGATCACGAACAGCGTTTCTCAGACGGCGTCTTTTTCCCAGATCGCAGCGATCGAAGCCCTTGAGGCGTCCCAGGACTCCGTCCACAAGATGGTTGCGGAATTCAAGGAACGGCGGGACATAGTCGTGGACGGCCTCAACTCCATCGACGGCATCCGGTGCGCCGTGCCGAAGGGCGCCTTCTACGCATTTCCCAACGTCTCCGGAACGGGGCTTACAAGCAGGGAGTTTGCGGACCGTTGCCTCGAAGAGGCGGGCGTCGCGCTGCTCTCGGGTACCGCCTTCGGCGAATACGGTGACGGCTACGTCCGGGTATCGTTCGCAAATTCGATAGACAACCTCACCGAGGCAGTCAGCCGGATCAAGCGAATGCTGACCGGGGTCGCCTGAACTTCAGCCGTCCGCTCGCGAGCGGACCGCCGTCACGCCTGTCCGCAAGCGGTCATGAGGTCCCTGGTATTGGCCCGGGCGATGGCCCTTAGCACGTGTTGCGTGGATTCGCGTATCTGCTTGACGGGCGCTTCCACCACCACCGCCGGGGAATCGTCCAGCAGGCCCCAGTACGGCGGGAGTTCTGAAGGCCTGAGGAGCCCGCGCGGCGCCATGATGTAGTGGCAGTGCGCCGTCCGCAGGAACGCGTCGTCGTGAAACTTCACGGACAGTGTTGAGACGCGCTTCGCGTGCGCCGCCAGTCTCTTCAGTGCGACTTCGTATTCGCGTCGGACTAACCTGATTTCGGCGCTTTCCACCACGGTGGGAGCGTATTTGGCGGCCGACTCGAGTATCCCGGCCGTTAGTTCAACCGACTCGTTGATGGCCGCCCGTTGCCGCACCAGCTTGGCGGCCCTTCTCTTTGTGTTGTCGTCACGGGACGCATCGGACCTCGATGACTTGACTTCGACGACGTACACGCGGTTCTGGGGACCAACGCCCACCACGTCCGCGATTCGACCCCTGGGTCCTTCGAGTCTCACCTCGAACGCAATCGCCTTGCATCCGGCCTCTTCCCGCAGCCATCTCCACGCGGCCCACTTGAGCGCGTACGTAGCGTCCGTCTCGTTTCGCCGCTTGACGGTCCCAGCGGTGCCTTGCTTGCCCACGACCTCTATTGCCAGCGCGCCGGTTAATCAGGAAAACAAGTATCGATCACGCCGCAGGTTTGCTCCAAGGGAAACGTCAGTTACCCCGAGATGTGGACATCACTATGGCCTTGTTAGGGCCGCACGGGGTGGTGAAAATGGGGTGACGCCTGCTGGATGCGCATTCAAATGGCATAGCGACCCCACCTCAGCGCCCCACCTTGGGTACCGGGTTTCCCCGGTACGACGACTCTGTATGGCCCCACCCTGGGTACCGGCCCCGCATCGGAGTGCGGGGAGACGATGGAGGGCACGACGAGTAAGGGTGAGATCTCCCTGGCGGGCTATTTTCGAACCAATCACTATGACCTTGTTAAGGCCGTCCCAGGTGATGGAAACAGGGTGACGCCTGCTGGATGCGCGTTCAAATGGCAGAGCGACCCCACCTCAGCGCCCCACCGTGGGTACCGGGTTTCCCCGGTACGACGACTCTGTATGGCCCCACCCTGGGTACCGGCCCCGCATCGGAGTGCGGGGAGACGATGGAGGGCACGACGAGTAAGGGTGTGACCTCCCTGGCGGACTATGCGGCCGTTGTGTGGCTCCCGACGAGGTCGGGCTCGGCGAGCATGTAGCCCTCGCCGCGGACTGTGCGGATTACGCCCTTGCCGGCGGGTGTGCGGGCCAACTTTCGTCTGATCCTGTAGATGGTCGTGTCGACTGCTCCGGCATTCGGTGCCGGCTCACCATCCCAACACACGTCGACCAGGTCGGATGGTGGAACAACGTTGCCGGGGGACTTGGCCAACGCATAGAGCATCGAAAACTCGGTCCGGGAAAGGGAGACGCCGACGCCCCCGATAACCAGTTTCTCCGAGGCGGGGTCGAGGCTCATGTTGGGCAGTTCGATTGGCAGTCTCGTCTCAGGTTCGGAGGCCCTGCCATTACGCGTCAGCAGTTCCTTCAAGGCCGTCGGTGGTCTGGAAACCGTCTGGATGGTCCCACCTGCCAGAAGCCGGGATGCGAAACTCGTCAATACTTCGGCCTGTTCGATCGTTTTCAAGCCCGGCGCATCAGGAACATCGCGGAGAACGTATACCACTCCGAGAACGTCCATGCCCTGGACGATGGGTGCGGCGATGCCGGAACGGTGCCCGGATTCCAGCGCCCATTCGGGAAGGAACTCGTGGCTGAGGCTGCCGCGGCCTAACGAAATGGCAGAACCCTGGCGCGCAACCCTGACGGCGGCTGTTTCGCTCTCGACCGATTCAGACGTGATCAGGTCCTGCCTCAGTCCGCCATCGATGGAACTGACGGCTATCGGGACCAGGATATTGCCGTGGGGCCGGTTCATCAGCGTGACCGCGGTCGGGTAGCCGGTCGCAATTCGAAGTCCCTCGGCGAGCGCCTTTGCCACCTCTGTCTCGCCGCGTTTGGCTGACATCTTCAGGACCGCCTGGAGCAGTCTCCCGGACCCCGACTCTGAAGTGTGTCGATCAAGGTCCATTTCCCTTGCCCGGCGTTCCCTGGACCGCTCTTCGGCGGTGAAGGCCACTATGCCGGCCAACATGACTGGACTGATTGCGAGGGCCGCGATCAGACCCGGTTCCGGCATGGGGTGAAGTGGGTACGCGGCCGACAGGGAAACAAGTCCCGCCGCCGCGCCGACGTAAGCGCCCCGCCGACCAAGAAGATGAGCGAAGTGGGGCGCCAGCAAGAGCGGCAGGACAATTGCCGGACTCAGCGGCCCAAACACCGCGACCGCGGCTGAAGCGAGAGCCGTTTCAGCTACCACCATGCCGTAGATCCATCGTTGGGACCGGCATAGGTTGAGGACGACCAGCCTCACGGCCAGGAAGAATACTGCGTAAGCGGCCGGAACGGCTGCCAACGTAGCAACAGGCAATTGGCCGTAGGCGAGGTACGCGGCTGCCCCCATCGCCAGGGCTGTCACGCCGTACCGGATCCGCCAGGTCAGGCGTTCGGATTCTCGGAACTGGTCATACGACTGCATCAGCAGACAGCGTACCGATTGGCGAGTGACCCGCGCACGCACGGGCACGTACGAGAATGGGCGAGTTTGAGGCAGAAAACAGCGGCAAGAACGCCCAATTGCCGGGGGTTTCATTGGTATTTGCCGGCCATCGTCCGTAGAATTCAGACGAACCTCTATGTCTCAATCTCGCCGATCCGGCAAAAACCAGAGGCCAGGGTTGCTATCGCGCATCACTCGCGCATTCAAGATCAGCCGCCCTGCCCCGGATACTCCAGAAGCCGTCCCGGTTTCCGATCAGGAATCTCCCAAGCGCCCTCGCCGCGCGCCTTCGAAACGGCAAAGACGTCCGAAGAGCCGCACGCAGGAACAACTTCGCGAGCTGGGATCGCGACAAGGTAGAAGATCGCGCGGAGAACGTCGAGCAGAAGGCGACGGCCGTTCCCGTCCTGGCCGGGACGATGGCAGATCACGGGACGACGGTCGTACCCAGCGCGACGGCGCTCCCAGCGGCGGGAGACGGCGGAGGCGGCGCGGCCGGGGCAAGCCACAACAGGCGGAGGCCCGCCCTGCCAGTCAACCTGCAACAGCAGGTGCGCCTCGCGGTGAGAACCCGCCGCGGGATGCTGCGTGGGGTGACCTGAAGGTCTCTGCGCCTATCGCGGAATCTTTGGCCGCGATAGGTTATACGGTGCCGTCGGAGATCCAGGCCCAGGCCATCCCGCCCCTTCAACAAGGCAAAGACATCGTCGGACAAGCTGTCACGGGATCGGGAAAAACGGCAGCATTCGGGATACCGATGTGCGAACAGATAGACACATCCTCCCGGGACGTGCAAGGGCTTGTGCTGGTCCCCACCCGTGAACTGGCGATGCAGGTCACACGCGAGATCTCCCGAATCGGCGAGGGCCGCGGGATCACAGCGCTTGCGGTGTACGGCGGCCAGCCAATCGCGCGGCAGATACGCGTCCTGGAGCAAGGAGCGCCCATAGTTGTCGGTACACCGGGTCGTGTGAAGGACCACATGAACCGCCGGACGCTTGACTTGAGCACCATTAAATTCGCCGTACTGGACGAAGCAGACGAAATGCTGGACATCGGGTTCGCAGACGACATGGAGTACATCCTGCGTTACACGCCAAGCTCCCGCCAGACGGCGTTATTCTCGGCAACCATTCCAAGGTTCCTGTTGCGGCTGATCAATCGCTACCTGCGGGACCCCGAATGGGTGAGGCTGGTGAGCGAGTTCGCGGCCACAGAGACGGTGGACGAGGTCGATCAGTACTACTTCGAGGTGGCGGAGAGGGACAAGCCGGACGCTGTGCGGGAGGTCCTGGATGAAATGGAGTCCGGGTCTCAGGTGCTGATTTTCCGGCGCATGCAAGTGGGAGTAGACCGGCTTTCGCGGGACCTGAAGCGCACAGGCTACCCGGCGCGCGGGATACACGGCGGGCTTTCACAGGGCGAGCGGAATTCCGTCATGCGGGATTTTCGCGACGGGTCCTTGCGAATACTAGTGGCGACCAACGTCGCGGCGCGGGGACTGGACATTCCGTCCATAACCCACGTCATCAATTACGACTTGCCGGAGTCCGCGGAAGAGTACGTTCACCGGATTGGGCGCACGGCCAGGATGGGGAACCGCGGCACAGCCATCAGCTTCGTGGGCGAGTGGGACCTCGACAACCTCGACCGAGTGTTGTCCAAAGTTGGCGAAGACAAGATCGACCGCAAGATGCTGGCGATCTACGACTACAGCCCCTAACCGCCGACGCGCCCGCCTTTCGCCGGCGAGTCTCCACCGGTCAGGTAACGGTGGACGTCCTCGGCGTAGATGACCTCGGAGTCGTCCTCAGGCTCGTAGCCGAGCACCTTTCGCGCCGAATCGAGGGACCAGAACGCACGGGTGTTGTTGCTGATTCCGTAGACGACCGCAAACGGCACCTCCCCGTTGGCCGACACGTCTTCCACCTCGATCGCCTTGCGGAACAGTTGCCGCAGGTCCCGCGGGCTGAAGTGGCAGGCGAGGTTGCGCTTGAAATTCGCGATTCCTGAGCCGGCCGGCGGCATCCCGGGTTCCTCCGCCATGTGGCGCGCCGCGTTTACCGGCGTCGGATGGCCGATGCGGACCATCACGAATTCGAGGCGCCGGCCGAATGTGCCGCACGCATACGGCCAGCCGAGCAGTTCGTACGATGCCTTCGCCCATCCGTAGAAGTTGCTCGAAACGGGGAAGTCCTCGGGCCGGACCACGTCCTTTCGGTCCACGTGTACCTGGTAGTCCTCGTACCAGTCGGCGGCGTGGTTCGAACTCGCCGACACCACGCGCCTCACGCCCGCGTCATACGCTGAGCGGTACACGTTGTTGGCCATGAGCACGTTGGCATGCTCCACGTCGAATCGTTCGATCTGCGGGGTCTCCGTGCTGAATACGCCGCCCACTTCAGACCGCATGTACCCCAGGTGAATTACCGAATCGACGCCCTCGAAAAGGTGTTCGTATCGGGACCTGTCGGGATCGGCGAGGTCAGCAATAACGATTCCGGGGACCGCCTGTCCGTCGCGGTCCGTGTCCTTGACGTCGACGAGAACGAGGTCGTAACGGTCCCGGTATTCGGGCAGCATCTGCGACGCGACATATCCGCTCGCGCCGGTGATCATCACCTTCAACTTGTCAGCCATGTCCGAGCCTTTCGGTATTGGGGGAGTGACTCGCCCCTATTCGAATGTTCCTGGTATCCGCGGTTTATTTCCACGCGTTGATGATACCTGCGGAACGTAGATTCACGGCTCGCTCCGGTCCCAGCCCGGAAGGACCCAGTAGCCGACTTTCGGCAGTTTTACGACGGCGGTCAAACCCTGGGCGCGTTTGAGGCGCTGGATGTTGTAGAGGTGAGTCACGAACTCGAAGTACATGTGGCGAATCGTCGCCTCCAGCGTCATCGATCCCCCATTGCCGTTGGGGGCCAGTTCGATCCCCGTCGGATGCGCCTCCGACATCAGGGGCCACTGCGGTGTCTCGGAGCGAATGAGCGACTTGGACCGCATCGAACCTACCGTCTCCTTCAACATCACGTTTCGTACGAGTTCCGCGCCCCCGGCGAACGCCGCCAGGACGTCCTCGATCTCCCACACAGCGTCGTCATTCATGCGGCGGTCGTGAGCCGGAGACGACATTCGTTCGATATCGGCGGGCGTGAGCGGCAGACCGTCCGGGAACAGCGTTTCACCCCATCGCTCGAGCATCCAGCGGTAGAACACCGAACCCATGTGCGACAGATTCTGGCGAACGCTCCACTCGCCCCACACCCACTTGGGGGAGGTCCAGTCAAGCTGGGCGTCGGTCATCCCCTTCACCTCGGCGCGCGCCTGGTTTTCGAGCGACCAGTATTCAGGGAATAATGCCCGTGCCGGGGTGGTGTCAGTAATTTCGTTCAGCGTCATGGGTGGTGTGTCTTTCCCAGGTGGTAACGGTAATTTGTGATGGGCCGACATGTGGTTGACCGGGCCTGTCATATCTTAGAGGGTGTCCAAAAGGCGTCGAACGCGCCGCTACTGTCATTTCTGCCTCTTTACCTGTCGTCTCGAGCCCTATTTTCGTCATTTCGACCCCCTTCCCTTGTCGTTTCTACCCTTTTTTGTCATTTCGACCGCAGCGGAGAAATCCGAGCCGCCCAGCCAACAACCACACTGAATAAAGAGTCAAGCTTCGGCACAACTACCCCGTCGTGCCGGACCCCGATCCGGTACATATGGCGCACGGGCGGACCGGGGCCACACGTCAACCAACTACGTCCTGTAGGGTGGTCCCTCGTGGGCGTCAGCCGGAACTGATGTGACCGTGATTTGCGCGCAGCCCCATTTCCCCTAGGCGCCGGATCGGAGTCCGGCGAGACGGGGTTGTGGTGGGGTGGCGAGGGTGGATGGTGGATAGGCGGCTCGGATTCCTCCGCTGCGGTCGAAATGACAATTCGAGGAGGGACGGGAGGTGATGTTGGGGGTTGTAGTAGAGGGGGACGGCCCCGCCTGGACCCAGCGCCATGGGTGCCGGATTGGGATCCGGCAAGACGAAGGAAGGGGTGACCTCTTGGCAGGCTGTTTTCGTAGCAACGACAAAAAAGAAGCTGGAGTGACATTCGGAGGCATGGCGACTGGAGGTGGGGCAGTTACGGGAGATGGGGCGTGAGGGGCAATGACGAGGGTGGTCGGTGGGGACGTTGGCGCGGCGTTGCTGGGAAGGTTGTAGGATGCCGGTATGGCAGCACAGAAAAAGTGGTTCAAGGGCAACCTGCACACCCACACGACTAATAGCGATGGGGACACGGCGCCGGAGCACGTGGCCGAGTGGTACGAAGAGAACGGGTACGACTGGCTATGTCTGACGGACCATAACCATCTGACGGTCCTGGACGATGTCGATGGCAGCGGTTCGAAGTGGCCGATGCTGGTGCCGGGCGAAGAGATTACGTCTCGGATCGGGCCCGATGGACAGGTGCCGGTCCACGTGAATGGGTTCGGGATTAACCAACTGGTCCACGAGGCGGTCGAGGGGACGGTGGTGCACGCGCTCCAGCACAACATCGACGCCATTCGCGCGGCGGGCGGCATGGCGTCCGTGAATCACCCGAATTACAAATGGTCGATCGGCGCTGAAGAACTGCTGGCGGTGGACGGCTACCGGTTCGTGGAGATTTTCAACGGGCATCCCGCCTCGAACAACGACGGCGGCGGCGGTTTGCCTAGCACTTACAGCATCTGGGACCGGCTGCTGACGGCCGGAAAGCAGGTCTGGGGCATCGCAGTCGACGACTCTCATCACTTCCAAAAGCAGTTCGGGCCGGAGAGGTCGAACCCCGGTCGCGGCTGGGTGCAGGTCAGGACGGACAAATTGGCAGTAAACGGTGTTCTGCAGGCCCTGGATGACGGGGACTTCTATGCGTCCACCGGTGTGACTCTTGCGGACTTGCGGTCCACATCCGGTGAGATTGCCCTTGAAATCGAATCAAGGGAAGCGGCGAGGTTCACGACGGTGTTCTCTGGGCAGCGGGGTACGGAGTTGTACGTGTCAGACTCGTTGACCCCGCGGTACAGGCCTACCAAGCTGGACGGCTATGTGCGGGCGACTGTGTATTCGTCGCGGGGGACGAAGGCATGGACGCAGCCGGTGTTCGTTCCTGACCGGTAGTGTCCCGGCATTTAGTAGGCGTCGCCCTCACCCTGGCCCTCTCCCGTCCGGGAGAGGGGACTTTTTGTCCTGCAGAAACCCTTAGCGAGTCTCTGAGACGGGACTCTGGATGCGCCTGTTCATCAGCCGCAGACCCGACGGACTGTTCGTGTCCGCTGGGCTAAAGTAGTCATCGCGATCCATCCGAGGCTTAACGGGGCCGGTCACTTTTTGGGGTCGGCCAGGCGAATGTTCGACAGGAGACACACATGATCTACGACATGCGAATTTACGATTTGAAGCCGGGCAGCGTGCCCCAGTACATGGACGCCGTACGCGAGTTGGCGTTCGTAATCAGGCAAGAGCACGGAGTCAAGCTGGCAGGCTGGTATTACACGGACATCGGCATGCTGAACCGGGTGGTGCACATCTGGGCATACGACGACCTGGCGCACTTCGATAAGGCCAGGAAAGCCGTGACCAGCGATCCAAGATGGGCGCGGGACTACATACCGCGCGTGCAGGGCCTGATCGTCAAGCAGCAGGACATGATCATGAACGGCGCTGATTTCTTCGAGGGGCCGCAGTAGTACCGGACCCGGTCGCCGGGCAGTGGGGACTCCGGCGGCGGGCTTGACGCCTGCCGGATGCGCGTTCAATTGGCAGAGCGAACCCACCTCAGCGCCCCACCGTGGGTACCGGCCCCACATCGGACAGCCCGTCTCAAAAGTCTCCCGGGCTAGCTTGCCTCCTCTCCTGGGGGAGAGGATTGAGGTGAGGGCGCGACGTTGGACAACCGAAATCGTCGTATCGAATGAGGGACTTACGATTTCACCCCATGCCCTCACCCCCGTATCGAGTACAGGGCAGGCTCTAACCGTCTCCCGCGAAACGGGAGAGGGGACTATTAAGACTGGCACCGGCGTGCGGGGCGACGATGGAGGGCACGACGATTAGGGTTGTCGGGCGTTCGGGACTCTCGATTGGCGTGAGGAATGGGTGTCCAGCGGTGTTACGTTTGTACCTGATAGGCGAGAGGAATAGATATGACTACTGTGAACAAGTACGCCGGCAAGGTGAACGCTCCGGAGTTTCCGACCGGGCAGGACTGGCTGAACGTGGAATCTCCACTGACTTTGGAGGAACTGCGCGGCAAGTTGGTAATCCTGGACTTCTGGACGTACTGCTGAATTAACTGCATGCACATACTCCCGCATTTGCGGGAGCTGGAAAACAGGCATCCCGAGACCCTTGCCGTGATCGGCGTCCACTCCGCGAAATTTCCAGCGGAAAAGGAGACCGCCAACCTCAAGGAGGCTGTCCGGCGCTACGGCATACTGCACCCCGTCATAAACGACGGCGACTTCAGGGTGTGGCAGTCGTATGGGGTAAGGGCTTGGCCGACGCTGATGTTCATCGATCCCCTGGGCAAGGTGTTTGGCCGCCATTCAGGGGAATTCGATCCCGCAATGATGGGGCCGCTCGTCGCTGAAATCATCGAAGAGTACGACCGCGAGGGCTTGCTCAACCGCCGGCTACTCGATTACCAACTCAGGCGTCTCGAAGTAGAAGACCGGACGTTGTCGTTCCCCGGCAAGATCGAGGCGGCCAACGGCAGGTTGTACATCGCCGATTCCGGGCACAACCGCCTGCTGATAACGGACGAATCGGGCCAGGCTGAACAGGTCGTAGGGAGCGGCGAACTGGGGAATGCGGACGGCGCATTTGACGAGGCGAAGTTCAACAATCCTCAGGGGATGGCGGTCCAAAAGGGCAAGGTCTACGTCGCCGACGCGGAAAACCACAACATCAGGCTGGTAGACCTCGGGGCCGGGACGGTCGAGACAATTGCAGGAACGGGCGAACAGTCGCTTTACCGCCACTCGGGCGGAGACCCACTGGCCAATCCCCTCAACTCACCATATGACCTGACCATCGGGGACGGCATCCTCTACATCGCCATGGCGGGGTTCCACCAGTTGTGGCAGATGGAGTTGAGGAGCGGGCAGATCGGGCCGTTTGCAGGGGACGGGGGCGAGGACATCGTAGACGCGCTCAGAATGTCGTCCCGGCTTGCCCAGCCATACGGCATTGCGTTCAACGATGACCGCGTCTACTTCGCCGATTCCGAAACGAGCGCGGTGCGCTGGGCAGGCATCGGTCCCGACGGCGTGGTCCGCACGATCGTGGGTACGGGGTTGTTCGACTTCGGCGACCGAGACGGCATCGGCAAACGGGCCACATTGCAGCACGTGCAGGGTGTAGCAGTCGGCCGGGGAGAGTTGTTCATAGCGGACACCTACAACCATCGGATCAAGCGGATCGAACTGATGACCGGGGAGGTCAAATCTATCGCCGGCGACGGCAGGGCCGGGGCCTACGATGGCCGGGGCGCGAGGGCCCGATTCAACGAACCGGCCGGGATCGCGTGGGCGGATAACCGCCTGTACGTTGCCGACACCAATAACCACGCGATCAGGGTGATCGACCTGGACGATCCTGATTACGGCGTATCGACTGTCGAATTGAGCGGAGTTTGAAGTCGAGGCCGGGAGATTCTTCGCTGCGCTCGAGAGTGACAAATAAGGGCGCTCGAGTATGACAAGATGACGGTTCGGGTTGACATGGAGTGCGCTGGGGGTTGCGTTTGGTTGAGGGGCGCGCGTGGTCGAGGCCGGGTCTGAAGAGCCTGTTTCAGAAGGCGCGCGGCCAAACCACTTCCTCTCCTGGGGGAGAGGATTGAGGTGAGGGCGCCACGTCGGTCAATCGGAATCGTCGTATCAATTTAAGGACTTACGATTTCACGCTATGCCCTAACTGCACGACCGGGCACATGGGTAACAGTTATATAGACCGGGGAGATAGGTAACACATTTGTGGGGTGTTCGCGCCCTCTTCCGCTCCCCACCGTGGGTACCGGGTTTCCCCGGCACGACGACGTGGGGGCTGTGCCGGCCGTTTGACACAATGGCGTTCTGAATGACATTTGACGCGGTGACGCAGGTGTCTTCCATCACGGGATCGAGGGATTCAGATTAATGCCGAATAGACTGGCCGACGAGACGAGCCCGTACCTGCTGCAGCACAAGGACAACCCGGTCGATTGGTACCCCTGGGGACCGGAAGCGATGGCCGCCGCCGCCCTGCTGGACAAACCGATCCTGTTGAGCGTGGGGTATTCGGCGTGTCACTGGTGCCACGTGATGGAACGGGAATCGTTCGAGGATCCGCAAATAGCGGCGCTGATGAACGAACTTTTCGTGAACATCAAGGTGGACCGGGAAGAGCGGCCGGACGTCGATTCGGTCTACATGACGGCGGTACAGGCCATGACCGGCCACGGCGGCTGGCCGATGACGGTATTCCTGACCCCGGAAGGCCGGCCGTTTTACGGCGGAACCTACTTTCCGCCGGAGGACCGTGGCGGATTGCCGTCGTTTCCGCGGGTGCTGCACTCGGTCTCCCACGCCTTCAGGACGCGTCGCGCCGACCTCCTGGGCAATTCGAGCCGGGTGATCGGCTACATACAGGCCCAGAGCGCTCCGAGGGGAAGCGGCGGGTCACTGGACCATGACCTGCTCGATCACGGCTTCATGGGGATGGTCCACGACGCAGACCGAACGAACGGCGGGTTCGGTATACAGCCGAAGTTCCCGCAGCCAATGGTCTACGAGTTCCTGCTTCGCTACTGGAAGGCGACCAACTCCGCGGACGGTCTGGGAATCGTCAAGACCACGCTGGATAAGATGGCGCGCGGCGGGATATTCGACCAGGTCGGCGGAGGTTTTCACCGCTACTCGACCGACTCGGTATGGCTGGTGCCACACTTCGAAAAGATGCTGTACGACAACGCGTTGTTGGCCGTGTTGTACCTGCACGGCTGGCAGGCGACGGGAGATCCGCTCTTTCGGGAGGTCGTCGAGAAGACGCTGGACTACGTGTTGAAAGAAATGACCCACCCGGCCGGAGGGTTCTACTCGGCGCAGGACGCCGATTCGGAGGGCGAGGAAGGCAAGTTCTTCGTCTGGCTGCCGCAGGAGATCGAAGACGCGCTCGGGCCGGAGTTAGGCCGGGTGGCGATGGAGTATTGGGGTGTGAGCCGCGAGGGCAACTGGGAGGGGAAGAACATCCTGAACGCCGGACGGTCTGACGATGAGGTGGCGTCGAAGCTGGGCCTGTCGGTGGATGAGATGCGCGAGAGATTATACGAAGCCGCGGAACGGCTGTACCAGGTACGGTCGGAACGCGTCCATCCCGGGCTGGATGACAAGGTGCTGACGGGCTGGAACGGCCTGATGATGAAGGCGTTCGCCGAGTGCGGTGCGCACCTGGACCGGCCGGACTGGATTGCGGCGGCTGAGAAAAACGCGGAATTCCTGCTGACCAACTTGGTCGAAGACGGGCGACTGCTGAGGACGTGGCGCGGCGGGCAGGCGAAGATCTCCGGATTCCTGGAAGACCACGCATTCCTTGTGGACGGGCTGATCTCGCTCTACGAAGCGACGTTCGACCGGCGATGGCTGGATGAAGCCCGGACCTTCGGCGACCGCATCCCGGAGCTGTTCTGGGATGATGACGACAAGGCGTTGTACGATACCGGGTCGGACCACGAACGGTTGATCGTCAGGCCGCGGGACCTGTTCGACAACGCGGTGCCATGCGGCAATTCCGCGGCGACGATGGCGTTGCTGAGACTGGGTTTGCACACCGGGGACCCGAAGTACGAGGCGGTGGCCACGGCCGCCTTGGGCTCGGTGTCCGGATTCCTCGAGCGGGTGCCGAGCGGCGTCGCGTGGTGGCTGTGCGCGTTGGACTTTCACCTGGCACGCGTGCAGGAAGTGGTGGTGATGGGCGCGCAGGATGATCCGGCGACGTCGCGGCTCCTCGAGACGGCGCGTTCGGGTTTTTCACCCAACAGGATATTCGCAGGCGGCGCCGAAATGACGGACGATGGCTCGTACCCCCTGCTGGCCGGGAAGGGGCTGATGGACGGGAAGGCAACCGCGTATTTGTGCGAGAACTACGCGTGCCAGGCGCCGACGACCGATCCGGCGGAGTTTGCTCGGCAGTTGGGTTAAGCGTTAGCCCGGCACGATGGCGGCGGTGGCGGGCCTACCGGTATTGCGTTGGGCGTCGGCCCGCGACACACCCCGGGTACCCGAACGGGGTGGGGATGACGAATTGAGGGGTCGGGGCGACGGTGTGACGTGGCCGGTTGGGCGTTTGCCTGGGGTGATGCCTTAGCGCAGGTCGCGGAGTGAGAATGCGACCGCGCCTATGGCCGTGGCGACTGCCGATGCGGCAAGCAGGACGAGGACATGGGTCAGGCTGAGACCGTACAGCAGCGGCTCGTTTGCATCGTAGTAGTAGAAGAACGATGCGAACCTGCCGGGTCTCAGGACGTCGACGAGGTTTTGGAACGCGTTCAGCAGGAACATCGCTAGCGTGACGCCCCCGGTGATTCCGGCGGCCATGTTGCGTTTGCCGACCGCGCCGGAGAGCATGAGCGAAAACGTGCCGCAGGCCATGGCGAGCAGGCAGACTCCCACGACCCCGGCGGCAAGCGAGGAGTAGCCCAGGCTGACGCCTGCGATCTTGGCCCCAACAACCAGGGCGGACCAGAAGAGCACACCGAGGACTATGATCCCGAGGACCATGGCGGATGTCTTATCGAGCAGAATCTGCCAGCGCGGGACCGGGTTGGCCAGGAGTTGGTCAAGCGTGTGCGACTCTTCCTCGCCGGCGATGGCCGTGGCGCCCCTGAATATGGCGTAGGCGATTACCACGAGCGGCCCGGTGAATGAGAAGAGTTCGCCGCTCAGGAATCCCTCGGCCGTCGAATAGTCGAGCGCGCCGCCGAACATGGCGGTGAGTTCCTCGGGCAGGTTCTCGATGAATTCCAGCAGACCGGTTGCTTCCGAGATGAGGGGGAAGAACATGATGGTATACAGGGAGATGGCGACCAGGGCCAGGCCGAACCAGAACGTTGGCCAGCGTTGGTCCCGCAGCGACTTCAAATAAACGCTATCGAGCATCGACTTCGTCCTGCGGGGCGCCGCCCTCGTAGAAGGTCATGAATATCTCTTCGAGCGAGGAGCTTTCGGCCGTGACGTTCAGCACGGTGTGACGTGCGGCCGCCTTGATCACTGCGTCGACCGACCCTGTCACCTTGCAGGTGAGGATCCTGCCGTCCGCCGCGACCTCTCGCACGTTGGCGAGGCCAGCGAAGGGTTCAGGGTCTGCGGGGTGTTCAAATTCGATGGACAGGGATTTGAGTGACCGGCTTCTGAGCGTCTCGATGCTCTCGACCGCGGCGATGCGGCCGTCGCGGATGATGGCGACGCGGTCGCAGACTGACTCGGCTTCGGCGAGGTCGTGGGACGAAAGGAACACCGTGCGACCCTTGGCCTTGAGTTCGACGACCAGATCACGGAACTCCCGCTGCATGAGCGGGTCGAGGCCGGAGGTCGGTTCGTCGAGAATGAGGAGTTCGGGCTCCGACATGAGGGCCTGGACGAGTCCGACTTTCTGCCTGTTGCCCCTTGAGAGGACGCCGAACTTCCTGTCGGGTTCGAGGTCCAGCCTTTCCATGTATTTCATTGCGTTGCCGATGTCGGCGCCGCGCAACCGGCCGAAGTATCTTGCCAACTGGCGGGGAGTGAGGTCGGGGTAGCTGGCAAAGTCACCCTGTAGGTAGCCGATGCGTTTGCGGATTTCCTTGCTATTGCGGCGGCTGTCGAGCCCAAACAATTGGGCCGAACCGCTGGTTGGCCTTATGAAGTCGAGCAGTACCCGGATGGTGGTCGTCTTGCCTGCGCCGTTCGGTCCGAGAAGGCCGAAAATCTCGCCCGACTCGACTTTAAGGCCTACGTTTTCGACACCTCGGACTGGACCGTAATACTTGGTCAGGTCGAGCGTTTCGATTGCGCGTTCCAAGTGGGTCTGCCGTGTGTTTGGCCGCGGTTGGGCGTCGAACGAGCTAGACGTTACGACGCGGCGGCGTACTCCTCGAGGACCTCGTCGGGGAAGTCTGCGTTCGAGAAGACCTTCTGGACGTCGTCCAGTTCTTCGAGCGCGTCGAGCAACCTCAGCGTCTGCATAGCCGTCGAATGATCAAGCGGGACGGTGCTGTTAGGGAGTAGCGCGATTTCCGCCCGTTCGATTGCGACTCCGTCCATCTGTTCGACCGCTGACCTGAGCGCGCCGAATCCGAGAAACGGGACTGTGAGTTCAACGGAGTGGTCTACGATGTCCACGTCCTCGGCCCCGGCGTCGACCGCTTCCAGGGCGATTTCTTCCGGGTCTCCGTCGGCCACCTCCATGCTGATCAGGCCCATGCTTTCGAAGTTCCACGACACTGCGCCAGATGACGCCAGGTTTCCGCCGCTTCGGGTGATCCGGGACCTGATGTCGGATGCGGTGCGATTCTTGTTGTCGGTCAGGGTCTTGATGAGGATGCCCGCGCCTCCGGGGGCGTAGGCCTCGTAGGTGATCTCTTCGAGGGCATCCGAAGCGCCGTCACCGGTGCCGGCGCCCTTGTTCACCGCCCGCTCGATGTTGTCCTTCGGCATGTTCTGGGACTTCGCGGTGTCGATTGCCAGCCGAAGCCTGAAATTGGTGTCCGGGTCTCCGCCGCCCTCGCGTGCGGCCACCATGATCTCCCGCGCCAATTTAGTGAAGAGTTGACCGCGGCGTGCGTCGGCCACACCCTTCTTGTGCTTTATGGTGCTCCACTTTGAGTGACCGGACATCTTTTACCTACCTTGAGCGTGGTTTCGTGTCGATAGGCTGTTGATCAATTGCAGGGCCGAATGGTCATCGCGCGCCGTTAGACGGGATGATTATGGCCTTGTGATTACCGCACGAGGGCCCTTGAAAATGGGGCGCCGACATGCGGCCGCGGGGCGGGAGGGTTTCAAACCCGCCCCTGCGACGGGGCACGGCGACTGAGGCTAGATTCATGTCAATGACCCCTCAATTGAGATCACTGCGCCGGGCGAGCGCCGGGCGGCCTGCGTTATTCGATTTCCAGGTTGATGCGGGTGTTTTGCTTAACCGCAGCTACCCTTAGAAGAGACCTCAGCGCCTGGGCCACCCGGCCCTGTCTGCCGATCACCTTGCCCTTGTCGCGGTCGTCCACGACCAGTGTGATGATCGTCCGATTCCCATCCTCCTCTGACCTCACCTGGACTGCGTCCGGGTGGTTCGAGAGGGTTTTGGCAATGAACTCCACGAGTTCGACTATGCGATCTTCTTCCTGATCCTGTTCGGTCTCTTCAGGAGCTTCGACCTGGACTTCCTCAGGATCAGCCAACTGCCTTAACCCTTTCCATTACGCCGAGCTTACTCAGCAGATGGCGAACAGGGTCCGAGGGCTGGGCGCCGTGCCGCAGCCAGTGCAACGCCCTATCTTCGTCGATGTTCACCGCAGGGGGGTCCGGAAACGGGTCGTAGGTGCCTATCTGCTCGACGAAGCTGCCGTCCCTGGCTGACTTCTGGTCAGCAACAACTACCCTGTAAAACGGTCGGCCCTTTGCGCCCATGCGGCGCAGCCTTATTCGTACCAATTTCTTCCTGGAACTTCCGGCCGCCGCGACATGCTCCGTCGGTACGGCCCGCTACAACAATTCGAGATCACGCCGCTCACATGTGACGACGTTACCAGCGTACAAGTTTACGGCCCGGTGATTCTCAACGTCAAAACGGTGGGGACGAATTCGAGTGTCCGGCGCGGACTTGCGATGCTATCCGCCTTGCGAATGACGCGCGGGGTTATGACAATTGACGGAGCTGGGGGGCAATGTGCGTCTGGGCGGGTTCGGAACTCTCCCTTAATAAAGGGCGCGGTGGCGGTGCCTGACTTTGTACCGATTCTCACGCGTCACTGCGGCAGGTTGCAGACATGGGTCCAAGGAATACCGTTTCGGTTACGGTCCGGCTATTCGCCGGCGTAAGAGAAGCTGCGGGGGTGCCTGCCGTGGACGTGGAATTGAGTGCGCCTGCGACGATCGGCGATGCGGTGGAGGCCGCTTCGCGGGCCGTACCGGGGGTGTGGCGACTGCCGAAGACGGTGCTACTGGCGTCGAACGGCGAGTACGCTTCGTATGAGACCGAAGTCCAAAACGGGGACGAGGTGGCGATCATTCCCCCAGTCAGCGGCGGAGCCGGTGAAGGCACGCAAAAAGTCACCATAACGGACGATCCGCTGGACCCGGCGCCGTTGAGCGAATTTGTGACGACCGACAGGGACGGGGCGGTGGTCACATTCCTGGGCGTGACGCGTGACCACAACGAGGGAAGGCGCGTGCTGTACCTGGAGTATGAGGCGTACCGACCGATGGCCGACCAGGTGATTTCAGAGATCATTGCCGAGATGAAGAGCAGGTTTGAGATCGGCCGCGTCGCCATCGCGCACAGGACGGGCCGGGTCGATATCGGTGAAACTAGCATGGTCGTCGCAGTGGGCGCGGCTCACCGCAGGCCGGCTTTTGAGGCGGCGCTGTATTTCATCGACCGGCTGAAGGAGATCGTCCCGATCTGGAAGAAGGAGTATTTCGAGGGCGGTGAGGTGTGGATCGGCGATACGCCTGGGAGTTCCGAGCCGGGAACGCGCTGAAGTCCACCGGAATACGAGGCACGGGTGTTGCCGCCGGACTTCTCCGGCGGTTTCTTTTTGATAGACCGCTTGAGTGGAATAGTGTGCCAACATTGACCTAGTGATGATTACCAACGACTACGATTCCGGACCAGGCGGGACCGGCCCCGTGATCAGCGCGTCCGGTATTACCAAGAACTTCGGTGACCTGACTGCCGTGGACGGCGTCTCGTTCGAAGTGCACAAGGGTGAAACGTACGGCCTGCTTGGTCCGAACGGCGCGGGCAAGACCACCACGATGCGCCTGTTGAGCGCGCTTTCGCCGTTGACGGCTGGTTCGCTGACCGTGGCGGGGCTGGACGTGTCCAGCAAGGGGCGAGAGGTGAGGGATGTGCTGGGCGTGGTGACCCAGCAGGACGGCCTGGACACGGACCTGAATCCAAAGGACAACCTGATCGTCTACGGGATTCTTGCCGGTCTCAGTCATTCGGCGGCTGTGCGAAGAGCGGACGCGGTGCTGCAATTTTTCGATCTCACCGACAGGGCTAAAGACGAGATCGACTACCTGTCCGGCGGGATGAAGCGGCGATTGTGCATCGCCCGCGCCTTCATGACCAACCCGCAGGTGATCGTGCTGGACGAGCCGACGACGGGGCTGGACCCGCATGGCCGGAGCCGGGTGTGGGAGGAGTTGCAGACGCTGAAGGAAGCGGGGGTGACGGTGCTGATGTCCACTCATTACATGGAAGAGGCGGCGGCGCTCTGCGACCGCGTGGCCATCATGCACCATGGAAAGATTCTCGATGAAGGGACGCCTGATGAACTGGTCAATCGCCACGCCGGTTCCGATGTAGCCGTGGTGCGCGTGCTCAACGGCGCCCGGCGGGAAGTGGTCTCCTGGATCGAGGATGCTGGCTTCGATTTTCGCGTCAGCGGTACGACGATAACGGTCACTTCGTCCGACGGGGGCCGACCCGATATGGCCGGATTGCAGAACGCCAACGTGACTTACCGGCCGGCGAACCTGGAAGACGTGTTTCTTTCGGTCGCGGGCAGGAGGCTCGTGGACGAGTGATAGCCACGCAGCCAAACATCCAGGTGGCGGGCATCAGGCTGCGGAGCGTAGTCGGGATGTGGTTCCGGCACGCGCTCGTGTTCAGGCGCACGTGGTGGACGGCCATGACGTGGTACCTGATCGAGCCCGGCGCGGCCTTGCTTGCAATCGGCCTGGGCGTCGGGCAACTCGTGAATGAGGTGGACGGGATTTCCTATGCCCAATTCGTGACGCCCGGGGTGATCGTCGGATCGGCGATGTTCCACTCGATCTTCGAGTGCGCCTGGGGATCATTCTTTCGCATCCAGAAGGGCGCTTACGAGACCATTCTCACGGCCCCGGTGACCGTCAGGGAGATCGCCATGGGGGACATCTCGTGGGCGATGTCGCGGTCCATCATCACGGCCGTCGCCATCGGTAGTGTCGCGGCGGCGCTCGGCTGGATCGACTCGGTCTACGGGCTGGGCATCATCCTGGCGGCGGTCCTGGTTGGCATGCAATTCGGAGCGATGGGCCTTATATTTGCAGCGCTCACCACGACTCCTCACACTCTGTCACTCTCATTCACAATAGTCGCCACACCGCTCTACTTCTTCAGCGGGTCGTTCTTTCCGATATCGGTGCTGCCGGACTGGATCGAACCTTTCGTGTGGGCCGCGCCGCTGACGCCTGCGGTACACCTGGCGAGGGGCTTCGTGAACGCCCAGTTAGACATTACCCACCTGTTCGCCGCGGCGTACCTGGTCGGACTGACGGCCGTGCTGTTCCCGATTGCTGCGTTCCTGATGCGCCGCCGGCTGGTGAAATAGCGGGCGCACGACCGGGCGGGTGGCGTAAACTTAGAGGAACGGCCACGAGGTCCAAGTTGTTGCAGCCGGACGCGGGTGCGGTCTATATTGGAACCGGCTATCCGCTAGCCAGTGGTCTGCCAGTGCGGAGGGATCGCATAGAGGCCTAGTGCGCCCGCCTGCTAAGCGGGTTGGGGGTGATGAGCTCCCTCGTGGGTTCGAATCCCACTCCCTCCGCCATTTAACTTTCCAACCTCGCCCCGTGTATTCCGCCTAGATCGTCAATCTGAACTTGATATGCGACTTTGGTCGTCTCTGTCCTGCCCGAGAAAGCGCCCAGTGTCCCAGCCTGATTGTGGTAACATTCGTGGGAACGGTCGGGACAAGAGGAGGCACTGTTGGCGCTATCGGCGACGCGGGTTAAGGCTCTGAAGGAACCTGGGAGGTACTCAGACGGCGGGGGACTGCACCTTTACATCAACAAGGCAGGACGTAAATCCTGGGTCCTGCGCATCACCATCGATGGGCGCCGACGCGATATCGGCCTTGGCGCATTCCCATCGGTAAGCCTCGCTAAAGCTCGCGGGAAGGCTGGCGACCACCGGGAAGCCGTCGCGGACGGTCGGGATCCTCTCGCCGACAAGCGCGCACCTGCGACTCCGACATTCAGGGAAGCCGCCTGTGCCGTCCACGAGGCGAACATCCCCCGATGGCGGAACGCCAAGCACATCGCAGGTTGGATGCAGTCTTTGGAGCGTCACGCCATGCCGACGCTGGCCAACACTCCAGTCGACCGGATAGATCGCGGGGCTGTGTTGCAAGTCCTCACGCCGATATGGACCGCTCGGCCGGAGACCGCCCGCCGGGTGCGTCAGCGGATGAGAACCGTCTTCCGATGGGCGATGGCACACGGATTCACCGAAACCAACCCGGCGGGTGAAGTGATCGATGGGGCTCTTCCCCCTATGCCGAAGGTGAAAGCCCACTTCAGATCCCTGCCCTACCAGGAAATCGGATCAGCCCTCGAAACCATTGAAGCGTGCTCAGCTTCGAGTCCCGCCAAGTTGTGCTTCCGATTCTTGATCCTGACGGCGTCGAGGTCCGGGGAAGCCAGAGGGGCCACCTGGGATGAGGTGGACCTCCAGGGCAGAGTGTGGCGGATACCGTCCGAGCGGATGAAAGCCGGCATGGAGCACCGGGTACCCCTGAGCAGACAGGTACTCGATGTCCTTGAGGACGCATCTACCCTGCGTGATGACTCCGGCTTGGTGTTTCCGTCGCCACTCAAGCCGGGTTCGCCGATGTCAGACATGACGCTGACGAAGGTTCTCCGTTCGACCGGCCTAGCGGAGCGTGCAACCGTCCACGGATTCCGCAGCAGCTTCAAAAACTGGGCGCTGGAGCGAACGGACACCCCCTGGGCGGTATCAGAGGCAGCGCTTGCTCATGTCCTGGGCAATTCGACCGAACAGGCCTACGCCAGGTCCGACCTTTTTGAGCGTCGCCGCACTCTGATGCGGCAGTGGGCGGATTACGTGACCGTTAAACCTGAAGGGAAATCAGGGCGGCAGTAACCGATCGCGGATTCAAGTCGTTGACGCCGCGATTAGGCGGCTTTGGGCGAACCGACTTCACCCATTGCCACCGGCCTGGACTCCAACCAGGCGGTGATATCGCTCTCCCGCCACCTGACGGCAGTGGGGCCGACTCTCACCGGCCGCGGGAATTCACCTTCCTGCATTAAGCGGTAGATCGACGAGCGGCTCAGGCCCGTGATCTCCTCGACATTTCGTCGTCTCAGCAGTCTTTCTTTCATATTTGTCTCCTCTTCGTGTATATCGTTTCGATCTAGAGAATCGCCGTCTATTGCTATGTCATTTCGCGACTGGCCGCCCTAAGGTTGCTGCCCTTGGGCTTCGTGATGGAGGGAAAGTCGGCTGGTCGAGCCACGGAGGATTAAATCGGACATTTGAGTGACTACGCGAAGGCATGGGTGGGCTCCAAGATGTCGTGGTTGCGCCAGACCGGCCCCAGTGGTCCCTTCTCTTTGATCGCATTGCTGTGGGACACCCAAAGCGGCAATTCGACCACCTTCCGGGAGACTTCTCGTCGTGCGACTCCGAGAAACCGCGATTCCACGAGCTTGTCGTCGAAGACGATGAGAACGATTGGCCTTACTCCGTGGTCGTCCAATGGGTCGTGGCCCGAGTAGTAACGCAGGTATGGCGCGAGCCGTGCAGCCATTGTGCTGGGCCGGACAGCCCTGCGTTCCCACTCCAGGAAGAAGGGCACCGTCCGGTTCCCCTTTCGCAGGATGCCGAAGGCGTCGGGGTGTATGGAGCGCATCTTGTATTTGTGCTCGAAGAACCTGGAGGCGCGGTGTGGCGGGTCTAGTTGAACTACTTGGTAGCCTTTTTCCTTGGCCTGCCCGGAAAGCCCGGCCAGGAAACCATGCACCGCCTCGGTGTGCTCCATGTTTCGCGCCAGTAACCTGCTCCGGGATCCCAAGACGTTTCGCCAGGTGAAATCTGCGTCGGGGTCCGCTTCCTCACCGCTCCAGAGCTTGCGAAGCCTTCCTACCGATGTGCGGTCCCGGCGCGCCAGGACCGCTATCCCCCAGTCGGTAAGCGCCAGTCGCTCTCGTCCTCCCGCCTTCACGCGGCGGGCCAGATCTGCGGTGACAAGCGGGACGATGAGTTGTGAGGTCCTCTGGGCAGACACTCCAAGCAGTCCTCCAAGATGCTGCGCCGTTATCCAGGGCCAGTCGAACAGAATGTCCATCGTGCGTTTCAGGGCCGGTTGTAGGACAGCAGGAAGGAGATAGTCTTCAACATCGAAACTGCCATCTATACCCGCAAGGTCTCGTGGAGGCAGTGGTCTGGACAGTGGCGATTCCACCGGCAGCCGGCCACCTGGGGTTACCCGGGCCAGGGCTGAGGGTAAGTCCAGTACATTGGCCAAGGAAGCCTGACGCCAAACTTTCCATGAGGATGTTGCCCAGGCCGCGTTCGCCTCCGTGGTCAGAAACGCCTGCCCTCTGAAGCGTCTCACGAGTCTCCTGGCGTGACGAAGACGAATCTCGTCAGGAGAGATGACCAGCAGAGCATCGGGTTGGGCATCTTCGAGCAGTCTCCAGATGCGCTTGGAGAATCCCGTTCTGTCAGACGTGATGCCCTGCCTCGCGACTCCGAGCGTCCTTCCATCCTGCAGGACGATGCCGGCGTCCAGGGGCGCTCTGCGATACCACCTGAATCGAATTGGGCCCACTACCTCAGCTACTGAAGAGGCCAAGCGGTAGATGACGGCGACAGTGTCCAGCCGTCCCAGCAGGATGCGCCGCCAGTGACCGGATACTGGATGGCGCCGTAACAGCTCACTTAAATCCACGCCATCCTTGTCGGCTAGATACCGAAGGCCATCTCTGGTGACGTAGAGCCGGCGCGTTGAGGCGGTCAGGTCTGTTGCGTGGCGGACTGAGGCCACCAGGTCTCTTCGAACGAGGCCTGTAACGGCGTCGTGCATGGTGCGGTCGGGCGTATTGGTGACGGCGGCCATTTCCAGCCTGTCAAGAAAGGGCATGGAGACGAGCCGCCAAAGGGTTTGTATGTCTCGCTCTTTCTGACGCATTCGCTGATCCCGTCCACCAGTTGGGCTTTGGCGATGATGAAGCCTTGCAGTCGCGATCTCCGGGCCGGCTGTCAGCGTTTCTTTCGGCCCAGTTGGTACCGGCATCCCTAGACCAGTCTGAACGGCCTTGGCGGCGAACGTAATCCCCTGCAGGGGGGTGCGCGCGTGAACGGTCTTGCAAAGGCCGTATGGCGAATGTGGGGTGGGGGACGGGGCGGGGTAGTACAGGAAATGCGGTTTGTGGCAAAAGTGCCAAAAGGCGTGTCGGTGAGTTTGGGACGGGTGGAAATGGACCCCTACAGGACGGTTACAGGGAACGAATTTGGTAAAGGGCCGGCGGCGGTATGAGTTGTATGTCCTGAGTTTGAGAGTTCCAGAGGGGAAGGCGCGAGGACCGGCTACGGTGGACAGTGGTGAACTGGAGATGTGGATGTTCGGCTGAGGTGGTTTGAAGTGGAGGGCCGATTTGCATGAGGCCGGGGAGGCGGTCGCATTTCGGGGCGCAGTTGTAGATATTGCGTCGAGGAGGAGCAACCGGGGCCCTTGCCGGCATTGTCTAGGATGGCGTCGCGGTCAACAGGGACCAGGCGTTCTCGGACCAGCCCGGTGTATGAGGGTTACGCTGTCGAACGGGCCTCTGCGAGGGCAAGGCACAGAGGCACGAAAGAAGAATTTATGCGGTTGTTTTTGAGAACTACGAGTACGTGTTCTGCCAAATCAAATGGAGCATCATAGATTGTGGCGAAGGTCCCACATCATGGCCAACCTCTCCGAACAGGGACAGACGTAGGCTGGCGAACACGCTGAGTCGTTCGTCTGGCGGCAATTTCAGTTGTTCAACGTTTCTCGGCCTGATGTCATGAGGACTGTTGCCTCCACCAAGTCACCAAAAACGCCGTGTTGATCCACGTGCATAGAAATATCCATCAACCAATGGGATCCAAAAGTCCAAGTACAGTTCCAGAACCTATGTGACACGGCTCCGGCGGGTCATTAGGACATTGATTTCAACTTGGAATTCACTCCGCCTAAGGAGTGGTGTTTCACCAGCTCGTGTTCTGTCCAGTCAGGCACGTGTGCTGTCATGAGTGCCTTGAAGAGCTTCCCGTGGTTTGGTACCCGCAAGTGCAGCAGTTCGTGCGCGATAACGAAATCTTGGAAGCCGATGTCCTGATACCCCAAGTCGGTCGCGAGGGTGATCGTCCCGGCCGTCGAGCAGGAGCCCCACTTGCGGGTCATGTCCCGGATTCGGACGCGAGGCGTGGGGACGCGGAGGCGCTCCGCCCATTGCTCCACCCGTTGCCTCAGCTCTACCGACCTGTCGTCACGCCTCGGCATTGGCGTCACCGCCGAGCAGGATTTCCAGAGCGTGGTCTACGATCCGGCTCCGCTCGCTGCCTTCGACTCTCAGCAAAGGGTGATACAGAGAAGCCCGTAGCCGTCGCTGTTCGTCGCTGTTGACACGGGCGTTTGGGAAGCGGTCCACTAGCATCTGGGCCTCCTCTGCGAACTCCATCACGCTCACATCCGATGCGTCGAGTGCATGGTCGTCCTTCAGCGACCAGTACACCCCAAATGCCCGCGCAGACAGTTTGCTTTCCATTGCTGCAGCGACGGCGGACTCCTTTTCTATGGCCAGGGCTTCCAGCATGTCCATCGCGGCAAGTCCGGATGTCGTCCGTTCTTCAAGCCCTTTCAGCACTCGATCTGCGCGTTCCTTGATGGGACGAAGCACCGACTCAAGTTCCGGGCCCTCTTCTACGTCTGCCCGAAGACCGCGCACCAGATTGAACACCTTTGCTTCATCCGGGCTGGAATCTTCCCTCAGCGCCGCAAGGGTGCGAAGGTCGAAAGTTACGGCCTTGGTGAGAATGCCCAAGCCCTCCATGGCGGCCGATTCTTCAACGAGCATCTGAGTCTTGCGCGCCAATTCGGGAGCGAAAGCGGGCCGTTGGGAGTAAGCATTGCGAACGACCGAGTAGAGTTTCGCCAGCCGCTGGAACGGCTCGATGTGGTCCCGTAACTCGGCCGCAGGGGAAAGGATCTCCCATAGCGCTTCGATCTCCTTATAGGTAGAGAAGAACTGCTCCCTTTCCTCTGGGGACAAGAACCGGCCGAATACTATGCCCTCCAAGCGCGCGTCGTCGTCCATTTCGTATGGAGTTGGCGCGTCGCCCACTCGGCGAGGTCCTTCCAACGGCCGCGCAGACCCGTCCAGGTATTCGGCGCTGGCCTCACCTATCTTCGTCCGAAAGTCCTGCATCAACAGGTCTAGGCCCTCGATCACGCCACTGACATCGGACGAGTCGAAATGAAGCGCCTTCCGCAGCTCTCGTAGAACCCCCACGAAGTCCACTACCAAGCCTATTGGCTTACTGATGCCTCCCGCGTCCACGTACGGCCGGTTCACTCGGGCTAATGCCTGGAGAAGGACGTGATCGCGCATAGGCTTGTCGAGGTACATGCAGTACAGCAGCGGCGCGTCAAAGCCGGTCAGCAGTTTGTCTGTGACGATGAGGATCTTCGGATCCTTGTTGGACCGCTTGAACATCAAGCGCGTGTCCTCTTCCCGTTCGGGAGGGAGTTGAAGCTCGGCGACGAGCGGTCTCTTGACGACATCCTCCGAGTTCTCGGTGTAAACCGGCGCCGTCCACTCCGGCGGCAACAGCTCGTCGAGAGCGCGTTTGTACTTGGCGCAGGCCTCTCGGTTGACCGCCACCAGGAATGCCTTATAGCCAAGTGGAAGGACGTTCTTCTTGAAATGGTCGGCCACGAATGAGGCGACCTTTTCGATGCGGTCGTCAGCGGCAAGAAATGTTCTGAGGCCCACGGCCCGGTCCAGGACGCGATTCAACTCTTCGACGTCGGTTACACCTTCCATATCGGCCAATGCGAAGAACTCTTTGTCTAACTGCTCCACCGGCACGGTCATTTCGCTCGGCGCCATCATGTGCCGGATGGGCAACGTCGTCTCGTCTTCGATCGACTCGGCTATCGAGTACTTGTCGAGGTAGCCCTCGGCGTCTTCGGCGCCGAATATCTTGAAGGTCCCCTCTCCATGCTCGGTTCGGTCAATGGGCGTTCCAGTGAACCCGATGATGGTTGAATTTGGCAACGCAGCCATCAGATAGGTGCCTAGCTCCCTGGCCACCGAGCGGTGTGCCTCATCAATGAACACGTAAATGTTGTCGCGGGCGTTGGCGTCCTTCTCGATGCCGTCGAACTTGTGGATCATCGAGATGATCAGGCCTCTCCTATCGGTAGCGAGCAACTCTCTCAGCGCTTCCTTTGAGCCGGCGCGCCAGACCGCGATGTCCTGCTGCTGCATCTCGCCGAGCAACCGTTCAACCCACCCCGCAAGCTGGCCTTCCAGTTCCGTGCGGTCCACCACGACCACCACCGTCGGGTTGCGGAACTCCTGCTTGCCCTCCAGGACCAGCCGGGCCGCGGTAAGCAGAGTGAATGTCTTGCCGGATCCCTGAGTGTGCCAGACAAGACCGCGCCGCTTCACAGGCTCGGCACAGCGTTCGACGATACGGTCCACGGCGCGACGCTGATGCTGGCGCAACACGGTCTTTCGAGTCTCGCCGTCCTCGACGTAGAAGAGAATCCAGTCGCGCAAAGTGCGAAGGAAGTCGGTCGGTTCGAAGAAGGACTGGACGGCGAAGCGGTAGCTCTCTTCCTGATTCTCCTTCCACCGCGCCATGTAGCGCCGCGACATGTTCCAGGTGACGCCGTACCAGTAATCGAGCAGGTGGGTCACGTTGAATAGTTGCGCGGATCCCATTAGCTCGGGCGTCTCGTGCTCGTAGCGGCGCAACTGCGTGATGCCCCGCTCGATTGCGTCGGCGTCCGTCGGGTTCTTGTGCTCGACGATGGCTACAGGCAATCCGTTGACCACGAACATCACGTCGGCGCGGTTGCCCTTGCGGGCTGGCGGCTTCAGCCTCCATTCCCAGGTCACATGCAGGACGTTGGCGCCAGGTTCTTCGAAGTCAACGAGCCGCACCCGCCGGTGTCGTTGCTCGACCTCGTCGTACCATTGTTGGTCGCCTCGCAGCCAGGCCAAGATCTGGCGGTTTCCATCGATGGTTGGCGGAAGCGCCTGAAGGTTTTCGACCACTGACCGGATGGCATTGTCCGTCATCCAGGGGTTGAACCCGCGCAGGGTCCTTTCGAGTTCGCCTTGAAATAGCAGCCCGACTTCGCCCCCTCTCATCGAAAGCGCATTCTGAGGAGACAAGGGAGTCCAGCCGATCTCCGCCGCGTGTCGGACCATCGGGAATTGGACGGCGCCCGCTTCGGTTATGTTGATCTCAGTCATTGCCGGGTTCCATTGCGCCCCAATTTCACCTACACCCCCATAGGCCCCATAAGACCCCTGGGGCCCAAAAGGGGTTTTACGGAGGATTTACCGACTGATTCTGACGCGCTCCCACCGCGCCTCAATCTTGCCCCCCTATCGACGTATCCAGCACGTCAAAGGCCCGGGATCCGCGGCTAGGAACGCGCAGGGCGTCACCGTCAGGCTACTGGGCGTGCCCAGCGATCAAGGCACGCACGGCAGGTACAAGCTCCCGAGGCACCTCCATCACTACCTGCGTGGAGTCCTCATAGGCGGCTTCATCTTCTGCGACGGCTTCTTCCTCGGTCAGCAGTTCGTAGTGCTGGAGGATGCGTTGGACGCGATCCTCATTCCATTCTGGTGGGAAGTTTGGCTTGTTCTTCATCTTCCTCTCCTTCTCATTCTCCTTCGAAAGGCGGCGAGCGGTTTTCCTCTCAACTCGTAAGCAGTAATCACGAAGACCTGATCAGGCTCTGGGTCCGGCACATAGATGACTCGGAGGTAGCGCCCGTCGGAAGTCCGTCCAACGGCGACGCGCGACCCTTCTCGGCCGGGACGGTCCTCACCTGGTGACGCCAATACGTCCTCGACCTCGCTCTCCTCGACTCCGTGAGACAAAATATGCGGCAGGCCCGTTTCCTGGTCGATGTAAAACCTAACGTACACGGTTCGTCCTCTTGGCACACATCTGCGTCACGCCGAATAACGCCTCTCCACCGTCGGGAATACCGAAGGGTCGATGCGCCGGCATTTGGCGCTCCACTCCTCGATGGTGCGCTCGCTGACTTGCTGTCCAACCACTGTCCCATCCGGCTTCACGCCGAACAGCAACTGCCCGCCGGGTTGGTTCAGGAAGGCGCAAATCGTCATAGCCGCCTCTCGGCGCGTCCCGGTCGTCTCATTGAACTCCATCCCTTCGTGCCCCCTCGAATATCTCACAGGTTTCCCCGTCATACCCATTGAGGCCCTCATAAGACCCCAGGGGGCCAATGGGGTCCTACGGGAATCTCATGCACTGTTTCCGACGCGCCACTACCGCGCCGAAGTCCCGCGGCCGGACGAATCGATCAGCCCTCGCTGCCTGAGCACTTACAGGTCCCGGATCACTTGTCGTGCGCTGGTGTGGGGAGCCAATCGCACGAATGTGTCTCGCCTTGCCAGACCATCACCCGCGCTATCTATCAGGTTGAGTATCATCTGTCATCTTAGGGCTGGACTGGCTTCTTTGCGATCCACCTAGGATGTGAATTAGCCGTGCCGGAACCGCACGGTGACTGCCCCGCCGTCGTCCTCGATCTCTGGGACCGGAAGCCCCGCACTGGTCGTTAACTCTGCCATCCTCAGCGTTCCCATTCCCCACGCCTCAATGATGCCGCGACGGTAGAAGGTGCGAGCGATAAGGGGGTTCCACTGGCGCGACTCGTGCGGGGCGAATAGCTTCTCCGGTGTCAAGCCGAAGTGCAGGGAGCCGGATGATGTGACCTCCAAACGGTCGTCGTAGACGGCTATGCCAACTGAGCCGTCCCCGATGGAGTAGTCGCGGTGGCACAGGGCGTTCGCAAGGGCCTCTCTTATGGCCAACGGCGGGTATAGAGGTCTGCCGATTCGCTCGGAGCGTCCTGCTATTGGGAGAGTGTCGCTTAGGAACTGCTCCGCGCTCGAGAGAAGCCTGAAGGCGTTGCCAGTGAACTGGCGATTGTCTAGGAACTCCATTCGGTCAGCCCCACGAAATCGGGCGGTTCGTAGCAGACACTGGGGCATCTCGAACTCCAGCCGCTCCTTCTTGCCGAACAGTACGGCCGCTGCCCGAAGCAACACTCCCTCGTGAAGAAGGCCGAGTCCTCGAACGACATCAGCAGGATCACCTGAATTCAGGGGTTCCCAAAGACGGCCGCCCCGAACCGCCAGTGTCATAGTTCGGAGAATTTCTGTCTCGTCGAGATCGTCAACCGACCACCCGGCGGCGGGCTGGTTATCCCAGCGCCGATCGCTGTGCAGCCGTTCAACGAGCATACGATTGTATTCCTCGGCGGACATCGCCCGCGTGGTGTCCCCTACGCGTCGGTAGGCGGCACCTCGGTACATATATGGCCTTGAGGTTCCTTGGCCCATGCTGACGACGATGACTTTACGGTCGCCGTCCGCGGAGACCAGCTTGATCGACGGATACGCTGGAGGGTCGATACGTTTAAACTCCGCGCTCAGATCCTTGATGGTATCCTCTCCGACCTGCTGCCCGACGACGGCCCCGGTCGGAGTGACACCGAACAGCACCTGCCCGCCGTCCTGGTTAAGGAAGGCACAAATGGTTCTGGCCGCCTCGCGGCGCGCCCCGGTCGTCTCTTTGAACTCCCGCGTCTCGGACTCCCCGGACGCGACCAGGATTGTCACTTGTTGGAGCGTCATGAGGAACCTCCGCTAGTTCCTATCCTTTGGACGTCACGGTCCTGCCTCATTTCCCGTACTTTCCATCTGGCTATCTTGCCCGTCTGATGACCCTTCAACTTCTAACCCGACGGAAAATGGATCATGCGGGAAGTCATCGAGCCGCACATGTCGAATAATGTGAGACCTATCTAATAAGCCTACGACTTTGTCAGGCAAGTTTACCGCTCTTAATGCTTTCACAAAATCGTCATAACCCCACAAGGTGATTGACGTAATGGATGGTTTGAACTTACCCAAATCCCCCAGGAAGACAAATATCCCTGAAATGATTTCGATATCAGAGTCGTGGCCCAATGCCTTCGCTAGATCAGGCAATCGACCACGCAAATGGTCTAGTTTTTCGGCAAATCTGCGAATCTGTTCTTGAAGTCTGTGATCGCTGACTTCAGCGCCCTTGACTTCCACAACCAGGCATTTCCCATCTTTCACGCCGATTGCATCGAACTCATACTTGCCGAGCAAAGCACGTTTGAATGAGACTCTGGCATCCTGATAGCCTTGGCTCAACAGCCATAATACAGCCAGCAGTTCAGAATTGCCAGAGCGCAAGTCAGCGTTAGTCTCAACTGACCTATCGCTCAATTCCCGCATAGCACGAAAGGCTGGCAAGGTGCATAGGGGTAAGAAATCTTCTGAATCTAGATCGCGGAGTTCCTCCACCTCTAAGTTGCGTTTCAATTGCATGAGTAACCGTTCTACGGCCGTTATAGCGCGGGCAACATCAGTATCAAATACATACCCAGTGTGATACATCTTGTAAAAGAGGAACCATTTCGATGCATTGGAAAAGATCCCGTATATTGGAAGTCTAAACGCTACGGAAACCCATTCACGATCATCAGAATCTACCGTGTGAGTCAAGAGAAGAAGGAGGACCTTGGAATCACCATGCACGGCAACCGCGCCGCGCAGCATGACTTCCAACTCTAACGCATCGGTTGCTCCCGCATCGGACATCAGACGCACTCTGTCCGATCCGAGGACCGCTGCCAGCCTGCGCTTGGAAGTTACAGCATCCATATTCGCCTCCCAATGTTCTAGCATTGCACCGATGTCCGGCCGCGAAAGCTCGGTTAGTCCGTACCTCATGCTCGGCCATTCACCCTGCGGGTGCGAAGGGTTGACGAAGGCACGGAGTTCGTTGATCCAGTTCTGCCTGACAAAGTGTGCTGAACTGAAACGAGATGGCAACTCAACCCCGTTTAGATGGACCATTGAATCAAGGCCAATCCAGAAACCATCTAACCACTCTTCTGGAACACCTGTATCGAATGGAAAAATCGCAACGTCAGATAGGTGCGTCTCCGCATCTAAAACGGACCGGGAGTCAATAGGACGAAACTCCTCCTTGCTGCGCCATACCATTCTGTGAGCCAGTGGCACAATACTACGGTCGTATTCAACGTAGTCTAGTACCCGCTCCGCTATGATCAAACGAAGTAGAGACTCTTCACCGGGCTGAGCTTCACCAGAGTCTAGAGAAACAATCTTTGTTCCCGAAAGTACACCGCTGAATGCATTCGCAGTCGCTCGACATTTCTTTACGGCAGTGATCGTGTCAATCAAACCTCTCTCAGCTCTGCGCAAGGCAGTCTGAAGGGCATCAAATACGTAGCAGAGGTGACCTAGATTTGATGTTGGATCGGAAACTGCGTGCAACAGTGACTCGCCACGATCGGGGCTGCGATAGTGCATCCAATTGAATAGTCTCTCGTCGCCCTCTAGACCCAACAGTTCCGGGAAGTTGACGGCAAATTGCAAGAGGCTGTACAAGGGCGTCGCAACGGCTAGGCGGTAGCCACGAAGGGAATTTCGCTGGTCTCTCTCACTTAGTTCCCTAACCGCACTTTCCAAGCGAGTGACTGCTTTGGAGCTGCACAGGAATTCTAGGGCTGTCACGTCGGCAAGGAAATGCAGTCGTGACCTGAAGTTCAACCGGTCTTCGGGAAGAATCATTTTACTAGCACCCTCCTCAATTAAGCCTGCCGATCCCCAACTCCCCCACGCGCACTTGTTCCGTCACCAGCTTGAACGGCACGTGCCCGCCGCGCTGGTTTAGAAAGGCGCAAACCGTCATGGCCGCTTCTCGGCGCGTCCCGATCGTCTCCTTGAACCCCAGCATCTCGGATTCGCCAGACGCGGTGAAAGCTGTGATGTGGACAATGGTCACCTGCGAGTATTCCTTATTCGAAAATATCTCGCTTCAGTTCGTCATATACCGCCATTCCGGGCTTGGTGAGCGGAGCGAGGGTGTCCCGCATGAAGGTCTTGGAATTGTTTCCGGGATTGGTGAGTTCAAGTATAGATTTGCATGCGTTGTAAATGTCGCCACTGGCTGGCTTTAGGTCGTCAGGAGCATTTCCAACCAACTGGTTAATGATGCGCTGCTTTTTGGCCAAGAGGTCATCGGACTTATGGCCTTTGTCGATTGAAATCGCGAGTGCCCGTAGAACTTCGTCGTCGAATAGGTAAGTCTCCAGGTTGCGCCGGGACAACACTCGGACACCTCGCTTCTTCAAATCGGCGATTTCGTCAGGCGATGAGGAGTCGCGGTCAACGAGTCTGACTGCCTCGGTACCCTGGGTCAGCACACCAAGTGCATAGGCGATGCCTCGCCGATCATTGGTGACCTCAGAAGCATTTCCTCCAGGAATGAACTGGGTCTCAGGAAATTCATCCTGAAAGATCCGTTCGTAGCAACGGGCATCATGAGAGAAATTAGGTCCGGTGTTACTGTTCTTTGGTTCGCCCTCACATATGACCACACGTTCTGGTGCAACAAGTGCCGCCAAATCGCCAAGCGCTACTTCATAATTGATGTTCCAAAATGTGCGGTCTGGAACGGCAGGCTCAATGACCACAGTCCCATCGAAATTCCTTCCGTCGAAGTCAAGGAACACTACACTGCCCCTACTGGCAGTCTCAATGTCTCGTGCCTTTCGCATCATCCCAATCGAGTGAGTAGCCAACATCAATTGGCAATTCTCTGGAGTGAGTTCGTAGAGGACGGATAGTAACTCGGCCTGAAGGCGGGCGTTCATGTGAGATTCTGGCTCGTCGATACAGAATACCGTGTGGTCATAACGGTGTCGTGCAACAACTAAATCAAGTATCAAATCAAATACGGATTTCTCCCCTCCTGAAAGGTTCTTGAAAGAGAAACGTTGGCTATTTCCCTTAGTGAAACGAAAAGTACCGTCAGTCATTGGGTTACCTAGGCTGTTGAACTCCATATCGGGAAATAACTTCTTAAACGGTTCTCGTATTTCATCAGTCACTTCTTCGCGAAACTTATCGAGAGTGGTTGACCCATCACTACGCTCAAAGACATCCTCCACTGCATTACCAACCAATCTCTCATAATTTCTTCTTACTGCAGCATCGTTGTCGATCATCCTTTGAATACGTACGTCATCAAGTAAATCCCCAGTCCGGCGAAGCTGGGTTATTTCGAATTCTGGGTCATTTCTGTATGCTGATCTCATATAGAACATCTTCTTATTGGATTGGAAGTCAGCAGGAACATAATCATGAAATTCTACTTGGACTTGTTCATTCCAGTTGGAATTGGACGAGTTTTGCAAGAATTGTTTTACATGATAATCGTAATCCCAAGTTAACCCACGGCCTGACCTAGATTCGCGCCACGTATGCAGCGCGTCAAAGAAGGATGATTTGCCGCATCCATTCGGACCAGCTAGCATTATGAGACGTGCCGTTTCTGGAATACCCTGGACAGTTAAGTCGGTGAAACGCTTGAAGTCCTTAATTGTCACACTCTTGAATCTCATATAAGGTCTCCAGAAGATTGTGCTTCAATGCGCTGGTCATCGTCGTTCGATGGAATTGCCAAATCCAAATCCTCTGCGCGTATCTCCCCCGTCATCAGCTTGTGCAGCAGGGCCTTGAACAATTCCTCCAGTACGGCTCGCTTGCGTCGATGCAAGTCTATTTTGCGGTCGATGGCGTCAAGGACGGCGACGATCTCGCGTTGCTCACTGAGAGTGGGGGGTAGCGGAAGTAGGAGACTGTCTATCGCTGCCGTGTTCAGGTTGAATTTCCCGTCCGAAGCTGAAATGGCTCTCTCGGCCACGATGCGGGTTCCTAGTTCAGAGCCGAAGAAGGATGATGCGAAGTGGGGAATCACGTGGTCTGGTCTAACTCTTGCGCGAATCAGATACGACGCGAACAGCGCGTTTGCAGGATAGCCGTCGTAGACGGCGCAGGAACCAAGACGATCTAGTACCCCGTTCGTCCGGATGAAGAGAAGGTCGCCGTCTTCAAGTTGATATCTGGCGGCGTCGCGCCTTCTGAGCGTGCAGTACTTGAGGTCGTCCGTGTTGAGACGCTGCGGTTCAATGTTCGGGATGCGGAGCACGGGGTGATCGGATGTGTCATAAGTGCACCGGACCGATGTCCCATATTGGAGTCTCTCGCGCACTGACGCAAAGCTGACGAGTTCCCAACTCTCCGGCACCGGCCCGATCTCCGTCTCCTTCCGTGTCTCCCCCCGGAGGCCGCGTGTGAACAGCGTCCGCATCGCGGCGCGTTTGAGCGTTTGGGTTATCTCAATCGATTGAGCCTCAACAACCATTAACTGTTGAATCATCTCCAGGGTGTCTGAGACTGTCGTTTGTTCTTCGGGATCGAACTTTGGGAACGGCAGATCAAGGAGTACATCGGCGGGAATGCGCTGTCGCCCGGTCGAGCCTTCCATGCGCTCGGCAACATGATGGCGGACATCGGGATGCAGCAAGTAGAAGAACAACAACCGCCTGTCTTGCCCTTCCTTGCATGGTCGAAGCGGGATAATCTCAGTAGTAGCAATGCCGAAGGTGGTAGGTAGCCCGTTCGCGAGAGCTTGCTTTCCGTTTTCGAACGACGGCGTAATCTTTGCAATCAGGGCGTCGCCGCGCTCAAAGTAGGTCCCACTCCTGATTTCACCCGGGGGTCTCATCGTGTGGTCGGCTGTATACGAACCGTCTTGAGGGATGGCGTCCATCGGGACAAACGGGACTGCAGGCAACGAAGTCAAGTCAAGACCACGAGGCTTCTTCGTGACTTCGTAGGCATCACCTAAACGCATCCACTGGCGACCATCGGTATGATCAGCGTCAAGCAGACTCATCAACAACTCCAGCTAGGAGTTTATGCAGCGACGCCGAAAGATGGTTGGCTTCCTCGTCGAGAGCATTAAGCTCCGCGAGCAGTTCGCGAACAGAACCAACCTCCATTGAGCTTGCCAGCCCTACCCACCTGCTGGGGCTGAGGTTATAGTCGGCCTCCGCCGCCTGTTCGCGGGTGATGACCGCCACCTCGCTCTCCACCGGCTGGCCCTTCAGGAAGGCGGCCGCTATTGGGCGGATGTCGTCCTCCGGGATGTAGTTCTTGGGGCGGCCCTTGCCGACACGACGGCTGGCGTTAACGAGCACGATCTTGTCCTTGCGCGTCGATGGCTTACGCTTCGACAGAACGATGATGATGCCGGCGGCGCTGGTGTTGTAGAAGAGGTTGTCGGGCAGCAGGATTACGCCGTCGATCAGGTCCCGTTCAACAAACCACCTGCGGATGTTGCGCTCCTTGTCCTCGTGTTTGCTGCCTGAACCGCGGGTTACGGCGCCGGTGTCGAGCACGACCGCCGCCCGGCCGCGCTCGTTCAGGCAGGCCAGGGTGTGCTGAAGCCAGGCCCAGTCACCCCTGCCAGTGGTGATTCCTCCGGCAGTGCGGAAACGGTCGAATGGGTCGTTCCGGAATGTGTCTGGGTTGAAGTCCTGGTTCCACATCGGATTGGCGACCACGATGTCGTGCGTGTCGATACGGCCTGCGGCGTCCTTGAACTTGGGATTAATCATGGTGTCGCCGCGCTCTATCTGGGCCTGATCCAAGCCGTGGATGATTGCGTTCATGCGAGCGACGGCGTAGCTGTCGGCCTGCAGCTCCTGGCCGAAGAGTCTGAGAGGCACCCCGCTGGTGGGATCGCTCTCCCGTGCGACGAGCTGGAGTTTGATGAGCAGCCCCGCTGATCCGCAGGCGTAGTCGTGGCAGGTCTCGCCCGGCCTGGGGCGCATGATGTGGGCCATCAGGAAACCGACCTCGGTCGGGGTGAAGAACTCGCCGGCGCTCTGTCCGGAGCCTTCTGCGAATTTGCGGAGAAGGTATTCGTAGGCGCGGCCTAAGAAATCCGGTTGCACGTCGGCGAGGCCGAGGCGATAGCGGGGATCAGAGAAAGTCTCCACCACGGCGGTGAGGCTGGCAGGGTTGAGCTCGCGCTCACCGTTGCGCTCGGCCGCAAAGTCCACGAGGTCGATGACACCGGACAGTGTGGGGTTGTGTAACACGACTGCGCGCATGGCTATGGTTAGGCGCTCACCGATGTCGCTCGGACGAGTGCTCTGTCCACTGTCGTCGAGTGGCCGGTCAAGATCTTGTCGGCCGCTAATGAACCCCCACCGGGCCACCGGTGGCAAGTAGAAGCGCAGAACGCTATGGTCGTCCTCCGCGATTTCTTGCGCGACCACGCGGTCCCCGTATTCCTCGGCCAGACGGTCAATCTCGTCATCGAACACGTCGGACAGGCGTTTTAGGAAGAGGAGCGGCAGCAGGTAGTCCTTGAACTTTGCCGCGTCCTTCGCGCCGCGGATAGAACAGGCGGCGTCCCACAGCATCTGCTCCATGGGCTTTGTGGTGGGAACTGATGCTCTACGTCGTCGGGACCGGCGCCTGGTGACACGCGCCGCGGACTCGGTGTCCACGGCTGGTGGATTAGTGGTGTCTATCCCAGCCTCTTCGGCAAGCGCGGCAATTGCCACCTGGGAGGCTTTCTGTGGCATCGTCAAGCCACCCTCCCATCGATTGACCGTGGCAAACGAGACTCCCAGCCGCTCGGCGAGTTGTTCCTGCGTCAAGTCGAGCCGGGCGCGAACTGCCTGGAGGGTTGGGCCGATCGACTGAACCTCTGTTATATTTGCCATGTTTGCATTATAGCTAAATGTCAAAATGGAGGTCAATTACGGTCCACTTCGATCCCTAAGAGGATGGAGATAGAAGAAGACATGGCTATTCCAGAATCCCAACTCAGTACCTGGTCCCATCACGGGCCGCAAGACTCATCTAAGCGTACACACGAGGCAATTCGACGGGTGTTGGATGCCCACGAATGGCCTCCTGGGATGACCCACGATTTCTACCTACAGGGGTCATACCGGAACGATACGAACATCCGGGGCGACAGTGACGTTGATGTCGTGTTGGAGATGACCTCGGCGTTCCACCATGATGCTAGTGCTATCCCCAAATACGAACAAGACCGGCTTGATTCGTCATTCCAGCCGGCTTCCCATAGTTGGAATGATTTCCGGCGTGAGACGCTTAGAGCCCTCGAAGCCGGGTTCGGCAGAGCGATGGTGTCGCAGGGTGACAAATCGATCAAGTTGAAGGCTGATCCACCGAGATTGGCGGCCGACGTCCTTGTTTGCATGGAGCACCGTCGGTACACCAGTTACTACTCATATGTGGAGGGCATCACCTTCTGGGCTCTACGTGACACGCGCTGGATAGTCAACTACCCGAAAGAGCACTACAAGAACGGTGCGGCCAAGAGCGCACGCACCTGGGACCGGTACAAGAGAACGGTGAGGATGTTCAAGAACGCCCGGAGTCGCTTGGTGTCCACCGGGAGGATCAGCGCTGACCTTGCTCCGTCCTACTTCATCGAATGCCTGATCTACAATGCGCCAGACGCGGCATTTCAACCCGGCTTCCAGGAGACCTACTGCTCCATTGTCAACTGGGCGGTCGAGTCAGATCTCGACAGGCTCGTTTGCCAGAATGGTCAGCAGTGGCTGTTTGGTCCATCTCCCGAGCAGTGGTCGACATGGGATGCGAATACTTTCGCGGGACAACTCGCATCCTTGTGGAACGACTGGGGATGACCAATTCGTATGCACTCCTACGAAACAGAAGGACGAGGATGGGCGGCGGTATCGTTCGCCGTAGCCAGCATCCTGATAATCTGGCTCCTCCACCTGGCACTGGACGCTATCAAATTCGACCCGCAGTGGTGGGTGAGTGTCCCTTCATTTGCAGGATGCTACTCAGGCCTCCATTGGCTGTTCGACCGTTATGTGTGGAAGCTCGGTTTGCTGCGAAAGCTCAAGCTCGTCGAAATTCCCGATCTGAATGGGAAGTGGATCGGCGAGGTCGAATCCTCCTACAGTCAGGTCGGAAACACCCACCCGGTTTCCGTAGTCATCTTGCAGCGTTGGTCGAAGATTCTGGTCAGGCTGGACACTGAACATTCTCGCTCACGAAGCATCACGGCCAGTCTGAGGACCTCTGACCTACCCAATCCCGAATTGTCCTACCAGTACGTGAACGAGCCCAAGTCGAATGCTCCGGGCACAATGGAGATGCACCGTGGCACGGCAACTCTGGAACTCACCGGCTCCGGGCTGGAGGGCGATTACTACACGGGGCGCGGAAGGCGAGAGGTTGGAACGATCAGGCTCCGCAAGGCATGATGCCGTGGCATAGGAGATTCCTCCCGCCAAGGGTTTGACAGCCCTATGCCTACGGCGCCAACCGTAACCTCAACGTGAAGGTGCTGGATTTCGTCTAACTCGGCGCGCTTGGGCGGATTCGAATACAGGACCTCCGACGCGAGCACAACACCTTAACGCGGACGTAATTTGAGCTGGGGCCAAAAAAGCGAAACACTCTTCGTAGTCATCAGGCAATCATGTGCCTGAGGATGAGTCAGGCCTACAGTCCACGAATACTTCAGTTTCCCGTCGCTGTTGCCTCGCATGCATGAGAGCCGCAATAGGAAGGACCAACATCATTGCTGGATCCCAAGACATCCTCCGTCAACTGAGAGTAACCACGGTCGCGGATGATTCTCCACTCTCGCTATCCGCACCGTTCTTACGTCCGGTCGCGCAGTGGGCGCGTACAGGGCACTCGCTGCAGGAGGGCGACCTAGCTCTACAGACCAGTGCTCCGAGATCAAGAAGCGCTTGGTTCCAGTGTGCGTCTGCCCCCGATTCGCCAGCGAGTTCTCGCAGGTGTAGCCTGATGCTCCACAACGGAGGGTTCGGATCTGTTCCCAGTAGTCTGCGGGCGATACGGCGAGTGTTCGTGTCAATCAATACACTGGGGCGACCGAAGGCGAAGCACTGTACCGCCGAGGCTATGTAATCCCCGACCCCTGGGATCACCATGAGCTCTGGCCAACTGACCGGTACCTGCCCATCCAGCTTGTTCTGAATATGATTGGCGGCGGCGGCCAGGTTCGCTGAGCGCCAGTTAAGTCCGAGCGTCGATAGGTAAGGTTCCAATTTATTGGAATTGGCTAGGAAAGACTCCGGGGTGCCCCCCAAGTCGATTACCTCTCGAATGACACGCGCCACCTGGTCGGCCTTTGTTCTGTGGAGGCAGATTTCCAACATCAGAAACTGCCAGGGAGAGAGCTTCGTACTCCTCCACGGAAACTCGCGGCCATGAACGCGGAACCATCGAATGAGGTCACTTCTGAAATCTGATCCGTAGGAAGGACGGCGCTCCCCGATTGCATGGGGAGCGGAGCTTTTGTCGATTGATTTCCGAATTTCAGAAGCAATGGCCGAGGCAAGCATCGGAGGAACTGCGTTGCCGATTTGTTTGAATCTGTTTGTCGGGTACCCAGCGAATCTGAAACCATCCGGGAACGTTTGGAGTCGGGCGGCTTCACGAACGGACAGGGTGCGATCCTGCTGCGGATGGATGTACCAGTACCCGTCCTTGGCAATGTGAGCGGTGATTGTCCTAGACACGTCCTCAAAAGACAGTCGGAAATACTTGTCGTCAAAAATGTCGTGCCTGTATCTCCTCAGGTGCTCTGGCACGTCCAAATAGGTATCGCCAGGTTTCATATGACGATAAATCTCAGCGTCGTCTGGCCGCACCGCCCTCGTGATGTGATCCCGGATCAGCCCAGCTTCCTTGCCTTTTAATCCCCTTCTAAAGGCCTTTGCAAGTGTCGATGTGGGGTGACCTGCATAGCTCTGCTCCTCATCCCTTGTATCTGGCAGTACCGCCGGGAGGTCACCGATGGCCTGACGCACTGTTGGACGCCCTTCACTGGGCACGGGCCAATTGAAATCCACACCTGGTGCGATCCCAACTACGAATAGGCGAGAGCGGTGCTGGGGAACCCCATAGGATCGCGCCTTTAGTTCTCGCACATGGACGCGGTACCCTCTATTCCGCAACTCGTCCACCAACGACACAAGTAGCGTGCCGCCCTGTGCCCTCGCAAAGTCTGGGACATTCTCAAAGAGCATGGCGGCTGGAGAGAGCCGATCGAGGATGGCGAAAAAGCTTTGCCACAGGTCGGCCCTATGGTCATGAGCCGGGCGACCCCCAGACTTCACCAAATTGCCAATCTTCGCTGTGCCAGCCCTGGAGAATGGTTGGCATGGAGGGCCGCCAGCGAGTAAATCAACACTAACGATTCCCCATCGGTCCAACTGTTCGATGAATCCGGTCGGATCAGAGAGGTCACCCACCCACGTAAGCCCCGGAATGTTGGCCGCGTGGGTTTCCATGGCCACAGGGTCGGAGTCTGCTGCGGCAACTATCGAGAACCCTGCCTGCTCGAGTCCAAGACTCAATCCCCCGGCACCTGAAAAAAGATCGATTGCCCAGGGTTTGGGCAGATCTTTAAGCCATGTTCGGATGGAATAGGTGTCGTCCCGATCCGGGGCGCGGCAATTGGTATCGAGGGCCACCCGAACCCCTCTGCGACTGGGTAGCCGGTACCCCTTTTTCAGCCGTGCTGCGGCAGGCAACAGTCGCACTCTCTACTACAGGATTCCAGCGAACGCGGTGCCCGGGAAGAATCGGATTTGGGACATCTCTGGGGTACCGACCAAAAGTCCCCGGTCGAGAAAGCGATTGCCCGTCTCGCATGAAGTTTCAGGCAGCAGCACGCACCCATGACAGGCGGCTAAATTGGCGTTGTCGGTGCCCTGTCCGGTGCTCTCTATGCAGACAGGGTCACTTGAACACCACTCTGATCGCCGTATCGCGTTTTCGAACACAGCTCTGAGACGTTGTGCCTCGCCCTGCCTCACCAACCCCCCAAGAGTCCCCTCTGAGTCCCCTGACGCCGTGTATATCAGCAGTCCATGCATCGGTCGGTCAGGGTCGTCCAGGTTGCAGTAGAGCCGCTCCCTCAATGCCGCACTGCCATAGCCGCAGTCGAAACTCAGTTGCGCGATCAGGGTATGTGCGATGGTGTGCAAAAGAACGTACTTAGGGGAAATCTCCGTCCTTTTCATTCCCCGTTCTTGGCGGCGATCGTTGTGGCGCTCGGCTAGGGAGACGACTCTCTTAATAACCTGCAAATCCTTAGACCAAGCTTCCAAGACGCTTTCCTGGAATTCGATGAAGATACCCTCCCCATAGACAACCGTTGCAGGTAGCCAATCGAGGTTCGGGTCCGTGCTTATGGGCATAAGGTCCTGCTGTGTTGGGTCCTCCACGGGCAGGATCCTGGAGAACCCAACCAAAACTCTTGTCTCCCTTAGTTTCTTCACCAGACCGACGCTTTCCAGGAGGCTTGACAATGGTGCTCCGTATTCGGATGCATCCTCCAATTCCACCATCAGTTCTGTTGCCTCACCCCCTCGTCCACCCTTCAGGGCTTCGTACTCCTGTCTACGAAACTCCTCCTCTGAACTGTGGTGGGAGACTTCCTGTTCAAAGATTCCATCGAGCTTTTTTTGGGCGGCTTGGCGCAGTTCCTCCGCATCGACGTTTAGGGTGGAGGCGAGCACCTCACACCTCACTGGCTGGATGTACTTCCCTTCGTCCAAGGCCGTCGTGAGAGCATCCCAGTTCCTAGGTTCATTAAGTATGTCGTTGATGACACGCGGTGTACCTTCACCCCACAGAGGAAGGTAGATGGAGGACGAGGTCACAGGAAAATAGACGTTCGATGCCCCGCGTTGCACAACTCTCAGGTGTTCGCCGCATTGTCCTTGTCGGCCGCCGGCGTCGCCAACCCAGGGCATGCTGCCAGAACAGTCGTACCCGATGCCGTGAAGCGACCCGGGGTTAAAGGCACCGGTCATCGTCTGTGACGTCCCACAGGTGCATTCAATTCTGACCCCCGAAAGGCTGGCGGATGATCGACCTGGCATCAGTCGCAGTTTGTGTTGTTCGTCCCAAGCTACACCCCTGTGAATCCACTCCATGAATGGAAAGTCTTCAATGTGTCCCTTCGGGCAGGCGGCGATGAACCGGCTAGGGATCAACCAAGGCTTTCTACTGTCCGGCAACGAGTAGCAGTCCAAGTTCTGGCGACACCGACACCGGGTACGAGAGCCAAAAAATGGCAATTGAGCCATGGCACCTCTTCTCGGACAATAGTGCCAATTGGGAAACCTGACAAAGGGTATATGTTGACTCGCATATTGCGCCCACGGACCAGGATCCCTGAAGTCCGGAGGAAACCTGAAGTGACTGACGCCCAATCGCGCCTGAAGGCGTTCCTCGTTTACAAGCCAATCAGGAGGGCAAGTTTCCAAAGCAAAAGGCCATTCATCGAGCCCCGCTGTCATCAGGGACTCATCGCCTCGAAAATCAACCATTGCTCCCACGCCGAATGGGCTGATCAACTGGCCTCGCCTTATTGGTCTCTGAGTTGGCACGGGATCCTCAGCCGACTTCTCCGATGCGATATCCGCTGGGGAGTGGACGGGCTGAGCAACTCGCGTCGACGGTCCGCATTGAGCTCGGCGTGGGATACGGCCGTTCGGACCAATGTGGATACTGCTGTCCTCCGGCCGGGTACATCATCGGCAACTCCTCAGTTGGGGACCTGAAGTCACCGTATATTGATCGCGGCGCGCGCGACCACTTTCGGATGATCTCGTCGATGTGGTCCTCAACTCTGGTCCACTCTCCAGGATCGACTTCCATGACCCTGGCCCGGATGGTGCATTTGACGCGCCGGACGATCTGTTCACCTGGAGGGTTGCTGGGGCTTTTTCGAAGGCTTGGGCCACCCCAAAAGCGGCAGAGGATCACTACCAGTGCGTGCAACGCCCTCTCTCGGACCGGCACCGCAAAGGGCGTGACGCTGGTGGGTTCCACGTGCTGGTACAGGGTCTGATGGTACGACCGAAAGTGCTCGTAATGTGACCGGTCTCGGGACCTCGAAGGATTGTAGTTAGTCACAACAATACCTGGAGCCTCAACGCGGCGGCCTACCCTGCTTGAAGCCTGGATGTACTCTGAGGTTGTCTTGGGCTGACCAACTATGGTCATGAGGCTTAGTCTCGGAATGTCGAGCCCGACCTGAATCATATTGGTTGCGAAGCAGACATCAATCGCCTCGTGCTTGGTCGTATCTGCGTACTTCTCGAATAGCCGTTGGAGAACATTCGGGATGTCACCGCTCGGGACGCGACTGGTCAATTCCACATCTCGATTGATGAATCTGCGAGGATCATTCTGGGCCTTCCGGGTTGCTTTCAAACGCATCCCGAGGCGATCCCACATGGCATTCAGGTACTCTCTGATGTCCGCCCGTATGAGAGTTGCCGCATGCCCGAGTTCTCGAAGGCTGTTGAAGTAGCCCATCAAGGTCCAATACGGATCGATTGAAGAGGGACTGTTCGCACCGAACAGTTTCGGTGCCTGCAGCAATGCTCCCATGGTTCGAACCTGTGAGGTCACATGTGAAGGCAGAGCCGTTGCAAACACGCCGACGTACCTTCGTCCTTCCTGGTCTCCGCGTTCCTCAGCGAAGAAGGAATCTCCAGCCCTAAGGGCTTGAGGTGGAAAAAGAGAAGCGGGTCTGCCGTACAACGCCCTCACCTGACTCTCTGCCCTGGATATGGTCGCGGTTGAGCCAACAATTTTCGGGCGGATCCTATTTCCGTTGACGTAGTCAGTACACAGGGCGTTGATAGCTGTCTCGTAGTGACCAACCATCGAGCCAAGGGGACCTGAGATGAGATGGAGTTCGTCTTGGATAATCAGTTCTGGGGGCGGAAATGGTGTGTCGATTCCAAAGATGGTTCTAGCTTCAGGCCGAAAGGCGAGCAGGGCGAACTTGTCCACAGTGCCAATCAGCAGCGTTGGGGGAGACTCATAGATGTGTTCATCTATTACGGCAACGGGCAAGCCCGCACCGGAACTGAAAGCGCAATCTGTGTCCTCACAGACGTGTCTGACCCTTTGCGGATGGGATCGGATGCGGTACCCCTTGACTCTCGTGGCCCTCCCTACCTCCTGAGGTCCCATTGCTGCGCCGCACCACGGGCAGCTCAGCAGAATGAACTGGTTGGTTCCTTCACCCTTCTGGAGTTGTCGTTGCGCCACAACCGCACCTTGCTCATCATTGGGTGTTACCTCGCCACCTACCCACAATCCAATCGAGAACGGCTCCGATCCAAGTGTGTTGTTTTCCCGGCGCCTGATGACCTCGCAAGCGCAAATCAGAGATGCCGCGCGCTGAAACTGCTGTGTGGTCAACAGCCTCAGCGTGTATCGCATTAGTATGCTGGTTCCCGCATGATCGCGATTTCGCGTCCTGCGGAGAAACAACGTGAACGCCGACAGTCCCAGATACGCTTCGGTCTTGCCTCCACCAGTCGGGAACCAAATTACGTCCACGATGTCTCGTTCATCACAATGGGGATCGGCTACGGGCCTAAGGTTCATCAATATGAAGGCCAGTTGGAACGGACGCCACTTCCGCGAATAGTCGTTATACGAGGGTGTTTGAAAGCTGTCTTCGAGTTCCAAGCGCCCTGATTTGTTCACCCAAGACCGAATCCTCTGGGACGCAATATCATAGTGGATCTGCTGCATCAGCATAGCCTCGTTCATCAGTCTGAACGCCGAGGCCACCTCCGGATCCTCCCTGATCATCTCGATACCATCTCGTATTCGTCTCAGACAGTCTCGACACCTCTCAAGGTGACGAGACGCTGTTGAGACGAGTTCAGGCGTAAGATCCAGCCGATCCGCAATCTCATTCTCTCTGTCTTCAATCCAATCCTCGTATGCACTGGCCAGCCGTTCACAAAGGCGAAAGACCTCATCGAAGTTGCCACGTGAAAGCATGGCCATGCTCAGGTCCAAGCCCTCGAGCTCCGTGTGCAGCACTGGCTTAACCTCGTGTATGGGCAGAACCTCAGTCCGAACCACGGCCGTCCGATCCTGTTTCGGTTCCTCCCACTCAGCGGCACATCCATGACCAATAGCAAATGTCTTTCTATGCAGGTGAAGAAGCTGTAGGGATAGCTCTTCGGAATCACCCGTGTGACTGGGACGTTCGGGATAACTGAGGAAGCATCGTTTGCCACCATCCGACGTGGCTCGGAATTCACACTGGAAGAAGCAGTCCGTATTTCGGGGCGCCTGATTCTCAGAAACCAGACGGTTGACGAGGGTGAAGGTCATTAACCTGGTCTTTTCGGACCGCTGGGTTGGACGACTAATCACATGAACGACAAGTGCGGGTTTACCATCCAGCGTCACGACCGGCTTTTCCCGTGAGACGATGCCGCGCCCAAGTAGTTCGAAATCATGGAATACGACGGTCTGTGTGATCGGGTGACGAAGCCAGGGCTTGCGACCCGCCAGTTCTCCTGCAACATTGGGTGTGTCATCCTGCCGATATGTCGCCGCCGTGACTTCAACTTGAAGCCGTTCGGGTAGTTCCACCAGAGCGGAGAGTCCCATGGCGCTTGGCAGGTACTGATTTGCGAGGTTGATCTCCTGATCCGTTTCGGGCGCACGGTCACTTTCGGTTCGGGCACCGGTGTCGACCGGGCTCTCCAATATTTCTGAAGGGTCGGGAGAGTCGGCTCCGGGGATATCTTCTTCGTCGGAAGCGGCCTCGTCATGGCTCGACACTTGGGATCTGGTTGGGAAGAGAACGCCTGCGCCGTATCGCTGACGGGGAGGATCCTGCGGGCGAAGAATCTCCTCACCATTTTCCTGCACTTGGGGTGGGAGGGGTGACGGCCCCACAAGTTCTCTGCGGAGAAAGTCCAGGATGTAATCGCGTGCTTCGAGTGTCTCGCTCATTTCCTGAGCTCCTTCTCCAGTGCGACCTTGATTCGGGTGTCTATCGCCTTTCGAGCCCGTTCTTGGATCATGAGAATCAGGAGGCTGCGCGCCCTAGACATCCCCACATACAGCAGAGACTGCGACCAGTCATCATCCACCTCATTAATATCAACCAATATCACAACCTGGCTCTCAAGACCCTTGAATGAATGGATGGTCGAGTACCTGACACAACCTTGTTCGGTGTCCAGTGACCGAGAGGAGTCCACAAGCGGTGCATCACAAATCCGCTCAACCGTAGCCAGAGCTGAATTCTCAAGCCTTTTGGGGGAGAGTATCACCATGTCATCTAACTGCAGACCGTCGTTTATCAGGCGACGAACGGTCCTCTCAAGTGCGGTCAGGAGGCCAGGCGCGGTGCGCCAATATCGATGCTCGACGGGCAAACCCACTTCATGACCTAGCTTGAAGGGCGGAGTACTGAACCCCCCGATGATGGCGGTCTCCTCTGCGATTCTTCGGGTGTTCCTGCAGTTCAGTGTCAACTTCGCCCTGACAAAGTGTTCGCTGTAGTCCGAAAGATCCACCTTCGATTCCAGGTCACTGCCATATAGGGCCTGCCGAGTGAAGTCTCCAAAAACTGCCCAAGTTCCCCCTGCCAACCCTCCCCGTAGTGTTCGATTCAGAAGGTCGAAAGTGGTCTGATCGGATAGATCCTGCGCCTCATCCATAACCAGTACGTCAAATGGGGTATCTAACTCCTCAAGGGCGAGTTCCCCATAGAACGGATACGTATCCTCGAAGAGCGACACAAGACCGTCACCATCGAATGCCTTCCGCTCTTCCTCGAGGAATTCCTCCTTAACGCTGCTGGCGGTGATGATCCCCTTCAGAATCTCATGCCAAGTTCCGGTCGTAATCTGTGTTCCGCGGGTTTGCTGGCGAAGCCAGTCTCCTAGCAACCGGTTGAAGCATATGAACAGAACCCTTGCTCCAGCGTTGTCTGCCCGACGGGCGTATTCGAGGGCCAGCAGAGTTTTGCCGGTACCAGCAGCTCCCTCAAAGAGACATCTTGGATTGTCCTCAAGCTCATCGAGGCGATCGTATTGTTCTTCGGTAAGGCTCATCAACGTGGCATCAGTCCTGCCCAGCGAGACTGATCTTGCAACCACTAGATCAAAGTCCGGCCGTAGGTAGGCCAGGATAGTCTTGATCTGAGACCGGGTCGGTGATCGCTCGCCGCCACGTGTTTGGAATTCCCTCAACCGATTCCTTGCAACCCTCTTAATGGAGGCGGATATGGGCCTTCGAAGGTCGTGGGTGTCGATGACATCTGACCGCTCGAATTCCGGTGAAGCCGGGGGACAAGCGACGTCGGGAAGAACCACCGCAAACCCCATTGGGCAGTTTGATTCTGGGGACCCATGTCCGAAGTGGGCCATGATGGAATCCCGCAGGGCAAACATGGATTCCCTGGCCTGCATGAATGGGCTCTTTTTCAGCGCTGCCACGTTCCCACGCCGATCCATCGTCCGCCATATCCCATCCTCGCATGAAACCCGCCCTCCCTTGATTTCGAGGCACAGTATGCCCTCACCGGGAACGATCACGACGAAATCGATTTCTCCAAATGGGCCGGTTCTTCGACGCGCCAATCCAAGTGAGTGAAGAACGGTCCAACCATTTGTGTCTGGGTCCGTGTCCAGCAGATTGAAGACTCGCCTCTCGGCTGAACTCTCCACGCCATCGTCAATCCGAGCAGGAATCATTCTCGCCATAGTCGAACGCTCATCACCAATTCGAGTCGTCTGTCCAAAGGAGACGATTAACCTGGTCGGCAGCGTAGTCCCGTTGCTGTGAATCCACCGATTGGACTTGGACGACCCATGCCTGTCCGAACATCAGGTCAAGCAGGACGGGCGGATCATCAAGCTGATTCAGGCGGGTATGAACCTCCAAATGGATGAGTTGCGTTAGACGGTGGCCAGCCGAATTGTGAGCGCTACGTATCTGGGAGATGGCCTCCTTAATGGCCTCCAATGACTCAAGGAGTTCCTTGTCCCCGGCAGCTCTGCCGATGACTTCGAGATCATTTCCATTGCGCGGTCCTATTCTGTCTGGGTCCCAAATCCAGCCCTCCAATGTTGGGCGAATTCGATGCAGGCCATGTCTCTCCAACCGTCTTTGGACGGTGGCCGGCGTGCCGCCCAGACGCCGGAGCGATATCTTCCACCGTTCAGCAATCGCGCGCACCTTTTCGTATTTCTCGACCCCAATCTGTTCTTCCGCCAATGAACGGACGAATTCCTTGTCACCCCCTGCTCTAAAAAGTACAAAGTCATCTGTCAGAAGGTCGTTGGCCGAGACTGTCCTTAGCCGACCACGTGTCCGACTGCTGTCTTCCATGATGTCGCTCAGCACATGGAGGCGAGACCATTCAGTAAGAAGGGCATAACAATCCCCATAAAATTCGACTAGTCGTGCGCGCCGTACATCCTGCCCATGAGCCACCGTCAATGTTCGGTGAGAACGGCGTCGATCAAACATGCGATCGAAATCGAACAAGGGTTGGTCAGCAGGAACTTGAATGTCGGGCAGAGGAGGCACATCCGATTTCGGCTGACGCAGCAGATCGAGCTCAATTCCAAGAATCTCCGCGCGGTCTCCTGCTTCCATACGGTTGGCCTTAGTGAAGCTCCGTTCTCGGACCTGATGACTCGACAACCATCCGTGCTCGAATGGATATGTCAGCATCCGGATATCACGTGTGGCTGCCTTGTTTCTCAATTGTGTAAATCGTCGTCCGTTTGGCCAACCCGCCAAGACTATTCCGTCCCATTCATCCTCAGGACGGATTGCCTGAATGGAAAGGACGGGTATATCGGGTACGAGTGCGCTGAGACCTACTCGCAGCTGATCCGCTGTTCTGGCAGATCGGCAGGCAACTGCCCATCGCCCCTCAGACTCAACGAGCAGGTTCAATAGAGAATCTGCCTTGCCGTTCCTAGCAGAGCCTCCTTCCGAGATAATTACCAGCCGATCAATCGCGGACTGGAGCTCCTGAGCAACATCTCGGGGCATCCACATCCGGTCCCGCGCGAATTCACGACTTACCTGTCCCAAGTTTGACTTAGCTTCTTCGCCGACCTCGAAACAACATTCGCTGAACTCCAAGAGGATGCCATAAAGTCGACCCAGAAGGGCCTTAGCCTCCGAATTCTCTTCGGCAACTTCGATCTTCGCACCCACACCTTCCAACACCGACGCCACCAGTTGGAGGTCATCGTCTTGGCATTCGATCGGGACAACCCTAGTCCGATCTCTGATGTTTGCTATTCGAACTGTGCGTCCGACCAGGCTATTCCTAGATCGTTCTGTAGGGTGGTCTTCCCCAAGGGTGATTTCGAATGGGGACAGGTGCCAAACTGGGCACCCACGGCCTTGAAGAGTTCTGACTTCCTCCATCTCATCGCGCGACGCCAATATCACAACCCGGTGACGGTCCGCGATGTCGTCAAACGCCTGAAGGTCGCTCAGTACTCCACGTGCTCCGTCCACGAGTACTATCTTTGAAGCTTCGGGGGCAGAGTTGGCTGCCTCTGCCAGATCCTGGAGCACTCTGCTCACGGCAATAAGGGGTTCCCCAATCACTTGATAGGCGTCACCCACTTGGATTTCGCCGTCGGGTCCTATGGTTCCCCAAGGCAGAAAGCTGGACAGTCGATCAGGACACTCGGAGTTACTCGGGGCAAGTGAAACCACCTCGGCAGTCGCAGCGAAACGTGCCTGAGCCATCAACAGCATTACGACATTCCGAATCATGCTGTCGTTGCCATAGGTTGTGATTTTGAGTAACTGGTCAACGGGGCTGCGCTCAAAAACGCCGAGATTGGAGGAAAGAGTGCCTTTGGGCCGTTTCCTTGTTGTCGGTTCCAGCCTAAGGACTTCGGACATTTGAAAGCTGCGCCATGCCGGTTCGTCCTGCACCTTCAGTCTGAACTGATCTGGATATCCGTGCCAGATACCGTCGTATTCGTAGACGAAGTTGCTGGGCTTAACCCGTACGTGCTGCCCGCGGCTGAGTGCTGTATGAGCGTAACTAGCGGCGAGGCCCGGGAAGTCGTCTTGGAGTCGCGAAAATGCCAGCAACACTGCGGTGAGAGGCGCGGTCCCCGGTGTCTTGTCTAGAACAAAGCAACAAGCACCCGGTTCGGGTTTACTGGCAGCAGCCAAAAGGAGCGCAAAAAACCAGGGAATATGTTCTCTTGGTGAACTCTCACCAAACTGTCCGGTAACGCGATTAAAAATCGGGTATCGGCTGCTGAGTTCTCGGATCAGTTCATCATTACTCAAGTCTTCCCAGCCTTTCGTTCCCCAACCATCGCTGTCATTCGGCCAACGTAGTCATGCTACATTGCGCCCAACCGCAATCTTGAGGACCTTGCGACAACTGCCCTGGGCTTGACGGCCAGTCGGTTCCTCGGTCACAAACAGCAGGCGAAGGGTAGACCTCGGGTGGTCGTTTCACAAGACAGGTCTGGACGTTGACGTGTGCGTACTGCGGCAGACTATTCAGATTGTTGCCGGCGTAATCCGTCGCCCGCGCCGCCGTGTGCAACTTGAGATCGAAACTCCAGACCAACCCGCCTCCAGCGGGCGGTACACATGTCCAGACCACCTCAGGTATGATCGCATCAGCGCCTACCATAGACTTGTGGCCGGTCCCAACCGTTGTTCGTTGGCAACCGAATCCACAATCACGAACCCACCCCTGAGGAGACTCGCGGTCTCGGCATTCGATTAATGAAATCCGCCAGCCAAAGATGTGACTAGTCGAGCCGGCGTCCCCAACTCGAAAACAATTGTGGGAAGGAATGTGGGAATAAGGAAACTATTCCGGCCATATTATACTTAGGTTCGAATCCCACTCCCTCCGCCAGTTTTTTTCAAGTTAAGACGAGTTAACTACTTCATCGACAGGGCAAACGGGCGATGCCAGTCTCACGCCCTAACCACAAGACGACACTAGAAGCAGGAAATGGTCCAATGGGCAGGTTAGATCAGGAGTTCCAGTTCTACGTGGATAACCAGAACGCCATGGTTGAGAAATATGATGGCAAGGTCGTCGCCATCAAGGGCGGGGACGTGCTTGGCGTCTACGATTCGTACCTGAGCGCCCTAACTGAAACGGTGAAGGACCACGAAGAGGGGACATTTCTGCTTCAGCGGGTGAGTGAGGGTGAGAAAGACTACGCGTCGACGTTTCACTCGCGCGTAGCTTTCTAAGTGTTGCTGCCCAGTTACAACTTTACGACCAGCAAAACCGGCCTCGTAAACGTACTCACCAATGAGTGCGAAGTTTCAAAGGCGTGGTTGCCAAGCGGTATTCAGTCAGCCCCGCCAATGGCGAAATTCAAGGCCATTTGGGATACCGGCGCGACGAGAAGCGTGATCTCCCAAAATGTTGTCAATGCCTGTGGGCTGGCGCCCATCGGTGCGACGAGAGTGTATGGGGTGCACGGGTTAAAGCTCGCGGATGTTTTCCTCGTCAACATCGGGTTGCCTAACCGGGTTGCTATCCCGGAACTCCGAGTCACTTTGGGGCAACTTGCCGGCGCCGACGTGCTTATAGGGATGGACATCATAGGGAAGGGAGACTTTGCCGTGACACATCCGAATGGCAACACCAAATTCTCGTTTCGCATGCCATCCCAAGCGGACATCGACTTTGTGAAGGAAGGCCGCATTGACTGACCTTCCGGCCGCGCGGCCCTATTACAAAGCGCGCGGGGAAGAAATCGTCGAAAGTGCAAGATTGATGAGCGATGCGACATCGGCAGTTTATGCAGCCGGCGATTTTCTGGACACTTCGATGGTGCAGCCAGGTTTACGGATGAATCATCGAATTCGTGAGGCGCTGGTTCGCCTGTTATTGACCGCCCCGGTCTTGCTGCTCCTGGTCGCTTGTGCAGATGGTGATTCCGAACCAACCCGCGCCGAGTCGGAGGAGTCAGATCGTGCGGAGATGGCGGACACGCCGCAGCCGGAGACCGTCAAGACGGCCGTAGCCGACACCCCCGAACCACGAGCCTCCCGGACTGTCGCCGAGGTGGAACCGACTGCCAGCGGAGAGGATGCCTCCATACCGCCCAAGTGGGCGCCCACCGAGTACACCAGGTACTTCGTCCAAAACGCCATCAGCGAATACGAGACCTACGGCCTCGAAACCGTGCTCGCCTATTACAACAGTTCGCAGAGCATCGACGGCCAGTGGTACGTCTTCATCATCGATGAAAACGATCTGATCATCGGGGACCCCGACCCTGGCCGCGTCGGCCTGGACGTGAAAGGCCCGGCCGGTACAGACGTCAACGGCTACCACTTCGGGCCGGAATTGCTATCGGCCACCGAAGACGGCAAGTGGGTGTCCTATGTTTACCGGAACCCCGAGAGCGGCGACATTGCATCCGGGGATTTCGGCGAGCTTGAACTGAAGAACGTCTGGGTGGTGCGGCACGACGGCCTGCTCTTCGCTTCCGGCTGGTACATAGGCGCAGAAGAGTTCGCACGGCGGCTGGTGACCATAGCGGTCAGCGAGTTCCGATCAGGAGGACTTGAAGCGACGTTAGCGTACTTTGCCGAGCCGGAAAGCGCCCTGGCAGGTCTGGACACAGCGATCGCCTACTACAACCAGGCTGAAACCGTCGACGGCAAGTGGTCCGCATTTATCGCCAACCCAGACGGCAAGGTAGTGGCCCACTCCAACCTTGCGCTGATCGGCAGTGACCTCCAAGAGCTATTCGGCGCGGGCGCCATCGAAGCCACCGAGGGGGGCAACTGGGTGACCACAGATGCGGTCCGCATGTGGGTTGCCGAGTTCGACGGGTTCGTGTTCGGCTCGGGGTGGCACCACGACGAATCGGGACGCTGATAGAAATCCGTGACGTTTGCCCGACCCCAACTGGCACCCACAAGGGACGCCGCTAAGACGGGACGCGGTGGCACGGGTTCGTGGAGGCTCAGGCTCCGGCCATTATGTCGTTGAGCTTTTGGACGTTTTCCCGCCACCACGTGTAGAGAATGGCTATGTCAGTCCCCAGGGCGAAGTGGCGAATGCCCTGGTCGAGGAGCGGCTTGGCATCCTCGGGGTCGCTGATCTCAGCCCTTGGCTGTATGCCCAACTCCATGGCCTTCTTGTGGACGTAGTCTCGGGTGGCGATGACATCGGGGTCTTTGGCAGCGCCGGGCCTGCCGATGCTCATTGAGTAGTCGCTGCCGCCCCAGCAGACCATGTCGATGCCGGGCACGCTGAGAATCTCCTCGAGGTTGTCCACGGCCTCTTTCTTCTCGATCATTAGGGCTACGACGCTGTCCTCGAGGGCCTGGACATACTGGGGTGAGCCCGACTCCAGGAAATAGCCCGCGAACCGCCGGTCGCCTGAGCCGTGGTGGCCGCCCGTCTGAGGTGTTTCAGCGCGCACTGCGCCGACACACTCGCGGGCCTCCTCGGCGTTACGGACATCGGCGAAAAGCACGTTCTGGATGCCGGAGCCGATGGCCCGGGTAGCGGCGAATGTGCGGGGCTCCTGGTCGATCTTGATCATCGCCGTCATGTGGTCGAAGAGGTCGACGGCGCGACCGAAGTTCTCGAGACCCTCGAGGTCGTAGGGTACGTACTCGGCGACGAACTCCACGTAGTCGATGATGCCGGTGTGGCCGATGATTTCGACCATGCCGGGCCAGAAGACCATGGTGTGGGTGCCGACGCTTGGCTTTCCCTCATCAAGCAGTTTTCGCAGGGGGTTCTGTCTCATCAGAGTTCCTATCGGGTGTGGACTGTGCCGACGCGGCGTACCGTATTGACGCGCCGGGAGGCGTGTCAAGCCGGGTTGTCGTCGCTTTGTGCGCCTGAGGTTAGGTCGGTTTGCTTGGACTGCGCCGTGAATGCTTGCTGACGTCTTAGGTTTCTCGGCTTCGCTCGAAATGCCAATGGGAGGGGTTGTCGGTGGGGAGGGATGACACGCGGGAGAATCTTCGCTTCGCTCAAGAATCACTATGGCCTTGTTAAGGCCGCACGAGGTGATGAAAGTTGGGGGTTTCTTGTCAGTTGGGAGTCGTACAGGCAGGGCGTACCCACTTCCGCACCCCACCGT
>DAOUKO010000017.1:0-69399 GCA_034421215.1 Dehalococcoidia bacterium
CCCTCCCGACCAACACCAGGCCCGACAAACCGTCCCACAGGCGCTTTCCGTCAGCCAGATAAACCTCTGCAGCAACAGAATCCGAAAAAGTTCACAGGCTTTCGGGATGACAAAAAAAGGGCTCGGTATTGTAGATGTCAACTAATCAGTTGACATCTACAGGGATGACAAGAAGGTCGCCCGTTTCGAGGAGCGCCCGAGACGAAAGAGGGGCGTCGCGAACTTCGCGACGCCCCTCTGGTTTGCTCGGTGGTGCGAGGAGTTACTCGGCGCCAGTCGCCGTGAGGTTGATGATCACCTTCAGGAACTCTTGCTGTACCGGCAGGTCGACCCCGTAGGGGTCCTCGATGGTCGGCCAGTTTGTCCAGTACTTGTGGCTCTTCGGGTTCCGGACGTGGAGCTGGGCAATGTAGACCTGCGGCATCTCATTCATCCAGATCGTCATGCCCTCTTCGAACAACTCGAACATTCTCGGGCTGTCGACTTCAAGCGTCTTGATCTCGTCTACGATCTCGTCGTACCGGTCGTTCGCCCAGCGGTCGGGCATCCACCCTGCGCCGGGGTCGCCGGTCGGCTTGTTGTGCCGCGAGTGGTAGATGTCCATCATGAACCACGGGTCCATTCCCTGGACACCACTCGGGCCTCTGCAACCGAAGTACGGGATTTCGCCAGCGCTGTGCTGTTCGGTCTTGCCGGGCGAGGTGTCGAACGTGGCGTCGTATCCGCCCTCACGCAGCATCTCTGCCAGCGGCGGGCCGTAGTGCTTCCAGAATTCCGGCAGGTAGAAGTTGAACGGAATGGTCTCGCCGTCCTTCTCCCAGAGTCCGCCGGAGTTCATCTCGTAACCCTTGCGGGTCATGATCTCTTCTTGCTTGTCGAGGTGAGCGACGGCGTCAATGCCGAGGCCCTCAACGATCGGGTCCATGATGTCCAGGAACGGCTTCGACCAACCGGTCTCCGAGTAACCGCCACGCCCGACGCCCTTCGGGACGAACGGGTGGAGCGCGGGCAGGCCGGCGCCGGACTCTGCGACATTGATCAGCCTGGTGCGGTCGATGGCCCAGTTGACTGCGAAGCGCATCTCTTTGTCATCGAACGGCGGTTCGCTGGCGTTGAAGCCGAGCATGTGCGGGCACCAGTCGATGTATCCGTAGGCGCCGTCACGGCCGGTGAACGTTGACACGTCGGGGTTCTGATCGATCGCGCTCTTCACGGAAGCGACGGAGATCTGACCGGAGGCGTCGATTTCGTTGCGGACCAGCATGAGGAGCTGTTCGCTTTCCTCACGGCCCGGCAACATCACGACCCGTTGGACTTCAGGCATGCGCTTGAAACCGGCTTCCGCGGCCCACCACTCATCCCTGAGGTCCCAGATGGTCTGCTCAGCGGTGGTTGACGTCAGGGCGTAGGGACCGGTGCCCATGGGCCATCCCTTTTCAGGGTCGTAGTTACTGAACTCGGTGATGTCCTTGTCGCCCCATATGTCTTCCCGCAGCATCTGTTCGGTCACGCCGTGGTTACTGCTGATGGTGGTATTCCACCAGATGGGGTTGGGCTCTTCGAGCTTGAACTTGACGGTGAATTCGTCGACCTTGGATGCGCCGCCCACTTCCATCTCATGAATGGCTGCCAGTTCACTCACGGTGCCGGCTGCGTCTCGCAGGTAGTTGAACATGAACACCCAGTCGTCGGCGTCCAGTTGCTTGCCATCTGCCCAGTAGACGTGGTCCTTCAGCTCGACCGTTATTTCGTCAAACGTGGAGTTGTACTCCCAGCCCTCGATGGTCCAGTTCTCCCACTCACCCGTGAGAACGTTGAACATGATTGCGGGGTCGTTCTGCAGGACGTGACCACCCGTGTGCCAGGTTGGCCAGCCAAGGAACATGCTGAAGTTCTCGAAGCCGGGGTTCCTGCCGCCGGAGCCCGCCTCACCTATGACCATGATCATGGTCTGGTTGCGGGCCACGTCCCTGTCCATCATGGCGTCGTCGGGCGCCTCAGTCGGCTCGGCTGGCGCAGTTGTCGCTGCCGGGGCCGTCGTCGCAGCCGGGGCCGTCGTCGCGGTCGCCGCGGGCGCGGCGGTGGGCTCTTCTTCTTCGCTGGTACAAGCCGCCAAAACCAATAGCAAGGCACTGGCCATTAGCAGGACTATACCTGTCAGACGTAGTTTGGAAGTCACCGTAATTCCCCCTCAGGACTGCGGTCCAGCCCCGTGACTCTCCGGGGCGAACTCATGAAATACGCGCACACGCCGTCAGCGTCGACTCAACGCCGGACGCGTTCGCGTGCGCAGTCTATTAACGGCCAGTAAACGTGTCAACCAATTGCGGTATCCCCCGCCATTTGGGCCTGTAGCGAAGGAATCATGCGGGTTGCAGGTTATGAGCCGTGATGTATTCGCCGGGTAAGACAAGCGGGCAGCGGCCAGTTGGGCGAGCTTTCGTTTTTGACGCGTCTCGCTGAGGCTGGCGACGAGCCATTTCCGGAGATGTATTGCGGCTGCTTCGCTTCGACCCTTTGACCGAATGTGCTGCCGAACGTAAACTGGCGAACCTGCGGGCGCAGGCAGGTTAAAGGCCCGCGCACCCCTCCGGAAGAACCGTACTTTCATGTCAGCAGGCTACGTCGTACGACGGATCGGCATATTTTTCGTGGTCGTTTGGCTTGCGGCCAGCCTGAACTTCTTCTTACCGCATATGGCTGAGGTCAACCCTATCCGCCAAAGGTTGACCAGGATCCAGGCTTTTGGCGTGGCTTCCGGAGTGACCGCCACGCGGGCCAGCGGTGAGGAACAAAGCATCTTCGAGCAGACGGTCAAGACCTGGGAGAGGAAGTTCGGTCTCGACCAGCCTTTGTGGAAGCAGTACGTGCGTTACCTGGGCGACGTATCGCGATTCGACCTGGGATTCTCGATAGTGAATTTCCCGGCCAGCGTTTTGAAGATAGTCATGCAGGCCCTTCCATGGACCATCATGGTCATCGGCCTCGCGACAATCATGTCATTCACGCTTGGCACGGCGCTCGGGGCGCTGATGGTGTGGCGAAGCGACTCGATATTCCTTTCCGTCCTCGGGCCGCCGATCCTGGCTCTGTCGGCCATACCCTATTACCTATTGGGAATAGGTTTGGTATATGTGCTTGCCTTCACCTGGGCCTTCTTCCCCATCAGCGGGGGATACAGCCCGGGGACGATTCCCGACATCAGTTGGGGGTTCATCAGAGAGGCGGCGCACCACGCAGTCCTCCCGGCGTTGTCCATCGTGATCGCCCAGATCGGACTCTGGGGTTTGTACATGCGCGGCATGATGGTCACCGGTCAGGAAGAAGACTTCATGCATTTGGCTGAGGCGAAAGGGTTGAAGGGCAGACGTCTTTTCCTCAAGTACGCAGTGCGTAACGCAATCCTGCCCCAGGCCACTAACCTGGCCCTCACATTGGGACTGATCATCACGCAGGGCGTGCTTGTAGAGGTGGTATTCAGCTATCCGGGCATTGGGTCGCTGCTCTTCAGCGCGATCCGCACGCTCGACTTCTTCGTCATCAACGGCATCGTCTTCATGGTGGTGTTATCCGTGGCCCTGTCGACCCTGATCATCGATCTCGTCAACCCGATCCTGGACCCGCGCATCAGGTACCAACAGGCATGAGCACGACGGTCAGGTGGATTGGTCAAAACAGGCTGCTAACAGCCGGTGGCTTCATCATTGGCGTTCTGTTGTTGATCAGCCTGATCGGGCCCCACATCATCAACGAGCAGGACACCAAGATCGGCTACGCGCCGCCAGACCAGCCGCCAAGTTGGGAATACCCGCTGGGGACTGACACGTCAGGCCGGCAGATGCTTCCGACGATTCTCTACGGTACGCCTCTGACGCTGAGGGTCGGGATAATCGCGGGCGCGTTGGGTACGGCGATCGGGGTGATCCTGGCTTTCATAAGCGGCTTCTATCGCGGGTTGCCGGACGCAATAATCCGCAGTGCGTCAGACACGTTGCTCACCGTCCCGGTCCTTTTGTTGCTTGTTGTCGTTGCGTCCACCCTGTCGGGCGCATTGACGGTGAACCAGGAGGCCCTGCTGTTGGCGGCCCTGACCTGGATGGGGCCGACGCGAATCATACGGTCGCAAGTGTTGTCGATGCGGGAACGGGCGTATGTGGACGTGGCGCGCGCCTCTGGATCGAACGGAATTCAGATCATATTCCTGGAATTGATGCCCAACCTGCTTCCGTACATCGCCGTCTCATTCGTTGGCGCGGTCGCACAGGCCATTCTCGGCTCCATCGGCATCGAGGCCCTCGGGCTCGGGCCGCAGAACGAGAACACCCTTGGGATGACGATCTACTGGTCGCTCTTCAACAGTTCCTTCGTCAGGGGCCTCTGGTGGTGGTTTGCGCCCCCGATCGTCATCATCGTGCTCCTTTTTATCGGCTTGTTTCTTACGTCGGCCGGCCTCGACAGAATCGCCAACCCCAGACTTCGGAGAGCCGGTTAGGCCGGGCGGTAATCACCGCCGCGGGGTCCAACTACACGAAAACCGACATTGACGAACCCAACGACCATAGACACGCCAGCGGACGCACCGGCCGTGAATGACGAAGTAGTCCTGTCCGTAGAGGGCTTGAGGGTCTATTACGACACGCCCAGGGGTCCTCTGAAGGCCGTAGACGGTGTCAGCTTCACTCTCAACCAAGGAGAGCGGCTCGCCATTGTGGGCGAGTCCGGGAGCGGCAAGAGCACGTTGGCGATGGCGTTGATGCGCCTGACACGCGAACCCGGCCGCGTGGTGGGCGGCCGCGTGATGCTGGACAACCAGGACCTGCTCTCCCTCGCCCCCGAGGAGGTCCGTCGCGTCCGCCTTTCCAAGATTGCGTTGGTGCCCCAGGGCGCTATGAACTCACTGAACCCGGTGATGCGCATCGAGGAGCAGGTCGCAGACGGCATCATCGACCACACGGAGGATGGAAACCCTACCGTTGCGGACCTGAGACCGCGCGTGCATGAATTGTTGAGCAACGTTGGACTTTCGCCGTCCGTTGGCCGGATGTACCCGCACGAACTGAGCGGCGGCATGAAGCAACGCGTGGCGATGGCAACCGCCACATCACTGGGACCGTCGGTCATCGTAGCCGACGAGCCCAGCAGCGCCCTGGACGTTGTCGTGCAGCGCCAGATCATGCAGACCCTCGGCAAGCTGCAGGAGGGTCTCGACGCTTCGGCGATCCTCATCGGCCACGACATGGGCCTGGTGGCCCAGTTTGCTGACACGATCGGCGTGATGTACGCGGGCCGCCTGGTGGAACTCGCTCCCGTACGACAGATATTCCGGGATCCTTTGCACCCATATACACAGTTGCTGATCAAGAGCCTTCCTTCGCTGACGGTCAAGGGAGAGTTCATCGCAATCCCAGGGCTGCCCCCGACCCTTCTTGACCTTCCCACCGGCTGTTCGTTCAACCCCCGCTGCCCTGCCGTCTTCGACAAGTGCCGGTCCGTGGAGCCGTCGTTCCAGCAGGTCAAGGACCGCCGATTCGTATCCTGCCACCTGCACGAAGAAGGAGGCGGCGAGTGACACCGTTACTCGAACTCCGGAACGTAACCAAGTCCTTCGGAGGTGGATTCCTCAAACGGACCGTCCAGACCGTGGCGGTAGATGACATCTCATTCACCATTCAGTCTGAAAACCCGTCCATAACGGCGATAGCGGGGGAAAGTGGAAGCGGGAAGACCACGCTGGCGAGGCTGCTGCTGGGCGTATTGGAGCCGACGTCCGGTCAGGTCTATTACAAGGGCAAGGACGTTGCCGAAATGGGCCGCCAGGAACGCCGGACGTTCAGGCAGGAAGTGCAGCCGATATTCCAGGACCCCTTCGAGTCCTACAACCCGTTTTACAGGATCGACCATGTGCTGAATGCGCCGATCCGCAATTTCATGCGCGGGACGTCCCGGTCGCAACGGCGGGAGATGATCGAGGAAGCGTTGGAGATGGTCGGGTTGCGCCCTGCGGAAACGCTGGGGCGGTTCCCCCACCAGTTGAGCGGTGGTCAACGACAGCGGGTGATGGTGGCCAGGGCGCTACTCCTGAAGCCCCGGATCATCCTGGCGGACGAGCCGGTGTCGATGGTCGACGCGTCCCTCCGCGCGACGATCCTGGACAGCCTCAGCAAGTTAAACCACGAGCAGGGCATCGCCATCGTCTACATAACCCACGACCTGACCACCGCATTCCAGATCAGCGACAACATCATCATCATGTACAAGGGCTCGGTCGCCGAGGCTGGGTCCGTAGAGAGCGTGATCCAGGACCCCAAGCACCCCTACACACAACTCCTGATCGAGTCGATACCTCAGCCGGACCCCGATAGACGTTGGGGGGAAGATGACTCAGGGGTGCGCGCCGGGGAAGAAGGGGCGATGCAGGGCGGATGCAAATTTGCGGATAGATGCCGGATGGCGATGGACGTCTGTTCGAGCGCCTTACCTCCCCTCTACGCGGTTGGCGAGAACCGGACGGCCAGTTGTTTCCTGTATAGCGAGTCTGCGCAGTTGGAAAACACTGACGTGACAGGTGTCTTCAGAGAAAGGCCTGCGGTCCCGCAGGCGTAGCGCCTTCGCATTGGCCGGGCTCTGTCGCCCGGCGTAACTCCGCCAGGTCCAACCAGGCGGTCCCATCGACTCTCGGTACTCCCCACGATCGCGCGCCATGCGCAGTTGCGCGCCAGTATGTCCGCAGGTCCAGATTGGGGCCGGTCAGATTCCGCGACGTTTCGTTGGCCCACACTTAGTTAATTCGCCGCGATTGCACGGTTTTCGGATAGGCAATAACATGCCAGCAAGTCAAGGTGGCGGATTTCGCGCGACTGACAGGGTTTCAACTCCGAGTCCGTTAATCGAAATAGTCAGGAGGACATCATGGGATCAGTATTATCACGCTGGCGACGCTTTTTCGTATTGGCCGCGCTGGCAACGGCCTTATCGGCGGCGCTTGCCTGTGGCGGCGAGACAGTTGTCGAGACGGTAATCGTCGAGAAGCCTGTCACTCAGATCGAGAGGGTTGTCGAAACCGTCGTCGTGCAGGGTGAGACCGTGAAGGTCGTGGAGACCGTCGTGGTCGAAAAGCCGGTCACCCAGATCGAAAGGGTCGTCGAAACCGTCGTCGTCGAGAGAGAAGTTGAAGGGAAGACCGTACGGGTGGTGGAGACGGTCATAGTCGAGAAACCGGTGACGCGTACGGAGACGGTTGTTGAAACGGTCATAGTCGAAAAGGCCGTCACTGAGCAGGTAGTCCAGACCGTGGTCGTGGAAAAGGAGAAGGTCGTGGTGGCCACTCCGACGCCCAGGGCGGATGCGCGCGAACCGTCAGGCATCCTGACGATAGCCGTGGATGACGTCGGCACTCCCCTCTACACGAACTTCACGATGTCCTGGCCGCACAACGATTATGCTGCCAGTTCGGGAATCCTGGAGGGCTTGACCCGAACGGCTTTGGACAACTGGACACAGGAGAACGACCTTGCCGACTCGTGGGAGATCAACCAGCAAGGCGAAACGTTCTTCCTGGACGTGAGGCTGAAGAGAGGTGTCCAGTTCCACAAGGGTTACGGTGAACTGACCGCAGAAGACGTCATCTGGTCCATCCAGGACCTGATGCGGGATGGCACGAAACACACCGCGTTCGGGTCGCTCGACCAACTCTACGATCGAGACAACATAACGGCGACGGACGAATACAGTGTTCGGTTCCAGTTGAAGCGCAACCCGGGTGACTTCCGAGGGCCGCCCAACGGCGGAACCGCGGGCATCATCAGTAAGGCGGCCTACGAAGCGAATGGCGAAGACTGGTCGATTCTCAACGCAGTTGGTACCGGCCCGTTCGAGGTCACAAAGCATGTACCTGACAACGAGAAGGTAACGGAGGCGTTCTCTGACCACTGGCGTTTCACGCCCGGGTTCCAGACGGTACGGTTCCTGGAAGTGCCTGAGCCTGCGACACGCATTGCCATGCTCAAGACCGGTGAGGCCGACCTGGTGCAGGTTGGCGTCGTGGACCTCGGCCGCGTGGCCGACGAGCCTGGCATTCGCCTGATTTCGTCCGAGAACTCCAACCGGCGCGGGGTAAATGTCTGGTTCCAGGGTTTGCTGTACGCAACCAAGGACCTGGACGGCAATCCGCTTGACCCGCCGCGTATGGCTGCTACTCACCGGCCATGGGTGGGCGCAGCGGATGACCCCGCAGGCCTGGAGAGCGCACGCAAGTTCCGCTGGGCGATTTCTCTGGCAATTGACCGCGAAGCTTTGAACGATGTCTTCCTCTCCGGCACGGGCTGCAAGTACATCATCATGAAGATGGACAACTGCAACCCGTTCTTCCAGGAACGGTGGGACTACGACTTCGACGTCGACATGGCCAAGCAATACCTTGCGGAAGCCGGCGCCGAGGGAGCAACGATCCAGTACGCGATCCCCAGTGGTCTGGGATCGACGCACTCGGAGATCTCGGAAGCGTTGGCGCCCATGTGGGAGGCTGCGGGCCTGAACGTGGACATCACGAAGGCTGCCTACAGCGCGTTGCGGCCAGGGATGTTGGCCCGCGAGTCGGACATGCTGTTTACCTTCATCTGGGGTAACGTGACCGACCTTTGCTCGCTGCCCAACTCACCTGGCGTGCAGCACTCGTTCAACCCGGTGATGGAGTTCGACGAAAGCTCTGAGAACTACCTGATCTGCCGGGACATCGGTGATCTCCAGCGCCAGTGGGACATACTCGAGGACTACTACGAATGGTGGTGGGAGAACCACTGGGCCATCGGCACCGTGACGTGGGACACGTTCTGGCCAATCGGGCCAAGGGTCGCCGAATGGGCCCTGGGTCCCGGCGCCACGACATACCCGAACTGGATCCACACCGCGGTCCCGGTGAGGTGACATAGGCTCGCCCATCATGGCCGGTCGTTCGAATCGAACTGGTCGGCTTGAGCGATAGTTAAGGTGGACCTGGTCCCGGCGACCCGTCTTGCGATGGGGCGCCGGGACCGGTCTGAAGTCAGCAGCTCTCCCGGTTAAGTTGGTACTAAGTTGGTACGCCTTTATTACCGGGTAGTGTGTGACAGTGCCGGCGAATTGCTGACCGGTTGTTGGTCGCGCATATCTGGGCGCAGGATTAGTCTCTCGAGTGTTGGCAATCTTTACTGACACCCACATGGCCTGAATCGGCAGAAATCCATGGCAGAAGCAGTACGCGTAGTCCAATTCCTGAACCAGTTCTTCGGTGGTATAGGGGGAGAGGACAAAGCCAATACGCCTCCGCAGTTGCGCCGCGGCGCGGTCGGCGCCGGACGGGCGTTGCAGGCGACGCTCGGGCAGGATGGCGAGGTGGTGTCGACCATCATCTGTGGAGACAACTTCTTTGCGGATGAACAGGAATGCGCCACAGCTACGCTCGACCAACTTCTACGCCGCGAAAAGCCGGACCTCGTTATCGCCGGGCCGGCCTTCGACGCCGGCCGTTACGGCTACGCCTGCGCCAACGTGAGCGTACGGGCGCGAGAGCTTGGTATTTCCGCAGTGACAGGAATGCACAGAGACAATCCCGGCTATACGACCTACGCAAGCCAACTGGTCTGCGTGCCAACGGGGACGAGTTCCAGCGGCATGCAGGACGCGCTGGGACGGATGGTCCGACTAGGACTCAAGCTGGCCCGCGGAGAGAAACTCGGACCGGCCGCGGCTGAAGGCTACTTGCCGACCGGCATCAGGAAACACACGGCCCGGAGCAAACCGGCGTGGGAGCGGGCGGTCGACATGCTGGAGGCGCGCCTGGCAGGTCAGCCGTGGACGTCAGAGGTTTTGGCGCAGCGTTACGAAGACGTTCCGGTCCGCCCAGCCGCAAGGGACGTTTCGAAGGTCAAGCTGGGGCTAGTAACCAGTGGCGGGCTGGTCCCGAAGCACAATCCTGACGGACAGGTATCCGGTTTTGCCGAGGAGGCGTTCAGGTATTCCATAGATGATTTGCGTCAACTGAGCACCAGTGAGTGGGAATCGGTACACGGTGGGTTTAACACGGTTTTTCTCAACACCAGGAGCCCCAATTACGTGTTGCCATTGCCGGCCTTGAGGAATTTCGAGGATTCCGCCCGGATAAAGTCGCTCCATTCGGTCTTCTTTTCTACGGTCGGCAATGGGACCTCCGTGACCAATGCCAAGCGCATGGGAGCTGAGATAGCCGGGGAGTTTGCGTCCAACGGTGTCGCGGCGGCCCTGCTGGTGGCCACCTGAGGCAGTTGCAATCGTTGCGGCGCAACGATCTCCAAAGAACTGGAAAAGGCCGGAATTACCACCGCTCTCATCAGCGCCATTCCCACCATACCGCTGGCGGCGGGCGTCAGCCGCGTTGTGAGGGGTGTGAGGGTTGAGCACGTATGCGGCGATCCACGGCTTTCGGCTGAGAACGACGCCCAGGTTGCGAAGCGCATTGTCGAGAAGGCCCTGGAAGCGCTCAACACCGATGTAACTGAGCCTACTCTCTTTGATCCAGGTGCAGTTTCCTAGCGTCATGAAACTTGAACTCGGCACATTCCCGGTCGGCGAGGTAGCGTTCGCGGCGCAGACTCGCCTCGTGGGGTCGCGGCTGGAAATCGACCGCGGTGAAGTGGTGGACCTTGCGATGTCCGAAGCGGGAGTAAGCGAGGCTTCCGTGGATATAGCGCGGCCGGGTGAACGGGCGCGGGTAATTAACTTCGTCGACCTGCTGGAATTGAAGACGAAGGCCCGCGGCCAGGGAGTTGTCTATCCGGGCGTTTTCGGCCGACCGACAACGGCGGTCGGCAGCGGGACGACCCTTCGCCTACAAGGTGTAGCGCTAATGATCTGCCTGGACGGTCACGACAGTCCGGCCCGCGGCCGCAATGGTGGGGACACAGAGAAGTCCCGAAACGGGCGGACCGGCAATACCGCGTCGAGGCCGCCCGGGCGGTTCATCGACATGTCCGGCCCGGGGATGTTGCCGCCGTACGACGGACTTTTGCTGGTTTGCCTGACGATGCGACTCGAGCAGGGTCTGGGGCCAGAGGAGGTCCAAGCAGCCGCCTATTCCTCAGGCCTGCGAGTAGCTGATCGGCTGGCCAAGACAATGACCGGTCTGCCTCCGCCGGACTCCGAAAATTTCGACTTCGAGGGCGATCATCCCTCACTGCCCGGCATAGTTTTCGTTCCTCACCTGGCTTCGGCAGAGTGGCAAGCCCCATCCGGCGCCAGGTCGGTGCTGGGCCCGTCCATTTACGGTCAGACCCGGCTATCGGCACCGTGGCATCTCTACCCGACAGAGATGATGGATGGCGCCGTGTTCGGGACCTACGGTTACGGGCGTCCGGAGACGTGGCACCTGTCCAGCAACCCCATGGTGATGGAGCTGTCGCGACGCCACGGGAAGAGCCTGAGATTCCTGGGCGGCATCATCCAGAGAACCAACTGGACTCTTCAGTCCGAAAAGGAATTGATGGCGCAACGCGCCGCACTCCTTGCGAAACGCCTGGGCGCATCGGGCGCCATCGTGACCACGAACTACCGGGGCCAAAGATTTCTCGAGACTGCGCTCACCGTCCAGGCGTTGGAACGCGTTGGTATCGCGACCGTCCTTCTTACCGAAGAAGAGGACAACGAAAACGGCGCTGCTCCCCCACTGCTTGTCTCAGTCCCCGAGATGGTAGGCGTGGTGAGTGCGGGGACAGGCGAATTGGGCCATTCGTTTCCTCAAGTGGAAAGGGTCCTGGGAGCCATTGCTCCGGAGTCCTCCTGGTACGCCCCTCAACCGCCCGTGCACGGCCGGTATGGCGTGTCATATGTCCCTGACTACTATGGCTTCGGGTTTCGCAGCCTGGAAGATTACTGACCGTAAGCCAATGAACGCAGTTCGATGACCGCATTTCTGATTCGCCGGGCATTCACGATGGTACTGGTCGCGCTGGTCGTGTCGGTGCTGGTATTCGCCCTTGCCCGCGCGCAGGGCGACCCGCGGTACATGTACCTCAGCGAACACATGACCCAGGAACAGTGGGACGAACTGGGCGTTCATCTGGGCCTGGACCGGCCCGTGTTGGTCCAGTACTTCAACTGGTTGGGCAACGCATTGAAAGGTGACCTGGGGACATCCTTGCGGGAGTCGCGGCCGGTGTGGGACTCCATATCAGAGCGCATTCCGGCCACATTTCAGCTCGCCGTGGCGGCATGGATCTTTTCGGTGGTCGTGGGCTGGCCGCTGGGAGTGCTGTCGGCCGTAAAACGCGGAACGATGATGGACTATGTGGGCCGGGGTTTTGCCCTGTTTGGACAGGCCATCCCTGGTTTCTGGCTGGCCATCGTCCTCATCCTGTTGTTTGCCGAGAACCTCCAGTGGCTCCCGACGGCTCGTCGTGAGGGGTGGGACCATTTCATATTGCCGGTGTTCGTACTCGGCTGGTCCACCAGCGCGGCCCAACTTCGATTGATGCGCTCGGCAATGCTGGAAGTGTTGGACTCCGAGTACATCAAGTTTGCACGCGCTACCGGCGTGAGCAACGCAAAGGTCATCTACAAGCACGCGCTCCGCAATTCCCTGATTCCGCCCATAACGCTGACGTTCCTGTTGCTGGCCAATTTCCTGACCGGGACCATCGTGGTCGAGCACATCTTCGCCTGGCCGGGGCTGGGGCGCCTGGCGATTGAAGCCGTTACCCAGACCGACTTTCCGCTGATCGCGGGCATAGTGCTTTTCGCCACAGTGGCGTATGTGTTGGCGAACTTCCTGGTGGATATCTGCTATGCCCTGATCGATCCCCGGATACAGTTTTCATGAAGAGTGGATGAATGGAACAGGCCACCGTACGAACCGACACATATGAAGAGGCGACGAAGCCCTCGCGGAATCCTGTCGCGGTGGCCTACCGGTTCTTCAGGCGTTGGCCCATCATCCCGGCCGTGGTTATCCTGGCGTTGATCGTGGTGGCGATCCTCGCTCCGTGGATTTCACCCTATGAACCGAACCTGGCGATTCTGCGTTCGCGTTTCGCCCCGCCAGCCTGGACGGAGGAAGGCACATCCGAGCATCTCCTGGGAACGGACCAACAAGGACGAGATCTGCTGAGCCGATTGATACACGGCGCCAGCATCTCGTTGATCGTGGTCACCGCGTCACTATGGCTTGGCCTGGTTGCGGGTACGGCTCTTGGCCTGATTGCCGGGTATTTCGGCAAGTGGGCCGACGAGGTGATCATGCGTTTGATCGACGTCTGGCTGGCGGTGCCGTTCATCATGATCGTATTGGTGCTCGTCGTGGCGATTGGACAGAGTTTCCCACTGCTGGTGGGTGTACTGGGCGCTTCGACGTGGGCAGGCTTCACGCGGCAGGTGCGCGGCCTTACGCTCAGTTTGCGGCAGGCGGACTATGTGGCGTTGGCGAAGGTTGCGGGCGCTTCGGATACCAGGATCATGCTGCAGCACATCCTGCCGCACACGATTTCGATAATCCTGGTGCTGGGATCGTTGCAGGCCGGTTCGTTGATTCTTGCGGAGGGGACGCTTTCATTCCTGGGTCTTGGCGTTCCTCCTCCAACCCCGAGTTGGGGATCGATTGTCGCTGACGGCCGGTCCTACCTCGCCACCGCCTGGTGGGTCTCATTGTTCCCGGGTATAGCGATCTTCCTGGTGGTAATGGCGTTCAACTTCGCAGGGGACTGGATTCGAGACCGGCTGGACCCAAGGCTGAGGCAGGTGTGATTTCCGACGGACCACGGGGGGGCCGGGACCGTTTGTTTCCCCAACAAGTTTCATTAACGCCGGGTTGAAATCCGGGTTGTTTTCATCCGCCGCAACTTCACATTACCTGTGTCCGGTGACAATTCCTGAGTCATTGTGATAAACACCCGTAGACGTCCTCGGTGAGCCGAAGTCTCATCCTTTCGAGATCACCGAATACAAAATCGTCTGACGAGAGGTGGACATGATTGCCCTCACGCGCGTCCTATTGAGCCGCTATCGCCTGGCCGTTGTGGCGGTGATAACGGCCATTCCTTTCATCTTCTACTTCGGTTGGCCGTCCGTCGCCCATGCGGCCGGGGTTGACGAAGAGACGCAGTTCGTCTTCAACACGTTTTCGTTCCTGGTCTGGGGCGCCCTCGTGATGTGGATGTGCGCCGGGTTCACCATGCTCGAGTCCGGTGCGGTGCGCACGAAGAACGCCTCGATGATCTGCCTGAAGAACATCGGCTTGTACTCCATCGCAGGGCTCGCCTACTTCTTCATCGGCTACAACCTCATGTACGTCGACGTCGTTAACGTGATCGGAACATTCAAGTTCCTCTACGGTCCGTCTGCCAACGAGGTAGCCCTGGTTACCGGGGCGGAGGGCGCCAGCGCGGCCGCAGTGGTAAGCGAAGGCAGCTACTCCGTAATGTCGGACTGGTTCTTCCAGATGGTCTTCGTAGCCACCACTGCGTCCATCGTGTCCGGCGCTCTGGCCGAGCGGGCGAAGATGTGGACGTTCTTTCTCTTCACTCTCTGCCTGACGGCCGTCATCTACCCCATCGTCGGCGCGTGGACATGGGGCGGAGGCTGGCTGGCTGAGATGGGATTCCAGGACTTCGCCGGCTCAACGATTGTTCACAGCACCGGCGGATGGGCTGCACTTGCGGGCATCCTGGTTGTAGGGCCGAGGCTCGGCAAATTCCGGCGGGACGGCTCTGTCAGGGCCACCCCGCCATCCAACGTCCTCGTGGTTACGCTGGGCGTTTTCATTCTCTGGTTAGGCTGGTTCGGGTTCAACGGTGGCTCGCAACTGGCGCTTGGGACCGTGTCTGACGCCGTCAGCATGAGCATCGTGCTGGTCAACACGAATCTTGCGGGCGCGGCCGGCGCATTGACTGCGCTGCTCATCTCACGGCCGATCCTCGGCCGCGTCGACCTGTTCGCGGGTTTGAACGGCGCCATAGCCGGGCTTGTCTCTATCACGGCCGGCCCCGATATCGTCGATTCCTATTGGGCGGTGGTGATTGGCGCAGTCGGCGGCGCCATCTGCACTCTCGGTCTCAAACTCCTGGAAAGGGTCAAGCTGGACGATGTTGTGGGGGCAGTGCCGGCCCACCTGTTCGCCGGCATCTGGGGAACCCTGGCGGTCTGCATAGCCGCAGGCGGCAACTTTGGTGTCCAGCTGATCGGGATCGCGGCAATCGGTGCGTTCGTATTCACGATTTCGTGGCTGTTGTGGCGCGGGTTTGAATTCGTGATCGGCGTGCGCGTGTCACGAGATGCTGAGCGAATCGGCCAGGACGTCGCTGAACTGGGACTCGAGGCCTACCCCGAATTCGTGATCATGCCGGAAGAACTGGACGAAGACTGAACGCCTTCGCGCAACCTGAGTCAGTACTGTACGGAGCCTGCCATTTCTGTGGCAGGCTCCACTGATTTTGGCGGCGGGTGAATGTGTTTAAAACGACGCCCGATCCTATAAACGCATGAGTGAAACACCACCGGAAAATCTCCGTTCATAAACTTGTATTGAGACCCAAAGTCAATAATCTTCCATAAATTAAAAAGGGCTGAACCGGAAGGTCGTCCCTTTCCGTTCAGCCTCTCTGCGACTAAATTGAGTTTTGCTTAAAGTTTAGCCGTGGTGCTCGTGGTCGTCGCACTCGTGCTGGTCGTGCACGTGCCCGGGCTCGTCGCCGTGGTGCTCGTGCTCGTCGCATTCGTGCTCTTCGTGCTCGTGACCGTGGTCGTGGTGCTCGTGTTCGTCGCACTCATGCTGGTCGTGCACGTGTCCCACCTCGTCACCGTGATGTTCGTGGTCGTCGCATTCGTGCTTGTCGTGACCGGCGTCTGCCATGGAAAACCTCTTTCCAGCCTCGGCCCAGCGGGCCGATCGGCCAATAAGTTAACTTACGGAATTGTTGATTCCGTAAGTCGACTTTAGGTTTTGCCTATCGGCCTGTCAAGATAAATGAGACTTGATACAAGTAACCGCATAATGTCTGCTCGTGCGCACCTTAAATCTCATACTTCTTAAAGGTCTTGGTCAGGGGGAAGTTTTAATAGTTGCAGTGAGTTCAGTCTTACGCTATTCCTTCGCAAATCTCCTGAAGATGACGCAACTCATAGTGCTCCATACCTCGACGGCAATGGTCAGCACACTCCCTGGTTAAGACGTTTGCGGCAACACACCCGTACGAGACTGACTGCTGTTGCGGCTGGTTTCACGCCTTGCTGCCCCACAACGGCCATCTTCTTTTGGCGATGGCGGCCAGCGCGAAAATGCCGGTAGCGACCAAGGCCATGGACGGTCCGGAGGGAAGGTCTACGTGGAAAGACAAATAAAGGCCGACGACGGCTGAGATTGCTCCGATCATTGCGCCAATGATCATGACTCCCGTGAACCGCTTGGCGATCAGGTACGCCGCTGCGGCGGGGGTGATCAGCATGGCCATTACCAGGACGATACCGGCGGCCTGAATACCAATGACGATGACGAGGGCGAGAAGCGCCAGCAGGACGTACTCGATGAGCCCGGTCCTGATGCCTATGACCGTAGCGCCCACGGGATCGAACGTGGTGTAGACCAGTTGCCGGTGGAACGCATACAGCCCGGCTATCACCAGGCCCGCAAGGCCAAGCGATACATAAACGTCCGTCTGCGACACTCCGAGCACCTGTCCAAGCAACAGGTCCTCAATGTTGACGGTGATGTTGTTGGAGGTCGAGAGCATCACGAGGCCGAGCGCGAACATGCCGGCGAAGATGATGCCTATCGACGTGTCCTCGCTTATGCCGGTCCGCCGGGCGACACCCCCCATCAACACGGCAATGACGATGCCTGCCGGCACGGCGGCGAAGAACGGGCTGATGCCCAGCAGGAACGCGACGACCATCGCAGGCAGCACGGAGTGCGCAAGGGCGTCGCCCATGAAGGCGCGACCGCGTGTGATGACGTATGCGCCCAGCACGGGGCACATGACGCCGACGAGCACCGATACGATCAGCGCCCGGACCATGAAGCCGTATTGAAACGGACCGACGATATTGTCGATGACGACATTGTCGGTCACGAATTTTGCCTCGAGGCGATGTAGTGATTGGGGGCGAACTCGATTCCATGTGAACCGTACAACTCTTCAAGCACTTCGTTGGTGAACACCTCGTCCGGCGGGCCGCAGGCGCAAACGTGGTGGTTGATGCAGAGGACTTCGTCGAAACGCTGCGCGAGATTCGTAAGGTCGTGGGTGGCCAGGAGAACGATCTTGCCTTCATCTCGCAATGACTGCAGGACCTCCACGATGGCCTCCTGGGCGCCCACGTCCACGCCGCTGAACGCCTCGTCCAGGAGAATGACGCTGGCCTCCTGCGCCAATGCGCGGGCTATGAATACTCTCTGACGCTGGCCCCCTGACAATTCGGTTACCAGGGATGAGCGTTCGTCCCACATCCCGACCCGGTCCAGGCAAAGTCTGACATGGTCGCGGTCCTTCTTGCCGGAGCCCCAGAGCCATAATGAACTGGTCCATCGGCCCATCGTCACAACGTCAAGCACAGTGGCCGGGAAACTCCAGTTGACCCTGTCCCGCTGGGGTACGTACGCCAGACCGCCGTCCTGGGCCGCAGAACCGTGGAGCGTTACCTTACCGTGGGCAAGGGGCAGGATTCCCACTATGGACTCGAACAGCGTGCTCTTGCCCGCACCGTTAGGGCCCAGAACCCCCATCAAGGTGCCCGGACCCACGCTGAAACTGACGTCGCTCAACGCCGTGTGCCCGCCGCGTTCGACGGTCACGTCCTCAACGGTGATGCAGGGTTCAGAGGAGGAAGTGACCAATTCTTGACCCTAAGCGTCGTTCCGGCAATACCGGCTCCCAAGCCCCGGGAGAACCCAGACTTGCGACGATCGCGACTCTTGAACGAATGCTCTTTCCGAGACCGTCAGTTCGCCGGCTGCCCGGTCATTTGAGGGCCTCTGCGATGCGGCTGGCGTTGGTGCGTACCATTCCGATGTAAGTCTCCGCCCCGCTGCCATCCTGGCCTAGGGAGCCCGAATAGAGCCGGACAAGCTGGGCGCCGGTCTCCGTAGCCAGGGCTGCGGCAAGGCGCTCGCTGACGGTAGTCTCACCGAAGACGGCCGGAACTCCCAGGTCCTTGATGGTTTCCGCCAAATGCGCAAGGTCCTCCGCCGAAGGTTCAACTTCGGTGGTAAACGACAGGATTACGCCGGCAACCTCGAATCCGTAGAGGAGCGCGAAGTAGCCGAGGCTGTCATGGGATGTAACCAGCAGCCTGTGGTCCTGCGGGACTACTTCGACCTGCGCTTCGGTCCACGTGTGCAATTCGTCCAGTTGCTCTTTGTACGCGGAGGCGTTTGCGGCGAAGGCATCGGCGTTGTCCGGGTCGAGCGCAGAAAGTTGCGACACGATTTCGTCCACCGCGACCTTCACTCGTAGAGGGTCGAACCAGAAGTGCGGGTCTTCGAGGCCGTGGCCGTGGCCGGCGTGGTCGTCCTCGCCCTCTTCGGTCATGCCCTCGATGGCCTCGATGGCCTCGCCAGCATCCATTTCGCCTTCTTCGACCTCGTGAATGATGTCGAGCACCATTGCAGTTAGTTCCTCGTCACCGTGGTCCTCTTCGTCCCCGTGGTCTTCGCCCTCTTCCTCGTCACCGTGATCTTCACCCTCTGCCTCTTCTTCATCCCCGTGGTCTTCGCCCTCTTCCTCGTCACCGTGATCCTCGCCCTCTTCCTCTTCTTCATCGCCGTGGTCATCCTCATCCTCGTGATGACCTGCTTCCATCGCCTCGAAGGCTTTGACGAGTTCCTCGATCTCCTCCAGGCCCTCCTCAGGGCTGATTTCGCCATCCTCGACCTCGTGGATGACGTGGGCCAGATCTTCTAGAAATTCGACATCCTCAATATGGGTTTCCGCGAATTCAATGGGGTCGATTGTCTCCCCAAGCTCCACGATCGTCGACGGGTCTCGCGCTGCGTTATTCAAGAGTTCCGTTAGCCAGGACGCCTCAAGTCCGAGACCGATGCTCAGCACCAAATCGGCATCGGCAATCTGGGCAACGTCCCTTGCGCCGGGTTGGAAGCCGTGGGGGTCGGCGCCGACGGGGAGCACGCTGAACACGTTGACGTGGTCTCCGCCGATGTTGGTGACCCAGTCCGCCACGATGTTGGTAGTTGTCACCACGTCAATCGGGTCAGCCATAGCCGGAGCGGCCGTTGGGTCCGGAGCGGTCGTCGGATCCGGGGCGGCAGTAGGCGCGGTAGTCGCCGTCGGAGGCGACACAGCCGGCGCGCTTGTGGGGTCGCCGCCGTCATCTGTACACGCGGCCATTACCACGAGCACGGCGACTGTCAGCAGGGCGGCTTTTGCCAAGAGTGAAATTCTAACGATGGGACTCAGTATCATCATTGACTCCGTTGATGTCCGGGTACCGGGCGCGCACCAACATAACGCCCAGCCAGCGAGTGATATAGAGTATCACTCGTGTGAAATCTTAATCAAGAGGTCACAAAGTGAGTTGAATTAAGAGGCCTCGTGCTCCACGCACCCGTCGCAGGTGACGTAGAGCTCAATCCGGTGGCCGACGATCTGGCCGGGGATGTCCTCTTCCATGCCCCGCATCAGGCGTTCAACCGTGGCAGCCTGAAATTCACCTACGTTCCCACACGACACGCAAATTGTGTGGTGGTGGTGTTCAACGCTGGAAAGGCTGTATTTGGGGTCGCCTTCCCGCAGGTTCAGCCGGCAAACGACACCGATTTCCATAAGCAGCTTGAGCGTCCGGAAGATGGTGGCTCTGCCCACTCCGGGCAGTTCATTGACGATCTCCTCTGCTGTGAAACCTTCTTGCTTTCCAGACAGGACCCGTACGATGGCGCGCCTGGGGGCCGTGGAGCGGTACCCGCGGTCTTCAATGGCCGCCAGGATGCCTGTGCGCGAGTGTCGCAGTGAGGTCATATCGCCTGAATCCTGTCGATTCGGTGGTTAGTTAAAGAGTCGTCAATTTGCGGGGCGCGCCCGTGCCCACAGATGTTCAACGTGGTGGTCTTCGTTGCAGTTTGACGCCGTACGCTCCAATTGTATCGTGGCGTGATCGATGCCGAATTCCCGGTGAACGATGTCCTTTATCCGAGTGAGCATCGCCTCCGGGTTTCCTTTCCACTCCGGGTCCACGAGGATGTGGGCGGTAAACGCTTCCACCTGGGACGTCAGTGTCCAGACGTGGACATCGTGAATGAGGGTCACTCCTCCAACGTCTTCTATGTCGCTGCACAGCTTGTAAACGTCGATGTGTTCGGGGGTCCCTTCCAGCAGCACGTTGACCACCGTGTACAGCAACCGCCTGGTGTTCCAGAGGATGAGCAGCGCGATGACGACGCTGAGAATGGGGTCGGCAATCGTCCAGTCAAGCGTCATTATGAGGACTGCTGAGATAATGACGCCTACCGAACCGAGCATGTCTGCTATGACGTGCTGCATGGCGCCTTCGACGTTCATGCTGTGCTCGGAAGACCGGTGAAGAATCCAGGCGGCGGCAAGGTTAATCAAGAGCCCGCCCGTACCGACGATTAGCACCACGGCGCCGTCGATACTTTCCGTCCCTTCAACGGTGAACCGGTGATATGCCTCCAACACGATCCATCCGGCAATCACCCACAGCGCCAGGGCATTGATCAGCGCGGCCAGTACTTCGGTGCGGTGGTATCCGAAGGTTCGTTGAACGGAGGCGCTTTTTTCTGCGAACCACATTGCCGCGAGGGCCATCGCGATGGCCGCGGCGTCGGTGAGCATGTGACCGGCGTCGGCTATGAGGGCCAAGCTGCCCGAGACAATGCCGCCGATCACCTCGGCAATCATGTAGGTGGATATCAGTACCAGGGCAATGACCAAGCTCCTGCGGCTGGCCCCCCGCAGGTCGTGAGCATGGTCGTGGCCTCCGTGGCCATGTCCGTGGTCGTCGTGACCGTGACCGTCGTGTCCCCCATGGCCATTACCGCCGTGGTCTTGATGATCGTGGCCGGCGTGTTCGTCGTGATCGTGCCCGGCGTGGTCATTGTGGTCGTGGCCGGAATGATCGTCGGGACCATGGTCATGATGATCATGGCTGTGACGTTGTGAAGAGGTTCCTTCTGGGGATGGTGTCATTACTTAACGGGGTGGGAAATGCGGAGCCCTGAAATCGCGTTCGTCGTCAACGACAAATGTCTGGGGCAGATGCTCTCCGGGATACCAAACCGACTCTGAATGGTAGCCGTGGGCGGCCTCATCATACTACGTATGGGGTGGTGCGAACAAAGCCTTCAGAGTCCAACCCGTCGGAGATTTCGTGAATCATCCTGCCCCTACATGGACTTCATCGCCAGTGGGGCCAAACCTGCTGCTGCGATTTCCAAATGCTGATTCAGGTCCGGCCAGGCATCAAGTAACGGCCTGGGCATAACGCCAGTTCCAACCTCCGTTGGTCGGGGGCGGCATACGCAGTTTCGTGGCTGTAGCTATGTGCTGCCAGGAGGCGCCTTGGGAACACCGACGCCGATCATGCTGTCGCGGGTGACCAGTGGGACGAGTTCCTTTTCGCTCATGTGATCGGTCCCGTTTGGCCGCAGGGGCAGCACCAGGTAACGAAGGTCGGCGGTACTGTCAACGACACGTACCTCGACGTCTTTCCCGATTTCCAGGCCGAACTCGCGCATAACGCCGCGGGGATCGATCACGGCCCGGGACCGGTAGGCGAAACTCTTATACCAGTCCGGGGGCAGGCCGAGCAGCGTGGACGGGTAGCAGGAGCACAGGGTGCACACGACGAGGTGGTGCAACTTGCCTGTGTTCTCAAGGACTGCCAGTTTTGCGCTGCTAATGACGGGGTAACCGAGCTCGGCAATTGCGGCTTCCGGGTCTTCCAGTAACCGCTGCTTATAATCGGGGTCAACCCAGGCGCGTGCCACCACCCTGGCCCCGTCAGCGGGAGTCCTGGCGTCTGCGTCATCAACCAGGCGTTGAACGTCTTCCCGGCGAATCACGCCTTTTTCGATGAGCAGGTCTTCGATGGCCAACAGTCGTCGGCCACGTTCGCTCAACTGGACGTCGTCCTCTATACCTGGGTGGTCGTGGTCTTCGTGTTCGCCGTCGCGGTTGTGCCCGTGTGCGTTCATGTCCGTATTCTCCTATCCAGGTCCTTGTGTTCAGAGTGTTACGAGCCACTGTTCATAAACGTCGATCAGCAACGTGTCGCCAGCCGGACCGCTGTATTTGTCACCCCACAGTTCCGTCATTTCAAATTCGACCCGATACAAGGCTCTCTCCGGTTTTCCGCTGCTGCCGTAGGCGCGTGACTCCGGGTCTGGGAAGACACCGCACAGGGCATGCGCTCGCCCTGACTTGCCCTTGATGTAATTCGGAGTCCTGTGGTGGGTGTCGATGGAGGCGGAACGGACGTTGATCCGGTCACCGGGGATGAACTTACTCAACTCAGTCCCACTTCTCCCTTAGCACGGCGGCCCGATCATCGATCTCCCGGGAGGTGAGAATCCCTTTCTCCACCAGCAGAAGCTCGAGCGAAGCGGACCATCTTTCGTAGTATGTGAGGCTTTCGTATTCGGGCGCCGGTATCGATTCGATGCCTCGCCGCAGTTCGTCGGTATTGATGAGGGACTTCTCCCTGAGCACTCCGACGAGGGCGTTTGTTCGGCGTTCCCAGTCCATCAGGACGTGCTCTGACCGATCGATCGGTTCGCTGCGCGGCCGCCCGCCCATGTCATGTACTGCGCCCATCATGTCTTCCTCGTTTCTGCAGATGCCGACGACCGGGATCCCGCCGTCGGTCCGGTTCAAACCGCTTTGATGGCGCGATAGCCGATTTTGCTCGCGCCTGTAATGAAGTAGGCCCTTGTCACGCCGGTCGAGGTGACAAGGCCCTACACATTGGGCCTTGGCGCTGGGGCGGTTGGGTTGAGGTCCCAGATCCACTCAACGCCTTCGTTTTTGGGCGTGCGCAGCACGATGCCTCTGCCGACAACGAGGACGGCATACGAAATCAGGTCATCGGCGCAGGCCTCGCAGTAATCGTAGCTTTCGATCAGCCTCTTGAACACGGCGCTGCGCAACCGTCTCCACTCCGCTCGCTGGGGCGCAGACCGCGGGAAGGTAAGCGTGCGCTCAATAGTCTGCCGAGTCGGGAACAGCTTGGCCTCGATTGCGGCCTTCAACCTGTTTTCCGAGGTGTGATCGTATGGGATTCCTCTCGACTTGAGATTCGAGAACTCCCGGTTTATTTCGCGGCGGAAATCAGACCTGTTACGCTCTGAAATGCCCGCATTCTTTTCCAGGTCCCGCATGTCGCGCTCAGGGCAGTCGAGACCTTCGCAGTAGGCTTCCACGTTCCCCAAGTAATCATCGAGAAGTTCTTTCGCGCTTGCCTCGAAACCTTCTTTGTAGGCACGCTGAATGTCTCGCACCGCCCGGTTCCCGTACTCTCGAACGGAGTCCCTCAGGAAGCCCAGGTACGTCGCCCGGCTCTCGGGATCCAGGCTGATGTTTTCCTTCAACCCGTTCCAGAGGACGTCCAGGGCCTTCAACGGCGACAGACAGCCGGCAGACTGTTCGGTCAGCGCTGCGCTCAGCCGGTTAATGACGTAACGGGGAGACAAGCCTTCCATGCCTTCGTCAGGATGGTGTCGTCTCATGTCGCGTACGTCGTCTCTTGAAACGTTGTGCAAAATCTGCCCGTCGTATAAGCGCAGCTTGTCCAGCAGGCTCAGCCCCTTCCGAGCCGGAGGTTCCAACCGGGACAGCACGGCGAAGGTGCTGGCGGTCGCAAGGGTCAGTGGGGCGAGATGTGTCGTTTGGGACATACCGTCTGAAAGCATTTTCCGGTATATCTTGATCTCGTCCCCTACCCGGACGTTGTAGGGGATCTGAATGGCGATCAGCCGATCCTTGAGAGCCTCCGAACTCTCATCTTTCATGAAGATTTCCAGGTCACCTACGTTGGAGTGCCCGATGACGACTTCGTCGACATAGACGGACCCGAAGCGCTCCATTTTTATTAGCTGCTCCTGGGCTAAACCGAGCAGCGTTGCCAACAGGTGCGAGTCCGCCTTGAAAATTTCTCCGAATTCGACTAGCCCGCGGTTCCCCACGTTCAACTCGCCGTCCATTCTGAATGCCTTGCCGGCAACTTCAACCCGGTCGCCCCCCAATTGGTTGGTGTCGACGCTGCCGGTCAGGAGCGAGGCGTCCTCGGGATTGGGGTTAGTGGCGACATAGAACCCGATGCCAATCGCCTCTTGTTCGGAGAACACGAAACGGGACACCGGCATCTTTCCGATCTTGCCGTCGTACTTTGATCTGAGGATGTATCGGCATCGAGGGCACAAGTCCCCCTCGACATAGATGCCGAACTCTTTCATCAGCTTTGGACGCGCCTCTCGCGGGATCAGGTGAAGGGGCTCTTCCTGCATGGGACAACCCTTGATCCCGTACGTGGCGCCGGCATCGGTCCGGGAGTAGCGCTCGATCGCCTGTTTGATGAGTGCCACGATGGTCGACTTACCGCTCGCCGGCGGGCCGATCATCAGGAGAATCCGCCTGCGGATGTCGAACCGGTCGGCGCCTGAGGAGAAGTACTGGATTAGCCGGTCGAGCTGGTCTTCGAGGCCAAATATCTCGCCGCTAAACAGCTTGTAGACGGGCGGTCCGCCGGGCGACTCTTCAATGCCGGCATCGGCTATCGACTCGAAGATCAGCTTGTGGGAGAGGCGTGAGAGACCCGGGTTGCTGATTACTTGTTCAAGATAATCGGCGAATGTCCCTTCCCAGGTGTATTGGGCAGATGCTCTTTCACTTTCGGCCAGGATGGCCTGTATCAAAGGATTACTCAATATGCTCCGTTCGACAGGACACCACGCCGCCGGCTCCCAAACGGCCAGGGGCGTGGTGGTCGGTCTTCGGGTGTAGCCAGTTGCCTTCGGACTGGCTGCAGGCTCACGCCAGATTCGGGACGACTATCTCCGTCGCCACTATGACTCCCATGAGGAATATGGCGATGGAACCTACGAGGTTGAACCATCCGGCAACCGGTCTGAGGTTGCTGAACGGAACGCCGAGATAGGCGAACATCGTGCCGGCGACTATCGTTAGTAGCAATGCGGCCGTTGACAGGACGAGAACGGCATCTTCGCCGTAGGGATCAAGCAGCGTACCTGCAAAGAAGAACAGGGCGAACAGGCTGACAACTGCCGCGACAGCGCCGGAAAAACCGACTGCCCGTTCATCGTAGTCGAAGATTGACTGGGCCCCGACACCTACCGCGTAGATTGCCCAGACTATGATGAGGGTCTTCATCATGGTGGTCTCGGCCAGACCGGCGGCTATGGAGTAGAAATTCCTGGAAGTGTCTCCCCCGGCGTCCGCGACCGCCACTGAGTCTCCACCTATCAGGATCATCGGAGCCATCGTAGTAGCAATGAGGGCCGCGAGGCCAAACGCGCCTACGTAGATGCCTACCGCGCGCCCGTCCGGGTACAACCCCAGGATGTACCACGAATGGCAAAAGAGCGCGCCTGCAATCAAAATAAGTCCTAAGGCTTCCATCATTCCTCCTAAATGACCTGGACAAGTCCAGGATTTTCTGTGGGAGTATCCTCGACGGCAGAAGGCACCCCCTCCGAGCGAGGTAGGGGCATGATAGGTTCGTCCTTCGATGTGGTCAATCCCCGGCATCTCATGAGCATGGTGTGAAGGGAGGGATCAGACTTTCATTCGTAGACGTACTCCATGCTGAATGTCAGAGGCAAAAGGCTGGTTCAGTCCTACACAAACATGACGGGATTTCGTCGTTCGCAGTTTGCGAAGGCTCATGCTTTGTACCAGGGCTTTGCCTTCTCGAATTTGATCCGGGTTTAGCGCCGCCTCGGCATGGCACGCCCGGGCCCCGAATGGCGCGCTGGACATTAGCCGTTCGCGCAAATCGGCAGGTGTGTCAGATACTGACTCTCTGTTGTATAAGTCCGGCTCAATTGAGGGCACTTGGCGGCAGAGAGGAGTGCACGCCTAGTTGGAGGCAGGAAGCGACCTGTTTGCGCCGGGAGCAGCCATTGTCCCGGAGGTCCCGTCCGGCCCGTGGGACGCACGCGCTGCCCGCCATTCAGCCTTCGCTCGATTCGTGTTGACACGCTGACCTGCTCACGGGTGGCTGAAAGCAGTCAAATCGGCAGGTGGGAACCGTTCAGGGATCGGCCGACAGCAGATCATTCCAGGCTCGTGCAACTCGACTACCCCAAGGTGTGGGTATTGCAAGCAAACCAAAATATTTGAGACGGACTCAAATACAGGCAACAGAGAATCAGGAAAATAGATTAATACACGTCGTGAAAGTCTTGTTCAATCCATTGGAATTGAAATTGTAAAGTCATGACAACGGTAATACGACAACAGAAAGTGCATGTTTTTGATGTTTATGTCCGACATATTGATCGTTGTGAGTTGTAATTGCGCACCTCTGGCAACTGAGTGCACGACCTGTCCGAATGTTCGTCACGATTCGCAGGGTCTTAGGATAGATTGATACATCCTGTGCGGCTCCAAGGAATGGCCGAATGACGCGGCTCATCGCTCCTTGCCAGGGCAGCGACCTGCGCGTTGGGCGCAGGTCTCAACCGGTTCGGGCGGCGACGCCGGTCAACCGTAAGTCCTCGGAGACCTTGGGCTTGCCTGATCCTGCCTGCTTAAGGAGACGCACGCGCGGGCGGGGAAATGGGAAACGAAGACTCCGGTCCGGCATGGGAATTCAGACCTGCCAAAAGCTCTGATCGATTGCGAACTGAGGCCCGGTGCGATGCCCTCGCGGAGAGAGGCATGACCCGAACCGGCTGGTTCCCTTAAAACGAGTTCGAACCAAGATCGGCCGGCCCAGTGCGCCGGGTTTGTAGTAGCCGTCGAAATGATCGAAACAGGTTGAACCGGTGCGTGTTGGAAATTGCCCCACCACAAAATGTAGGGGATAAACAGGTTACCGGCCGGCCGCTTTCAAATGCCGGAAACAGGCTGATTGGACTGTCGTGGGCCAGGAGGCGACCTGCCCAGGTGTGGCGAGCGAGGCAGGCAGACCTCAGCGACGGGTGACCAGTGCCAGGGATGGTCAGGCTGCAATGGCATTCGCGAACTCTAAGATGCCCTCAACGAGGCAAAGTTGAGGGGATTTCAGAGCATGCGTTTTCGTGCTACTGTGCAACCGTCAGGTGCTTGGTCGGCGGTGAGTTCCATCCGGCATGCGACGTGATTGTGTCGCACGTCCAGCATGTGCAGGAACTACGCGAGAGGGCCGCTGGCCTTGTCCCAAAGACCAGCAACGTCGACGATGGACTGGTCAATGTTGTCCTTTCCGGGCCAGCAAATCTAAATGAAGGGGCCTAGCCTTTACCCTTGTTTTATTTTAAGCTATCCCCATTCGAGGGGGTGTTACACCCCATAGGATTCCTATACCATCATCCGGCGAAATTCTGCTTCAACATACGCCTTCGATAAGGCCCGTATTGCTTGACTGTCTAAGTTCGAGCGGGTAGCTTAATGATCAAGGAGCCGCATTCATGAAAATCTCGTCGAATTTCGAAAAAAGTAAGTGGAAGTCATCCGGGGCAATGCGTGTATGGCTGGGAGTCGCAGCCCTCGCGGTCCTCGTGGCGCTTCTTCTTGTGATCGCCGCCTGCACGGGACCACAAGGCCAACAGGGCCCACAGGGACCGCCAGGCCCACAGGGTGCGCAAGGCATTCAGGGCCCACAGGGTCCACAAGGCCCAACCGGAGCACAAGGACCCTCGGGAGCTGACGGGCAGGACGGTTCAACGGGACCGCAAGGCCCACAAGGCACGCAAGGCCCGCAAGGCGCGAGAGGCCCCACGGGTGCGCAAGGCATTCCCGGGCAGAATGGGCAAGACGGCCGTGACGGAAGCATAGGCCCGCAAGGTCCTGAAGGACCTCAGGGCGAACGTGGCGATCCGGGTGGACCGCCAGGACCTCCAGGACCGACAGGCCCACAGGGCGACAGGGGCGCCACAGGCCCAGCGGGCCCACAAGGCCCTCAGGGTGAACGGGGCGATCCGGGTGGACCGCCAGGCCCGATTGGACCGCAAGGACCTACAGGCCCGCAGGGGCTCATCGGCGCCCGCGGAATCAAGGGTGACACCGGACCGCAGGGACCCGTAGGACTGACGGGGCCGCAGGGTCCACAAGGACCGCCAGGACAACAGGGACCGCCAGGAATCGCAGGTCAACGCGGACCGGTAGGAGACCAGGGAATCCAGGGTCCGCACGGACCGCAGGGTGTACAAGGCGAGCCAGGCATTGCGGAACTTGAAATAGTCACGGTCAGCAGCCAGTCGGACGGCACTAGCCCGAAGACAGTCGTCGGTCAGTGCGCAACAATCGGCGAGGAGTTGTCAGCAATTGCCGGCGGAGCTGTGTTGACGGGTTCGACCGGTAACGTAGCGCTCATCGAAACCCGCCCGAGCGGGCTGGCAGGCGAAGTTCCAGGTGGCTGGTCGGCAACCGCCCAGTCAGTCGCTGGCAGTTCAGGAAACTGGGGCATCACGGTCTACGTGGTGTGCGCGAAGGTCCAGTAACCGACAATCAGTCCATAACTGCAAAAGGGGTCGGCGATCGCCGGCCCCTTTTCTTTGTGTGATGCTCACTAGTGAACGAGGCGTATTCGGGCCTGGTACAACGGTCAATTGCTCCTGAGGAAAATCCGCCCACTCCCGTTTGACCTGAATCGCAAGTGCTACAAGACTGGTTGGCATCTGCAAACCTGGACGTCATGACCGGAATGCGTTTCGAAGGCTGGAAGATCCAGGAACGACCCGGCGAGTCCATTTGCCGGGCGCCGTTTTGGACATAAGCCGCCGCGTCGAATGTTGCCGGTTACACCGGCGCGCGCCGACAATGGTGTGGAGGCAGATGGAGCGGCGCGGAAGTGGGTGCGATGCCGCGTCGCCAATGAGGGTCTCGATTTGGCGCGAGGTGTGCGCACGTCTCGCATGAAACTGGCCCGCGGTGGAGCCAAGAAGCCCGTCATTGCGACGGAAAACCCCGCGATGGCCACGGAAAGTTGGTTCGGATCAAATGGCAAGATTAATCGGCTTCATGATCGTTTTGACCTTATCGGTCCTACTCGCCTGTACCGGGGATGCGCCAGACCCTACTCAGGCCCCGACGCAAGCGCCGCAAGCTACAGCTACCCCCGTTCCGCCCACGGCGACTCCACCGCCTGCGCCGACCGCCACACCGGTTCCTCCAACGGCTACACCGCCACCTGCCCCGACAGCGACACCTGTACCGCCCACCTCGACGCCTGAGCCACCTCCAACAGTCGTGCCCGCCATGCCGGAAAAGGAACCCGGGGTCATTGGGCCTGTAAATATGCAGGACCCCACTGCGCTCATGTCTCTGCTCTCGCCGGATGAACTGGGTTGCGTCCTGGAGAAGGCCGATCCGGAGGCCCTCATGAAGTTGGCGAGCGCTCCTGAAACCGCCACACCGGAAGAGGCTGAGGGATTCGTTGGCTGCCTGGGGGATGAAGCCCTGCTCAGCTTTTTCCTAATACCATTCACCAGCCAGACCGGGGCGCTGAGCCAGGAGACCTCGGCGTGTATTCGGACTGGATTCGAGTCACTCGACCTCGGAACCTTGCTGATCGGCTCTTACGCCTCCCCCGACGATGAGGCGGCCATGGTCACCGGGATGACCGGCTTCATTGTGACGCTTTCCTGCTTGAATGAAGATGAGTGGGAAGCTGCCAGTCCAACCCTGGAACTGGGGCCATACAACCCTGAAGGCCTCCAATGCTTACTTGAAAAGGTTGGTGGTCCGGATGGACTGGCCGCGATGACCGGTCCCGACGCAGGTCCGCCCATCGCCCTGTTCGCCGCCGCACTGGAGTGCAACCTGGCGTTCGTTACAGGCGAACAGCCTGCCCCGCAGCCGGCTCCAACCGCGCCGCCTGCCCCAACCGCAACTCCCGCACCTGCACCAACTGCGGCACCTGCACCAACTGCGGCACCCGCGCCGACGGCGGCACCCGCGCCGACGGCGGCGCCAGAGCCCGACCCAGGGGCCGGAGTCATTGCTCCACTCAATCTGCAGGACCCGCAGGCGATGATGTCAGCGCTATCGCCTGAGGAGCTGGGTTGCATCCTGCAAAACGTCGACCCTCAAGTACTGCAGACGCTGGCAAGCGCCCCCGATGCTGCTAATCCCGAGGACGCAGAAGGGTTCATCAACTGTCTTGGGGACGAATCGCTGCTCGCCCTTTTCCTGGTCCCTTTCACCAGTCAGACAGGAGCGCTCAGCGTGGAGACTTCGGCTTGCCTTCGGATTGGATTCGGGGGTCTTGATCTGCGAGGGCTGATGCTCGGTTCCCTGGCGGGGCCCGACGATGAAGCTGCCCAGGTAAGTGGACTGACGGGATTCATCGTTACTCTTTCTTGCCTGAACCAGGAAGAATGGGAAGCTGCCAGCCCGGCCCTTGATCTGGGCCCATACAACCCTGAAGGACTGCAGTGCGTGTTGGACAAAGTTGGAGGACCGGACGGGATGGCCGCCATGGTGAGTCCTGACGCAGGACCGCCCATCGCATTGTTCGCCGCCGCCGCCGAGTGCAACCTGGCATTCATGCAAGGTCCGGGAGGTTAGGACCGGTCCACGCCAAACGGACCGCCGCGGGCGGTGGAAGGCGACCACCGGAACTGACTCGTAAGGCAGTGGTCAGTCCCGCGGCTTGTGCGGGGGATTGACGTGGTCTCCGCCAATGTCGACGCGTGCGTCCAAGGTCGTAGGGAGCGCCTCCAGGTCCGGGCTGGAGAGAGCCGCGGCGATGCAGTTTGCGCCCCCTCCAATGTAGGTGTCGTAGAGGTCGATGTCCGTTGCCACACACCAGGCGCGGTCTGCGGGCCACCAGATGTTGGGAGAGTCACCCCAGAAGCCGTCATCCCAGTGCAGGAACGACATGACTGCATCGAGAGGGCCGCTGAAGAGGAGGTAGTCCCGTTTCTGGCCCTTCACCCTGGACTTCGCCTCATAAAGTCGCGTGTCTAAATTTCCGTAACCCTCCCAGAGGCAGAAGTAACAACGGTCGGGAGTTGACGTGAAATTCCTGAGAATGCCGACCAGCGCACGGCACTCCTCCTCCGGGATAGAACCATGCTGTGGGGCAAGTCCCCAGTGAGGGTCCTTGTACATGTCCCGCGGGTCTTCACTCAGGTCGGCCACACGCGGGAACTGCATCAGGGGGTGGACAGTCCGGCCCGTCTGCGAGGCCACCGCGGACCACCGGACCGGGTGTTCCCTGGCATCATCCAGGTAGGCCGGGTGGAACACACGGGCGTAAGCTGTGAATCCCCCGGGGAGCAGTGAACGCACCTTGGCGAATTCGGACAGACTCTCCTCGACCCACTGCGCCGGAGAAACGTCTTCGACCCATTCGAGGCCAACCGGCGCCAACTCAGTCTGATATACGGGTTCGGGACTACCGCGTCCGTAGGTGTATCGTGTCATGCTGGTCATGCCCAGGGGCCTTTGACGCGCCGACAAACGAGTCTTCAGTTTCAGGAGCCACGATAGCCCGACGGGTTTCATCTCGCTGCCTTCGCCGCGAACGCTGGCGGAACGATGGAAGAGTTCTCCAAATCCAGGAGTCATTTCGAGGATATCCAATTGGCAACCTTACGGTTGCGGTCCCGCTCGGTGCGCGAGAAAAGTGAAAAAGAGAGTCCGAATACTGCTGCTCATCCTTGCACCAGCCATGGTCCTCGCCGCGCAGACCGCGGACTCCGACCTTCCTATGCTGGAATTGGTCAGGGTCTATCCCGCGATCACCTTCGAAAGGCCCGTTTTCCTTACGCACGCAGGTGACGGTTCAGGCCTGATTTATGTCATCGAACAGGAGGGAGTCATCCACCGGCTCGACCCGGACGCGCCCGGGCAGATGGAGGTGTTCCTGGACATCCGCACACGCGTGAACCGCGGCGGAAACGAGGAAGGACTCCTGGGTCTCGCCTTCTCGCCGGCGTTCGTTGATAACGGTCGCTTCTATGTCTACTACAGTGCGGCGAGTCCTCGACGGTCCGTTCTGTCGAGATTCACGACAGGCGCCGACGGGCTGGGTGACAGAGGATCCGAAGAGGTGATCCTGGAAGTCGGCCAACCGTTCCGCAACCACAACGGCGGAATGATCACGTTCGGTCCGGACGAGATGCTATACGTCGGATTGGGCGATGGCGGTTCGGCCGGGGACCCGCAGCGAAACGGGCAAAACCTGGAGACCCTGCTCGGCACGATACTGCGCATCGACACTGAACAGCCGCCGGAGAACGCCCCGTACGGAATACCGGCCGACAATCCGTTCGTTGGGCAGCCCGGCGCTCGCGGCGAGATATGGGCTTACGGGCTCCGTAACCCCTGGCGGTTCTCCTTCGACAGGGAGACCGGCGTCCTCTGGGTGGGCGATGTCGGCCAGAACGCCCTCGAAGAGGTGGACATAGTCATTCCGGGGGCCAACTACGGGTGGAACGTCCTGGAGGGTTCCAGGTGCTTCCGTTCACAGTCGTGCGAAGGAGACGAGTTTCAGGCCCCCGTAACGGAATACGGCCGGGACCTTGGCTGCTCGATCACCGGAGGTTACGTTTACAGGGGCCGGCGCATGCCCGCACTCGAGGGGGTGTACCTGTATGCCGACTTCTGCTCCGGTCGCATCTGGGGTCTTCGCCACGACGGCGCGGCCGTAACGGAGCAGGAGGAGTTAGCCCGGGCGCAGTTCGAAATATCATCGTTTGGGGAGGACGCCGACGGTGAGTTATACGTTCTCGGGTTCGACGGCGGGATCTACACGTTGGTTGGGACGGCCGGGCAGGAGCCGGTGGAAGCAGCGCCTGCGCCAACTCCGACGCCCACCGTCGGTGCCGAATCTCCCTCCACGCCGTCGCCCGCGATAGGCCCCTCTACCCGGACCGCTCCATCGCCTACGAGTAGACCCACCATAGGCCTCGCTCCAACTCCGACGGCAGCACTACAGGGGCAGGACCAATCCAGTCCCATTGGCGGCTGGTGGTTAGCCCTGGCGACGACAGCGACGGTGGGAGTTGTGGCTGGACTTTTCTACTTGATGTTGAGGTCTCGCAACGCAAGTAAGCGGGGTTAGCCTGATGTCCCGCAAGGCATTCCCAGCCTTCCCCCGGTGATATAGAGTCCCAAGACGGTGGGAGCAAGGGCTTTAAGGTTGCGTGTAAATCAAAGCCCGGGTCTCTCCGGAATGGGGACGGTCTGCTAGATTATGGGCCGACTGGCATTGGGGCGTCTTTCAGGCGAAATTCGCCCTCGGTCATGGGCAATCGCCGCGTCGTAAAAAGAGTCCTGGGACGCTTTTGCAGGGAATCCTCTGTGCCGGTCGGACGGGCGAAGATGCGATAGCGCAAGTCCCGGCGAGAGCGGGCTTTTGAACCGGCTTGCTGTCTCCAAGTACCGCAATTGTCTCAGGGAGGGCCAATGAGACTAACGGTAACGAAGCGTGGCCTTGACGGTCACGCGAGTCGGAACAGGGGGTTTGCCTTAACCCCTTCGGACGGCTGCTCAAACGGGCCAACGGATGCTCCCTAAATTCGACTACGACGCAAAGACCCTCCGCGGTGACATCTTCGGTGGCGTAACGGCCGCCGTGGTCGGTTTGCCAGTCGCCCTCGCATTCGGGGTAGCGTCAGGTCTCGGAGCGGTCGCCGGCCTTTACGGCGCTATTGCGGTCGGCTTCTTCGCGGCCGTATTCGGCGGCACCCGGTCCCAGATATCGGGCCCCACCGGACCGATGGCCGTGGCCGTGGCCGTCATCGTTACAACACATGCGGACAACCTTGCAGCGGCGTTCACGATCGTCATCATGGCGGGCCTCCTGCAAATTGCGTTGGGAGTCCTGCGGATCGGCCGATTTGTGGCCTATACGCCGTACTCGGTCATTTCCGGATTCATGTCCGGGATCGGCGTGATCATAATACTTTTGCAGACCCTGCCCTTTCTTGGTATGTCCGTCGCAGAGGGTGGGCCTTTAGGAGCGGTCCGGGCCTGGCCGGACGCGGTAAGTAATGTCAACTTCGAGGCCCTGGCCATTGCGGCTGTTGCGCTTGGCGTGGGTGTCCTGTGGCCCGAAAAACTGAAGAAGTTCCTGCCGGCTACCTTGGCGGCCCTGATCGCCGGGACGCTCATGGGAGTCCTGTGGTTGACCAACGCGCCGATCATCGACGACGTGCCGACTGGCCTTCCGGAGCTTGTCACGCCGGACTATTCCCTGGACATAATTGCGAGCGCCGTCCAGCCAGCGTTGATCATTGCACTGCTGGGTTCCATCGACAGCCTGCTCACCTCCCTGGTGGCCGACTCGATTACCCGTACGCGACACAATCCAAACAAGGAATTGGTTGGTCAGGGAATCGGCAACACGATCGCGGGGTTTATCGGGGGTCTGCCCGGAGCAGGCGCCACGATGGGCACCGTGGTCAACATCCGCGCCGGCGGCCGAACGCAAATTTCAGGAGTGATACGGGCGGCTATCCTGCTCGCGCTGGTACTGGGACTCGGGCGGTACGTCGAGGCGATACCCCATGCGGCCCTTGCCGGAATATTGGTGAAGGTGGGCTGGGACATCATTGATTGGCGCTTCATCACGAGGGTCCACCGAGTCCAAAGGGAACACCTGCTGGTCATGGTGATCACCCTGGGGCTAACGGTGTTCCTCGACCTGGTCACCGCTGTGGCGATAGGTCTTATTGCCGCCATGATGGCCAGCGCGCGGCAGTTCGAACGGCTGGAACTGGACAGCGTGATTTCCGTACCGTTGCTGGACCGGACTTTCCTCGCGAGCAAGGAAGAGGCGGGCAAGGTGGACCCGTATTCGGCGCGTGTCGGTCTCGTTTCGCTGAGGGGCAGTTTCTCCGTGGCGTCAGCCAACAAGCTGATCAGCACGATCAGCCTTGACATCCGCGACCACGAGGTCGTCATCCTCGACTTCACCGACACGGTGTATATGGATGACAGCGCAGCCCTGGTGGTAGAGCAGATGATCGACGTCGCCATTGCGGAGAACACCGGGGTAATCGTGATGGCGCTTGAGGGCATGCCCGAAACCACGCTGAAGGCTCTCAACGTTCTCAAGGAAGTCCCGGAAGACCGGTTTGTAAAGGACCAGGACGAGGCCAGGGAAGTCGCGAAGCGCCTGCTCGAAAATCAGGGTTCGCAAGCGGTCCCGGAAGGCGCCGGCGCCTGATTCAGAAGACGGGTCGCTTCTCGCCTTCGCATTAACCCGCGTTGCTGGAATGTTCCGCGAGAATATTTAGTACAGAATTCACGCGAACATGATTTCGCTACGAGTCACACGCCGTTTGCGAGACCTCAGCCATGCGCAGGAGTGATCAGATATGCCAGACCAGTCATCGGCTACACCCGACTACACGATGGGTTACAGCGAAGATTTTCTTCAGCTTCTAGACCGCCGCAGCGCCGCGACCCACGCCGCATACTTGTTACCGCATCTCAGGCCGGGCGACCGCGTCCTCGATTTCGGGTGCGGACCGGGTACCATCACCGTCGGCCTGGCGAAGGCGATTGACCCCGGGGAGGTGCACGGCATTGACATGGAGGAATCGCAGGTTGCCATGGCCCGGTCGGCAGCCGAGGCGGGTGGTCACTCCAACGCTACCTTTCACGTTGGCGACGTGACGGCCCTACCCTTCGAGGACGACTCCTTTGACGTGGCCCATTGCCACGCCGTTCTCATGCACGTTCCAGATACTGCTGCGACGCTGGCCGAGGTGAAGCGGGTATTGAAGCCCGGCGGAATCATCGCCAGCCGCGAGATGATCGTCGATTCATCTTTTCTTGAACCGACGGACGACAATACTCACAAGGCGTGGGCTGCATTTGCGAGTCTTCTCGCGGCAAACGGGGGCCACCCGCAAATGGGGAAGGAACTCAAGAGCGCGGCGCTCGAGGCCGGGTTCTCCGACCTGCGGACCAGTGGGTCCTTCCAGTTCTTCGGCACGACAGATGATGTTGCATTTCTTCGCCGTTTCATAGACGACTGGTTCTTCTCGCCCAATGTGATTGAAGCTGCCACGAAGTACGGATTGGTTTCACGCGAGCAGTTCGACTCGTGGAGACAGGGCCTGGACGAGTGGCGGGACGCTCCGGGGTCCTGCGGCGCGTTCGCCTTTGGCGAGGTCATCGCACGCAAGCCTCAGTCCTAATTTTCGGCCTGTGCCCGGTCGTTCAGTGAGGGCATGGGGTGAAATCGTAAGTCCTTCATTCGATACGACGATTTCGGTTGTCCAACGTCGCGCCCTCACCTCAATCCTCTCCCCCAGGAGAGGAGGCAAGCTAGCCCTGGAGACTTCTGAGACAGGCTGTCCGATGCGGGGCGACGATGGAGGGTAAGACGGGGGAGGCAGAACGCCGGTGGTGGTAACCGCGCCGCCCGTCCGCCCCGGCGGGCGCCCACGTTCCAGTGCACCCTACATGGCGTGGATGGCCGGAGGGTGGGCTATTGCCTGGCGGGAGTGGCGTAGTTGTGGGATGGGAGTGGCCCCGCCACCCCGCCAGTCCACCATGGGTACCGGATCGGGGTCCGGCACGACGGGTCGCGAGAATTACGGTTGGGAGTTAGAGGTGGGAGGTTTTAGCCGCACACAGCACCAGGGCCGTTCACGAACGGCCCCTACGGGGGTGGTTGGCCGGTGGACGGGAGGTCCTTTGCTTCGCTCGAGGACGACATGACGAGGGGGTACGGGGTGAGGTGTATGAGCGCTGTGAGTCATTGTGGTCTAGCCTGGGTTGCACAATGTGATAATGGTGAGCCGTATTACGTGATAGTTGCAAGAATTGCCTTGACTTGCGTCGCACCTGATGAGGCTGGAATCCAGAGTGGGGTCTTTTGAGACGGGTTCTTCAAGCCGGCCCTCGCAATCACATACAAACGGGCATAGTTTCTTTCGAGGCGGGGCGCTGAATGAGTAAGGTTGAATTCGTTGGCGTAGACGGTTGTCCTGCCGGTTGGTTCAGCGTGGGACTCGACCGGTTCGGCGGCTACGAAGTGGAGGTCTTCACTTCGTTTGAAGGGTTGCTGGCACATTACGGCAGTGCCAGGTTAGTCCTCGTAGACATACCGATCGGGCTGCCGGAGGGACCGGAACGGCGAGAGTGCGACGGGCAAGCCCGGAAGCTGCTTGGCCGTCGCGGCTCCAGTGTCTTCCCCGCTCCGACGCGCCAGACGGCTGAGCAGGCAGCGGCGGCACCGAAGGACTACCGATCGGCGTTGGCGACTGAGCGCAGATATGCCGGAAAGGGCATCAGTCGACAGGCATTCGCCATATCGCCCAAGATCGCCGAGGTGGATGCCTTGTTGCGGTCTCGCTCTGCGGACGCGATGCCATTAGTGAGGGAAGTCCATCCAGAGGTCTGTTTCTGGAGGTTGAATGACGAGCGACCAATGAAGTTCACCAAGAAGAAACCGGCGGGACGGGCTGAGCGCCTCGGCGTTCTGCGCAAGGAAGATTCGCGGTCGGAGGAGATATACGAACAGGCCTGTTCGAGTTTCCTCAGAAAGGTCGTCGGGAGGGACGACGTGCTCGATGCGCTAGTTGCGGTACTGGTCGCACGGGAACGCGTGGACCGGCTTCGGACGATCCCGGAAATCCCTCCAAGGGACGCCAGGGGTTTGCCGATGGAGATGGTGTATTAGGGTCAGGTGGTGGAGCCGGCTGGGTATCTGGCGTTCACCGGCTGCGAATTATGAACATCAACCCCGTTTAGACCAGACGGCCAGGTCAATTAATGTGACACAGTCAATGCCACGGAGTCATTGACTGAGTTCAAAGGTGTCCGGTAACCTGAATACGTACACCCCCTGTCTGCTTCGGCGACAGGGCGCAAGGCTGCCTCACGGCAGCCTTAGCTTTTTTGTGGAGAATGCCCGCGATCCGTACCAACGTCTACATCGACGGCTTCAATCTCTACTATCTCGCCCTGCGCAATACACCGTACCGTTGGTTGGATATCGGGAGACTGTCGCAACTTCTGTTGCCACGACACGCGATAAATCGTATTCGCTACTTCACCGCTGTCGTGGTCAACCGACCAACTGACCCAACGCAGGCGCAGCGACAACAAGCCTATCTTCGAGCGTTGCAGACTGTCCCGGCCCTGACCATCCACTATGGGCACTTCCTGTCGAAGACGAAACGGCGGCCATTAGCGCAGCCTCCGCAAACAGGCTCACGCATCGTGGAGGTGCTGGACACCGAAGAGAAGGGTTCTGACGTCAATCTTGCGTCGTACCTGTTGATGGACGGGTTTTGCGACGAATATGAACTGGCCGTCGTGGTTTCCAATGATTCCGATCTACAACTCCCTGTCGAAATGGTGCGGGCGAGACTGGGGAAGCAGATAGGAGTTTTCGACCCAAGCCGAAGACGAAGCTTTGAGCTTTACAACGCGGCTTCCTGGTACAGGCCGTTGCGAAAGGGTCCCTTGAGCGCCAGCCAATTTCCAGACACTTTGTCCGATGCCAATGGGTCTGTTACTAAGCCAGCCGGTTGGTAAGGCCCTTAACGGCCACGCCCAAACCAAATGCGTAACAAGTGCTGGTAACTTAGCCTGGATTCACCGGATTGACGGGGCGTCATACGTTTTTACCCCGAACCAAGAAATCTCAAGAACATCAACATGAAAGTCATGTTCGTGTGCGTCCACAATTCGGGGCGGAGCCAGATGGCGGAGGCGTTTGCCAGGACGCTGTCGGGAGGGGTAGTGGACGCGTTGTCCGCCGGTACGTTGCCGAGCGAGGGTTTGAACCCCGTCGTGGTGGCGGTTATGGAGGAACGGGGCATTCCGCTGGCCGGCCATTATCCGAAGGTAATCGACCAGGAGATGGTGGACGACGCGGACTGCGCGTTCACGATGGGTTGTGCGGTTGACGATGCCTGCCCGGCTGTGTTCGTCCCGAGTGAGGACTGGGGGCTGGAAGACCCGGCCGGCCAGCCCGTCGAAAAGGTTCGGACAATCCGGGACGAGGTCGAGGCGCGGGTGAGGGCCATGCTCGCCGACATGGGGATCGATGTCGTTGGGTAAAGGCTTCCCGGGCGCCTGGCTCATTAGTCCCCTCTCCCGTTTCGCGGTAGAAGGTTAGAGCCTACTCCGTACTCGATCCGGGGTTGAGGGCATGAGGTGTGATCGTAGGTCCCTTTATCGGTACGACGAATCCGGTTGCCGGACGTGACGCCCTCACCTCAATCCTCTCCCCCAGGAGAGGAAGTGGTTTAGCCGCGCGACATCTGAAACGGGCTCGCGGGCGGTTCGCGAACCGCCCCTAAGCGTCACGCGGATCGTCGCTTCTACTCCGAAGGCGCGGGGCCCAGGACTTTGTATGTCTTGTCCGCTGTGCGTTCGGCGGTTGGAAGGACCTCTACGACTACCCGCGAGAGGCCTACGACTTCTCCGTCGGAGTCGAAGCTGTAGTTGTCTCCGATAGCGCCGCTCCAGGTGATTTCGTACATGCAGTCGCGGAACCCGTCTGCGTCCTGGTCGTCTTTGATCCGGCTAAGGCACTCGGCCGCGATGTAGACGTCGTCGTATGCGGACCCCAGGTGCCAAGGCAGCGTTACGTAGTTGTAGCGCGCCCTGAAGTCTGACAGGACCTGCTGCCCTTTCGCATTGGCGGGATCGAGGTCTGCTGTGATGGCCTTCATGCCGGTTGCCGCGTCGCCCGCAACCTCGAGGGCGGTCGTGCCTACCGAAATCGTCTCCGCGTAGATCGGACCTTCGTAACCCAACTCCCGCGCCTGCTTGATGATCGTCCCTGCCGAGAATTCCGACTGTGGCGCAATGTGTAGCGCGTCGGGGTCGGCGGCGAACAACTTGCTCAGTTGCGACCTGAAGTCAGTGGTATCCGAGGAGTACCGTTCTGCGGCCGCTACTTCTCCGCCGCGCTTTTCGAACTGAGCGACCGAGGTGCGCCGCACGCCCTCGGCGTAATCGGTCTCCTCCGTGATCGTAGCGAGCCTGCGGACCCCGTCCGCCCAGAGGGTGTTTCCGGTGCCGATGCCGACGTGTATGTCGCTGATCTGAGTGCGGAAGATGTAATCTCCGGCGTTGGCGATGTCCGGGTTGCTCGCCAGGCCGGAGAACAGGATCACGCCGTCCGCTTCAGCCAGGGGCGCGACGCCGAGCATGGCTCCGCTGCACGACGTGCCCAGGATGATCTTGATGCCGTCCGCATCGGTCAGTTTGCGGTAGGCGGAAATGGCGTCCGCTGCGCCGCACTTGGAGTCCTCGACCACGAGCTCGAGCATTCGCCCGTCAATGCCGCCTGCGGCGTTGATCTCGTCCGCGGCCATTTGCTTGGCCTGGTTGGCCACTGTGCCATAGGTCTCGCCGGGTCCCGTGAGGGACTCCATTACGCCGATCCTGTAGGGGCCTTCATCTTCGTCTTCACCACACGCCGCGATCGCAAGGACCAAGATTGGCGCCAAGGCGAGGGCGATTATCCACTTTCCAAGCAACATTCGCATGGCTGTTCTCTCCGCGTGTGCTGCCTACCGGTCTATGCAGAAATTGCTGCTTTCCGATGCAGGCCTAGGCCGGTCGTGTGACCGAATGGAGTCGCATCCCACTTACATTGTGGACTAAGTATCAGTCGAAATGGGCGCCCTGAAGGCTTAGTTCGGTACCTGGAGCAGGAAGTCCGAACGAATGTCATTGGACACGGTGTGACGTTACAGGCGACCCAGGTTCCAGTTGATCGAACCGTCGATCGCTATCGCTGTAAATAGCAAGGCCAGGTAGGCGAGCGAGTAGAGGTAGGCTCCAATTGCCCCTTCGATGCCGGGCCGCCTGAGAAGACGTACTGCGAAGTACACGAACCCCAGTCCGAGCGCCACCGAGGCTCCGAGGTAGAGCCATCCCACCTCCTGGGTGAGGAAGAACATGGGCGTCAAGGCCAGCAGCAGCAGTGTGTAGAGGAGTATGTTGCGCTTGGTCTCCAGGACCCCGGCTACAACTGGGAGCATCGGCACGCCAGCTTTTTGATAGTCGTCTTTCAGCAGTAACGCCAGGGCCCAGAAGTGGGGAGGAGTCCAGAAGAACACGATGGCGAACATGTAGACCGCCGGAAGCCCGAGACTCCCTGTGACTGCGGTCCAGCCGATGACCGGCGGCAACGCCCCGGCCGCACCTCCGATTACGATGTTCTGAGGAGAGGCCCTCTTAAGGCCTATCGTGTAGACGAAGACGTAGAAGAGCGTGGCCGAGAGGGTGAGCACCGCGCTCAGAGGGTTGACCAGGGTAAAGAACAGGGTGAATGCGATGGCGTTTGTGACCAGACCGAAGACCAGGGCATCCCGCGGTTGGATGCGGAGCGCGGCCACCGGCCGGCCCATCGTGCGGCGCATGAGGGAGTCGATATCCCGGTCAAGGAAGTGGTTCAGGGCGTTTGCTCCGGCCGACGCCATCGCCCCCGCGCCCACGACGACGATCGCCAGCAGTGGGTCGGGAGGCCCGCCGGACGCGAGGAACATGCCCGCAAGCGCGGTGAATGCAAGCAGCAGGATGATGCGCGGCTTGCTGAGGCTCAGGTAGTCCCTGAGGATGCTCTTCTGGGTTGCGGCGCCGGCGGTCAAGACGAAGATGACCCTGATTCGTCCGCCCGGGCGCCGTCCTGCGCTTTCGCCGCGGCGCGGTCGTTCCAGAGATGTCTACCGACGGCGAGTGAGATTACTACGAATAGCGCGTCCACGATGGGGAAGTAGACGATGTGGGATGTCACGGCGTCTCCGGTTTCGCTGTCGGGATTAAGGGTCCAGAACCACTCCCAAAAATACAGCATGGTGAGCACGATTGCGCCATAGAACAGCGCGCTCCTCCTGACGCGCTCGAGCGTGCTGTCACGTTCGTTGGCCTGGACGCGGCTTTGCAGGAAGGCCTCGACCAGGCACACGAGCACCGCGGCGGCCATGAACCAGTTGAGGATGCTCCAAATGGGGTAGTCCGGCGAGCCGTCGTGGTAGACGGGTGTGAGTATGAGGTTCAGGGCGGCGGCAATGGCCGTCAGGATAAGAAAAAGCGCCAGGACCCGCTTGACCGTTTCCATCATCGCGAATTTCATCGCCAGCGATATCCTCCTGGTTGGTTCGGATCAAAGGGGCTCATGGGGCGAGGCCGTCAAGTAATCCTAAGCCCGAACTCACGGTGAGGAAACTGTACGCCAACTAGATATCGGAAAGGGTCACCGGTCAGTCCTGTCGCAGGAAGGAGAACACCAGGTAGTCTGTGGCCTTTCCTCGGCTTGACACTGCTCCCCGTACCAGTTCCTGTCGCTGGTAACCGGCTTTCTCAAGCACCCGCGCGGAGGCCTTATTGGACACTTTGACCCTTGCGAATATGCGGTCCAGGTTGAGCATATCGAAGCCGTATACCGTGATCGCCTCAACGGCGGCGGTCGCGATCCCGCGTCCCCAGAACGGTTTGCCGACGAAGTAGCCGAGTTCGGCAGAACCCGGTGAATCGGCCCTCTCCGTGTTGATGCCGCCGCCGCCGATGGGTCCGGCGTCATCGCAGATGGCGAAATGCTCTGGTTGGTCCCTGGTGGACTGAAGTTCGACCCATTCTTCGGCATCAGTGCGCGTGTACGGGTGGGGGAAGCTGTCGTCCAGGTTCACCCAGATGTCGTAGTCGTCGGCGAGGGCGACCCAGCGGTCCTGGTCACCCTCGTTCCATGCGGAGGACCAGTCCCGGAGCGCGTAGCCGTTGATGAGATCGATTTTCATGTCACCAGGATCGCCGCTCATCCGATTCTTCATCCTACTCATCCTGGTCTACGCCCGGACTACGATTAAGGGCGAGCGTTTCACGTCTTTACGACGGCCGCGCGTGCGGGTCGATGATGCTGCTCCCTCATAAAGACAGAGACCGCCTTGATAGGCGGTCTCGACCCTACCGGCGAAGCGATAGGGGTGGTCTCTTTAGGTTAACAAGAGTAAAGGTGTCTTGTCTGCGCTCGGTTGGTGTTGGAAATTGTTCAGTTCCTGTGGTGACTTTTGCGTAACCTCCGATTCGCCGGCGATGTCGGGTTTCAATGGCCTACTCTCAACTTGCGATTCGCCCTCACCCCAACCCTCTCCCTCCAGGAGAGGGGGTTTTGCAAGGGTCGGTGGTGGGACGAATCGCGTCTCACATCAGGGCCGTTCGCGAACGGCCTCTACGCGCTGGGTCGCGATGCAGTTGAGGTTGAGAAGGGTTCTCAGGCCGCGCATAGAGGCGGGCGGTGAAGTAGCAAACCCGGTGGATGCTGTCTTCGGGGAACAGGGTCTCGGAGAGTTTCCGAAGGCTGAGCCAACGAAATGGGGTGTCCTTTAGGGCGCGGTAATAAAGATTAAACCCATCGATGTAGAGGTTAGTTATCAATCGGTGCCCTGACAAAGACAGAGACCGCCTGAATGGGCGGTCTCGACCCTACCGCCGAGGCGATAGGGGTGGTACCCGAAGGATAACAAGTGCGAAGTGTGCTTGTCCACGCGTCCCTGACGCCGCCGGCGGCAAGCAGCATTCACCTACCTGCCCTCCGCCAGCCGGTCGATCAGGAAGTCCGGCAGGCCGATGTCCCTCATTTTTTGCTGGGTGGCAGGGATGTCGTACGCGGCACGGTGATGGGAGATAGTCTCGGCGTCGGAGTCGTGGAGCAGGTAGCTTGCGGTCGGCAACCCGTCCCGCGGCTGGCCGACGCTGCCAGGGTTTATGATGCACCGCTCTTTCCCGAGTGGGATTGGCATGTCCAGCGGGATCTCGTAGAACACCACTTCGCCATCTTCGAGCCTGCAGACGAATGGCACATGCGAGTGGCCCACCAGGCAGTACCGCGTGCCGAGATGGCCGAAGTTCGCATTAGCCGACGCCTTCGAAATCACGTACTCCCACACCGGGTCCCGCGGGCTGCCATGAACCGCCGTGAAGTCGCCGATTTCCTCCCTGAGCGGCAGGCCGCGCAGGAACTCGGCATGTTCATCGCTCATATGCGCCGCTGTCCAGCGCGCCGCCGCTGCCGCGTACATGTTGAACTGCTCCAGTCCCAGTTTTCCGACGGCGGCCAGGTCGTGGTTCCCGGCGACACCGACGTGAGCGTATTGCCGCAGCAGGTCGATGCATCCGCCGGGGTCCGGGCCGTATCCGACGAGATCACCAAGTTCCCAGATCTGGTCGAAACCGCCGTTGCTGCCGGCGTCCTTTATGACGCTCTGGAACGCTTCAAGATTGGCGTGTATGTCAGAGACGATGAGGACGCGCAATAGTCAGCCGTAAACGATAGCGTTGGGGTCAGCGTCTACCCTAGCAACCATTTCAATTGCTTGACGTTCGTTTGGCAGACTCCACCGCGGTCAGAATAATCACTTGCCGCGTGCGCGGTGCAGTTCAGCCGGCGCCGGATTGAGCCGCGGGCTCTACCAGGGAGATGACTCCTCGGCGTAGACGTGGTCGGGCAGAGAGTAGCCGATTCCCTCTTCGTCAAACAGCGAGGCGCCGAGCAGACCCGTGAACCTGGTGAAGTTGCTGTTTTCGTGATGCCACGGGGCCACCTTCTCCAGGATGTGGCCGTAACGCTGCTGCATCTTGAACCACCACACGGCCCCAATTGAAGACAGGGGCGGGTACATCAGATGTTCGGCCATTTCATTCCCTATCAGACCCCGCGAAATCCTGTACACGTACTTGGCCAGGTTGCGACGTTCGGCCGGTTCGATCCTGCCCGCGAGCAAGGGCGCCGAGTTGATGAGGGCGTGTGCCATCACAACCGATTCAGTTGGGGTTTCCGGCTCACATAGCTGTCCAATTTCGTACAGCCTTAGCGCCTCCTCCATGTCGTTAAACAGGATCGATTCAGGAATTCCCATCAGGTGGCCGCTGTAGCGCCAAATTGCCATGAAGCTCTGGGCTTCCTCCTCGTTGTACTTTGCGCCCAGGGTCTTCATGTGAATCAGCAGTCTGGCTGAAAAGGAAGAAATCGCCAGGCCCAGGTGAGCCGCGCTGATTGGCTCGCCCCACGCTTCGGTATCCCAGTCCTCCGAGTTGTTCAGCAGACGCCTGATTCGCGCGTGCACTATGCGTATGCGTACGGACAGTTTCCAGCCGTCTCCGTTCCTGTACATCCCGTCAGGCAGGAATATCTCGATCATGTGGCGGTTGTTTTGCCCCAGCCGTCTGACGCCCTGGTCGCGCACTTTGCCGGTGATGAAGAAGGACTTGGAGATGTTCGTGTTGAAGCCTTCTATCAGGACGGCTGCGACGAAGGCCGCCAGGATCACCGGGGAGTTCCGGTGAAACATGCGAACGCCAGGCGCGAACTCCGGGTAGTTGAGCCAATCGGGCAGAGTCTCTGCGTCGATGAAGAACTTGCGTATCGCCTCCGGGGCGTCGCGCATGGCCTCGTCTGCCCCTTCGTCCATTGCCGCCTGAATGAGTCTCCTCGACTTGTTACGGCCGATCTCGTCGAGGGCCGCCATCATCTCGTCGGCCACCGGGTCCCCGATATGCGTGTGCGCGATGTACTTGTCCGCCAACTCCGGCGAAACCGCGCGAGCCCTTTTGTACCCGGGCCGATAGTCCGTGGGTATGTTCATGTCTGCCGCATTAACCACGGGTTACTCTCACGCCTCTTCGGCTTCTACCCTCAGGTCCGGCAACCAGTCGAGCCACGACGGCATGTACCAGTTACGGTCACCCAGCAACTGCATGCTTGCGGGCACGAGTATGCCGCGCACCAGCGTGGCGTCTAGCAGCACTGCCACGGCGAGCCCAAAGCCCGCCTGCTGGTTCACAACCATCTCCCCCGAGGCGAAGCCGCTGAACACGGCGACCATGATGAGAGCTGCGCCGGTTATCAGGCCCGCCGTCGAACGCAGCCCGAAGGCGACCGACTCGGCGTTGTTATGCGTCTGGTCAAACCGCTCGCGGATGCGGCTCAGCATGAAGACGTGGTAGTCCATCGACAGGCCGAATAGCAGCGCGAAGAGTACGAGAGGTATCCACACGTCGATGGTCTCGGTCTGGTGGAAGCCAAACAGGTCCGCCCCGACCCCATGCTGGAATACGACCACCATCAGACCGTAGGCGGTGCCGACGGAGAGGAGGTTCATGATGATGGCCTTGATGGGGATGACGATCGAGCGGAAGACGATGAGGAGCAGGATGAAACTGACCGCCAGGATCAGCCCGAAGGAGATGGGCGTATACGTGCTCACCACGCCGTTGAAGTCCAGGTATTCGGCCGACAAGCCCCCGACCAGCACGGTGGCCGGAACTCCGGCGAACGCCGCCGGGATGTAGTCGTCCCGCAGCCGTTCCACCACGCCGAATGCTGCGCTGCCGCTGGGCGCGCCGGGCACCGGCACGAGGAGCAGTCCTAGGTCTCCGTCCTGGCTTACCTGCGGGATGAACGTGCCCAGTTCGGGGTCGGCCTGGATTGCTGCGCCCAGTTCAGCGATTGCGGACTGGACCTGCAGGTCGTTGATGTTGCCGTCGATGACTATCTTGGCGGGGTTGACGTAGCCGAACGAGAACTTGTCCTCCAGCACTTCGAACCCGGCGCGGGTGTGGGAGTCCTCCGGAAATACCTCGACGCTGTTGAAGCCCCGGTTGATGTCGAAGTAGTAGTAGGACGCCCAGACCATCAGGCCGCCCACCACGAGCACGCTGATGATCGGGAAGCGCATGGTCCAGTGCGTGATGAACTCCCAGAACCCGTGCCGCTGCTTCCCTTCTTCGCCCTCATTGCTCGCGCCCTGGCCGACGTCACCGCTCCGGCGGGTAAAGGGGAGGCGTAGAAGATCGACCTTTGGGCCCAACAGGACGAGGACGGCGGGCAGAAGCGTGAGAGAGGCCAGTACGGAGATGATGACCACCAGGATGGCGGCCAGGGCCATCGAGAAGAACATCGTGTGCGGGATGATCAGGATGCCCACCAGCGCGATCACCACAGTAATGCCGCTGAAGAGCACCGTGCGGTTCGCCGTGGCGCCTGCCCTTATGACGGCATCCTCTTTGTTCAGTCCCCTGGCCAATTCCTCGCGGAAGCGTGAGACCACAATCAGTGAATAGTCGATGCCCACGGCGAGGCCGACCATGGTTATCCAGAGCTGCGCGAAGAAGACCAGTTCGCCGAACGTGTTGCCGATGATGGCGACCATGGCCAGTGTTATGGCGATGGAGATGAGCGCCAGCCCGATGGGTACGAGCGCAGCTACCATAGCGCCGAAGAGTACCAGCAGTATGAGGAGCGCTATCGGGATCCCGATAGTCTCACCCGCTATGAGGTCCGCCTCCGACAGCTCCCCGTTCTCGAAGGCGATGGTCGCGTCTCCCACCACGAAGACGCGGAAGTCATCCCCGTGGTCCGCTTCGTCGACCACGTCGATGATGTGTTCAGCGTTCTCCGTCGCTTCGGCGATCGATCCGACCAGTTGCAGCGAGATGATGGTCGTCTTCTGGTCCGCGGAGACCAGCCGGTCGTCGCCGGTGAGGTAATAGTTGAAGCCGCCGGCCACCACCTCCGGCCCGATGGCGACGAGCGCGCCGGTCACCTCTTCCACCTTGGCCCGGAACGCCGGGTCGTCCACCGTGAGCGTTTCCGACTGCACCATCACCGCTTCGCTGAGCGGCGGCGCGAGGCCCGCCTCTTCGAGCATGTCCTTGGCCGTCCAGGACTCGGCCTCGCTGAATGTGGAGATGAATCCGAGTTCCGTGGTGAGGGCCGAGTCGAGTTGGCGGTCGACGATCCCCAGCGCGAGCACGGCCGCCCCGAGCCACAGGACGATAGTGATCCAGGGCCTGCGAGCGCTGATTCGAGCCAGGTGTTCCGTCATGGATACTGTCCTCTATCGCCTGGGCTGTGGGCACCCGGGAACCGGTGGCGCAGTTCCCCGGCCGCGAAGTTCAAAAATCGCCGCGCCAGTATACGCAACAACCGGAATTGTTAATGTCAACTGACCTGTTTGCGGACGCTTACGAGTCGCTGCGTGAAAGGACATACAAATTGGACGACGTAATCGACATAATGCTGATGCGGCACGGCCGCTCGCGGGCCGACGACGAGATGGTGCACGAAGGACGGTACGACTCACCGCTCACCGACGTTGGAAGGGCACAGTTGAGGGCACGGGCAGAGGAGTGGAAGCGCGCCGGCGTAACGTTCGACATGATTTTCGTCAGCACAATGGCCCGCGCCGCCGAAAGCGCACAGATCGTCGGGGAGACGCTGGGCGTTCATATCGAGTACGACCCCGACTGGATGGAGCTGGACAACGGTCCGCTTGCCGGGCTCCCTTTCGACGAGGGCCGAAAAAGGTATCCCAGGCCCGACATCTCCAACCCGTTCCAGCCCTACATCGAGTCCACCGGAGAGGGCGAGAGTTCGTGGGACCTGATGATTCGCGGGGCACGCGCCCTGCAACGCGTCGTCAGACGGGGCGCACGATCATCCCTCGTAGTGGCCCACGGTGGCACTCTAAACGCCGCCATGTACTGCATCCTGGGCCTCCCAGCACCAACCCGCGGCTCCCACAGCAGCGGCGTGACGTTCGCATTTGGGGACGCCGGTTTTGTGCGGACGTCTTACAACGCGGCGCGGCATGTGTGGGTGGTGAGGGAGATGGGGGTGGGGGATTAGATTGCCAGGAGCCTGACGAGCAAATACTAATTGATATATATTTGGGAACATATTAGAATGAGCAATTATGGGACGGCTGGTCCTTCGCCGTGAGAATCATCGCCAGGAGAACCCTTCGTGACTTTTGGGCAAGACACCCGGACGCCGAGCAGCAGTTGCGAGCCTGGTACGCAGAGGTCAAGGCAGAAGCCTGGGACACACCCACGCATCTGACAGCCAGGTACCCAACGGCCAGCATAGTCCCGGGCGATCGGGCTGTTTTCAGGATCAAGGGCGGCAGCTACCGGCTGGTGGTGAGGATCCACTACGACAAGCGCATCGTCTATATACGGTTCATCGGCACGCACGCGGAGTATGACCGGATAAACGCAATGGAGGTGTAGAAATGGCAGCCATCAAGCCGATCCGCACCGATGAAGACCTTGAGCGGGCGCTGGGGAGGATCGACCAGATTTTCGATGCCGAGGAGGGTTCGCCCGAGAGCGACGAACTCGACGTTCTCACGGTCCTGGTCGAGCACTACGAGGATGAGCACTCCCCGATTGGCTTCCCCACCCCGGTCGCAGCCATCGAGTTCCGCATGGAACAGGCGGGGCTGACGAAGCGGGACCTCATCCCCTTTCTCGGGAGCCGCTCCAGGGTGTCGGAAGTGCTCTCCGGCAAGCGAGCCATCACGATGTCGATGGCCCGCGCGCTCCACCGGCACCTTGGCATACCCGCAGAGGTGCTGCTCCAGGAGCCGGGTGCAAGGTTCGATCCCGTCTGCGAAGACCTCGAGCCCGAGCGGTTTCCGCTAAAGGCCATGGCAAGGGCGGGATGGATTCCAGACGTTCCGGACCTGAAGGGCCACGCCGAAGAACTGATCCGCGGGCTGATCGAGCGCGCCGGAGGCCCGCAGGCGGCTGCCGCGCCGTTGTACCGCAAGAACGACCACCGTCGAATGAATGCCAAGACGGACGATTATGCCCTGAGAGCGTGGTGCTGGCAGGTAATGGCCGCTGCCCGGGAAAACCCGCCTGCGGCGGCTTACAGGCCGGGAACGGTCAGCCCCGAATTTCTCCGTGCGCTCGCGCAACTCAGCGCTTCACGCCGCGGTCCCAGGCGCGTGAGGGATTTCCTTGCAGAAAGCGGCATAGGGTTTGAATACGTGCGCCACCTCCCGCGAACTCACCTGGACGGCGCGGCTATCAAACTCCACGACGGCAGACCGGTGATCGGCATGACGCTCCGATACGACCGGATAGATAACTTTTGGTACACGCTGATGCACGAGTTGGCGCACGTCAGCCTGCACCTCGACAACGGGGGCGAGGACACCGCCTTCGTAGACGACCACAGCCTCCGCGATTTCGAGACCACCTCGGGGGACCCAAGGGAAGCGCAGGCCGACCGCATGGCGGAAGAGGCTCTGATACCTCCGGGCGTCTGGAAGAACGGTGCCATCCTGGACCGGCCTAACGCTATGGCGGTCTTGGACCTCGCAGCGGAGGCGAAGGTCCACCCGGCTATCGTCGCCGGCAGGGTGCGCCACAAGCTGGGTAACTACCGCTTGTTGTCGCAGTTCGTGGGGACTGGGCAGGTGAGGAGGCATTTTGCGGGTAGTTGAGACTAGGTCCGTACTGCGTATGCCAAACGCATATTGGACGTTGGGGCCTGCTTGTGTAGGGTGGACTCAGAGAAATTGAAAGGAATAACAAATGGCACGATTTGCACGAGGTGGATGGGGCAGGTCCTCCAGGAGTGCTCGAACGACGCGCGGTTACACGCTGCGCGGCTGGTTCGGGCGCATCCTCTACGTGGGGGTGACCAACAACCCTTGGCGACGAGCGAGTGAACACCGGCGGTCCGGTAAACGGGGCAAATTGAAGGTGGAGACCCGTGCGATGTCGCCAACTTCCGCTAGACGTTGGGAGTCTGGAAGGCTCGAAACTTACCGGCGGAATCATCGCGGTAGGAATCCGCGGCATAACCGGACGAGAAGTGGCGGATGGCTTTTCTGATGGCGCCACAACATTGGCAGTATTTTTGACTGTTCATGTTGAACTAACGTCGGGACGGAATACCTCTGTTGTGATAAATCTGGGAAAGCTGAGCAATCGCAAAACGAATTCAACGATCTGTTAGACGAGGTAGTGTGATGAGTGCAATCGAAGCAGCAATTGCCGTCCTGCGGGATGCGAGTGAACCCCTACACTATCGTGAACTCACACAGAGGATGCTCGCGCAGGGACTTTGGGCAACGAGCGGCAAAACTCCTTGGAATACAGTGAACGCCTTAATTGCCGTAGATATCAAAGACAGGGGCGCAGATTCGAGATTCGTTCGTTTCAGCCCTGGGTATTTCACCCTCAATCCAAACGTGGCTAGCAAGAAACCCTTGGCTGAATCGTCGCCAATTCATGAACAAGACAAGGGCGGTAACGCTGGTGAAAAATTGTCCTTTGCCGACGCGGCCGAACGTATCCTAAGCCAATCCAGCAACAATGGGCCCCTGCACTACGGAGAAATTACCGAACGCGCGCTGAAATTTGGGTTGATAAGTACCGAGGGAAAAACGCCAGCCGCGACGATGTACTCGTCGCTCTGGACCGAAATACGGCGCCGGAAGGACCGAGGTGAATCGCCGCGTTTTGAGCAGCACAGTCGCGGTATGTTCGGCTTGGCAGCGTGGTTGCCCCAAGAAGTCGCGGGACTTATAGAAGAAAAGAATCGCGAGGTCAGGCAGGAACTCCTCGACCGCGCCCGCGCTGCCCATCCAAATGATTTCGAGAAACTCGTCGGCGAACTCCTCGCGAAGATGGGTTTCGAGGAGGTGGGTGTCACGAATATCTCCGGTGACGGCGGCATCGACGTTCGCTGTACCTTGGTCGTAGGGGACGCGGTGCGTATCCGAATGGCGGTGCAGGCAAAACGTTGGAAGAACAATGTTTCTGCGCCGGTTGTCCGGCAGGTTCGCGGCTCGCTGGGGGCGCACGAGCGAGGACTGATCATCACCACTAGTGACTTCAGTAAAGGAGCGAAGGACGAAGCAAAGCGATCCGACGCCGCGCCCGTTGCCCTCATGAACGGTGAGCAGCTTGCGGTATTGTTGGCCACGTACGAAATGGGTGCCCGCGTAAAGAGCTATGAGCTCTTCGTAATAGACGATCTCGAGGCCCCGGAAGAGTGACGGCCAAAATGGTAGTTGTTGGACCCGAAGGATCGCCGCAATCCGAGTCTGGACTGTTGCGGAGGCGAAGGCCAGGTTGTCCGAGGTTTTGCGGCTTGCGGAGACGGAGGGGCCTCAGCGCATAGGTAAGAGGTCGTCTTATGTGGTGGTACCGGAACGGGTTTGGGAGGAGCATGCGCCGGCCCAACGCATGCCGATGGGAAGGTGGCTTGTTGAAAACATGCCTCGCGGCACGAATCTGGAGAATCCGGAACGCGAAGGCAAGTCCCGTCGCGAGATCCCCTTAGCAAATTGGAATGACGAAGACTGGGCGGGTGGATGACGGGGTTTCTTCTCGACACCAACGTGGCGTCCGAGATGACCAAAAACCATCCCGACCCGTCGGTAGTTGCCTTTCTGAATGAATCGGCCGGTCTGTAGCTGGCGTCCATGGTGGTGCACGAGTTGGAATTCGGGCTGCGGCTCACAACACCAGGACGCAGCCAGGACCGTCTTCGAGACGCCTTTTCCCGTTTCCTCAGGATCTACGAGGACCGCATTCTGTCGTTTGATCGGGCCAGTGCAGTGTGGGCGGCACGATTTCGCGCCAACGCGGTCCGCGTCGGCCGTCCTCGCGACCTTGTCGACTTGATCCTGGCAGGGACGGCAAAGGCGCACGATCTGGTGATCGCCACGCGGTATGTGCGGGACTTCGAAGGGCTGGGAATAGACCTGGTCAACCCCTGGGAGTCCTCGTGATCGCGTTCACCGCGACTGTCGTATAAAAGCCGCCCACGATTGGCTCGCCGCCCTCCGGCGGCCGGTTGCGCAAGGCTCTGTATGCGGCGTGTATTTGCGATTGGTCGAGTGGTGAGTCTGCGTTTGGCCGGAGGGTGTTGTTGCGGATGGACGAGGGTGTAAGGGGACTTGGAGGTGGCCAGTCGGCCATGCTGGTCAGCTACCTGGCTGCGTTGCCTGGTCAGGTCTGACTGGGGGTCCTGCGTAGTAAAATTGCGATTAGACGCATGTTAATCTTGCGATTAGCCGTATATCAACCTTGCGATTAGCCGCAACTGAATCTTACAATTGGACGATGAATGGTCATGGCTTCTATCCCCGCTATGTGCTGCCACGGCTGCGCGAGGCGTTGGCGGACTCGCCGGTCGTACTCATCCACGGCCCGCGGCAGTGTGGCAAGTCGACGCTGGCACAGACCCTCAGCCTTCCGGCTAATCCGCGGCCGCGCCGCTCCAACATAGCCCCGATTAGCAATCCGATCACCCCTTCCCCATTGGCGCCACCGGCCTACGGCGCAGCGCATCACGGGAGCGAGTCGATTGGCGGGTATGTCTATCACTCGTTCGACGATGATGTGCTCCGGGAAGCAGCGCTGGCGGACCCGGTGGGATTCGTGTCCGATCTGCCCGAGCGGGTGATACTGGATGAGGTACAGCGAGTGCCCGAGCTGTTCACCTCCATCAAGCTGCAGGTGGACCGGAATAGAACGCCCGGCAGGTTCATCCTGACCGGATCGACCAATCTGTTCCTGCTTCCACGGCTTTCTGAATCGCTCGCAGGGCGGCTCCGAATGGTACGGCTCCATCCCCTGGCTCAGCGGGAACTAGTGGGTGGGGGCGCTCCCGCCGACTTGTGGTCAGATTCCAGGCCCGGATTCCTTGATGAGCTGTTCAACGGAGGCTTCAGTTACGGACAATCGGCGCGGATGGGAGACGAGCTTTATGAACGGATCACGGCCGGCGGATACGCGCCGGCAATGGCGATCCCGCCAGGCAGGCGCAGGGCGAACTGGTACCGCGATTACGTCGAGACCCTGGTGCTGAAGGATGTACGCGACATGTCCCGCATCCGACGCCTCGAAGAGCTACCAAGGCTCCTGGAGGCCGCCGCAGCACAGACGGCAGGTCTGTTCAACCAGGACTCGCTCTCCAGGACTCTGCACATCACTCGCCCAACAATCGCGGACTACGAGGCCTTGTTGGAGAGGGCGTTCCTGTTGGAGCGCTTGCCGGCCTGGTCCACCAACAGATCACGCAGGTTGATCAAGACCCCCAAGCTCCACGTCGGCGACACAGGTGTCGGTTGTGCCCTGTTGGGCATCGATGCCTGGGCACTGGCCGCAGACAGGCGAATGGCTGGGCAGTTCGTTGAGACGTTCGTGTACCAGGAGCTTCGAAGACAGGCCGGTTGGTACGAGTCCCACGTGTCATTTCATTATTACCGGGACAAGGACGGCGGGGAGGTGGACATAGTGATTGAGAGGGCCGGTTCAGATATTGCCGGGGTCGAGGTCAAGGCTGGAGCTACGGTGACTTCATCCGACTTTAGGGGACTCCGCAAATTGGCGAGAGTTTGCGAAGACCGGTTCAAGATCGGGGTCGTTCTTTATGACGGTGAGACTACCGCCAGGTTTGGTGAAGGGTTATTTGCTGTGCCCATAAGGCGGCTATGGGAGCAGGCGTGAACGCCTTACCCGAAGCCCATGCCGGAGAAGCTGGCGAAATTGTGGCTGTTTGAGGCGTGATCGGCTGGTTTGGCAAGAACCCGTTCTGTTGACGCTCACATGGCCCCCGCCTACACTTGACCGCTGGCGGTCACACCCCTTCCGGCCCGTTTCCGGACCCCATTTCTGACCTCGGTAGATACCCATGTGCGGCGTAAGCGGAATCCTTTATAAGAAAGCTACCGGCAGCGGGTTCGGGCCGGTTGGCGATGACCTGGTCAAGATGCTGGAGTCGATGACCCATCGCGGGAAGGACTCGAGCGGCATCACGGTGGCGGGTGAGGACCTGGCGGGTGACCTGGTTATTCGCATATTCGCGGACGAATCTGGCGAGGCGGTAGAGACGCTGGCACGGGCCGCCGATGCCATCGAACGTTCCGGCGGGATCGTCAACTCGAAGCGGTCGAGCGGGCAGTTCCTGCGGCTGGTGGTCAATTACGAGGGCGAGGTCGGGCAGCTTGCCGAGGCGTTGCTGAACACGCCGGGGGTGGCGCTGCACAGCATCGGCGAGAACTCGGAAGTGGTGAAGGACGTGGGCACACCGGTCGCAATGGACGATCGGCATTTGATGAGCCAGTTGACGGGCACACACGGCATAGGCCACGTTCGGATGGCTACCGAGAGCATCGTCGACGTCAATCACGCGCACCCCTTCTGGGCCTACCCGTTCCCCGACGTGACGGTCGTGCACAACGGCCAACTCACCAACTACCACAAGTTGAAGCGCATGTACGAAGACCAGGGCCACCACTTCCAGACGGGGAACGACTCTGAGTTGATCGCCGTCTACCTTGCCGACAAGCTCGCTCAAGGGGAGTCGCTGGACGCGGCCCTCCAGGATTCGCTGGGCGACCTTGACGGGACGTTCACCTACCTGGTTTCTACGAAAGAGGGCCTCGGCTACGCCAAGGACCAGTGGTCGGCCAAGCCGCTGGTCACCATGGAGACCGACGACATCATCGCCATCGCCTCCGAGGAAGTCGCCTTGCGCAGCGTGTTCAGCCAGGAGATTGACCGGCTGGAGCCCCAAAAGAGCGAGGTCATGACTTGGTTACTCTAGACGCCGGTCGCCTGACCACGCGTGAGCTCAACCGGCGGCTGAAAGAGTTGGCGGCCGAACACTCTGAGATAACCATCGAGAACCCCCAGGCGCAGCACAACATCGCCGTGGGGATCCTCGATAGCTGCAAGATAGACATCAAGGGCAGCGTCGGGTACTACGCCTGCAGCTTGCTTGACGGCCCGGAGATCAACATCGACGGCAACGCCGGCTGGGCGCTGGGCGACAACCTGATGTCCGGCAAGATCACGCTGTCGAAGAACGCCGGGGCGTCGGTGGGTTCGACCATGCGCGGCGGTGAAGTGTACGTCGGAGGGGACGCGGGCGCGCGGGCCGGTATCTCGATGAAGGGCGGGAGCCTCGTGGTCGGCGGCAACGCCGGTTTCCTGGCCGGTTTCATGATGCAGAAGGGTCGTATCATCGTCTGCGGCGACGTCGGCGAGGCGGTTGGGGACTCCATGTACGAGGGGACCATCTACGTTGGCGGTGAAATCGGCTCGCTGGGCGCCGACGCCACGATCGAGGAAATGGACGAGGACGAACTGATCGACGTCCTCAATACGCTGGAAAGCTACGGGATCAGCGAGCGGCCCAGCTTCACCAAGATCGTGTCCGCCAAGAAGCTGTACCACTACGACTCACTGGAGCGGCTGGAAAAGTCGGTGATATGACCCCCGCGCAGTTTGGCGCGGCAAGAGGATCGGCCTTACATGGTTACGGGTAACAGTCAGCTATGGTCGCCATGGGTCCTGGAAGACATCCACGCCAAGGCCGAGCTTGGCCGCTACAGGATCCGGGGATTCAGCACCTTCCAGAAGGTGACCCACTTCGACGACCTGACTTTCCTGTCGACCGGCCTGACCCGATTTCCGCTGGAGGGATACAAGGAACGCTGCAACACCCAGACGGTGATTGGCGGGTTGCGCGCCGAGAACCCGCTGGTCCTGGAGACGCCCATATATATAAGCGGTATGAGCTACGGCGCGCTGTCGGCGAATGCCAAGACGGCGCTGGGCAAGGGCGCGGCGATGGTGGGATCGGCCAGTTGCACCGGCGACGGCGGGATGTTGCAGTCGGAGCGGGACGCCTCCGACAAGCTGATCTACCAGGTGCTGCCCAGCAGGTACGGGTTCAACCCGCGCCACCTGGTGCAGGCGCAGGCCGTCGAGATAGTCGTCGGGCAGGGCGCAAAGCCGGGTACCGGCGGCATGCTCATGGGGGTGAAGGTCCTCGATGAGATCGCCGACATGCGGGACCTGCCGCGCGGCATCGACCAGCGCAGTCCCGCACGCCATCCGGACTGGCTGGGACCGGACGACCTGGCGGTCAAGATCGAACAACTGAGAGAAGCGACCGACTGGCGGGTGCCGATCCACGTCAAGCTGGGCGCGTGCCGGGTGGACGACGACGTGAAACTGGCTGCCAAGGCGGGAGCAGACGCCATCGTCATCGACAGCATGGTCGCCGGGACCGGCGCGTCGGCCGAAGTGCTGATCGAGCACAGCGGAATTCCCACGGTGCCGGCCATCGTGATGGCGCGGGAGGCCCTAAGGGAACTGGGGCTGTACGGAAAGGTCAGCCTGATCGCCTCCGGCGGCATCCGCAACGGGGCCGACGTAGCGAAGGCGATTGCCCTCGGCGCCGACGCCGTGGCAATAGGGATCGGCGCGCTCGTCGCCCTCAACTGCAACAAGGAAATCCCCGAGTCGGACTTCGTGAACGAGATAGGCGTGCCGGCGGGACAGTGCCGGCATTGCCACACCGGCAAGTGCCCGGTGGGTATAACGACGCAAGACCCGGAACTGACGAAGCGGCTCGACCCGGACGAAGCGGCGGAACGGGTGGCCAACTACATCAACTCCATGACCATGGAGTTGACGCTGCTGACCCGCTCGCTGGGCAAGGGCGATGTTCACAGCCTCGAACCTGAAGATCTGGCGGCGCTCACGATCGAGGCGTCTGCCATGGCGCAGGTGCCACTGGTCGGTACCAACAAGGTCTATTGAGCAATAAACCGGCAGCAGGCGGGGGATCAAGGCCGTTGCCGACGGGACACAGCGACGCGGGCCGGGTACGCTGACTCGTGCTGCGGCGAGTCGCCGCAAGGAGACCAACATGGCTGACAGAGAAGAAGTCCGGCAGCGGATGAAAGAAGACGGCATCGAGTACCTGCTGGTCCAGTTCGTAGATGTGAACGGTTCTCCGAAGGTCAAGATGGTCCCGGCCGTCCACCTCGACGACGCCATCGATGAGGGTGCGGGATTCGCCGGCGCTGCCCTGCCTGGGATGGGCCAGGGGCCACACTCACACGACATGCTGGCCCGGGTCGACCTGGACTCCTACACGCCGCTTCCGTGGACCAGCGGGGTGGCGCGCTTTGCAAGCGACCTGTTCGTTGACGACGAGCCGCACATGTACTGTCCGCGCCAGAACTTCAAGCGGGTGTTGGGTGAAGTCGCCGACGCGGGATACAAGTTTTACGTTGGTATTGAGCCCGAGCACTTCCTGGTAACGAGGGCCGAGGACGGATCGATTTCGATCTGGGACCCCAACGAGGTCGATACGCTGGCCAAGCCCTGCTATGACTTCAAAGGCATCTCCAACGTCATCGGCTACCTGCGTGACATGATGGACGGCATGCAGCGCATCGGCTGGGACGCCTACCAGTCGGACCACGAGGACGCCAACGGCCAGTACGAGATCAACTTCGTCTACGACGAGGCACTGGTCACCGCCGACCGGTACACGTTCTTCAAGATGATGACCAGCCAGTACGCGCAGAAGTACGGCGCCATCGCCACCCACATGGCCAAACCGTTCAGCGATCGGACAGGCAGCGGCGGGCACATCCACTACCACCTGGAGAACGCGGCCACTGGCGAAAACGTCTTCCTGGACGAAGACGACCCCCGGGGACTCGGCCTGTCAGAGATGGCGTACCACTTCATCGGTGGGATCATCGACCACGCTCCGGCCCTGTGCGCCGTAATGTCGCCCACGGTGAACTGCTACAAGCGGTTGCAGGTGGGATCGGCGCTGATGGGCTCGACCTCCGGGTTCCTGTGGACACCGGCGTTCGTATCGTACGGGGACAACAACAGGACGCAGATGATTCGTACGGCGGGGCCGGGTCACCTGGAAGACCGGACCATGTCTGCGGCGTGCAACCCCTACCTGGCCATGGCGGCCTACCTGAGCGCGGGCATGGACGGCGTCCGGCGCAAGCTGGACCCGGGCGAACCCAACCTGGGCAACCTGTACGACCTGGGGCTTGAAGAGATTGAGCGACGCGGCATCAGGATGCTGCCGCAGTCACTGGCCGAGGCGCTTGGAGAACTACGCCATGACGAGGTGGTGCAGGAGTCGCTGGGCGTCATCTACGAAGAGTTCGAGGCCCTGAAAGACGGGGAGTGGCGAGAGTACCACCGACAGGTGAGCCAGTGGGAAGTGGACCGCTACCTGACCCTGTTCTAGGAAGTTCATGTCCTTCCTGATGAGCTGCCCCGACTGCGGGGCCCGCAACGTCAACGAGTTCCAGTATGGCGGCGAGGTGACGTCGCGGCCCGCGCCTGATGACAGCGAGGGCCAATGGACCGACTATTTCTATTCCCGTAAGAACACCGCCGGGGTCGCACGCGAGTGGTGGAACCACCGTTACGGTTGCCGCAAGTGGTTCTACGCCCTGCGGGACACCACAAACAACCAGGTCAGCGAGACCTACTGGCCGTAGCCGATGACCAGTCGCAACAACGGCCCCAGATTGCCAGCCCAACCCGGCGAGCAGATCGACCGCGGATCTGAAGTCGAGTTCCAGTTCGACGGTAAGACGGTTTCCGCCTTCCAGGGTGACACGATCGCGTCGGCGCTTCATGCCTCCGGCGTCTCAACCTTCAGCCGAGGATTCAAGTACCACCGACCCCGGGGACTGCTGTGCTGCGCCGGGAAATGTCCGAACTGCCTTGTCGACGTAGACGGAGTGCCGAACGTGCGCGCGTGCGTTCAGCCAGTGAAGGTGAATATGCGGGTCCGCTCGCAGAACGCCTGGCCCTCGCTGAGGTGGGACTTCCTCGCAGTCCTCGACCGCCTGGGCTGGCTCATGCCGGTGGGCTTCTACTACAAGGCGTTATATCGACCCCGGCTGCTCTGGAAGATTGCGCGGAACGTGATACGTCGTGTGGGCGGTCTGGGCAAGATCGACATCAACGACGCGCCCGAGACCCACTGGCAGCACCGGAACTTCCACGCTGACGTTGCGGTCATCGGCGGCGGCCCGGCCGGTATGGCGGCTGCGCTGGCGGCTGCCGAGCATGGGGCCAAAGTTGCGCTGATTGACGATCAACCTCGCCTGGGAGGCTCCCTCCGTTTCAATCCCAGCGCGAACCCTGGCGACTCTGACGCCGCAGGAATGGAAACCGCTGAAACCCAGACAAAAGCTGTGTTGGCTAACGACCGCATTCGTGTGATGACAGGCGCAACAGTGTTTGCCTTCTACCAGGACAACCTGTTGGGCATTCGCAGGGCGCATGACCTGGTGAAACTCCGGGCGAAACAGGTCGTGGTAGCTACCGGCTCTTTCGACGTGCCGTTGTTATTCGAGAACAACGACCTGCCTGGCGTCATGCTGTCGAGCGCAGCGCAACGCCTCATCCGGCTATATGGCCTGCGGCCCGGCAACCGGGCGGTCGTAGCAACCAGCAACGATGATGGCTACCAGGTGGCCCTGGACCTGCTGGCCGCGGGCGTGGATGTCGCCGCCGTGGTTGATTCCCGGCCCGCGGCGCCGGAGCGAACGGATGCGGCGCAAGCCGTGGGAGAGGCTGGCGTCCCGATCCTGACTTCCGGCGTGATAGGCAAAGCGCGGGGCAAGACCAAACTGAGGGACGTGTCGGTGCGGACTCTCGATGCAAAGTCGTCGGGTGGGGCGCAAAAGAGAATCCGCTGCGACCTTCTTTGCATGTCCGGGGACAGCCAGTTGGCCGACGGACTGCTCTACCAGGCCGGCGCTAAGCGGGATTACAGCCAGGATCTGAGCGATCCCACGTGTTGGGTACTTCCCCCCGGCCTTCACACGGCCGGAGGGGTGACCGGATCGCGGGACCTCTTGACCTCGCTCATGCAAGGGCGTGTTGCCGGTCTGGAAGCGGCGCAACAACTTGGAGTGAAATCGCCGGAGCTTCAGCCAGACATAGAAAGCGCCCGGGATTCGATGACAGATGCGCAGGCTCGGCTCGGCGGCAGCCGTCCGGAGGCGGACCTACACCAGACTACGCCGACAGGCAAAAAAGAATTCGTCTGTTTCTGTGAGGATGTGACCGTGAAGGACATCTCGCAGGCCGTTGCGGAAGGTTTCGACGACATCCAACTGCTCAAGCGGTACAGCACCGCGACGATGGGTCCGTGCCAGGGGAAGATGTGCCTGAAGTCGTTGGTCGGATTGTGTGCCCAATTGACCGGCCAAAGCGTGGAGGCCACTGGCGTCACGACGGCGCGCCCGCCGTTGGAGCCTGTACCGCTGGGCGCGCTGGCGGGCCCTTCACACATGCCAATGAAACGCTCACCGCTGGACCACATTCACCGGGAATTGGGCGCCGACATGGTGGAGTCGGGACCCTGGCAGAGACCGCGCAGCTACGGCTCACCTGAAGAAGAATGCCTCGCGGTCCGCAACCGTGTGGGAGTCATCGACGTAAGCACGCTGGGCAAGCTGGATGTCCGCGGCAAAGACGCCGGGGCACTGCTGGACCGGGTATACACGCACCGCTTCTCCAACCTGCGGGTCGGAAGAGTCCGCTACGGGGTCCTGTGCTCGGACAACGGGACCATCATGGACGACGGGACCGTGGCCAGGGTTTCGGACGATCATTACTTCGTCACGACCACCTCAGGGAACGTGGACATGATCGAGGAGTGGTTCAAGTGGTGGAACGCCGGGACGGACCAGCGCGCCTATGTGACAAACGTGACTTCTAACTACGCGGCTGTAAACGTTGCAGGGCCCTATGCCCGGCAGACACTATCCAAGCTGACAGACATTGACCTGTCGACCAAGGCGTTCCGGTACATGCGTTTCGCGCAGGGAGAGATTGCAGGCATACCCGGCATGTTGCTGCGCATCGGGTTCGTCGGCGAGCCGGGGTGGGAGGTGCACGTCCCGGCGGAGTACGGCGAATACCTGTGGGACGCCGTCATGGACGCGGGCGAAGAATTCGGGATCGCTCCCTTCGGCCTGGAGGCACAGCGAGTCCTGCGGCTTGAAAAGAAGCACGTCATCGTCGGCCAGGACACCGATGCCGTTTCCAACCCGCTGGAAAGCGACATGGAATGGACGGTGCGCTTCGACAAGGAGGACTTCATCGGGCGCGCCGGTCTCATTGCCATTCGCGACCGGGGACTGCGCAACAAGTTGGTCGGCTTCGTGATGGATGACGGGCTGGTCCCGGACGACGGGGTCCCCGTTGTTGCAGGTGGCGCACCGGTCGGACGGGTCACCAGCGCGCGGCGGAGCCCCACCACGGGCAAGGGCTTCGGACTTGCGTGGGTGCCTGTGGACATGGCCGAGGAGGGTCGCCGGATCAGCGTGTTAATCGATCAACGACCGGAGCCCGCCCGCGTCACTCTTCGGCCGTTCTACGATCCTGATGGCGAGCGCTTGCGGAGTTAACCACGTTGTCATTCAGTCCGGTAAAGAAAAGCGCGTTTTACCACAGGCAATTGGCCATAGGGGCTCAAATGGTCGAACGGGACGGCTGGCTGCAACCGGCCTTCTACACGAGCGCGGACCAGGAAGAGCGAAAATTGACCAAAGGCATCGGGATTTCAGACATTAGTCCAGTCGGCAAGTTGCTAATCCAGGGCGGCGACCTGGGCGGATCCTTGCACGGCGTTTTAGATTCCGACGATTCGCCGGCTATCGGCGATGTTCGCCAGGTCTCGGATCCCGCACGCGGGCGGTTGGCGAGGCTAACCGCAGACGAATGCCTGGTTCTCTTCGAACCCGAAGCGCTTTCTGACTGGACTACCGTGCTGGGCGAACCCACTCGTGACTGCGCCCACATCGTGGACCAAACTTCGGGCCTGTGCGGCGTGAGGTTGATCGGGCCCGGGTCGGGTGCCCTGCTGAGCAAGCTAACGGAGTTCGATACTTCACCCGGCGCCTTCACGAATATGAGATGCGCACAGTCAAGATTCGCCGAGATACACGGCACGATCGTGCGGGCAGATCTGGACACGCTGCCCAGCTATGACCTGTTCTTCTCGCGTGAGTTCGGTGAGTACGTGTGGGACGCGATATTCGAAGCCGGTGAGGAGTTTGGCGTCGCGCCCGTCGGACTCGAGGCTATGGACCGGCTCACGGTCGACCCGGCAGTGACTTTGACGTAGAAATGCTCCAACTATTTCAAAAGAACCGCATGTGGCAGAAACGGCCGTTGAAGGACCGTTACGAGGTGGTGATCATCGGCGGGGGAGTGCACGGTCTGTCTACCGCGTATTACCTGGCCAAGCTCGGGGTCCGCGATGTGGCGGTCCTGGACAAGGGATACCTGGGCGGGGGCGCGAGCGCGCGAACAACGGCGATCATTCGGGCCAACTACCTGACTCCCGAAGGGGTCCCATTCTTCAAAGAAAGCGTCGAACTATACGAGGGGCTGGCGAAGGAGCTGAACTTCAATCTGCTGTTCAACCAGATGGGACGGCTGGACCTGGGGCACAACGAGACGGCGGTCTATGGGCTCCGTATGCGCACCGAAATCAACCGGTTGCTTGGCGTGGACAGCCGCATGATCGGACCCAGAGAAATCAAGAAGCTCGTCCCAGCCATGGACCTTCGGAAAGGGAAGCCTTTTCCAATTGTGGCCGCCCTGTACCACCCGCCGTGCGGTGTGATCCGTCACGATGCGGTGGTCTGGGGATACGGTCGAGGCGCCAGCCGGCAAGGGGTCGAATTGCACCCCTTTACCGAGGTAACCGGTTTCGACCGCACAAACGGCAATGTGACCGGAGTCGAGACGGACCGCGGGCTTGTCAAGGCCAGTACGGTGTTAAGCGCCACCGCCGGCTGGACTTCCACCATCGGCAATCTGTTGGGCCTGGAATTGCCGATATCGACGCACCCCCTTCAGGCGATGGTCACCGAACCGCTCAAGCCATTCCTGGACAAGACGATTTCGTCGGCCAATCTGCACGCCTACGTTTACCAGACCGATCGCGGAGAAGTCGTCATAGGGGGCGGGGTCGATCCCTACCCCAGCTACAGCCATCGCTCTACGATGCAGCCACTGGAAGAACTTGCGGCCCACACGCTCGAGATGTTCCCCTGCATGAGAAACGTGAACGTCTTGCGCCAGTGGACCGGCTTGTGCGATATGACCCCGGACTACGCTCCAATCATGGGCCTGGTCGATGGTCTGGACGGCCTGATTCTCACCTGCGGTTGGGGTAGCTGGGGTTTCAAAGCGGCACCCGTGGCCGGAAAGCGGATCGCCGAATTGATCGCCACCGGCAACACGCCCGACCTCATTAAGCCATTCGCTCTTTCAAGGTTCAAGGAAGGCCGGCTGGTTAACGAACGGGCCGCCGCTCCGGCCGCCGCGATCCACTAGGCGAAGCAGTGAATCGAGCGCTGATCATCCGCCACGCTGCGTCCGAGACCCTGGCCGGGAACTTTCGCTCAGTCCTGGAATCGCACGGCTTCGACATGCAGGCGCTAAACGTCTTCGAGTCGGCGCCCGGTTACAAAGAGTTTGACGCTCCGGACCTGACAGACGTCAACATGGTCCTGATTTTGGGCGGTCCCTTCTCCGCCAACGACGATCTCCCCGCGTTGCACAAAGAGCGGTCTTACTTGAAGGAAGCGTTGGACCAGGACAAGCCGATATTCGGTGTCTGCCTGGGCGCCCAGATGATGGCCACCGCGCTGGGAGGCGTCGTGGAACCCAGCGGCGGCTACCAGATCGGCCTCAAGAAGATTTCTGTAACGTCCGAGGGCAGGACGGACCCGGTATTCACTAATATCGAGATTCCGCTAGTGCCAACGCTCCACGGAGACACCTTTTCGATCCCGGATGGAGCGGTCAAGTTGGCCGACTCCCATATGTTGCGACGCGACGGGACCTACCGACGTATAAACATGGCGTTTCGCTACGGCCGGTCCTATGCCTTCCAGTTCGAACCCCAGTTGACGCTGGAGGAATTCCGCGTGTGGGACCGGGAACTACGCGGCGACTACCGGTTTATGGGTAACCGGTTCGATCCTGAGGAAGAAGCGGCAACCAACCTCCGTGAGTTCACCGCGTTCGCCCCGTACCACGAGAGCCAGATGCGGAGATTGCTGGAGGCCTTCCTGGCCAACGCTGGGTTGAGTGGCGCTGTTTAACCTCGTACCGGTATCGCGCCTGCCGACGGGAGGAGGTGCCTGGCATGGGCCGACAGGCGGTGGAGGGGGCGTTCTTCCGGTTATGCCGACTCCCTGGACAGTGCGTCGATTCGCATAATGAGCCGGCCTGTGATCTCGGCAACCGTGTGGTCTAACTCGTTTCGCCAGGTGGCCAAGTCCGAATAGTCGACGCCGGATTCCAATTGTGGGACTGGCGTACCTCCTATCATCACGCGCCGTGAGACTCGTTTACTGCCGAGTGTCCATTCGACGGAGAGAACCAGGTCGAATCCGCCGCGCCCAATGCCGGTATAACCGTCGAAACGGCAGTCTTGCCTTAGTACAAGTGGCCGGTTGTCGCTTAACTTGAAGCCGTTGGACACTATGTGGTTTTGTTTTGTCCCCGCCCAGTTCCCGGGTTTGAGAAGTTCACTGGAGGTGGTTTCGTCATGACCAAATTTCACATGCGAACTCAGAGTGAAAGACCGAAAGAGTCCCTCCCCGAGTGGTCCAAGAGTAGATTCCAGCCCATCGAGCGTCGGACGGATGTGCGCCCTGTAGACGGTATCCAACGCTTTGACATCCAAGTCGACTGGGTAGGGCCCACTCTTCTCTCTTACGAAGGTCGCGACTCCTTGAGTGACTTCGTATCGTTCCAACGCCCCGCCCAGATCAGCCAGCGGCAGGACTTTGCAATCGCTTCGGGACTGGCGAGTCGACCCGCCGTAAACGACGAACTTTTCGGTGACGTTCGGAATCAACTTGGCAACTCGGTTGAGCGGCCCGAAGTAGTCGGAGGAAACGGTAGAGCCGGACTTGATTTCAATAGCGCTGATGTCCCGGCCGGTCTCATAAAAGAGATCGCACTCCAGTCCCTTTGAATCCCGCAGAAATGACAAGTTGGGCTGGAGTCCCCGGTTGAACCGGTGCTTCAGAGCCTCCGCGACGACCACGTTTTCGAATAGGGAGCCGCGCAGCGGGTGGGTGGCGACCTGAGCGGGATTTTCAATACCGATAAGGTAGCTGGCCAGTCCGACGTCATAGAAGTAGAACTTCGGTGACTTGATCAAGCGTTTCCGAATGTTTGCGTGATATGGGGGCAGTTGGAAGATTATGTAGCTGGTCTCCAGGATCGTCAGCCAGTCTCTAGCCGTGGGTTGGGACACGCCTGCGTCGGAGCCCAGCGAGCTTAGATTCACCAACTGTCCCACGCGTCCCGCGCACAATCGAACGAAACGCCGGAAGCTGGACAGTTGGCGAATCTCTCCCAGCCGGCGCACGTCACGCTCTATGTAAGTTTCGAAGTAGTCTCCCAGCGCTTGCCGCGGATCTAGTCCCTGGTCAAGAATCCGGGGATAGAACCCAGCAAATATGATGTCGTCAATCGATTCGGGCGCTCCGGTCAGCCGCCGTTCCCTGAGAGAAAACGGCAACAGGCGAAGCAACGCCGTCCGCCCGGCAAGCGACTGGCTGATCGCTCTGGAAAGCCTGAATTGCTCGCTCCCCGACAAAACGAAAAGGCTGTTGCGACCCAGATCATCTGCGAGGACCTGCAGATACGACAGGAGCGCGGGCACATGCTGGACCTCATCGATGATGGCGCCTTCACCAAGTTGCGAAAGAAAGCCTCGGGGGTCGGATTCGGCAAATTCGCGCTGGTCAGGCGCCTCAAGGTTGGCATATGCGAGATTGGGAAAAGCTGAGCGGCATAGCGTCGTCTTGCCGGACTGCCTTGGTCCAGTTACGGTGACGAAAGGGTACTGCTGAAACAACCCCGTCAGACGGCTTGTGATCTCACGCTCGATCATGATTCACATGGTACCAGTAGATTGCACCGATTAAAAGTAGTACTTTCAATCGGCCCCTTTTACATTGACATCGGCGTTGAGTGTTCGGGGAGTTTTGATTTTCGTACAGCCGTAGGAGCACTCTCCAAGTGATTCGCGGGCTTGGCACCGAAGATCTGTGGTGGATGTTCGGGCCGTCAGCAATTCGGAAGTCCTGTTCGTTGCGACAAACGAATTATTGATTTCCGGCGTCTGAACCCCAGATTGCCGCAGGATACGTAAATCGCGCCCGTGGGGACAACGGGACACGATAGGCCTGATGCGGTAAGATTCGCCGGAATGCGCTCCCCACAGCAAAAGGGTAAGAGATGAGCAAGGTCGTAAATCACGTCGTTACGAGGCCAGGTCGCAGGCACGGCGATCCGGATACGGAGATTCCAATAGCAGAGGACCTGCTGACGACGCCGGGCTCGCCGGTCCTGGACGGCGACGTTACCTACTACAGCAGGGAATTCCCCATCGAGTCCCAGACCGTCGAAAAGTCAGCCGACCGCGATTGGGGCTGGACGGTTTATATCAAAGAGGTCTACGACTACCGCAAGGAACACGAAAAGGCGAGCGAGCCTCTTATCGAAGCGGCAGCCGTTTCCGGCGAGATCGAACCTACCGCGAAACCAGAGCCTCGGGACGAACTGACCGAAGACATCCGTACAAAGGCGCGTGAGATGGGCTTCGGCGAAGTCGGCTTTACGGCCTATGACCGGCGGTACACGTACACCAGCAAAAAGAAGTGGGCCAAGTACACGCACGCTATCTGCCTCGCGCTGGAACAGGACTACTGGCAGACCCAGCAGATTCCCAGCCTCGAGGCAGAATGGGCCCACTTCGGCACCTATGAGATCGCCGGCGCGCTGGCCCTCGATCTAGCCGCATACATTCGATCGCTGGGTTACCGCGCGCAGATCCACAGCCCCAACGACAACACCGGCATCTACATACCGCTGTTCGTCAATGCCGGCCTGGGGCAACTCGGCGCGAATGGCCAGCTACTTTCTCCCCACTTCGGTTCCAGGTCACGGCTGATGCTGATCACCACCGATGCCCCGGTGCAGCACGACAAACCGGTCGACTACGGGATCAACAAGTTCTGCGAGGAATGCCAGGTCTGCGTCGTACGATGCCCCGCCCGAGCGCTGCTGAGGGAAAAGGTGTGGTACCGCGGCGTCAAGAAGAACAAGCTGGTCTACGACCGGTGCCGGCCGATAATGATCACTTACGAGGGCTGCGCCGTCTGCATGAAGGTGTGCCCGGTGCAGCGTTACGGCATGAAGCCGGTCATGGAACACTACGTCTCGACTGGCGAGATTCTCGGGAAGGGAACGGACAACCTCGAGGGGTACGAACTCCGGGACAAGGGTTACTTTGGTCCGGGCGAATTGCCGCACTTCGACCGCGAGACATTTGAGTTCCCCCACGGGACCAAAGAGGAGTGGCTCTTCCAGCAATTCAAGGAAAAGCTCGAGAAGAATGGCGGACCCACCAAGGAAGAGGCCATCGAGTTCGCCAACGAACTGAAAGAGACGGTCGAAGCAGGCGTCTCGCGCACCGACGAGTAGTTTCTGCCTGCTGTTTCCGAGGAGAAAACGTCATCGCAATCGTCCGCATGAAGACATTTGATAAAGACGCGCTGGACGGCCTGTTCAAGGAACTGGACGATAGATACGCCGGGACTCCCGATTACGACCAGCTACTGCGGGACGCGCATCTCGGGATCGCACTGTCTGACGCCGGGCGCGAATTGGCTGGACAGGTCGACGGGCGGATCGCGGTCCTGATTGAGAAACACAGGGGCGGTGGGTAGGCCGACGAATTTGGACTAAGTCGGCCAAGCTCTTCAGCCATTTGTGTTGCGCAGAGAGGCTTGTCCCGCGCCCGTTACGAGAGAAACCTCTCGATTGTCGCGACGATGGCAGAACCGGCCGCTGCGGCACCGAACATCATCATCACCATACGCCAAGTCAAGCTGCTCTCCAGTCTGGCCAAGTCGGCTTTAAGGTCGGAAAGATCCGCCTTGGTAGCGTAGTGCTGGAGGGTCTCCCGCAGTTCTTCCCGTAGCTCAGACCTGGTTATTGGCCTTTCAATCGGCGTTGATGACATCTGTGTTCCTTCCCTTACCCGCGATGTTACCTGATTGGCGAAAAATCCTCCTGAACGTGTCACAGTAGTTTTTGAGTTACGCGGCAATGGGCTCGGCGGGAACGTGGTTCTGCAGATAAAGGCCGGGGGACTTTTCCAGGGACCCCCGAACTGGCGTTACGCGCCAGCAACCCCGATCAGTCTGGTGAGTGGCCCGTCACCAGGTCGAGCTTTCCTGCGAGGCGGTCCTCGGCTATCTCCAGGTCGTACTGGGCTTGAAGTCCCATCCAGAATCCTGCTGAATTCCCGAAGAAGCGTGACAGCAGGAGGGCCGTCTCCGCTGTAATAGCCCGCTGCCCGTGGATGATCGCGTGGACCCTTCGGGCATCCACCCCAATGGACTTGGCCAGCCGGTACTGGGTTATGTTCATTGGCCGGAGAAATTCTTCGCTAAGGATCTCTCCCGGGTGGATGGGCGGCAGCTTTTCCGGTCTTCTCGATACCTTTGTATTCATAGCAATCCTCCATGCCGGCTGCGGCCAGCGCCCCAAGGTATGAAAATGGGGTGGGGCCTGCCCGTCTGTGGTTGTACATGTCGGGCGTACCCACCTCCGCACCCCACCGTGGGTA
>DAOUKO010000018.1:0-20048 GCA_034421215.1 Dehalococcoidia bacterium
GCCTGAGGACGGGACCGTAGGAGGACCCGTAAGGGCCACCGACCCCGATGAAGACGTGCTGACCTACTCCATCACCGGCGGCGCCGACATGAGCGCGTTCAAGATCGACTCCGGGACCGGCCAGATCAGGGTCGGCAAGGACACGAAGCTGAACTTCGAGGGCTCGCAGACGACCTACGTGGTCGAGGTGACCGCCACCGACCCGTTCGGCGGTAGTGACTCGACCATGGTGACCATCACGGTCACTGACGTGAACGAGGGACCGACCCTGACGCTCCAACCCGGAGGCACGACGCCCCCGGCTGAGGGTGTCGTGGGCGGACGCGCCAACGTCTCCGTACGGGAAGGCGATACAGCCGTCGGGACCTACACGGCCCCAGCCGAGATCACCAGCCCGACGTGGAACCTGTCCGGTCCGGACATGGGCGACTTCGACATCAGCAGTAGCGGAGCGCTCAGCTTCAAGTCAGCGCCTGACTTCGAAGCCCCGGCGGACGCGGACACTGACAACGTGTACATGGTGACGGTGGTCGCTAGTAACGGCGGCGGCGCATCAGCTTCGCTGGCCGTGACGGTGACGGTGACCAACGACCCGTCGGACGACGCGGACAGTGCATTCGACCCGCTGGACTACGATGCCAACGGCAACGGCGGAATAGACCGGCCGGAGGTCATCATGGCGATACGTGACTACTTCGACGACGAACTCACCAGGGCCAACGTGGTGACGGTCATCCAGGCGTACTTCGCCAACCCCAACTGACCCCACAAAGGACTAGGAGAACCTAACGTAACCAGACGCAGGGGTGGTTTCCGACCCAATCGGGGACCACCCCTGCGAAAGCAAATACAAAGGCCAAGAGCGCCCTCTTGTCACCCTCGGGCATTATTCGTCCCCCCCGCATCCAATGCGAGGCGGGCTCTGAGAGAAGTCGAAGGGCCGGGCAAAGAGGGCGCTATTTTTTTGCACACCTGTCACCCTGAGCGCAAGCACCTGTCACCCTGAGCACGACCAACTGTCACCCTGAGCGTAGCCGAAGGGTCGGGGAAATACATAAGCTAGAAGCTCCTCGTGGCCCATGCAGGGGCGGGTCTTGTGCCCGCCCGAAACACAGCCCACAGCAACACGGGGGAATAGCACATCACATGTGGGGGCGGGTCTTGTGCCCGCCCGAGGCAGCAAACCATATATTCACAACAATCACGCAAATTGGACTCACCACGGTCTTGCTTACGCATGGCGGCGGTGATGAAATTGGGAAGGCGTCCCACGGCATGTTCCAGAACCGCCCGGATGCAACCGCGGCGGCACGGCCCATTGCCATAGCGTCGCGGCGACGGAAAACCAGTCACAGAGACTGAACAGTTACCAGGAGAACGAGTAACTTGAAATACAGAGCATTGACGCTGTTGGCGGTCATAGGAGCAGCGTTTGCCGCAGCAGGACTGCTGTTCGCAGGTACCGCAGACGCCTCGAGCCATAGCGCTAACAGAACCATCAGCCCAGCGTCAGTCGCCCCCGGCGGTGAGGTGAAGGTGACCGTCACCACCACTGGTGTCGGTTCATTTGGCGCCATCACGGAAACACTGCCCGCATGGTTCACCTTCGCAAGGTCCGACGAGACCCCCACGGTATCCGGCCAGGACCTCACGTTCGTCCTGTTCGAGATAACCGAAGTGACTTACTACGTCACGGCATCTTCGACACCGGGCGACTATTCGTTCAGCGGGACGGTCAGCGACTCCAACAGGGACAGTCGCGCGACCGGAGGAGATACGGCCGTAACGGTCGCCGCGGGCGCGATGCCCACGGAAGAGCCCACCGCCGTACCGACTGAGGAACCCACCGCAGTACCCACTCTCCCGCCCGGAAGGACCGGCGCAACAAGGACGTTCTCCTCCTCGACGGTCGAGAGGGGCGATACGCTGGCCGTGACGATCGACGCCGCCAACTTCGGAAACTTCGGGTCCGTCACCGAGACGCTGCCGGAAGGATTCACATTCGTGGCTTCCAACCCGGCCGGCATCAGCGATGTCAACGGTCAGGAAGTAAGCTTCGTCCTCTTTGAGATCTCTTCATTCACGTACACCGTCACCGCGTCCGACGTTCCAGGCCCGGCTCGATTCTCCGGCACCCTGGAGACGTCCGACAGGACGCGGGTCGGCGTCAGCGGTTCATCCACCGTTACGGTCGCAGGACCGACCGCAACCAGGTCCTTCTCCCCGAGCCCCGTCGCCCCTGAAGGTCGGCTAAGAGTGACCGTCAGGGCCAACGACTACGGCACATTCGGCCGGGTAACCGAAACGTTGCCCGCCGGCTTCACTTACCAATCTGTGACGCCGGACGGCATCGCCGAGGTGAACGGCAGCAACATCGAGTTCGTACTGCTCGGATCTGACCAGACGTTCACCTACACCGTCAACGCACCTGCAGACGTGGGCGATTACACGTTCTCCGGCTCACTGGAGGACTCCGTTCAGGAGTCGTTCCCGGTCAGAGGCTCCCAATCGGCCCGAGTTGCCGTCGTCCCGCCGAGCGCCTTCCGGACTATCTCGGAAGCAACGGTCGTGGAAGACGACGAGGTCACCGTGACGGTCGTTGCCCTCAACTACGGTTTGGCAGGGACGCTCAGGGAAACGCTGCCCAGTGGTCTGGAATACGTGTCCACCAACCAGCCAGGCGCGATTGTGGTGAGTGGTCAGAGCCTCACCTGGACGCTGCTTGACGTCCCCACGGTCACGTACACGGTCAGGGCCGCGCAGACGGGAACACACACAATCGGAGGGTACCTCCAGCCATTTGACAGGACGGTTTCGCCGGTGCCGGTTTTGGGCGCCAACGAGATCACGGTAAGGAGCAAGAAGCCGCCGGTAACGGATGGTGGCGAGTACGTGCCGGCCCCGACGGCTGTGCCGACCGCGACGCCTGTGCCGACCGCGACACCAGTGCCGCCGACCGCGACGCCTGTGCCGCCGACAGCCACACCGGAACCGACCGCGACGCCTGTGCCGCCTACGGCCACACCGGTACCGCCCACCGCGACGCCTGTGCCGCCAACCGCGACACCCGTGCCGCCGACCGCGACGCCTGTGCCGCCCACGGCCACACCGGTACCGCCGACCGCGACGCCAGTGCCGCCGACCGCGACACCCGTGCCGCCGACCGCGACGCCAGTGCCGCCAACAGCGACACCCGTGCCGCCGACCGCGACGCCTGTGCCGCCACCGCCGCCGGAGCCCACGGCTACACCGGTACCGCCGGTCGAAGAGGAACCAGCCGGATTCCCGGTCTGGGCGATCATCCTGATCATCCTCCTGGTCCTGGCAGCAATAGCCGGTGGAGTGGCCTACGCCCGCTACTACCGAGCCAGGCAGCTAGAGGCATAGGACCCGACCAATAACCACCCGTCATCCCCGACCCCAATCGGGGACCGGGTGGGGCACAAGTAGGGGCGGCTCTCGTGGCCGCCCGCCGGGGCGGGGCTAACCCGCCAACGGCAAGACACCACCAACCGGGGGCCCTTCAAGGCCCCCGGTTCGCGTTGCCCTCACATCGTCGTACCGGCCCCCTTCGTCTTACCGGGGAAACCCGGTACCCACGGTGGGGACGGGGCGGGGCGCCCCACAGCTACTACGGTTCGCGTTGCCCTCATTTCCCGCCATCCCCAACCCCGACCTCCATCCCCGACTCCGATCGTCATCCCCGACTCCGATCGGGGACCCACACCACCCCGCCGTGCCCCCACCGTCTCCCCGTCGTGCCCTCCATCGTCACCCCGCACCCCGATGCGGGGCGGTACCCACGGCGGGACAGCCCCTCACATCGTCGTACCAGCCCCATTCGTCTTACCGGGGAAACCCGGTACCCACGGTGGGGCGCGGAGGTGGGGCGCCCTACGGCTACTACGGCCCCCCTGGACATACGTGCGAACCCTTCATCGTCACCCCACCGTGGGCACTGGCGTTCGCCAGTGAGACGAGGGGTAGCCTGCCCCGTGCTTGAAACGGGGTCTCCCCGCACTCCGATGCGGGGCGGTACCCATGTCAGGGCAGCCCCTCACATCGTCGTACCGGCCCCCTTCGTCTTACCGGGGAAACCCGGTACCCACGGTGGGGACAGGGGCGGGGTACCCGTGGCATCTACGGGCCAACACGTAGGGGCGGCTCTCGTGGCCGCCCGCCGGGGCGACGGGGGCGCGGTTATCGACGGATCCCCGTGTTCACATGGGCGCCGTGACATCCGCGTTGCCCCACCCCACCCCAACGGGCGCCCACGAGAGGCGCCCCTACATCGCGGATCCGGGGTGCGGTGCGGCTATCTACGAATCCCCGGCATTCACACGGGATACCTGCGTCCTAATGACCACAATGTCGGATTGCCAAGTATGTACTTGCGAATCTCGTTCAACGATTCGTCATTCCTCACGATGTGGTCGTAATAATCTCGTTGCCACAACCGGCGGCGAAATGCGCGCCAGTTATTGAGCCTGACCTGGCGCGCGTATTCTGCTGTCGTCAATGATTTAAACGCCGACACCACGTCTCCGAGTGTCACCGATGTGTCTGCAGGCGCATTTGACTGGGACGTGCCATGTGTCCGCTTCGGCCCTACGGCCCCGCTTATCCCGACGATCCCATGAAAATGATTCGGCATCACGACAAAGGCGTCCAGCTCGATCATCGGGAATCGACCGGGCAGTTTCTCCCACACTGACTGGACCATCTTGCCGGCGTCGTTCAACTGAACTTCCTCGCCGACAACTTCTCCAAACATTGGCCAGCCACTCTGAACTACGACCGTGATGTAATAAGGGCCCGGTTGCGCATAATCGAATCCCTTTAGCCGAAGCGACCTTCGGTCCGGCAATTTCACGGGGAAATTGAGGCGGTTCGTGCCAATTCGCGGCGGTATAGAAAATTTCGGTTCATCTGTTGTTGCGTTGCTCCACGGTGGCCGGATGGCTGATTCGCAGGGCCGGCTTGGTTTCGATGATGATAACGAGAGATGGTGTCAATCATCCCCTGGTATGTCACACCCTTCGCATTGCCCCACCCAAACTGGCTAACGCGTAGGGGTGGCTCTCGTGGCCACCCGCCGGGGGGACCGGGGCGCGGTTATCGACGGAACCCCGTGACCACACCGGCCCAACTCCCAATGCCAGCAAACGTGTAGGGGTGGCTCTTGTGGCCACCCGCCGGGGGGACCGGGGCGCGGTTATCGACGGAACCCCGTATTCACACCTGCCCAACTCCCAATGCCAGCAATCGTGTAGGGGTGGCTCTTGTGGCCACCCGCCGAGGGGACCTGGGCGCGGCTATCTACGAATCCCCGTGTTCACACCGGCCCAACGCCCCAATCACGTCGACGTGTAGGGGTGGCTCTTGTGGCCACCCGCCGGGGGACAGGGGCGTGGTTATCGACGGATCCCCGTGTTCACACCGGTGCCGTGACATCCGCGTTGCCCGGCCCCACCCCAACGGGCGCCCACAAGAGGCGCCCCTACATGGCCTGCCCAGCGTAACGCGCGGTAATCGGCGCATCTCCATCACCCCACCGTGGGCGCTGGCGTTCGCCAGTGAGACGAGGGGTAGCCCGCCCCGTGCTTGAAACGGGGTCACCCCCAACCCCGGTCCGGGACCCAACCGGGGGAATTGTTATGTTGAGCGCTTAGTGGCGGGGGCTGGTCCGCACTTGCTGGGAAACATCTATTCGGGGCGGCCTCGTGCGATGACGGCTGAGACGCTCACCTGCGAAAGGTCACGCTCATGGACATCTACGACGTCCTACCCACCGATCTGAATATCTACGACGCCATAGACCTGCTGCGGCCCGTGTCGGTGTACATAGCGGGCATGGCCATCTACGCCATCTTCGTGTTCACCTTCTACCGCTTCGTCGCCGCACGGGACATGTTCGGGCTGGACCTGTCGAGGTACGAGCAGTCCCGCTACAAGTGGGTCCGGTCCGTCCTGCACGTGGTCATGTACGTGGCGAAGTACATCCTGCTGTTCCCGTTCTTCGCATTCTTCTGGTTCGCCGTCATAACCGCCATCCTGGCGTTCCTGGCGAAAGACCAGTCGTTCTCCCAGGTCCTGCTCATGGGCCTGGCGACGGTGGGCACGATCCGCGTGGCGGCGTACGTCAAGGAGGACCTGTCCCGGGACCTGGCGAAGATGCTGCCATTCGCCGTGCTGGGCATCTTCCTGGTCAACACGTCGTTCTTCCAGATCCAGGACTCGCTGGCGTTGCTGGACGAGACGATGAACTACACCGACCACATCCTGTACTACCTGGTGTACCTGATAGCCCTGGAGTTCGCCCTGCGGGTGATCATGGGAGTCGTGGTGGCCGTCGTCGCCGTCGGAAAACGAGTCCTCCTCGTGCAACCGCCTGCTTCTTCGGCAGGGCCCAAGGACACCCCGCCGTCAGATGACGAAGAGACGCCGGAGGCGCCAATGGACGGGGAAGAAGCCGGTGAAGAGCCGGACGTCGTTCCAGGAACCCCGAGCAACGCGCGGGAGGCCGCGCTCTAGCCCACCCCCGGCTCTCCCGCCTGTCTTCCCCGACCCCGATCGGGGACCCAGGGGAGCGCGGCTACCCCCGCCAACCCGCTACACAACCACACCACTCCCGCCAGGGGAAGCCTGCCCCGTACTTGATACGGGGTCACCCCGCACTCCGATGCGGGGCGGTACCCATTGTGAAGCTACACCACCCCGTCGTGTCGGCCCCCTTCGTCTTACCGGGGAAACCCGGTACCCACGGTGGGGTGCACACAACGTCGTCTTACCGGGGTAGCCCGGTACCCACGGTGGGGTGCACACAACGTCGTCTTACCGGGGAAACCCGGTACCCACGGTGGGGTGCAGGATGGGGGTGCGCTTAGGCTACAAACCACCTGGAAGCACGTACGCACCCTCCCCCGTCACCCCGCAGTGGACACTCGCGTTCGCCAGTGAGACGAAGGGAAGGGTTAGAAGACGGGGAGTCGGCCATCGCGTACGCCGCTGTGCCGGCCCTGAGAGCCCTGGGAGGGCCCAGTCAGGTATTGCGAGTCATCCAGCCGGCTTGATGGGCCTCTGCTAGCCTTCTTCGATCATTGCCTTCAGCAGCCTAAGCTGCTTGCCGTCGGACATGCGGATGGCGATGCGAAGCAGGGGCGACACCATGCGTAGCAGCAGGCCGGTGACCTGGCAGTCGGCGACCAGCGTGACGCGGGTCGCGCGGCCGTTCAGGTCGTGGAGTTCGTACCGGTAATCGGCGGATACTCCGCCCTGCACCGAACGGAGCACTATCGACTTGCCGGCGTCGCAGTGGACGATTTCGCTTGAGCGTTCTGCCCCGCGGGCACGGAAAGTCAGCTTCGTTCCGGCGGCCGTCTCGCCTTCGGCGGTCATCGACTCGACACCGGGCATCCACCTGTGGGCGTTCGGCCAATCGGTGAGCGCCTTCCACACCTCGCCGGCTGGCTTGTGGATCTCCTCTTCGACCGACAGCGTTCGCGTCATCTTGGCCTCCTTGCACATCGAATCTACCACCGGACAGCGTGTCACGACAGTTACCCGGTCCCCCGACCCGGTCTGCCGGAACAGTTACGATTGACACGCGGCGCCGCACTGCGGACAAGACCGGCGATCACATGCTCTATGCCTCCGACATAAGCAAGTCCTTCTCAGACAGGACACTGTTCAGCGGGCTCACGTTTAACCTGGCCGCCGGGGACCGCATAGCGCTGATAGGCCCGAACGGCTCCGGCAAGACCACGCTGATGGACATCCTGGCTGGCGAGACCGCTCCGGAGTCGGGGACCATAACCAGGCGCCGCAACGCCACGATGGGCTACCTCAAGCAGGAGCCCGAAACGTTCGTCGACAGACCATTGCTCGATGAGGTGTTGGACGCCGGCACGGAGGCGAACGCCCTGACCGACGAAATCGCCGCCGCGCAAGAGGCCCTGTCGTCGGAGGTCGACCCCGCGAAACAGAGCGAATTGCTGGAACGCCTGAGCCGGCTGGATATGGCGCTGGAGGCAGCCGGGGGAAACAACCTGGAGCACGAGGCGAAGGCCATCCTCTCAGGCCTTGGCTTCAAGCAGAGTGACTTCCTCCGGCCGATGGGCGAGTTCAGCGGCGGTTGGGCCATGCGGGCAGGCCTCGCGAGACTGCTGTTCAGGGCGCCCGACGTTCTGCTCCTAGACGAGCCCACCAACCACCTCGACCTCGAGGCAAACCTGTGGTTCGAGAAGTACCTGGCATCGTTCAAGGGCGGAGTGCTCATCACATCCCACGACCGAGCCTTCCTGAACCAGGTGGCGACCAGGGTGCTGGCCATCGAGGAAGACGAGACGTCGTTCATGAAGGGCAACTACGACCAGTACCTCGTTGCCCGCGAGCGCTCCCTGGAGGTCAAGCAGGCGGCCGCGGCGAGGCAGGAGCGCGAGGTGCAGCGACAGATGCGTTTCGTAGAGCGCTTTCGCTCCAAGGCGCGGAAGGCCAGCCAGGTGCAGAGCCGCCTGAAGCAACTTGAGAAGATGGAGGTGATCAAGTTGCCGAGGGCGACGAGGAAAGTGCACTACACATTCCCAACAGCCCCGCGCGGTGGTCGCGAGGCAATACGCCTGACCAACGTGAGCAAGTCCTACGGCGACAACGCGGTCTACCGCGGCATGAACATGACACTGTTCCGAGGAGACCGTGTGGCGCTGGTTGGACCAAACGGCGCCGGCAAGACCACCATGCTGAAAATGCTGGCCGGCGTCATTCCAATGGACGATGGGGAGAGATCGATCGGGCACAACGTCGTGACGGCCTACTACGCGCAGCACGTGCTCGAACTCCTCAACCCTGCCAACACGGTCTTCGAGGAGCTGCGACAGGCCGCGCCAGGGGAGTCGGACCAGAACCTGCGCAACACGCTGGGCGGCTTCCTGTTCAGCGGCGACGACATCCGAAAGCCGATATCCGTGCTGTCCGGCGGAGAAAAGGCGCGGGTGGCCCTGGCCAAGCTGCTCCTCCAGCCGAGCAACATGCTGCTGATGGATGAACCGACCAACCACCTCGACATAGCCTCGAGGGAGATACTTGCAGACGCCCTCGGTGACTATCGCGGCAGCATCTGCTTCATCACCCACGACCGGACCCTGATTCGGCAGGTGGCCAACAAGATCGTCGAAATCGAAAGCGGCCGCCCGAATGTATTTCCGGGCGACTACGACGGATACCTGCACCGGAAGCGGACCGAAAACGGCAAAAACGCCTCCGCCGCGCCTGTTAACGGGACGACAGACGACCCGTCAGGCCACATTACGGCCAAGCGACCGCCAAGACGATCATTCAACGCCGAAAAGAGACGGCAAAGGTCGCTTGCTAATGAGGCCCGGCGACTGGCGAAACGGATAGAGAGGTTAACGGCCTCAATAAACGACCGCGAGGCACGTATGGCGGAACTGGAGGCCATGTTCGCAAGCCCGGACCAGTTCAACGAACCGGAGCAGATCGCAGCCTCCGGAAAGGAATACCGGGCGCTCAAAGAGGAAACGCAGACCCTCTGGGAGGAGTGGGAGCGGCTGTCAACCCAGGCCGAGAACATCGACAACGAACTGGCGGGGATGAAAGCGGGCTAGACCGGCAATTCCGATTACGGCCAGGTCCGGCGACGATCAACGACCCCCACGCGGGAAAGTGTCGTCAGCCCACCCGCACTCACATCATCCCGGGGTGGTTCTGGTGACGCCCGAAGGTGATGCCTTCAAGCCGGTTGGGAGGGCCGCCGGGATCGTCAGCCTGGCCGAAAGCGAGGTAGTGCGGCGGATCGCCCTCAAACACCAGGTACGCGCTGAGCCGGGATGACAAAGTGTCGTGCCCGCCGAACCAGATCACGCGAGGACCGTTCACCAGATTTACTGGCCCTTCCTCGATAGGCCGTTTGACCGTAGGGGCCAGCGGTCCTCCGCCGGGTTCGCCTACACCCCACTTGACCACGCCATCCCATTCGGCGGGTACCACGAATCGCCACCGCGGCAATAGTCCCCGGTGAGGGGACACTTCGACAGCTACGCGGTCCTCTACGCCATCGATAGGGTGATGTATGCGCCACACATACGTCGAAGGCGGGGCGTCCTGGCTGGCAGGTTCATGCAAGTGCCCATGGCCCGTTTCACCGTGGGCGTGACCACCGCCAGGAAACGGTTCTTCTTGCCCTTCCACCCCGGTTTACTTCAGGACTGGCCCGACCTCGCCTTGCTCAGACTCCTGGCCAGGCGGGACTTGCGGCGCGAAGCGTTATTACGGTGTATCACTCCCTTTGAGGCGGCGCGGTCGAGCGCGCTGAACGCATCGATGACCGTCTTTTCCGTCTCCTCATCGGTTGGGCTGCCTGCAATGGCGTCGCGGGCGGCGCTGACCCGTGACCTGCTGCGGGTGCGCCTTGTCTTGTTACGTTCAGCTCTGCGCTGCTGGGTGCGCATGCTCTTCGCGCTGGGCATAATTGGTTCCTCGTTAAGTACTTGAGTGGTGATTTCTTTCGGGGTTCGCTGGCCAGGACGACGCGAGCGGGCATCTCATGCCTTGGCGCCCGTCATGCGTGCAATCGTATGGACCCCGGGTATTGCTTCAAGTTTCGAGAACAGTCTGCTCAACTGTTCGAAACCAGTAGTGTACACCGTGAGAGACACCGTGCAGTCTTGCGAAAACGGGTCTTCTTCCGAGCTCATCGAATGTATGTTGACGTGCTCGCTTGACACGACGTTCGTGATGTCACGCAGGAGACCGATACGGTCCACAGCCTCTAGGCGCAACCGGTCAGGAATCCTGCTCGACGCATGCCCCCAGGCCACAGAGACCTGCCGCTCAGGCTCGACTTCGGCCCGCGAAACGGAACAATTGCTCCGGTGGACCGAGACGCCCCGACTACGCGTCAGATAACCGATCACCTCGTCACCGTAGGCAGGCTTGCAGCATTGCGCAGGCCGGGCCGACGCGTCGGGAGTCCCCAGCGCAACGAGGCCGTACTCCATGGACTTTTCGCCGTTGACGGTCTGCTTTAAGACCGGGGGATGGATAGGCTGCTCGTCGCGCGGGGACGCCACCTCGGCGATCCTCGAAGGCGCTATCTGACCGGACCCAATCGCTTCCGCCAATTCGTCCACCGTGGTGAACCCAAGACGTTCGGCAAGTTCCGGCTCGCTCCCGGTCAGGTACAAATTGCTGATCGAGTTTCGCAACTGTTCCCTTCCGCGTTGGATGTTCGCGCTCCTGGCTTGGCGGCGGAACCATGCCCTTACCCTCGAACGCCCGCTTGCGGTGGTCAGGTAACCGAGGTCCGTGTTCAACCATTCCAGGCTGGGACCGCGGTCGGTGAGGGACTTACGGACCCGAACGGTGTCCCCGTTGGACAACTTGGTGTTCAGCGGGACCGCCCTGCCGTTTACGTATGCGCCGACGCAGTTCAGGCCCAATTCGGTGTGTATGCGAAAGGCGAAGTCGAGCGGCGTTGAGCCGGCCGGCAGTTCTTTCACTTCGCCGGCGGGGGTGTAGACGAAGACCTGGTCGCGGAGGATGTCGGTCTTCACCGTATCCAGGTACTCCTGGTCCCCCTGCACTTCTCGCTGCCACTCGATGAGTTGCTTGAGCCATGACAATTTCTGTTCGAAGTTGTCATCCATCCTGGCCGGTTCTTCTTCTCCTTCTTTGTAGACCCAGTGCGCCGCTACGCCGTCCTCCGCCAGGCGGTGCATTTCCTTGGTGCGAATCTGGACCTCCATGGCGCTGCCTTCGGGCCCCATTACGGAGGTGTGCAGGGATTGGTACAGGTTTTCCTTGGGAGAGGCGATGTAATCGTCGAACTGCCCCTGCACCGGCCGCCAAATGGAATGAACGATTCCCAACGCTGCGTAGCAGTCGGCCACGGTGTCGGTGATTATTCGCAGGGCAATCAGATCGTAGATCTCGTCGAAGTCCCGTCCCAGGACCTCGTACCGCTTCAACTTTCGAAACGTGGAGTAGAGGTGCTTCGGCCGACCCAGCACCGCGGCGTTTATGCCGCTCGCCGTCAAGCGGGCGATCACCGCGCGGCTGGCTTCCTCTGCGTACGCTTCTCGCTCGACGCGTTTCCGGTTGATTAGCCGCGAAATCGCCTTGTACTGCCGCGGGTACAGGTAACGAAACGCCTCGTCTTCAAGCCGCCACTTGATATCCGCCATGCCGAGCCGGTGGGCCAGTGGGGCGTATATGTCGAGGGTCTCCTGGGCTATGCGCTTCCGACGTGCCCGGGGGAGGTGGGACAACGTCTGCATGTTGTGAAGCCTGTCGGCCAGCTTGATCATCACCACGCGGATGTCTTCCGACATTGCAACGAGCATCTTGCGAGTGCTGGCCGCGTGAGCCTCGTCCGGCGCAGGCGGCGCGATGCCGGCGATCCTGTCGATCCCCTTAAGCTTGGTCACGCCATCCACGAGGCGGGCGACGTCATTGCCGAACTCGTCCCTGAGCGTCTGTAACTCGATGCCGCAGTCCTCGACCACATCGTGCAGAAGCGCCGCTGCAATCGTCGTAGCGTCCATCTTCAACTCGGCCAGAAAGGTAGCGGTTGCTATCGGATGTTCAATGTACGGCTCGCCTGACATGCGAAGCTGCCCGAAGTGGGCCTCGTCCGCAAACTTCAGGGAGCCCTTTACGAAACGCGCTCGCTCGAGGGGCAGGTAGGCGTCGATTGTCGACAGTAGCTGTTCGCCCGCCATGGGAGTGAGTCCTCTGCCGAAATCCAAGTGTGGTTTCGACGGCGTGATGTACTTAAATGATACTTTGGCGCGTGCCCGGCCTCAAACCATTTGATGCCTCTCTCAAACCTGTATTTGCTCGAAAACCCGGGCGATTTCGTCGCGCTCGAATGTCCGCAGCGGGCCGCGTTCAGACCCCTTCCGCACTGTTACTCCCTCCCCGCATGAGACGCGGCCGATGACAGCAGGACCCAATCCGGCCACTCCAAGACGCTCCACCAGGTTCGACTCGGCCTCGGGCCTGACCATGATCAACAACGATCCAGAGGCGATCAGTCCCCAGGGATCGATGCCCAGAACCCGGCAAACGACCGCTGTTTCAGGCAGGACCGGCACGGCCGAGGCGTCCACTTCGAGACCGCCGCCGCAAGCCTCGGCAACTTCCCAGAGGGCCGTGGCCAGGCCGCCTTCCGTGGGGTCGTGCATGCCGGTCACCCCGCCGGCATCCATCGCTGCGCGGGCGGCGGAAACAACTGAAATTCCGGGGTCGAACAGGTAGTTGGCCGACCGGTCAATCACTTCCTGCCCCACACCGCCGGCCAGCAGCCGTTCAGGCATCTCCCTGGCCAGTAGTGACGTGCCCTCGATGGCGATTCCCCGGGTGAGTATCACCGAGTCGCCCGCCATTGCGCCGGAAGTGGAGATCGCCTTGCTGGCGGGCGCCTCCCCCAGCATTGCGCCGCACACTATCGGCCTGTCCAGACCGAGCGTGACTTCAGTGTGCCCGCCGATCAACTCGACTCCCAGTTCATCCGCGGCTTCGCGCATCTGGTCAAATATTGAAGCTGCGCCTGACGAGTCCTCTCCCTCCGGCAGAAGCACCGTTGCGAGGAACCAGCGAGGCGTCCCTCCGCTGGCCGCAACGTCGTTGGCGTTCACGTTAACGGCGTACCACCCGATCATGTCGGTTGCGAACGTAACCGGGTCCGACTTGGCGATGAGGGTCGATCCCCCAAACGATATGTGAGCAGCGTCTTCGCCGACGCCGGGGCCAATCAGCACCCGCGGGTCATCCGCATGCAGGTCCGCCAACATCTGCCTGAGCAGACTGTTCGGTAACTTCCCCGGCCTGAGTTTGACTCCCATGATCCCTTATTGAATCACTAATCCATTGAGACTTATGCGCCATGACCGGGAGACCCGCGCTCCCATTTTCGTGCCGGTATCCGGCGATTGGCATTTATGCCTGTTGGGTAACGCGCAGTTCCAACCAGGTTGGGCGCCCGTCCGCTTCAGGGGCCAGGCGGCACTTGCGGCAGCGGGGCCTTCGATGCGTGCGGACCAAACACCCTGCCGAATTCGAGTGGAATCTCCCCGTCGCCACCACCCCAGAATGACTGCCCGCCCCTCAACAGGGTGTTGATGCCCTCGCAGATGTATTGGAAGGTCTCAGAGCGCCCCGGCATCTCGAACGTCATCTCGAAAATAGGGCGACAGTCCGCTGCGGGAACAATACGGACCTGTACGTCGAGAATCGAAATGAACCGGGCTATCTCGTCAGGGGCAGTAACATCCGAGATCCTCTGGAATTGCCCTGATGTTGGATCGAACCGGGAGATGGCGATGGCCGTTGCTCTGTCCAGGCCCGCTGCATCTACCAGGTTCACCGTGTCGCCCGCTTGAATCTCGAATTCCCGCTCAGTACAGTCAACTATGTTGCTTCCAGAACCGTCGGAATGGAAAGCATAGGTCTGGTCCCCGTGCGCGAGGGTGAACAACCAGCCGGGGACGATGACCGCGGCATAGCCAACTCCTGGCTCGGGGCATCCAAGCGCCGTGGACGACCACTGGACCTTCTCGGCCGAGATGACCTGGATGTCATCCGAATTGACGCCGAGCTTGCTGATGAGCATCGCCTTCGCCAGGGCAAGGGCGTCGGGCGGGGTGGGTGTGGGCGTTAGTGTCGGCGTGGGACTTGGAGTAGGTGCGGCTGCCGTCGCCGTGGGTGCTGGGCCCGGGGACGACGCCGGAGTCGGAGATGGCGCCGGCGGCGGTGAAACGGAGGACGTCGGATCGGGCGATGGCGCCGGTGTGGATTCGGGTGACTCGACAGGCGCCGGAGTCGATGGGCCTGTGGTGGGAACAGGCGTTGGAGTCGTCGCTATCGCGGTGAGCGCAAGAGGCGTTGGGGTCTCGGAGACCTCTGCGGGATCGTCGCCGGACCGCAGATTGACCACCACAACAACAATAATGGCAGCCACCACCACGACCGCCAAAGTCAGTTGAAGTCGTTCAGTCATTCGCCGAGTCGCAAGGGCCCAACCCCTTCAGACCGCCAATCTCAGCATTGGCGGTCGCATCGGACGGCACAGGCATTTCGACACCGTGCCCGCCGGCGCTGCTCGCAGGCCCTTTCGCCCCTTTCAGTTATCGACGGTCCCCAAGGTCCAGGGCGCGCCGACGCACCATTTTAGCGATGGGCGGCGCATCACGAAACATCGCCTGCTGGACCTTTGGAGGGAGGGTTATGGACCACACTACCAATTCTCATAACAAAGTCATGGATTCCTGCCTACGAATAATCCATAACGTATCTACTCACCGGAGTGACCGAAAGCCGCCATCTGAGAATCGCGTCGGAATCGCCGAAAATACACTGTTCTGACTGTTGACGGCCGGAAGTTAATACCTTACCTTCGAGGTACACTATTGACCTTTGAGAAGCTGGCAAATCGGAACCGATGCCTCGACGAACACATCTCATCGTCTCTACAAACCCCTTGAATCCAACGGGGTAGACCATCGACGCGCTCTCGAGTGGGAAGCTCACAGTCCTGTTGGTCGTCGCAACGATGCTGGCCGGGATCGGCGCCGCCGTTGCCTGCGAGCGGGGCTCCGGCAGTAACGAACTCGTCGTGTACTCGGGGCGGAGCGAGTCCCTCGTTGAGCCGATAATCCAGCAGTTTCGCGACGCCACCGGCATGAAAGTAAACGTCAAGTACGCATCCACTGGGGAACTGGCAGCTACCCTGCTGGAAGAAGGCGACAAGTCCCCGGCAGACTTGTTCTTCGCGCAAGATCCCGGCGGTCTGGGCACGGTAGAGGCACTGCTCGACGACCTGCCGGCCGAGATCCTGGAACTAACGCCAACGTGGGCGCGCTCGCCCGAATCCAAATGGGTGGGCATTTCCGGTCGGGCCCGGGTTGTCGTCTATAACACCAACGCCCTCACCGAAGCGGACCTGCCGGATTCGATCTGGGACTTCACAGACCCCAAGTGGAAGGGCCGCATTGGCTGGCCCCCAACCAACGCCTCGTTCCAGGCCATGGTCTCTGGCATGAGGGTGCTGTGGGGTGAAGCCCGCACCGAAGAGTGGCTGCGCGGCATCATGGCCAACGAGCCCAAGGTGTTCCCTAAGAACACCCCCACCGTCCAGGCCGCCGCGGACGGCGAGATCGACGTCGGGTTCGTCAACCATTACTACCTCCATCGCTTCCTGGCGGAAGAGGGTGAAGGGTTCGCAGCCCGAAACTACTACACGAGGGCGGCCGACCCCGGTTCCGTGGTCCTCGCCGCCGGCGCAGGGATACTCAAGACTGCGGACAATCGTGAAGGCGCCGAGAGCTTCCTGAAGTTCCTGCTGTCCGTCCCGGGCCAACAGTACTTCGCCAGCCAGACCTACGAATACCCACTCGTCGACGGCGTCAAGGCGGACCGTCTGCTGAAGCCCCTGGGCGAAATAACGAAACCTGACATCGACCTCGCAGATTTATCCGACCTGGCCGGCACGCAAGCCCTCCTCAGGAAAGTAGGCGCCATACCGTAACTCCGGCGTATGTGAAGGGGCACGCGCGCTTGTGCCTGCAGCACTGCGCAGCCCCCACCTCCACCCAGTCCAGTTGGGTGGGACCCGCGAATGAACTCCACCCCAGGATTGAAACACCTTCAGGAAAGGACCAGCCAGGACAACCAAATAAGCAACTCCCGGTCAGGGAGTCAGCCAAACCACCGCTCTTCGGCCGGATCTCCCAGACGGGGCCGGTCAGGGTAAATCAACTCAACTAACTCCAATACAAAGGGTTAGCCAAAAAAATGGCCGCATCGCGGGCCGTTTTCGCGCGCGTTACACATATTTCTCAGCCTTGGCAGCGCATGCCGCCGGCCGGGCTTCTCGCGGCCGCGACGCTGGTCGCCATCGCCGCCGTGCTGCCCGTCTTCTACCTTCTCGTCAAGACCCTCGACGGAGGCGCCGACGCGTGGAACATCATCGCCAGGATTCGCACCGCTGAAATCCTCGGCCGCACCGGTCTCCTCATAGTCACCGTGACCGGTTTCTCGGTTGCGCTTGCCGTACCCATGGCCTGGTTGACCACGAGGACCACGATGCCCTTCCGGCGCGTGTTGACAGTCGCCGCCGCGTTGCCGTTGGTCGTGCCCAGCTATGTGATGGGCATGACCGTCATCGACATGTTTGGCCCGAGAGGCGTTCTGCAGCAGGTCTTGGCGGCCCCGTTCGGCATCGACAGCATGCCTCCCGTCTATGGGTTGCCGGGCGCGACGATCGTACTGGTCCTCATCAGCTATCCGTATGTATTCCTGACGGTGCGCGGCGCGCTGCTCCGGATGGACCCTTCGATGGAAGAGGCGGCGCGCAGCATGGGCTTCGGCCCTTTCGAGGCGATGTGGCGCGTGACGCTGCCCCTGCTGAGTCCGGCCATCGCGAGCGGAGCGCTGCTCGCTGCCCTATACGCGCTCAGCGACTTCGGCGGCGTGGCGCTCATGCGGTACGAGACTTTCACCGCAGCCATCTTCACGCAATACGAATCATCGGTGGACCGCGGAATTGCCGCCGCGCTGTCGCTCGTGCTGGTGGTCCTCGCCGCGGCGCTATTGTTGCTGGACGGGTTGACCCGCCGGCGCGGCCACTACCATCGAAGCTCCGCCGGGGCTCCCAGGGCCCACCGACTCGCCGACCTCGGCGGATGGCGTTGGCCCGCCGCCGGTTTCGTGGCGTTGCCGGTCATTGTAGGGCTGGCCGCCCCGGTGGCCATTCTGGCCTGGTGGCTCATCAGGGGACTGGCCGCCGGCGAGGAGTTCGTGCCTCTCTGGGGCCCGCTGCGCAACTCCCTCTACTACTCCCTTCTCGCCGCGCTTGCCACTGCCGCCGCCGCCATGCCGGTGGCCCTGCTGGCCGTGCGATACGGCAACCCCTACAGCCGACTGCTGGAGCGATCGACGTACGTCGGTTTCGGCCTGCCGGGAATTGTGATTGCCCTCGCGGTGGTGTTCTTCGGTGTGAACATTGCCCAACCCCTCTACCAGACGACCGCGCTGCTCGTCTTCGCCTACGCCGTTCTGTTCCTGCCTGCCGCCGTGGGCAGCCTGCGGTCATCCATCTTGCAGGTCAGCCCTCGCATCGAGGAAGCCGCCCGCGGCCTGGGCAAGACCGGGTGGCAGGTGATGTGGCGCGTCACGTTTCCGCTGGTATTGCCCGGAGCGCTGGCCGGCGGCGCGCTCGTGTTCCTGATGACGATGAAAGAACTGCCTGCCAGTCTCATATTGAGTCCCATCGGCACGCGCACACTCGCCACGTCAATATGGGCGGCTGCCTCGGAGGCCTTCTTTGCCCGAGCCGCCGCGCCGGCTCTTCTGCTCATCATTGCCGCCGGCATTCCGACAGCTTTCCTGATACTGCGAGACCAACGATTCAGGAGCACTGGGTAGGACATTGCGATGGTGCTGCTGAGAACTCCGAATCTCCGAAACGGGTCGCCGGACCGGCGGTCCCGGAATGCTGCGGGACCAACTTTCAAGCTTGAGTGGCGAATTTGAGACTCCCCTGGAAACGAGATGACGGCGAAGCCGGGTCCGACGCGCCGGAGACCGGCCTCATCCACGTCGACGACATAACCTGCTCCTACCCCGGATCGACGAGGCCGGCGCTGAAAGGGTTCTCTCTGCTCGCGCAATCGGGCGAGTTCGTCAGCGTGCTCGGCAGGAGCGGGGCGGGCAAGACGACGGCATTGCGCGCCCTTGCCGGGTTCGAGCGCGTCGAAACCGGATACGTCCGGCTCGGCGGGCAACTGGTCGGGTCATCCTTCGTACACGTGCCGCCGGACAAGCGAAACCTGGGGCTGGTCTTCCAGGACTACGCCCTGTTTCCGCATCTCACGGTGGAGCAAAACGTCACCTTCGGCCTCGACTCGATGGGCAAACGCGCCAGGCGGGAACGCGTCGGCTTCATGCTGGAACTGACCGGTCTGTCCGGTCTCGAGCGGCGGTACGTCCACGAGTTATCGGGCGGCCAACAACAGCGCGTCGCCCTCGCGCGGGCCCTGGCGCCCGAGCCGGTGGCCCTGCTACTGGACGAGCCGTTCAGCAACCTCGACAGGGAGTTGCGGGCGGGCCTCAGGCGTGAAGTTCGGCAGATCGTCAAGGAGGCGGGCGCAACGACCATCCTGGTGACGCACGACCGCGAGGAGGCGTTGGCCCTTGCCGACCGCATAGCTGTAATGGGCAACGGCCGTGTAGAGCAGATCGGCGCTCCGGCCGAGGTGTATGCGTCGCCGGTGTCTCCTGCCGTGGCGTCGCTGGTCGGGCCCTGCATGCTGACCCCTGGCGTAATCGAAGGTGGGCACGTGATGACTGAAGCGGGACGATTCCCCGTGAACGGCGCGGCCGGCGCGGCCGGCGAAGGCAAGGCGGTCCTGGCGCTCCTGCGAGCATCGGAACTGGAGATCACCCTCGCCACCGGCGGCTCGGACGCCCAGGTCGTCTACCGCGAGTTCCGCGGCGAGTTCACCGAGTACGGGGTCAGACTCCCATCCGGCGCAACCGTCCGCGTCCGCAGACGCTCCGCCAACCCATTCGACCACGGCGACCGCGTCCAAATCACCGAACGCACCGGCCACACAATAACGGTCTTCCCGCCGGGCGGATAGCGGTGGGGTGTCCTCCCCCGCGCCCCACCGTGGGTTACCGGGTTTCCCCGGTAAGACGGAGGGGGAGTCCGGTAAGACGGAGGGGGACAGTGGGTACTGGCGTTCGCCGGTTAAGGTCGCACGAGGTTATGAAAATGGGACGGCGTGATTGGCGCGGGGCCTCCTGTCGGAATTGACGTGATCGCGGTATGCGCGTGCCCCCGCTCCCCTGGGTACCGGATCGGAGTCCGGTAAGACGAAGGGGCCCTGCTACAAGGGGCCGTATGTGAATCTCACCAAGTCGCGGAGGGGGACGCGGATTTCGTCGGGGTCCCTGTAGGGGCGCGGGTTGTCGTCCGGCGGGTCTTCTTCGTCGGGTGGGCCGAGGTGGATTATCCGGCGTGGTTTCCT
>DAOUKO010000019.1:0-135214 GCA_034421215.1 Dehalococcoidia bacterium
GGCTTCATCAGACCATCCCGCAGGACGCGCATCCACGCCCCCGGCGTGCCGGCAGATGCGATCCTGCCGACGCCACCAGGACTGGTGCTGGTTCGCACACCAAGATACGCAAATCGCAAGAGTTTCAGACGTACCGCCAGCTCCGCAAAAGCGAATTAGTTGGAACGGATGCCACAAGAGACGCCCCTACGAGGGATAGTCTGAGAGCGCGGTGGGCTGGGTCAGCCGCCGTTGGATTCCCGGACTTTGCGGACTGCCTGTTGGATTTCTTCCAGTTCGAGGACCATCTCGGCCACGCCGACCTCGTCGTCGTAGATTCCGGCGTCCGCCTGTTCTTTCACCGCGTCTTCGGTGACGTGGAACACCGGCAATCCGAGGGCTGTGCCGGCAAGTGCGCCGGCCCATGACGGGTCGCCGTCCACCATTGTGGTGGCGTAAAGCTCGGAACTTTCTGCGGTGGGTGTGCCGAGTAGCACTACCAGATCGTCGGTCCCTACCTTGTCCACGGTCCGCTTTATCTCGTCTTGACCTTCCAGGTCAAGGGCGCCTGCGGACGTTCAGACGAAGCAGTGAGTGACCTCCAGCACGACTTCCGCCCCGGCGGAGCGCGCTATCGTGGCGATGGAATCACCCTGGATTCCGTCTCTTTCACCCAGGGCGATTACGCGTTTGCCCTTAAGTTCCAATTGATCTCTCCTTGCCGTTCGGCGAGCACCGTGAAGATTTCGGCCAGATTCTACAGTGTTGGAAGCGGGAATTCAGTTCGAGGGCTCCATGATAAACGACAGGCCGTCAGACATCTGTGTCATGCGGCCCAGGAACAGGCTGCCTTTTGCCAGGAACATCACCCGGTTGAGGCTGCCGTTGGACAGTCCGTCGACCGCGTGGGGCATATACGGGATCGCCGACGCAATGTGGCCCTGCGTCGGTGAAAAGCCGGTCATGCCGTGACGGGCCACAAAGTCCGGCATTTCCGCCCTGCCCAACTGACCGGCCCTGACGGCGAGCGCGGCGATGAGCTTGTAGTTGAGTTCCGGCACATTGCCGGACCCGGCAGGCTCAGTCACTTCGGGGTTGTGCATCTCGGTGGCGTACTTGTCAACGTCGGCGTAGCCAAGTCCAAGCCGTTCCAGGGGCTTGGAAACCAGCTCTGCCAGTATTGCCGCCTGCGCGCCGCCGGCGCCGACATCGTGCTTTCCGACGGAGTCGAGCCGTACGACCGGGCTCTTCCCGTCGGCCTTTTGCACGAGCATCGCCGAACCGGCGAGTACGTCTTCGAGCACCGGCATGCCGTTGCGCACGTGCCCCTGGTATTTCATACCCAGCTTTGCCAGCGAACAGCCGCCCACGATGATCACCTGCTCGAACAGTCCGGCGGAGATGAGCCCCGCCGCGAGCAGGACGGCGTGGTTAGGACCGGTGCAAAACGCCTTTACATCCGAACCTGTTGAATTCGTGAGACCGCTGTCCTCGCCTATGGCCTTGGCCAGGTTTCCACCGCCTCTCTGGTAGCGGTCTCCGACGGCCTCTTCGCCGCTGTTCAGGATGTACGGGATGGAGAGGGGGTCCAACGCCATGTCTTTGATCAGGACCTTGACGGCCATGACGGCCGCCGCCTTGCAGGCCAGGTTCTCCAGCAGCACGTCCGCGAATAGTGAGGCGTCCTGCTGGTGCGCCGCGTTTATGACGCCGATCAGTTCACCATCACGCAGGGTCACCGGGAGATGTCCCGACCCTTCGCCGAGCTGGCCTTCGACCTGGTCCATCGTGACGCCGGACTCGAGGACAGAAAGCTGCTTTTCGGTCCAATCCCCGGTCTCACCGAGTGTGGCCGCGATCTTGCGGCTGAACCCCTCTTCGAGCCACAGCAGGTCGAAGTCATCCATCATCTTCATCACGCCGTAGAACTCTTCTTCCGGCATGATGTGGCCATAGGGCTGGTCCCGGTCGAAAGCCCGTTCCTGGCTGTACCAAGGCTTGTCCAGCGAGCCCAGTTCTTCAGGCTGCATCCCGCCCAGGTAGGTCAGGTTCGGCCCGTAGGAGGCGGCCTGTTCGAAGGTCCGCAGATTCTTCGTGATGAGGTCGGCTACTAACGGATCGTCGTGAATATCACGCGAAGGCCGCGATCCGTGCCTCACGAGGCCGGGGGTGTGGGCAAGGAAATTCCTTGCTCCCGAGATGACGACTGACCGGGTGTCCAAAGTTGTTCCTGCTTGCCTTTCAATCACGTACCGATGTTCGATTGTTCGCCTGACGAGCGATTTCGTAGATTAACATCCCATTCGAGGCTCAATCGCGTTCGATTCGAATGGCCGGGCAGACCTCCGGCAGCGCGGACCCTGGAAGTACAGAAGAGGTGAATATGGACGCACAATCCCCGAAGACGGTGGTGGCAGTCGGAGCATCAGACTCAACGGGCGTCGGCGGGATTGCGGCGGACCTCCGCACGTTCGCGGCGATGGGTGTGCACGGAACTGCTGTGGTCACGGGAGTAATAGCCGGCCGGGCCGGGGACGCAGACGTGATTGCAGCCATGCCTGCCGGTGAAATCGTGCGGCAGGTAGAGTCTGCATTGGATTCCACAGGCGCCGCTGTGGTGAAGATTGGTTGGATGCCGGACGGCGAATCGGTCGCCGGTGTGGCGCGAGTCCTGGAAAAGGCCGCAGTAAAACACGTGATTGCCGATCCAGACGTTGCGGACGCGGACGATCCGGTCAGGGAAGCCCTGAAGTCAGAACTGATGCCGGTCACCGAAGTAGTGACCATCAGCATGCCGGAGGCGACCGCCCTTCTAGGCATACCGATCAGGAACGCGCTGGGGTTGAGGGCAGTCGGGAAGTTACTGGGCCGCGCGGGGGCTGCGAACGTACTGGTAAAGGGTGGCCACCTGGGTGACGAAGAGTGCCTCGACATTCTGTGGGACGGCAGCGAATACCTGGAATATCCGAGCGAGCGCATCGAGACCGCGCACGATGACGGGGCCGGCAGCACGTTGGCGTCTGCCATTGCATCAGGGTTGGCAATGGAGCGAAGCGTTGAGGAGGCCGTGGCCATCGCCAAGATGTACGTGACTGAAACGCTGCGGAACGCGTACGTTGTCGGCGCTAACGGGGGAAGTCCCAGCCAACTGTACCGCTGGTGGGAAACCGGCGGAAGCGACGGGTACGGCGGCTAGGCGTTCAGCCAGCCGGAACGGGTAACATCGGCCAGTAGCGAACAGCGTGCGCGCAAACCTGATTCACGCCCATCGGAGAGTCAAATGATCGTCGACGTTCATACCCATATCCCAAGCCACGAACATGCGGTCCCTGCGGAAGACGTACGCTCTGAGACGACAATGCGTTCCGGAGATTCGGTCCGGCAGACGAACAGCGTGGCGGATTACCTGGAGGCAATGGCCCCTGTAGACAAGGCGTTCGTATTCCCTATTGCTCAGCGCCCCTGGAAAACCGGCGCATACATTGGCCTCAGTACCGAGGGCTGGCCTGAGAGCATGAACGGGAACGACATCTCCGTAGCCGTGGCTAAGTACGCGCCGGACAAGATAATCCCGTTCATGTCGCTGCACCCCCTCGATCCCAACGTAAACGACGAATACGACCGTTGCGTGGGCGACCTGGGTTGCAAGGGCATCAAGATGGGGGCCAACTACCAGGACTTCGACCCCAACGGCGAAGGGGCTTACCGGCTCTACGCACGGCTAGAGGCCGACGGCATTCCCATCCTCTGGCACATGGGGACGTCTCCGATGTGGGATGCGCCGTTGATGTACGCGCATCCGCAGGCGTATGACCGGGTGGCCGCGGCCTTTCCGAAACTGAAGATGATCATGGCGCACCTGGGCCATCCGTGGCACATAGAAACGATCACAGTTGTGCGCAAGCACCCGAATGTCTGGGCCGACATTTCTGCGCAGTTCTACAGGCCCTGGTCGTATTGGAACGGCATGCGGCTGTTCCACGAGTGGGGAGTTACCGAGAAGATCCTCTTTGCCTCTGACTGGCCGGTCACTATGCCGCAGGACAACATCGACCACATTCGCGGGCTCAACAAATTTGCCGCCGACCACCACCTGCCGGGCATCCCGGAACAGGAGCTAGAAGCAATCATCAACCGGGACGCCGTCGAGATCCTGGGCGTTGCCTAGAAGACCGCGTCGACGGCGCATTCACGTCGCAAGGTTGGCGGTTTGAACCTGATCCAAAGGACCCGGAAGAGGTTCCAGGGCGCGCCGTTCTACGGCTGGTACATCATCGCCGCCCTGTTCTTTTCCATGTTCCTCGGCGTCGGAGCGAGGAACGGATTCGGCATCTTCGTCGAAACTTGGGAGAAGGAGTTCAACGCAACTGTCGGGACGATCTCCATCGCGGCAGCCGTGGGCTGGCTCGTAAACGGCGCGAGCCAGGTCGTGTTCGGCCGGATGGTGGACATATTCGGCGGCCGCATCGTAATCACCATCGGTCTCATCGTCATGGGCCTTGGCACCGCGGCCATCGCCGCCGTGGGCAACGTCTACGCCCTGATCGCGCTTTACGGAGTGGTGGTCTCTTTCGCGTCCGGCGCTCTATCAGGCGGACCGCCGGGCGTGGTGGCCGCGCGCTGGTTCCGCCAGAGTCGCGGTCGCGCGCTGAGCGTGTTGGCGTCCGGCGGTTCCGTCGGCGGTCTCGTGTTCGTGCCGTTTCTGACCTACCTGCTTATATGGACGGACTGGCGGACTTCATGGCTGGTCGCCGGGGGCATCGTGTTACTTCTCGGCGCTCCGCTCGTGTACCTGGTGGTCAAAGATGATCCGCGGGACGTCGGCGAGTCCCCGGATGGGAATCGAGACCCAACAGGCGGAAAAGGCGCGCCTGGCCGCTCGACCTTCACCCCCCTGGAGGCGAGGACCTGGACGGCGCCGTTCAGGTCCGCGCCGATGTGGCAGTTGTCGATCGGGTATTTCGTCTGCGGCGTCACAACGGGATCGATTTCAGTCCACTACGTGAGGTGGGCCATCGCCGAAGGCATCACGCCTACGACAGCGGCGTTGGCGTTCGGGTTGCTGAGCGGGATAAATGCCATTGGCGTAATTTTGATCGGCAGCCTGTCTGACCGCGTGGAACGCCGTCTCCTGCTTGGATGCGTCTACCTGGTCAGGGGCTCGGCGTTCCTCGTCCTGCTAATCCCGAACCCTTATTTGGCCTTGTGGGGATTTGCAATCATGGGCGGGGCGTCGTGGCTCGCTACGGTGCCTTTGACCACCGGGCTGGCCGCCGACGTTTACGGGTTGCGGCACATGGGTTCATTGGTCGGACTCATCAACTTCGCTCACCAGATCGGCGGAGCGCTCGCCGTCTACCTGTTCGGCCTGGTTTTCGACATCTGGGGCAACTACGATCCGGCGATTGCGGCCGGTGTGCTTTTCCTGGCCGTGGCCGGCATAGTTTCACTCAGCATCAGGGAACGGCGGTACTCGGTGAGGTACGCCTCGATTCCCCGGGCGCCTGCGCCCGCCGGACCGGCGAGTGGCGGATAGCCTGAGGGCGACGGAGTTCAGCGATGACGGGCGCGCTCCGAATACTCCTGCACCACTCCGAAAGTGCTGACCCGACGCTCATTCGGTGGATCCGCGACACCATCGACCACATTTTCGGTGTGGGTCCGTCTGTCATCGTCGTGGTCCTGGGGGTGTCAATAGTCGCCTTCCCTGTCGCGGTTTATTGGCTGGCTTCGCGCGGTCGCAAGGGGACCCGGCGCCAAGACCCCGACGACCCGACCTGACCGCGTAAAACGAGTGCGGCCCGCCTGCGAGCCATGTACGTGGTACTGGCGGCACAGCATGATGTCGGCGTGCTATACCATTCGGTACGTGTTCCGTATTCGACTGGGATGAATCGGGACCGCCTGCAACGCCAAACAGCCTCCGGTCTGACGGAGGGGAGTCGAATGGCTGGCCTGCCCCCGCAGGCCCCGCCATCGTTTGGAAAGGCCCATGAGAGCAGCGCTTGATGACGGGACCGGCCGTTACGTGGTCCAAGATGTGCCGATGCCGAAGATTTTCCCCGGTGCGGCCCTGATAAGAGTCCGGAGAACCGGGATTTGCGGTTCTGACCTGCACCTGACCGATTCCCGCGCAGAGGCGCAGACCTTGCCGACCGGCCACGAGGTGGCAGGCGAGGTCGTCGAGGTGCCCGCGGGTGAGACCCGGATCAAGGTCGGCGACCGGGTGGCGTTGGAGACAATCGGCGCCGGTCTGTGCTGCGGCGATTGTTTCTACTGCTACGACGGTCAGTTCAAGCACTGTGTCAACCTGGAAGCGGACACCGGCGGCGGATTCGCCGAATACATGACCCGCAGGCCGACCGGGCTTTTTCCTCTCGACGAGCGCATCGACTGGGTGGACGCCGCGCTGGTTGAGCCCATGGCCGTGTCGGTCCACGCCGCGCGGTATTGCGGAGTCTCGAATGGGGACACGGTCGCGGTGATCGGCTCCGCGACCATCGGCCTGTCGTGCATCGCTGCGGCAAGGGCCGAGGGAGCGGGCAAGATCATCGCTTCGGCAAGGTACCCCCAGCAGCGGCAGGCGGCCCTGGCGATGGGAGCAGACGAGGTGGTCGGCTCCGAGCCGGGTGAACTGGAAGACGCTTGCCGTGCGGCCACCGGAGGACTAGGGGCGGACGTGGCGATGGAAACGGTGGGAGGCAACCAGGCAGACACGCTCACACAGAGCGTCAATTGCGCGCGCAACCAGGGACGGGTCATACACGTGGGCGGAATAAAGAAGCCGCAGACGTTCGATTTCATGCCGCCGCTGCTGCGGGAGATCGACATATTGTCGTCCAACTGCTACGGCACAGTCGACGGCCGGCACGATTACGAGGTCGCGATCGATATCCTTGCGTCCGGTGAGTATCCGTACAGGGACATCGTCACGCACACCGTGTCACTCGAAGACATTCATCAGGGGTTCGACACGGCCTTCGACAAGTCGAGCGGCGTGATCAAGGTCCACGTGCAACAGCACGACTGAGTACCCGGCTGACTGCGCCACCGACGGCGCTCTTACCGCATTATTCTTTTATTGCCGGTCGTTGACCGGCATTCTTCGTGGGAGCCTGACCAGTGCCAATTGAGATCAGACAACGCACAGAAGAGGAACTCGACGCGTTTCGAATTACCTCCGAAATAGCGTTTGGCGAAGAGCCGCGGCTCGATCCCGAATCGACCCGGGAATGGCTTTCCCGCCACGAGTTGGACCGCGATGTCGCAGCTTTCGACAACGGCCGGATGGTAGCCACCGCGGGCGCCTACTCGACCCGAATGACTGTACCCGGCGGCGAGTCGATTCCGGTCGCCGCCGTGACGGACGTGGCGGTCTTGCCGACTCACAACCGGCGCGGCATCGGAACGATGCTCATGCGCGACCAACTGGAACGCGTGCGGGACCGCGGGGAGACGGGTGCAGCTCTCTGGGCCTCCGAGAGCATCATCTATGGGCGCTGGGGATACGGAATAGCGATCCAGCAAGACGCCATTTCGATCGACACCCGGCACAGCCGTTTCGAGCACGGGGTGACGCCGCGCGGAAACATGAGGATCGTATCCATCGACGAGGCGAGGCGGATATTCCCCGACGTATGGGAACGTGCAACGCCCCGATGGCCCGGATTCATCGCGCGAAAACCGGAATTCCTTTACCGGACACTCCGGGAACCTAACCCCGAGTACAACCCCGCCGACGGCACTCTGTTTCTGGCCGCTTACGAACAAGGTGGGTCGGCAGACGGCTATGTCATGTACAGGATCATGGCTGGCGGCGACGACGAGAGTCGCCTGAAGGTCCTTGAGCTGATTCCCACTACGGACGAGGCTCACGCAGCGCTCTGGCGGTATTGTTTTGACGTCGACCTCATATGGCGGGTTTCGTACGACTACCTGACGGTCGACGACCCTCTCTGGTGGATGCTCGCTGACCCGCGGCGCCTTAAACGCACGCGCTATGACGCCATCTGGCTGCGGGTCGTCGACGTGCCGGCGGCGCTGACGGCTCGGAAATACGCATCAGCCGCAAGGTTGGTCATCGAGGTGGTCGATGAGTTCTGCCCGTGGGCAGGCGGCCGTTTCGAACTGGACGCAACGGAAGCCGGCGCAACCTGCAAGGCGACGCGACAGGAACCCGACGTGGTGATGGGCGCCGCCGAGTTTGCAGCGGGCTACCTGGGCGGCGGCAACTTCCGCGCCATGGCGCGGGCAGGCCGAGTGGAAGAGCGGTCAGACGGAGCGTTAAAACGGGCGGACGCGATGTTCGCCGCCGAACGCGCGCCGTGGTGCCCGTTCGAATTCTAGGATCCATCTGCGCGGCTAAACCGCGCCATGCCCACGTCCTGCTGGGTTTTCAGGCTTAGTCTGCCTGCTTGGCGACGGCTTCGATCATGGCCTGGATGTAGCCGTGTGCAAAGGCGCGCCCCGTGTGGCCCCACTTCGAGTCGCCCTCGATGTGCGGAACGTGGTCGTCTATGAAGAAGCTCTTGTAACCGGCGTCATGGTACGTCTTCATGGCGCGATACATGTCCACATGGCCGGTGTTGATGAACTCCTCGTGAAACTTGTCCGGGTCCGGCCGGTTCACGTTTCTGAAGTGCACGTACAGGATGCGGTCGCGCTCCACCATCTCCCTGATGAACCCGTAGATGTTGTCGCCCGCCGAATCGTGCATTTCGGAGAATGTCCCCTGGCAGAATTCGATGGCGTTGTGGGGGGAATCGTAGATGTCGAGGTAGCGTCGGTAGTTGTCGTATGAGTTGAACAGCATCGGGATGCCGCCGAGTTCATCGACTGGCGGGTCGCACGGATGGATCCCGAGCTTTATGCCCTCCTCTTCAGCGATGGGCGTGATGATCCTGATCCAGTACTCGAGGTTCTCCCACATCTCCTCTTCCGAGTAGCGCCGCCCGTGCGTGTAGGGCAACTGCCTGGCTATTTCGTTGTCGAACGCCGTGGCCAGCGCGCCGCCCCGGATCGGGACTTCGGGAGTCCTCCACACGTGCGACGGCATCCAGTGGTACCCGAAGATGGGGATACCGGCCCGGGCCATGTTGCGGACGGTGATGATCATCTTGTCGATCTGCTCATCACGTCGCGGGCCGTTCAGCATGATGTGGTCATAGAACGATATCGGCACGTTCTCGATGGCGCTGAGCGACATGCCGTACTCCTCGACGCGGAGCCTCAACTTCACGAGGTCGTTGAGCGCCCACGTGCCGTCGATGGACGGGATACCTGAGATAGCGGGGATGATGTCGGTCGCGCCAAGTTGCTGCGCGTAACGCAGAGACTCCCTGGACGTGTCGATGTTGCTGCCAAATCCGGCTCTCACAATCGTTACCTCCAACTGTCCGGCCGTGAAGTTCAAGCCGGTCTATGGACGCCCGTCAGGTTACAACCGACTGACGGGCGCCACGATGCGATTTTTCGTCACAGCCCGTGCACAGGGAACACGTTTTCCCTGATCTGCCGAACGCTCTCTGCAGCGAACGCCCGCGTCTGGTCCCGGACCGCGGCGCCCAGATCGGGCGGCGCCTCATCAGCGAAGGTCCCAGGGACGGGAATCGCTTCGAATGACTCGGGTACGCGCTCCAGAAGGTCGTACGCGGCCATGGTCGCAAAGTCCATTGTCCAGGCCCTGGCGACGGCGGCCGGATCATAACCGCCACCGCCGACGGCCACCCAACGTCCGCACTTCGCGGCCAGTTCGCCGAGCCTGCGCACAGCTTCATTGTGTCCCTGCGTGGTCAGGCGCAGGTGAGTGATGGGATCGCGAAAGTGGGTGTCGATGCCGAGTTGGGTGAATACCAGGTCCGGTTCGAACCTGCTGACCAGCGGCGGGACTACTGCGTCAAACGCCTCCAGCCAGACCGCATCGCCGGTGTACGGCGCGAGCGGCACGTTTACGGAGTAACCCCGGCCGTCTCCCCTGCCCGTCTCTTCGGTGTAGCCGGTGCCGGGAAACAGGAATTGCCCGCTCTCGTGGATCGAAATCGTCAGGACCCGGTCTGACTCGTAGAAACCCACCTGGACGCCGTCTCCGTGGTGACAATCGATGTCCACGTAGGCGACTCGCAAACCGTCGTCGACAAGGCTCTGGATGGCGATTACCGCGTCGTTGAACACGCCGAACCCGGCGGCGCGGGCGGGCATAGCGTGGTGATGCACGCCTCCGGCGATTGCGAATGCCACCGGGGATGCGCCGGACATCACCTGTTCCGTGGCCACGATCGAACTGCCAGACGACAATGCCGCTGCGTCATACAGCCCGCGGGCGGGTGGATTGTCGCCCATCCCAAACCCGAATTGGCCCATGCCCGGGACGATCATTCCCGCGCCTATGGCACGCACCACGTCAACGTATTCGGGGTCGTGGAACCGCTCGATCTCCGCCTGGGTGGCCGGTCTTGGAGAGACCGTCTGAACGCCGGGCGCGTCGAACAGTCCAGCAACGCGCATCAATTCAGTGGTGTGAGCGTAACGAATCGGCTTGAGCGGGTGATTCGGCCCCAGGTCGAAGGCGGCAAGCTCCGGCGAATAGACGAGGGTCGCCGTATTTGTGTCAGTTTCCAATTCGACTCGTCCCCTACTGTGCCTGCGGCTGCTGGTCCGGGGTGATGGGCAAACCATATCGCGCGAAGCCGGGCGACGGTCCAAGCGTGCTGATGGTTAGGAAAGTGTTTACTTCATGCAGTGGGCATGATACCGTCACTACATTGTGAACTTACAAGTACGAAACATACCCGAGGCACTGCATGAACGCCTTCGCCGCCGCGCGCGTTTGAACAACAGCACGATGAGCGCCTTCGTCCTCAACGCCGTGGAACGGGAATTGGACCGGTGCGAGTGGCAGGAGCGCCTGGCTGAACGTCCCAAGACGGACCTGGGCGTTCCGGCCGTAAGACTGCTCGCGGCAGAACGTTCCGCCCGCTACATGGAGATGGAGTGAGCCACTACGTCATCGACGCGTCCGTGGCGGTAGAGTACCTCCTCAGGACGCCTCTCGGCCTGTCGGTGGCTGACGTTATCGAGAGCGCCGATTTGGTGGCTCCCGAGCTACTCGACGCAGAAATATTGTCGGTGCTGCGGCGAGGGGTCCTGAACGGGCAAATCGAGGAACTCAGGGCAAGGTTGGTCGTAGATGACCTCCATCGGTGGCCGGTGGACCGTGTCTCTCATCGGACCCTTGCGCCACTGGCCTGGCAATATCGACAGAACGTCAGCGCGTACGACGCCTTTTACGTCGCTGCGGCCCGTGCCAGCGGCTCCCCCCTCATAACCGCTGATGGGAGGTTATCGCGGGCACCGGGCCTCGGCGTGGTGGTACAGCACGTTTACATGGCATGACCCACCCCGGTTGGCGGTTTAGGTATGCGTTGACCGGCAAGACGATGGGCCCCCGGCCTATTTTCGTGGCAAACATCCATGCCGGTTGCCGCCGGCGTCACCAATCATGAAAATACTGTGTTGCCAGTCGTATGGGGGTTGTACATGTCGGGCGTACCCGCCTCCGCGCCCCACCGTGGGTACCGGCCCCGTACCGGGTACGGGGTGACGTTGTTACCCCGGCACGACGAGCGAAAGTGTGAACTCCCTGGCGGGTTATTTTCAGAGACATGGTTAGTTTCTCCAAGGAATGGGCATGACAAAAACAGGGGCAGACATTTACTCGAAACTCGGAGCGCGAGCCGTCATCAACGCACAGGGCAACCGGACCGTGCTCGGGGGATCAGCGACTGTGCCGGAGGTGACCGCGGCGATGGCCGCCGTCAACGACACCTACATCGAGATGTCGGAACTGCTGGCCCGGTCGGGTGAGTACATAGCCGACCTGCTGGGGGTCGAGGCGGCCTACGTCACCTCCGGCTGCTCGGCGGCTCTTGCGTTCAGCGCCGCGGCATGCATGACCGGTCGCGACCTCGACAAGATCGCCCAGTTACCGGATACCACGGGCATGAAGAATGAAATCATCATTCAGAAGGCGCAGCGTTATTCCTACGATCGCAGCTATACGGTCCCGGGCGCCAAGCTCGTTGAGGCCGGAGATGAGGATGGGTGCACGCGGGACCAGTTGGAGGAGGCGATTGGGGAAAGTACGGCAGCCATTGCGTATTTCGTGCGGGCGGTCGAACCCGCCGCGGTCGTGACGCTGGAGGAGACCGTTGAATTGGCGCACGATGCCGGCGTCCCCGTCATAGCAGACGCGGCCGCGCAGATTTACCCGCTCGACTACCTCTTGCGGAACGCCCGCAGCGCCGACCTCGTCTGCTTCGGCGCCAAGTACATGGGAGCGCCCCAGTCTTCCGGCTTTCTGTGCGGCCGCAAGGAACTCGTGGACGCCGCGTCCGATCAGGGCTTTATCGCATTCCAGGAGAACGGCGGCCTCTCGTTCGGACGTCCAATGAAACTAGACAAGCAGGAGGTCGTGGGCGTCGTCACGGCCGTCGAGCGGTGGGTGACGATGAACCACGAGGACCGCCTGCTTGTGTACGAGGAACGCCTTGAAACCGCGCGGCGGATCCTGACCGGAACCCCAGGAGTGGACCTGGAGATCGTCAACGTACCCCAGTACTACGGCTCGTCCCTGATTGTGACAGTCGACCCCGAAGTAGTTGGCAAGACGGCGCAGGACATCGCGGACGAGTTGGACGGCGGAAACCCGCGAATCTGGGTGATGATGGCCAACGAACGGTCTTTCGAGGTCAACGCCCACGGGCTCAACAAGGGCGAAGAGTTCATCGTGGCCGAGCACATCCGAGCAGCCGCCGGCGGTTAGCAAATGGACTTGCCGGAAAGGCGCCCGGAACCCGGCGCCGGGCGCTCTCCAACCGGGCACCGCACGAGGCCTCTTGAATAATGCGTACGTTGGAAGTCCGTCGCCACACCATGAGGCGCAAGCCCGGGCAGCACCTGTCACCGGACGGAATCGACCTGGCGCGGCTCGTCGGGGAAACGTGCGGGCCATACATCAAGGTGGTAACCAGCCCCATCCCGCGGGCCATCGAAACCGCCATCGCGATGGGCTTCGAGGTCGATGAGACCGTCGAGTCATTGGCGCACATACCCAAAGGTGTGCAACGCAGCATCGACGGATGGCCCAGTCCGTTTTCGGTGGTCTCTCAAGCCGTTGGTACCGGCGGACCTGCGGCGAAGTACGGCGCCGAGTTGGCCGGGGTCTGGCGCAGCATAGTTGAACGCATCCCCGAGTCGACTCAGGCCCTCATCGTCACCCATGGCGGACTGGTCGAACTTGGAGCCGTTGCCGCATTGCCCGACTACCCACACGAAGACTGGGGCGGCCCGATAGGCTACTGCGAGGGCGTGAGGTTGACCTTCGACGGCGGATTCACTGATTGCGATGTCCTCCGCGTACCCGATGAGTACCGCCTCATAGAGAACTGAGCGGATACGCCCGGCGTCACGTGCTTTCGCGGCGCGTTCTCGACCTTGCGACAACGAATGCGCCCAGCGCCACTCCAATTGCAGCCAACGCAATTACTGCGATGACGGTCGTCACGACAGGCCCGGATGTTCCGGCTTCCACATCATCGGTGGAGGACGGGCTGTCGGCCTCACCTCGGGGTGGCGCGGCAGTGGGCGCGGGCACGGAATTGGGCGGCGCGGCCCTGTCCTCAACCGACTCGGTTTCAGGCGCCCTGACGGTGTCAACCGGAGGCTTCAAGAGGGGCACCTGGGTAATGGCGGGAGGTGGAAGTTCCCAGAGCGAGGGGTCCGGAGTCGGAAGAGGCCCTGCGCCGAGGGTCGATCTCCAATCGTTTTCAACGTCGTAAAGAGACAGGCCATAGGCCGAATGGAACGCGTCGCCTATTTCCTGGCCGGCATCGAGACTCCCAAGCAACGCGGCGACGCGTTCATGCCCGTACCGGGCAATGAGGTACGCGACGAAATGGCCTGACTGCGGATAAAACACGTTGATTTCATCGCGACGGCCGGGGATACGGTTCATGTTCTTGATTGGCAACAGCCTGCCCTGGCGGACGGGGCCGGTGAGCCGCCTTTCCAACTGCCTGTGGTCCCCCTCATTCTGAAAGTAGACCGCAAGCCCTTCGTTCAACCAGGAAGGCGCATCCCGCCCCAACGGGGACTTCTCCGCCTCAGCCACCACCAGGTGAGTCATCTCGTGGACGAATATGCCCCGCGACGGCGCGGCCATCACGAAGAGGCCATACTCCGACATGGCAAAACCGGCGAAGAACTGCCGGTCGGTGGCGGTCTTCGAGACCGGCGGGAAGTAAGGGGTAGCTTGTCTCACCGAGTCGAAGAGGATCGCCTTGATCGAAGGAGGCTCGTCCACGCCGATCGTCGAGGTGATCACAGGCAATACGCTCACCGCGTGGTCGACAAGATCTCGGGCCTGGTCGTCGGGTATGCCGTGGTAAATGGCGGTTACAGGACCGTTGCTAACGCGCCGCCAATTGAGTCGGGGGTCGAGGTACTCGACTTTGAACGGCTTGGTTGAGTGGACTTCGCCCTCGCTGTCCAATAGCTCGAAGTGGATGTCAAACTCCGTGCCGGGCGGGTAGTACTTCGTCCCGCCGGTCGGGATGATGAACTTGAGGTCCAGTTTGTCCGATGCCGGGCTGATCTGGACGTCGGCGTAGGCGTAAGTGGAGATTCGAGACGGTCCAACGGGGCGATATATCGCCTTGGCCTCCACGGTCTGTATCCCGCCGGTCTCGACCTCGGCATGCAGCTCGATCTCTTCTCCAAAGTCGATCTCGGCGCGATGTCCGAGAACTGCAATCGGAGACACCTCTCGGAACGCGTCTGTTTGCAAAGCGTTTGTGCTCGCCTCTGCGGCTGCCGCCGTGGCGCCTGCCGCGGCAATTGCCACCGCAGCGGCGAAAAAGATAGTGAGTCGCGCCAACCGTAGATTTCCAAATTCAGGGCGTGTTTCCATGTCTTGTTATACGCCCAAAGTTGCTGTGGGTCTTTGTGTGGCGCCGACCGGTTTCCCTTGCCGGCTTTGACACCAAAATGGCCTGCACGTAGCATCCGGCCAATCTACGTCCGCGGGTGAAAGTGGCTGCGCGGGCGAATGGCGACTGCCACCGGATGGAACGGGTACCAAGATATGCGCTACTACCAATTCATGACCAACGCCGAGCCCCACGTGGGTGTCCAATCAGATGACGGCACTGTCCTGGACCTGACTTCGATAGACCCTCGCGTCACGTCAACCCTGGGGCTGTTCCACACTGCCGCGATCACAGGTACCAGCATCGATTCAATAGCGGAGGCCCTGATCGGCCGCGGGGGCGGGAATGAGGTGGCTGTGGACGAACTCCTCGACCCCGCAAATCCGGGGTGTCCGTACAAGTTGTATCCGCCCATCTGGGCTCCGGAGGTGTGGGCTGCAGGCGTGACCTACCACGACTCCATGAGAGAGCGGCAGGCCGAGAGCGGCACCCCGGACGTCTACCAGATGGTCTACGAGGCGGACAGGCCGGAAGTGTTCTTCAAGGCAACGGCGGACCGCCTCGTCGCTCCGTTCGACAACATTGGCGTCAGGGCCGACTCAGACTGGAACGTGCCCGAGCCGGAACTGGCGTTCGTGCTCTACAGCGGGCAGATGGTTGCGTTCACGGTGGGCAACGACGTCAGCAGCCGCACCATCGAGGGCGCCAACCCGCTATACCTGCCCCAGGCAAAGCTGTACGACCGTTCCTGCTCCATCGGTCCATGCATCGTCACACCTGGTGCGCTGGGCGATCCGCAGGCCCTGCCCATCAAGATGACAATCGAACGGGACGGCGCCGAGGCGTTCGGCGGAGAGACCTCCACAAGCGAGATGAAGCGGACGTGCGCGGAGATCGCGGACTGGCTGCAACGACACAACCCCGTCCCGGACGGCACGACTGTGCTCACCGGCACACCGCTGATACCGCCACCGGAATTCAGCCTCTCCGAGGGCGATGTCGTCAGTATCGAAATCGACGGTATCGGCACGTTGACCAACTCGGTCGTGACGGTCTGACACGGGTTATCAATCTCAAGCCGTCTGCTTGCCGTAGAACCAGACGCGCCAATTCGGTCCGGTTGAGCCGAATCGCGGTGGACCGGCGACGCACCGTTTCAGATTCGTGCCCGTTGAAGTGGTGGTAGGCTGAATAAGCTCGCCCGCAAACGCCAGTCCATTCTCCGGCGTAAAGGCGTCAGCGGAAATTCAATCGGAGTTGACAGGTGTTGGGAATCGAGCCCGAAACAACGGAAAAGACAGCGGTCCGCCAATCGTTCGAGAACGTTCGTGACCTGGCGGACCGGGTGCGCGAAAACGTACAGCGGGTAATCGTCGGAAAGGCCGCATCAATCGATCTGGTGGTGATCGCGCTCCTTTGCCGCGGGCACGCGCTGATCGAAGACGTGCCGGGCACGGGCAAGACTACATTGACCAAGGCGTTGGCCGCTTCGCTCAACTGTGATTTCCACCGCATCCAGTTCACCCCGGACCTGGTGCCTGCCGACGTGCTGGGTATCAATTACTTCAACATGCGGTCCGGCGAATTTGAATTTCGGCCGGGACCGGTCTTCTCGCAAGTTCTCCTGGCCGACGAGATCAACCGGGCCACGCCCCGTACACAGTCGGCCCTGCTCGAGGCGATGCAGGAACGCCAGGCGTCAATCGACGGGGTGACCTCCGCCCTGCCCGACCCGTTCATGGTGCTGGCTACGTTGAACCCCATCGAGATGGAAGGCACGTTTCCCTTGCCAGAGGCGCAACTGGACCGCTTCCTGCTCCGCGTAAACCTCGGCTATCCGACGCTCGAAGAGGAGTCGGCGATGCTGGAGAGGTTCCAGGCGACTGAGCCGCTTGAGGCTATCACCGAGGTTGCCGGTCCCGCCGAAATCCTGGAGGCACAACGGGCCGTGGAGCAGGTGCGCATGGAAGCCAACGTACGCGAATACCTGCTGGCGATAGTGTCGGCGACACGCACGCATGCGCAACTCAGGCTGGGCGCCAGCCCGAGGGCGTCGTTGAGCTTGCAGCATGCGGCGCAGGCGCGAGCGGCAATTGAAGGCAGGGACTACGTGATTCCGGACGACATCAAGGAGATGGCGATTCCAGTCCTCGCCCATCGAGTCGTGATCGAGTCTTCAGCAGGACTGCGAGGCAGGACGCGGGACAACGTCATCTCTGAGATCCTCGGCTCGATCAAAGTACCGATCGAACGCTGATTCGTCCTGATTTCTCTCTCAATTCGGCCCGGCTGGTAAGTTCATTGGGGCCCACAGATTTTCGGATCACCGGCTACTACCGAGGAGGGCATGTTCGCCTGACCTCCACAGTTCAACAATCAGGGAAATTTGCATGACAAGCGTCAGGCTGCTGGTAGGTACCCGCAAGGGCGCCTTTGTTATGACCGCGGACGGCAACCGGGAGAGTTGGGATGTGAGCGGACCGTTCTTTGGAGGCTGGGAGGTCTTCCACGTCAAGGGGTCACCAGCGGACCCGGACACTATCTACGCGTCGCAGGCTACGGACTGGTTCGGGCAATTGATCCAGCGGTCGACCGACGGAGGAAAGACCTGGTCGCCCGTGGGCAACGAATTCGCTTACGAAGGCGAAACCGGGACTCACCTGTGGTACGACAACACACCGCGTCCGTGGGAATTCACGCGCGTTTGGGTCCTCGAACCGTCACTGCATGACCCGAACGTGGTGTACGCAGGGGTGCAGGACGCCGGCCTCTTCAGGTCTTCAGACTCAGGCGAAACGTGGCAGGAACTGCCGGCCCTGCGACAGCATGAAACGGCGGAGGACTGGTTTCCTGGCGCGGGCGGACTTTGCCTGCACACTCTCATCCAGTACCCGGGGGACAGCAATCGATTGACCGCCGGTATTTCGGCTGTCGGCGCGCTCACATCTGAAGACGGCGGCCAGTCCTGGCGAACGATCACGAAGGGCCTGCGCTCGGAGTTCATCCCGGACCCTGAAGGGGAAATCGGTCATTGCGTTCACAGGATGGCGATGCACCCCGCCCGGCCCGATGTGCTGTTCATGCAGAAGCACTGGGACGTCACGCGTAGTGACGACGGTGGAGAGACCTGGCACGAAATCAGCGGGAACCTGCCCTCCGACTTTGGATTTCCGATCGACATCCATGCGCATGAGCCGGACACCGTTTACGTGATTCCGATACTCAGCGAGTCAGAGCATTATCCACCCGAGGGCAAATTACGCGTCTACCGGAGTCGTGAGGGAGGTCACGAATGGGAGGCGCTGACGAATGGACTGCCCCAGGAAGACTGCTACGTAAATGTGCTGAGAGGCGCGATGGCAGTAGATTCGCTCGACTCATGCGGCATCTACTTTGGTACGACCGGCGGCCAGGTCTACGTTTCGCCCGATTCGGGAGACAACTGGACGCCAATTGTCCGTGACCTGCCTGCCGTCCTCTCGGTCGAAGTGCAGATCCTGCCATGATCCGGGTGACTCTTCCGCAACACTTGCGCACCCTGGCAAACGTCCAGGGCGAAGTCCAACTGGCCGTGCACGGCCCGGTCACCGTGGGGTCGGTAATCGACGCCCTCGAAGAGGCCTATCCGGTGTTGAGGGGGACAATCCGGTATCACGCCAACGCGCGGCGGAGGCCGATGGTGAGGTTCTTCGCCTGCGGTCTCGATCTGTCGAATGAGCCGCCGGACACGGTCCTGCCCGACGAAATTGCCGGGGGAACAGAACCTTTGATGGTAGTTGGCGCCATGGCGGGAGGCTGAACTGTGCATCCGGTAATCACAAGGCCGCCGCCGCGCATCAACCAGGGTGCCGGTATATCAGACCTGTTCACCCTGCTGCTGGTCATAGTCGTTATAGTCGGCGCGGCATTGGGCGAGCCGCTCATAGCCGCCGTGGGCGCGCTGGTGTTCGTGGTCACCATCGCGGCGAGGCTGTGGGCGCGTCTGTCGCTCGAGGAGGTGTCTTACGGCCGCGAGTTGAGCGCCGACCACCTGTTCCAGGATGACGAAATACGACTGTCTTTGGCACTGGAGAACAACAAGCCTCTGCCAGTTCCGTGGGTGCGCGTACGAGACTTCCTGCCTATGGGTCTGCAAGATGCCACAGAGGTGATCACCGAAAGGCCGTTCATGGGGGGCTCCGAAATAACCGAGGTCACCAGCCTGGGCCGTTATGAACGGGTGCGGATCAACTTCAGGATACGCGCGGCCAGCAGGGGCTTTTACCGGTTGGGTCCCGCGAAACTGGAAAGCGGCGACCTGTTCGGCATGTTCGGCTCCACTCGCGAGGAACCGCAGTCTACCCAGACAATCACGGTTTACCCCAGGGTGGTCCCGGTCCCCTGGCTGACTTTGCCGGCTGCGCGACCTATCGGGGACTCCCGGACTCCGACCAGCCTATGGGATGATCCCTCGCGACCCAGCGGCATACGCGAATACCGCCCCGGCGACCCGCTCCGTTCAGTCGACTGGAAGGCGACGGCACGGCACGCTTCGCAGGAGAAGCTGTTCGTCAGGACTTTTGATCCCAGCGTGTCGCACTATGCAGTGATCCTGCTGGAAGCGGCAACGACGGACCGGCCGTGGGAGGGGTACCTGGGGAATGTGCTGGAACGGGCGGTGACGTGCGCGGCTTCGGTGGCGGTGAGCGCCTCCGACGAGGGTCACCGGGTGGGGCTAATCGCCAACGGGGTGCCGCCGCACAACCAGGGCAACGCCGTAATACCCCCCGCGACCTCACCGGGACATCTCCTCGCCATCATGAAGTCGCTCGCCATGGTCAAGCCGATGGCGGTCAAGAGCCTCAACGAACTCGCTCGTCACCATGGTCAAGGCGCAATGCCCCCGGGCGCAACGATCATCTTCGTCGCCGGGGTCTTCCGGCCGGCGGCAGTAGAGTATGTCTCCGGTCTCGGCCGACGGGGGTACAGGGTCCGCACGTTGTACGTTGGCGACGATGAACCACCGGAGTTGCCGGACCTGAATATGCTGCAGGTCGGCCCATACTTCGCTGAACTGTTGAACGAGCGCGAGGGGAGCGACGACGATCCTCACGCCCGGTTCAGGCGGCCGGCGGGCGGCTGAAGTGTCTGAGAACCGCGGCAAGATCATCCTCGGCGCCCTGGCGATTGCCGAGAGTATTTGGATCTACGGGGCGCTGGCGGTCATTGGGCTCCTGGTCGGATTGGGAGGATCGCCCCTGACGTGGTTCGGCGTGTTCGCTCTTTACCTGGCGGGCATGTTCATCGGCTGGCTCACGATGGGGCTGAAGGGCAATAAGGCGACCCTGGCCATCCTGGAGGGGTTGGCGGGGGTCGTCGTGATCTACCTGACGGTCGCAAGCGGTACGTTCTACCCGGACCGTGCGTTCGACATGGCATGGGCCGCGAAGATGACCGGCGCCGATCTCGAAGCACAGGCATTTGCCGGCGTCATTTTTTCGCTGATTGCCGCCATCTTCGTGTGGAGAAGGACGATCGGCATAGTCGCCGACGACTACTCCGCCGACCGCCTCCAGCGAAGTTTCAAAATCGGAATCGCCGTGATCGCCGTGGGAGTCATCGCGGAGCAGGTCAGCGATACGGACGTGGGCATACAGACGTTGCTGGTGCCGTTCTTCGCGGCCAGTCTCGCCGGGCTTGCCGCTGCGCGGCTGCCCGAACACGGTCTCCGCGGCAAGGGCGCAGCCTGGGCCCGCATCATTGCGGCTTCAATCCTGGCCGTAATCGCCCTCGGCCTGGTCCTTGGCCTGTTGGGCGGCGTCTACGGCGGCGTGGGAGTGCGGTTGTTGTACCGGGGTTGGGGCCTGCTGATAGACGCCCTGCTGTGGATTCTGAGATATCCGCTCGAGCTCATCGTGAACGTGATGATGTGGATTATCAACTGGATTCGGGACACCTTCGGGAACGAAGAAATGCCGGAGCAGGAACTCGGAGGCGGGCCACCGGGCGGACTGCCCGAGGGCATCCAGGAGACGGCCGGAGAAAGCCAACTCTTCGAGACCATATTCAACATCATCCAGTACCCGCTCCTGGTCGTCCTGATCGTTGCGTTGTTCCTCTTCCTCGCGCTTGCGTACCGGAAATTCATTTCACGCCAGCGACGGCCGGAGGACGAAGACCGGGAAGCTCTGGATGGGGACGCCGACCCGACAAAAGACCTCTTGCGATTACTGGGGGGCCTGCTGCCTTCCTGGTTCACACGGCAAAATGAGAAACCGAGAGACTGGCGCTACCCGGAGAACGAAGTGGGGGTAACAGAGGTGTTCCTGCTCTATTTCGACTACCTTGCGGCCGCGGTATCGAGGGGCCTGGTGTTCTTGCCGAACCTGACGCCGAACGAGCGCGTGCCCGCACTGGAAATGGCGTTGCCGGGCGCGCGCGTCGGGCTGGTGACCGAGTTGTTCAATGCCGCCTGTTACGGGCACGTGGGCGCGGATCGCACGATAGTCGACGAATTGAGGAACGATCTCGACGCATTTACTGGCGAATCGGAGTCCGAGTCAAGCTCCGGGTGACTATGGGGTAACCGGCTCCGGTATGTGTATCACGCGCAGTAGATTGGTGTTCCCGGGAACGCCTATCGGTATACCGGCGACTGCAACGGCCAGATCACCGTCCCGCGCGAAACCGGTCTCTTTGGCCGCCCGCGAGCCCTCCGGAAACATCTGCTGCAGAAGGCTGAACTCCGGTGCGTACAGCGTAATCAGTCCCCAACGAAGCGTGAGTCGAGGGCCTGCGGTCTCGTCCCGCATCATGGCGATCAGAGGGGTCGACGGCCTGTAAGAAGCGACCCGCGCGGCGGTGCTGCCGGACTCTGTGAATGCCAGGATCACCGAGGCGCCCACCGCCCGGGCGGTCCGCACCGCGCCGTAAGCGATTGCCTCATCCAGGCTTTGCCCGCTGAGTTCGCGCGCCTCTCGGCGCCTCTCCAGGAGTTGGCTGTAGTCCAGTTCCTCCTCGGCGCGCCTGGCGATCTGCGCCATGTACTCGACCGTCCTGACCGGATACGACCCGATCGATGTTTCGCCTGAGAGCATGATGGAATCAGAACCGTCGCGGACTGCGTTGTGAACGTCCGAAGCCTCGGCCCGGGTTGGCTGGGGAGAATCGATCATCGACTCCAACATCTGGGTCGCAGTGATCACGACTTTGCCAGCCTCGTTGGCCTCCCGGATTATGCGCCTCTGGATCCCAGGCACGTCCTCGATGGGTAGCTCGACGCCCAGGTCTCCGCGAGCGACCATCACGCCATCGACCTGTTCGAGAATAGACTTCAGGTTCTCCACGCCTTCGGCCACCTCGATCTTGGCGATCAACTGGTGTGGGTAGGAGCTATCCTCCAGGCATTCCTTGACCTTTGCCAGGTCCTGCGAATTACGCACGTAGGACAGGCCTACGAACTCGATGTCGTTCTCCTTGACGAAGTCGAGCGCAGACTTTGTTTCGCTCGTAAGGTAGTCGAGGGTTGAAGTAATCCCCGGGGTCGTCACGGCCTTGCGTGATTCCAGCGCGCCGGGGGAAGTCACCCGGCAGTGAATGTCCGCACCATCGACGCGCTCTACTACCAACTCGATAGCGCCCTCGTCGATCAAGACACTGGCGCCGATCGCCACGTCTTTGTGAAGGCCGGGCGGCCAGACCGTAGTGTGATCGGGGCCGGCCCTCACATTGGACGCGGTCAACGTGAAGGCAGCGCCTTCTTCGAGGTCGACAGTCCCGTCGGCGACGTCGCCGGTGCGGTACTTGGGACCCGGTAAATCGGCCAGAATCCCAATGGGAGCGCCGGTGATTCCGGACGCCGTCCGGACGTCCCGGACGTAATTCCGGTGAGATTCAACGCTGCCGTGGGAAAGATTCAACCGGGCGACCGACATGCCAGCTTCGATCAAATCGCACATTACCTCGACCCGGTCGGTCGCAGGCCCGAGAGTACACACGATACGAGTTCGCGGCCGCCGGATCACGCACTCCGGCAGGTGGTAGTCGTATTTCTGCTTGTTGTTGTTCGACATGCTTTGTTTCTGCGACGACCGTCAGGTCCGGTGCCGCACATTATGACCCATGCAGGCAAATTTACAGCCGTCTGGGGCGGTGCGACACGCCTTGCAGCATCCATTTGACGTTTTGTTTTGTTGACATAATGTCGCCCCGAATCTAGACTTTTCAGGTTCGAACACCGCATATCAATCAACCGAGAGCGAAACCATTTGAATTCAGCAAGGGCACTACTTGAACTCCAGGTCACCGACCAGGAATTGGCGTTACGACGCCGCGAATACCGACGGGTCAGCCGGGACCTTGAGACACAAGGCGGACTGCCTGTATTGAGAGAGAGCGCGGAAAAGGCCCGTATTGGCGAGTTGGAGGCAAGACTGGAGTCCGCAAGGCTGGAATCTGAGTCCGCCGCGCTGAGCGAACGCCTCGCCCGACTGGAAGAGCGGCTATACGGCGGTTCCATCACAAACGTTCGGGAACTGACCGCCATCGAAACGGAACATGCAGCCGCCAAGCGGGAACTTGCCCAGGTGGAGGAATCTTCCGAACCGGCCCAGATCGCAGCCGATGAGGCGCGGCAATTGAATGAACAACGCCGGTCTGAACTGGAAGAAGCTGAACGGCAATGGCAGGAAAGTGAAACCCAACTCAAATCCAAGAGAAGACGCCTGGGCCGTCTTTGCCTCAAGATGGACGAAGAACGCAAGGTGTCCACTGCCGGCATCCCCCCCGAGGACCTGTCCCTCTATAACTCGCTCCTGATCCGCAAAGGAGGCGTGGCGGTGGTGCGCGTCGAGCGCGGCGTGTGCCAGGGGTGCAGGGTCAGACTGCCGCTTCGCGAGTTGGCTCGCATCAGGGGCGCAGGCAACCTCGTCTCCTGCAGTAGCTGCGGCAGGATCCTGCTGAACGAGTAATCTATGCGGGCGGTTGGAGTCTATAGGTCCCCGCTGCCCGGCGACGGCTCGACTGAGACCGGGACCGGTTTGCCATCGTCTCGCGGCCGAATTGACGACGAGGCGATACGCGACTACTGCGACCGGTTCAACCACCACCTGGTGAAGACGTTCGCAGGCGCCGACAGGGACGAGAACTACGCAGGGCTGATCGCAAGCGTCGCCGGTCCGGAAGGGCGACCGGCGCTTGTCCTGATGCCTGACTCCACGCACCTCGCCAGTGACCTCGAAACCCTGGTCAAGCGGCTGCTGGAATTGCAGTCGACGGGCTGTGAAATCAGGTGCCTTGACCCGGATTTCCCGGACCCCCTCCAAAACGGCCTTCGATTCCTCAGCCTGCCGGGCAGGTCGCCCGGTTCTTTGCGCCGAATCCGGGAGGCGATTCTCGCCAAGGCATCTCGCGGCGAGGTCCTCGGGCGGACTCCATACGGTTACTGGGCCGGCCTGGACGGTCAACTGAAGGTCAACAATGCCGAGGCCGCAGTCGTCAAGCACATTTTCGACGTCTACGCGGGACCGACGCCAATTGGGAATATGGCGCCTGCCGGCGGACAGGGCCTGCGGAGGATTGCCGCAAGCCTGAATGAACAAGGCGTGAGGACTCGAAAGGGCCGTCCGTGGACACCTGTTGCCATTGCGGGTGTGCTGCGGAACAGGGCTTACGTGGGCACATACACGCGTTACGGCGTGCGTATCTCCGGCTCGCACCAGCCACTTGTGGAACGAGCCAAGTTCAACCTGGCCCAGCAGATCCTCGAGAGCCGGAAACCTGTGCGCCGCGCTTCTTCCGCGGAGCCGTACCTGCTCGGTGGACTGGCCCGCTGCGCGGCGTGCGGCCGGGGCGTGTTTGGCCTCACGCGAAAGAGGTCTTGGAAGCGAAAGAACGGCGAACAGGTAGACCGGACTTACCGGTATTACGAATGCCCGGGACGGACGCGTCCGGGGAACGGAACGGCTGAAGAGCATGCGTCCTGGAGAGCAACCGAACTTGAGCAAATGGTTCGGGACAAGTTGTTGAAACTGGCCGAATCCGGCCGCCTCTCCCGCGGAAATGCCGATGGCGCGAATGCCATTCCCCCAACCAGGCGCGGGGCGAAGGTAGCCGCGGCGGAGCGGGATTTCATGAAGGCGCTCAGGTCCGTGGCTTCGGGATACGGCAGCATTCCAGACCTCACCGCGCCACTAGCAGTCCTCCAGAAGGCGCGAGCGGACGCAGCCAATGGGAGCGGTCCGTCGGGAGACGCTATGTCACTGGTTGAGGCTGCGACCGGTGACGACTCAAGCCTGGCGCGGCAAGCCATGTCCGCCCTGGTGGAACGCATAATCGTCAGTCCCGGCGGAGCGGAGATCGAACTGCGCAAACCACCGGCCAAACCCGCGCGGAGACGCCGTCGCTCCCATTCGCCGCCGGCGTCCTGAGTTCCGCCGCTGTTATCATCGGGCCAGACCAAGGCGGACGGGCGGCCGCTCCTCGATTCTTCGGGGGGAGGAAAGTCCGAGCACCTTCGGGCATGGGCGCCCGCTAACAGCGGGGCGGGGCGACCCGACGGAAAGTGCAACAGAAACACACCGTCCGCTCAGGCGGATAAGGGTGAAATGGCGAGGTAAGAGCTCACCGCCCGGACGGTAACGGACGGGGCAGGGCAAACCCCGCCCGGTGCAAGGCCAAATAGGGGGGCGATGACGTTGCCCGACCAGTCCCCGGGTTGGCCGCTCGAGCCCTCCGGCAACGGGGGGCCCAGATGGATGGCCGCCGCCTTGCTAGAGGGAGAGGAAGAAGGTCTCCCGAGACCGTAAACTGCCCCGCCGCAAGGCACAGAACTCGGCTTACAGTCCACCTTGATCGAACACCCGCGTCGTCACCGGCGCGGGTGTTTCTTTTTCGGCCATGCGTGGGACGGAGCGGAGATTTTCGCGCCTGATAGCCGTTCAGTGCCGCCAAATCGTGGAAGCGAACCAATATTTGCCAATGGCCTCGTCCCCGGAGGTAGTTTCGCTCAGGTAGTCGTCCACATCCTAAACCACTTCGCCTCTTCAGCCCATTGCGAATTAACGGGGCAAACTTGTGAACTGAACGTGCTTGCCCGACTCCATGGGTTCCTGCAACCGTTGGAAACCTTCGAATTCGGATAACATTGGGTGATAGATTCTGTGATCGCGAGGCTTCGTTTTTGGGGACTTTCAAGTGGCCGTTGCGGATTTCCAGCATGGACCGCCGGCATGTTCAGGACATAGAGGCTACGGTGGACACCGGGGCCGCTTACACTACGCTGCCCACCAGCCTGCTGCACGAACTCGGCGTTGAGCCGATGGGAAAGCGCCGGTTCCTCCTGGCGGACGGAAGGCGTGTCGACATGGATTACGGGAGAGCCTGGGCGACCGTCAACGGAGATAGCGAAGTGACGATCGTCGTCTTCGGGGAGGATAATGCTCCCCCTCTCCTGGGCGCGTACACCCTGGAGGGTCTCGCCCTAGCGGTGGACCCAACCTCTCAGCGGTTGGTTCCTACCCACCTCATAATGTACTAGGGTCGGCACCGTTTACCCGTAAGCCGGTTCGCAGGAATCGGGCCGCCCTCAGGCGTCCTGGCCGCGGCGCGCCCAGTCGGCGTTTTCGAACATATTCAGGCCGGGGTCCGCGTACACCCCGTTGACCGACTCCGGCGGGTTTGAGCGGATGAAGTATTCGTCCAGTTCGACTCCCCAACCTGGACCTTCCGGAACCGGGAAGTACCCGTCGACGACCTCGGGGTAGTTGGAACCGGCCTGCTTGACGTACGGATCGGCAAAATCGTTGAAGTGTTCCAGTATCTTGCCGTTTCGCAAGGTCAGCGTGAGGTGGAGGCCCGCCATCGTTGAGACTATGCCGCCCACGTTGTGGGGCGCAGTCATTATCGAGTAGGTCTCCGCAGTCGAAGCGATCTTCTTGGTCTCCAGGATGCCGCCGGACTGTGTGATGTCGGGCTGGATGATGTCGACCGAGCCGCTGCCCCACACTTCCCTGAACTCGGGAGCGCCGTAGAGCCGTTCGCCGGTCGCAATAGGCAACGACGTGTGTTGGCGGACCGATTGCAAGGCAGGGATGTCCCCGGGTCTCACCGGTTCTTCGATCCAACCGACGTTGTAGCGCTCCACCATGCGCGCAACTTCCCGCGCCTGGTGCGGAGCAAAGCGCCCGTGCATTTCCAGCATGATCTGTGCGGCGGTACCGGTAACGCTCGCAACCGCTTCGATCAGGTCGAGCGACTTATAGAACTCAGGCCGCTCCAGTTCGAGGTCGCCGTTGCCGAACGGGTCGAATTTCATAGCCCGGTAGCCGCGTTCCATGACCCTACGGGCGGCTTCGGCAAATTGTTCGGGCGACCTTTCGACCGTGTACCAGCCGTTGGCGTATGCGGGTACCGGGCCCCTGGCCTGCCCGCCCAGCAGGCGGTAGACCGGCTGGCCGCACGCCTTGCCGATGATGTCCCAGTACGCCAGTTCGACCAATGCCAGCCCGGTGTAAACGACCTCTCCTGGCTTGCCGAAGTCCAATAGCGTCATGCGGCGATAGAGGGCTTCGATGTCGAACGGATCGTGGCCGATGAAGTGGCGCTGGACGTCCTTGAGGTACTCGCCGACCGTGTGCGTCTTGCCCAGGACCCTGGCCTCGCCGACGCCCGTCAGACCCTCGTCCGTTTCGACGAAGACGTAAGTCAGGTTTCGCCACGGTGTGCCCAGCACCGCCGTCCTGAATGAGGTCGTTTTCATTCGTTCACCCCTCTGACAGACAAAGCGGCCCGGCCGCTATTCGGGCCGGGCCGCTTCCCAAATCGCCTCCGTACCGCCTACCAGGTCTGGTAGACGGACATCGCATTTTCGTCCATGGTCTTGACGTCGAGCAGGCAGCACCTACCGTCGGCGTTGAGTTGCCTGGCAGTCCTGATGGCGTCGCCGATGTCGTCTGCGCTTTCGACCGATATGCCTACGGCGCCGAGCCCCTCGGCAATTCGGGCGTAGTTTCCGGTCATGTTGCCGGCGCCGTATTTCTCCATCGCCGTTGGGATCGACCGGTCATAGCCTCCCATCGTCTGGTTATCCAGCACGATTGTCGTGATCGGGACGCCAGCGCGCACCGCGGTCTCAATGTCCAGGCCCGACATTCCGAACGCAGCGTCGCCCATGAAGTTCATGCAGAACTTGTCCGGGTTGGCGACCTTCGAACCGATCATGAGCGGTATGCCGTAGCCGAGGTGGGTGGTCTTGCCCCAGCCGATGTAACCGTGCGGCACGGTTGCCCTGTAGAAAGGCATGATCTGGTCGCGCGGGTGTCCGGCGTCGTGCGTCATGATGGTGTTGTCGTGGTCTACCGCCTTGTTGATCTCGTTTACGAGGCGGTACGGGTTTATCGGCTGCGCATCCGAGGTGAGGAGCGGCTTCCACTCCTCAAGCCACCTTCGCTTCACGTCCGCAACGTCTTCCTGGACAGCGGTGTCGCCGCTTCGTCCTTGCTCGCCGAGTTGTGCCTTGGCCTCGTCGATCATCGCCTCGAGTACCAGCTTGGCGTCGCCCGGCAGTCCGATGTCGATCGTGTAGTCCTTGTTGATGTCGTCCACGTTGTTCGTGGAGTGGATCATGAACTTCCCTTCGGATGGGACGTCGATGCCGTAGTTGGTCCTGGTGAGGCTCGTGCCGATGCCGAAGTAGACGTCGGACTCTTTCAACCACGTCCAGACACCCAGCGGCGCGGTGCGGTTCGCTGCGCCGAGCGCCAGGGGGTGTTCTTCGGAGATCGCGCCCTTGCCCTCCATAGTGGTTATCACGGGGATCTGGGTTAGTTCCGCGAACTCCCTCAGTTCGTCCGTTGCCTCAGCGTAATAAATCCCCTGCCCCGCGGAGATGACGGGCCGCCTGGCGGACAGCAGCTTGCTTACTGCGTCCTTGATGTCGGAAATGGAAGGCATGACCTTCCACTCCCTGGGCGACTGGTACGAATCGAGGTTCGTGACCTCGCCGTCCATGACATCGCGGTGGATCTCATATACCACCGGGCCCGGGCGGCCGTTTCGCAGCGCGTGGAACGCCCGCCTGAGCAGCGGGACGATGTAGTCCGGGCTTGTGGGCGCTTCCGCCCATTTGGAAATGTACTGATAGTTCCAGGTCGCCTTGAAGTGCGGCTTCACTCCGCCCTTGTAGAGGCCCGGCCCGTCCGGGAAGTACATAATCGGGACGCCGTCGCCCCATGCCTGGGCGATTCCGCCGAAGGAATTTTCTACTCCCGGCCCGCCCTGCGAGGCGAAGATGCCAGGCTTGTTGCCGTTGGTCATTCGGCTGAACGCATCGGCGGCCATGATGCCGCCGCGCTCCTGCCGGAACGTGATTGGGCGAATGTCCGCCTCTGCCACCGCCTCGATCAGCGGGTTCGAGGGGAAACAGGCGATCCACTCGACGCCTTCCATCTTGAGCACTCTGGCAATAGCTTCGTAGCCGTTCATAAACTGAACCTCCGTGGTCGGGCCTCGGACGACGACCTGCGAATCAGGCCGCTTGCCGGGTCGATTCAGTGTATGCCGGGCCTTGGCGGCCCGCAAACTACAGTTGGGTCGAAGACGTCAATCTATGACCATAGTCAGCGCCGGCGCGCTTGGACACCCCGAACTGCGACTTCTATCATTGCCGGCGATAAGCCACAGAATCTTCGGTCACCCGCAAGAGCATGAGTATTACGAAACAGGACCTTCAAGCTTCACTACCTGACGTCCACTCAACCCTGACGATTAACGGGTTGCGCGGCCAAGTGACGATTTTTCGTGACGGCTGGGGCGTGCCGCACATCAAGGCGGAATCTGAGTGGGACGCGTTCCTTGGCCAGGGATTCGCCACCGCGCAAGACCGGATGTGGCACATGGAATACGACCTGAGACGCTCACTTGGCAAATGGGCAGAGTGGGCCGGGCCGAGCGGACTGGCGCAGGACCTGCTGTGGCGCAGGCTGGACATCGAACGCGCCGCCAGGGCGGACCTGCAGGCGTCGGATGGACCAGCCGCAGAAATGCTCGAAGCCTACTGCGCAGGTGTCAACGCGTTCATCGAAACGACCGGCTCCCTCCCGGTGGAGTACCGATTGCTCGACACTGGGCCGGAGCCTTGGGAACCGTGGCAATGCCTGGCCGCTTACAAGGTGCGCAACCTCGTATACGGCGTATGGGAGATGAAGCTGTGGCGGGCCCGGCTCGCAGGCGAGATCGGCCCGGAAGCGGCGGCAAGGCTCTTCAGAGGATACGAGTCCGGTCACCTGGTCACCGTACCGCCGGGCGAGCTTTTCGACGGGCCGGACCTTCACGGGCTGGACGAACTGATTGCCGCGGTCGAAATGCTGGGCGACCCGGCGTTCGGCGACGGAGGCAGCAACGCGTGGGTCATCGGAGGCGGACTGACCGAATCGGGAATGCCGTTGGTAGCAGGCGACTCCCACCGCGCGTTGGACACGCCGAACGTCTATTACCAGGTGCACATGTCCTGTCCCGAGTGGCGCGTGAGCGGCTATTCATTGCCCGGCGTGCCTGCGGCGCCACACTTCAGCCACACGGAGCATGCAGCGTGGGGAATGACGCACGGGTACGCCGATTACCAGGACCTGTTCGTCGAAAAGTTCCGCAACGGAACGGAAGACCGGCTCGAATACAAGACCGGCAACGGGTGGGTGCTCGCCGAACATCGCGTAGAAGAAATACAGATCAGGGGCGAGGCGCCGCAGCCGATCAACATCGTCCGCACCAGGCACGGGCCGGTCATCCTGGGCAATCCGGAAAACGGCGGCGGCGTGGCGTTCTCGCATCCCGGCACCAACAGCGGTACGCCGTGGGCCAACACCCTGCTCGGCCTGCTGAGGGCTCGCAACGCCGACGAGGTGGAGGAGTCCCTGAGGGACTGGACCGAGCCGGTAAATAACTTCGTGTACGCCGACAGGAGCGGCGAGATCGGCTACAGGTACCGCGGCAGGATACCCATCCGCTCGATGTCCAACGCATGGCGGCCTATCGACGGGTCGGGCGACGAGCACGAGTGGGGCGAGGAAATACCTTTTGAAGAGATGCCGGCGACCCGGAATCCTTCGGCCGGTTGGGTCGTTACGTGCAACCAACGCGTGGTAGGCGACGACTACCCTCACTACATCGCCCTGGAATACGCGCCGGACTACAGGGCGCGGCGCGTTATTTCACACATCGGGAACTGGCAAAGCGGCAAGGGCAACGTGGGAGACATGACTGCCATGCACGCCGACAGGATCTCGTTACCGGGGCTGGCGTTCGCGCGGGTCGCGGCCGGTCTTGCCGTGGCTGACGAGCGCGTTGCACACGCCGTCTCGTTGCTCAAGGCCTGGGACGGCGGAATGGAGGTCGATTCCCCCGCCGCCGCCGTATACGGGGCTGCAAGGGCGCACATGCTGACCGCACTGGCGGAAATGCTGCTGGGCTCGCTCGCCGGGGAAGGTACCAGCAACACCGGCCGGGGAGCGTTCGTTCACCTGTCCCAGATATTCAGCAGGGCCGTCGCCGACATGGAGTCGGAGTCCCCGTCGCTGCTCCCACCCGGGCACAACTGGGACAAGATCGTCCACGATTCACTGGTCGCCGCGATCAGTGAGTTGACCGAACGCCTTGGGGACGACATGGAGTCGTGGAGATGGGGCGACATCCACCGCACCAACCCACAGCACCCGCTGAGTCCGGTTTTTCCTGAAGCGGCCGATTTGCTCGACCCGCCCGGATTCGAGTACGGAGGCGACGCGGAAACACCCCAGGCCGCCGCTTACTCTTTCACCGACCGCTTCAACGTGAGCAGCACTTCCTCAAACCGGTATATTCACGACACCGCAGACTGGAGCAGGTCGCTTTGGGTGGTGCCTCTGGGCGCCTCCGGCCATCCCGGCAGCCCGCACTATGCCGACCAGGCCCCCCTCTGGGCTACGGTGCGGTACGTGCCCCAACTGTGGGACTGGGACGATATCGATCACCACAGCGAGTCCCGCCAGAGACTGGTCCCGTTGCCGGACACCGGGTGACTTACATATGCGACACGGCCGATATTTCGAGGACTTCGAGCCGGGCCAGACGTTTTCGCACTGGCCGGGACGCACCATCACGGACGCGGACGACATCTGGTTCTCCCTGTTGACGCAAAACCAGAACCCGCTACACATCGACGCCCATTACGCCGCTGGGCGAGAACCTCACCACAAGCCGCTGGTGAACGGGACGCTGGTCTTCTCAATCGCGGTTGGGCAAACCGTGGCCGACATATCCCTGAACGCCGTGGCAAATCTGGACTACGAAGAGGTGAAGCACGAGGGCCCCGTCTTCCACGGAGACTCCATCTACACGACGAGCACGATAGTCGCCACGCGGTTGACGTCGCGCGGGGACCGCGGGGTCGTAAAGGTGGAAACGGTCGCCAGGAACCAGCATGGCGAACGCGTTCTCAGTTTCCGCCGCAACGTACTGTTGCCCTGCGCGCCGGACTGACACCGGCGCAATGACTGCCGTAGCGCGCCGGAATCTACTTGCATGCCGCACGGCGATACACCAACGGATTGAAGGAGGCACCGCGTGTCCGGCCCGCTCGAAGGCGTAAGAATCCTCGCAATATCGCAGTTCGGCGCCGGGCCCTTCGGTACCCAGGTACTGGCGGACCTCGGCGCGGAAGTCATCAAGATCGAAGACCCTCTATCCGGCGGAGACGTGGCGCGTTACGTGCCCCCATTCGAGATCGACCGCGACTCCCTGTATTTCCAGTCGTTCAATCGCGGCAAGAAGTCGGTTGCCATCAACCTGCGGAATCCGGACGGGTTGGAGGTCTTCCGAGACCTGGTGCGGGTCTCGGACGCCGTCTACAACAATCTGCGGGGAGACCTTCCCGCAAAGCTGGGAGTCGACTATGCCGGGCTCAAGCACCTGAACGAGGCGATAGTCTGCTGCTCCCTTTCCGGGTTTGGCCCGGTTGGACCCAGGAAGTCCCAGCCCGGGTACGACGCCATTCTCCAGGCCCTTTGCGGCTACATGGACCTGACCGGCGAACCGGGAGGGCCACCTACCAAGTGCGGGGTCTCGATTATCGACTTCGCCGGCGGGCTGGCGGCGGCGCTGGGCCTGACCGCGGCGCTTGTCGAAGCGCGCAGGACCGGGGTCGGTCGTAACGTCGACGTGAGCCTGTTCAGCACGGCCATCTCGATGCTCTCGTACCTGGCTTCGTGGAACCTGAACCGGGACTGGGAACCGGCGCGGACTGAAAGCTCTTCGCATCAGACGTTGGTCCCCTCCCAGAACTTCGAGACCTCCGACGGTTGGATTACGGTGTTTTGCGCAAAAGAAAAATTCTGGGAGTCGCTGGTCCAGCAGTTGGGACTGCCCGAACTTGCTGAGGACTCCCGCTTTTCGTCGTTCGCCGCGCGGAATGAAAACCGGGCCGAGCTACTGCCAACACTGGCAAAGAGATTCAGGGAACGGACGACGGCCGAATGGCTCGAGGCGATGTCTCCCCACCTGCCCTGCGCGCCTGTCAACGATGTTGGATCGGCGTTGCACGACCCCCAGGTCGCCGCGCTAGGCATGATCACCCGCACGCTTCATCCGGATTACGGCGAGATTTCGAGCGTTGGAAGTCCTATTCACTCCGGGAATTCGGAGAATAGTGAGACTCCCGCTCCCGGGCTCGGCGAGCACACCGAGGGAGTGCTTTACGACTTGCTCGGATACGACTCTGACCGAGTGTCCAACTTAGTCAAGGGGGGCGCGGTTGCGTGATCGACAGACGCCCGAAGCCCGCTTTCCATCCTGTGCAAAAGACATGGGACCAGAGGTCCAGTGGGCTGGACTCATACTGGCAATACCGGCCTGGGATTCCGTTTCGCGGGCCACTTGGTAGAATCTCCTGAATGTCATTATGCTACGGGCATAAACTGGGATTTAGCGTTGTCCCATGATCCATCCGGTTGGGATTGCGAAGGGAATTCGGGCATGTACCGTCCAATAGGCGCGGGCAGGCAAACTGCCCGAGGTCTCTGTACGTCCGGGAGTCAGTCATGCAGGAAACCATAGACGTTGGACCGGATGGTCTCGCGTTAAAGGCCACCATAAAGGTGGTTGGAGTTGGCGGCGGCGGTTCGAACGCAGTCAACAGGATGTACCGCGACCGTATTGCCGACATCGAGTACATCGCCGTCAACACCGACTCCCAGGCTCTCGAAAATTCCACGGTGCCATCCCGGCTCCGGGTTGGCGATCAGACCGCACGGGGACTTGGTGTCGGCGGGGACCCTACCAAAGGACGGGCGTGCCACGAGGAAAGCATCGAAGAAATCCGCGAATCGCTCACCGGCGCGGACCTCATCTTCGTAGCGGCCGGCATGGGTGGCGGAACGGGCACGGGCGGTTCGCCCATAGTCGCGCAGACCGCACGCGAGGTTGGCGCGCTGACGGTTGGGGTAGTCACGAAGCCATTCGCCTTCGAGGGTTCGCTCCGCATGAAGAAGGCCCTCGAGGGCATCGAGGAGATGAAGTCCTGCGTCGACACGCTGATCGTTATTCCCAATGACCGCCTTCTCGCCATTTCAGATGAGCGTCTGACCATGGAGAACGCATTTCGAATGGCCGACGGCATCCTTCAACAGGGTGTGCAATCGATCGCCGAATTGATCCTGATTCCTGGTGAAATTAACCTGGACTTCGCCGACGTGCGCGCCGTGATGGAAAACGCCGGTCCGGCCTGGATGGCCATTGGTGAGGGTTCCGGACCGGACTGCGCCATAATCGCCGCGCAGGAAGCGGTCCGTTCACCGCTGCTCGAGGTGTCGATCGACGGCGCCACAGGGGTGATTTTCAACGTCACCGGCGGCACCGACCTGACCCTGGAAAAGGTCCACCAGGCGGCGCAGGTAATCTCGGATATGGTCGACCCGGACGCAAACATCATCTTCGGTTCGGTTACCGACCCCAAGCTCGAAAACGAGGTCAAGCTAACCGTTATTGCGACTGGATTCCCGGTCGAAGAAGAAGAACTGTTTACCGAGCCGGAACCCAGCGAAGAATTGGCGCCCGTGCAGGACCTCGACGCCGAGACGCTCTCTGTCCCGCCGTTCCTGCGCCACCATCCCGCGGCCAGGAGACGCATTCTTGCAGGCCGTCGCGTGCGGGGTACGCAAGGCTCTTCCTGACGGACTCGCCCCTCATCTTCAGGCGAACGGCGAGGCCGCCCGGAAAGCGCGTCGCGAACTGCTCCAGGGTTGATGGCAGGCGCGGGCCCGTTAGAGCAACGCGTCCAGGGCGCGGTTAGCTACGGCAGTCGGGCCGTTCAATCGGGGATCCGCGACCACTGTGAACGCCTCCGCAAGCGCCCCCAGCATCGGATTCGGCGCAGCGACGACGCGGTAGGTCAGCTTGGTCACGCGCTTGTTGAGTCTTTGCGCCAGCGGGCCGGACTTGGCGCGCGTTTCTGCGTTCTTAGGTGAAGCGCGCAAGTCCTGCATCGCCATGAGAGTCCGGAATTCGTGAGCCGAACCGCCGGCCAGGCAGACTCGCGTGTCGCGAGCGATGTTGCCGCTCGAGCCGATGTAAACGGGACCCGCCTCGTCGAATATAGCCAGCAGCCCGGGTTTATCGCCTAGCATCCACGTGCCCTCAGGTGTCAGCGGCAGGGATATGCCCTCCACCAGGTCATGGTAAAGCGGCTCCCATTTTCCAAGATGGCCTGGCGTGAAAGTCGACATGACGACCCCTACTTTAACTCGCGCCGTGCCAGATGATTATCGCCAAGTCGGCAGATCCTCCCGAATTGGGCCTGATACAGGCCGCGCTTCGGCGGCGTCCGCGGCCATGCGCCCAACCTCCAACGGACCGCACCTTTCCCGACACGCCGCGGCGGTGAAATGCTAGCCTGCATTCTCTCCAGTACGCAGGCTGGCGCCTCGACTGCCGGCATTCGCCCGTTCACTAAAACCGGAGCGTAGTTTTGCAAGACTCTGACCCCACCATAATCACCGGCGGACACGTGTTGGACCCTGTGAACGGGGTTGACGGCGTGTCCGACATTCTGATCAGGCGCGGCCGCATCGAACGCCTCGCCGAGTCCGTTCAGAGACCGGGAGGCGTCAATGTCATCGACGCCTCCGGCACATACGTGATGCCGGGCCACATCGACCTCCACGCACACGTCTCCTCCGCCTGGCAACGAAATACGGACCGCGCCGTAGGCCATCGCATGCTGGTGGAGAGCGGCACGACCACGATTCTCGACCTGGCGGGTGAGCCGAACCGCATGATCGAAGGCATGAGGCGGGACGGAGCCGGACTCAATGTAGCGACTCTGCTGGGCTTGATACCGCACGAGACCATAAAGGAAGACGACCCGCGCCCCCCGGCGGTCCGCGATGCGATCGGGAGCACGCTGGAGCAAGGCGCCATCGGCGTAAAGCTCCTGGGCGGGTACCACCCGTTCACACCCGAGGCCACCGCCGACGTGGTGTCCGTCGCCAACGAAATGGGCGCCTGGGTGGCGTACCACGTTGGTTCCAAGGACAGCGGTAGCCACATCGACGGCTTGCGCGAGGTCCCCGGCATCGTCGGAAACGGCCGGCTTCACGTTGCCCACATCAACTCGTACTGCCGGGGGCTCATCATGTCCGCGCCGGAGGAATCGAACGAAGCCCTGCGCATCCTGGGAGGAATGCGGGGACAGGTCGTGACCGAGGCATACCTCGCCCAGCAGAACGGCACGAACGGTCTCTGCGACGAAGACGGCAACGTGGTCTACAACGTCGCGCAAAACTGCCTCGTCACACGCGGGTACCCGACGAACGAAGAGGGTCTCCGGCAAGCGATGCGAGACGGCTACTGTTCCGCGCTCAAACCTGAAGGCGACCGGATCGTACTGGTGACCGGGGACGAGGCTATAAAGATCTGGGAATCGGCACAGACCGCCGCCGGGTTGAGCTTCCCGGTCAATCCGGCATCGACCGCCTACACGCTCACCACGGCGCGCCATGATGACGGCGACTGGGCCATCGACGCGGTCAGCACAGACGGCGGCGCGCTGCCCAGGAACGTGTCGATCAGTCGTACTTTTGCGCTGGTGGGATTCGGCGCCCTATCGCCCCTCGAAGCAGCGGACAAACTGTCGTATCGTCCGTCACGCGCGTTCGGCCTGCTGGACAAGGGGCACTTTTCGGAGGGCGCGGACGCCGATGTCACAATTGTGGACCGGTCAACGGGTACCGCCACGATGTCGCTAGTCGCCGGGAAGCCGATCATGGTCGACGGAAAGGCGGTCGCCAAGGGCGGAACGTGGCTGGTGACCGCGGCCGGCGAAGGCGCGGCGCGGGCGAGCGGTCTGCCGTACCAGGTAATCGACCTCGAACAGTCGAAGCTGTACGAGGGCTGGTAACGGCGCGGGAGCCCGATCCAGCATGCAAACCGCACCAGGAGTCCAAGTTGCCTGACGACCGGCCGAACATCCTGATCCTGATGGCTGACCAACTGAAGGCCACCGCCCTTGGCCTGTACGGCAATCCCGACGTTTCCACGCCCAACCTGGAGCGTCTTGCGGAATCGGGGATTCTTTATTACCGGCATTACGTAACCGCGCCGATGTGTGTCCCGTCGCGGGTCGCCTTCTGGACAGGCATGTATCCGCACAACACCGGCGTGCGCCACAACCAGGTACTCATGCCAGAGCACCGGGTCCACTTCGCGCGGCACCTATCCGACGCCGGTTACCGCATGGCGCTCATCGGCAAGGACCACTGCTTCCAGGGTCCCGACAAGGACCTGTTCACCACCCGCGTCGAAGCGGGGCACGTCGGGCTGACCAAAACTGAGGGTGACAGCGATGCCCGGGCGGTTGCCGACTTTCTGAAGGCTCCTGCGTTCAACCAGTCGGTCACGCACGCCGCGACCATCCCCTACCCACCCGTAGCTTGTACGTCGAGCCGGATCGCGGCGAGGACCGCGCATTACCTGGAGGAAAGCGCAGCTTCAGGAGACGCGCCTTTTTGCGCGTGGGTCTCGTTCCCCGATCCGCACCATCCGCTCGCTGCTCCCGAGCCCTACGCCTCCATGTACAGCCCGGAAAACATCGAAATGCCCCCGCACAGGGTTGATGACCTCGAAGCCAAAATGGAGCGCTTGCTTGTCTACCGCCACCTGATGGGACTCGACCGCACTACTGAGGAGGAACTCCGGAGCGCCGTGGCGATGTACTACGGGATGATCAGATACCTCGACGACGCCATCGGCGCCATCCTCCAGTCCCTCCATGAGACCGGGCTCGCGGAGAACACGATTGTGGTGTTCACGGCGGACCACGGCGACTACGCAGGCGAACACGGCCTGATGCTGAAGTCGGGCACGTTCTACGACTGCATGACCCGCGTGCCGCTGATAGTTTCCTGGCCCGGCGGACTGGAGCGCGGCGTGACGCGGCGCGAGTTGGTGAGCAACATAGACATCATGCCGACGGTCGCGTCGCTGATCGGCCTCGACGGCCCGGCGCCTGTGTACGGCCGGCTACTGCCGGGGGCGGGCGGGACAGGCCGGGAGGCGGTTTTCGCCGAGCACGGCGCCGGCGGGCCGCGCGTGCTGATGTCTGACCTGCACAGGTACCCCGACTATACGGACCCGAATCCGGTCGTCCACATCCGCCTGATGCACGCACGCAACGCCGAGGGCCGGCCGAAGATGATTCGAACAGACCGCTGGAAGTACATCTACGACCCCATGGACCCCGTCGACGAGTTGTACGACATGGAAGCCGACCCATGGGAATTGACCAACCTGGCGGAGCAACCTTCGATGGCTGCGACTCGCCAGGAATTGCGGGGCATGTTGCTGCGCTGGGCCGTAATGACCGAGGACCACTCCGCCACGCCGCTCTACTCCGAACCGGACACCCTTCGCGACACTCCGGACGGCGGACCCCGGTACTACTTCAACGACTTGTCCGACCTCTGAGCCAGCCTGTCGGTAGAGCTATGAAACGACCCAGTGCTCGGATTCAGGACCGTTTCGGACGGCGGTCGATGAGATGTTCTCTCTGAATGTGGATAGCGGGATCGCTTCCAGCAGGTTTTCGAACTCCGCCGGTACTTTAATATCATCGAGGGTTACAAGGCCGCGGCCGTCGATCATTCTCCCGGCCACCAGCACGCGGCACCGGTTCCTGCGCAATTCATTCAACGCCCGGGCGGCGGGTGAGACCCGGGACTGGCGACTGCCCTGGTCGTTTTCGCGGCCGTAGTACCGGTCTGCAAGTAGCCGTTCGGCGGTATCTACTCCGGTCACGAAGACCGATCCGGGCATAAGCCTGGACTTTTCGACAAACGTCGGGGCGTCCGTCACGATCACGGGCGCCAACGCGGCAAACTGCGCCAACCTTCTCCTCAACTCATGCTGGGACAGTCTCGGCTTGTCTACGTTTTCTATGGATAGCTCGAAGAAGCCGGGGAGGCCGGTGATTTTCCGGGCCGCGTTGAGCAGGCTAACGTGACCCCGGTGAAGCGGGTTGAATGACGCCGCCAACACCGCCGCGTTTTTGGGGGCGACCGAGCGCTGTCTGCCGTCAGGTTCCAGGACGACGAGCGAGACTTCGCCCGAATAGAGAAGGTCAATCAGGTCTTCCACGTGGTTTTCGCCAGGTGCGCCGGTCCGGCGCCTATGCCCGGTCGGTCAATTGTCGCCCGACGAGGGATTCTACGTCGAACAGGGGCAGGGCGACTCGTTCCCGGACGCCGCATGCTTCTGCGAGTGTGTTGAGAAAGAGCCGGCTGACTACCTCTTCTTCTCCGGCGCGATCGCGCGCTCCCTTCACGAGAGTGAGGGAATACACCTTGCCCCCGTCGTCACGTCTCCACGCTACCGCGCAACGATGCTCACCTTTCTTTATGCGATCGGTAGCTATCGTGGCCGTGCACGCAACCCCGGCAAGTAGTCCGGGTGACCCGCACAGATTTCGCCCCCGCTTCAGCGCGGCCGCAGCCATGCGGTCGGCCTCGAGGGCCGAGACGTGCTGCTCAGCGTCCACACCAACGTACTCGTCCAACGCCCGCATCGAGTAAGGCACCTGCGCGTCAAGAAAGGTCCTCGACGCGCCCGGCTCGCCGAACAACCACGCCAACGACAACACCCCCGCGCCCGTCACCACCGCGCAGACCCGCGTCGGCGCGGCATGGATGAGCCTAACCAATTCGACCGGTTCAATCTTGTTTGCCGTCATGGCGTGATTCTACGGCTCCCTGGCGCAGCGAATAGGCGCGTCCTCACAAGAATGGCCGAGTCTACATTTCCAGTCGCCTGGGGGCGTATGAATTGACGGCTCCAGGGCGTATAAATGTATCCAGGGAATTATTCCCTGCCCGCAGTTTTTATCAAAGGTAGACGCTGAAAGACGATACGCCGGCTCGCCGTCGTCGTATCAACACGTATAAACCGTTTCTGAATTCGTTTTGGGTGCGATAGAGCGATGACTATTTCGAGCGAATGGCTTGCCAGGAAATCCGCCAGGCGGCCCTGGCTGGTCGTCGCAATCTGGGTCGCGGCCGCCATCGTGTCTTCCGTGCTGTGGTTCGAATTGATCGACTCCGGCACCACGAACGGGCGAGGCCAATTCACCGTGGAACCGGAGGCGGCCAAGGCTCAACGGTTGTTGGTGGAGAACGGCCTGAGGGACGAACGCCGCGAGACGGAGATCGTGGTGATACGCCAAGACTCTCTGACCGTTGACGACCCGCAGTTCAGGGACTTCATCGACAAGGTCCACGGCGAAATCCTGTCCCTCGATCACGACCCTGAAAGGCCGGTCCTGCACAACCCTTACGCCATTCCCAACCTGAACCTGCTTCCGCAAGCGACGGCGGCCCAGCTCACCGCTTCGGACGGCAAGGGGACGATCATCCCGGTCACGCTCGCAGACTCGGCAGGCGCCGGTGGCGTTCTGGAAATCGCCGAATCCAACTCGACTGGTGGATTCGATGTCTCAGTGGCCGGAGAAGCCGCAGTTGATGAGGACTTCAGGAAAATCGCTGAAAGGGACCTGATCCAGGGTGAGACGATCGGGGTTGGGATTGCCGTCGTCATCCTGCTGCTGGTGTTCAGGGCCTTGGGGTCCACCTGGATTCCCGTGATCCTGGCCGCGATGGGTATCGCCATCGCCACCGGCACGGTGGCGCTGATCGGACAGTTCTACAAGAACATCCCGTTCCTGGTCACCAACTTCATAACGATGATTGGGCTGGCCGTCGGCATCGACTACGCGCTGTTCATAGTGGCGCGCTTCAAAGAGGAACGCGGCAAGGGGCTGGGAATAGAAGAGGCGATTGGGCGGTCTGGAGCCACGGCAAATCGCGCCGTCTTCTTCTCAGGGATCATCGTCGTGGTCGCCCTCGCGGGCATGTTGATAGTGCCTGCGACGGTCTTCCTGGGAATGGCGCTGGGGGCAATACTCGTCGTCGCCGTGACGGTCCTTGCTTCACTCACCTTCCTGCCGGCGGTGTTGAGACTCCTCGGAGACAAGGTGTACGCCTGGAAAATCCCGGACCTTCAGATCAAGGGGTTCAAGGGCGACATCAGCCTGGGCGGTTTCTGGGACTGGGTCACCGGGAGGGTGCTGAGGCGGCCGGTGATTCACTTGATCGGTGTTGCCGCGGTGCTCATCGCCCTGGCGATTCCGTACTTCGACATAAATATCGGCTTCAACGGTGTAGAGACTCTGCCTGACGATTCCAGCTCGAAGGGCGCGTTCGCCTACCTGCAGGAGGAATTTCCCGAGGCGCTGGGGACCTTGTCCTCGATTGACATCGTCGTCGACGGCGACGCCTCTTCACAGCAGGTGCGGGACGGCATCGACATTTTGTCCAACTCGATCGGCTCAGTCCCGGCGCTGGACGATCCCCTGCCGTACGTCGTTAGCGAAGACGGCGAAGTGGGGGTGCTGCAAATCCCGCTGACTGTGTCGGACGACTCCAACGAAGCCAACGCCGCAGTCGAGGAACTGCGCGAGCGCCTGATTCCCATGTCCGGTCTGCCGGGAGGAGTCTTGATCGGCGGCGCGACCGCGATAAACGTAGCGTTCTTCGACCTGGTCTCGATGTGGACTCCCATAGTTATCGGCATCGTGCTGGCCGTGAGCTTCGTACTGCTCCTCTTCGTGTTCAGGTCGATACTGGTCCCCGTCAAGGCCATCCTCATGAACCTGCTCTCCGTGGGCGCGGCCTACGGGCTGTTGGTGATCGTCTTTCAGAAGGGTTTCGGGGCCGACCTTTTCGGCTTTACACAGGTCCAGTTCGTAGAGGCATGGGTACCGCTGTTCCTGTTCACGATCCTGTTCGGACTCTCGATGGACTACGAGGTCTTCCTGCTCAGCAGGATCCGGGAGCGGTTCGACCAGACCGGCAAGAACGACGAGTCCATAGCGTTCGGGCTGCGCTCCACGTCAGCCATCATCACCGGCGCCGCCCTCATCATGGTCGCGGTCTTCATGGGATTTGCGGTCGGCGACCTGGCCACGTTCCAGCAATTCGGCTTTGGACTGGCCATCGCGATCCTCGTGGACGCGACGATCATACGGTCGGTCCTGGTACCGGCCAGCATGAAGCTCCTGGGGGACAGGAACTGGTATCTGCCCGGTTTCCTCAGGTGGATCCCAGACCTGAGAGTGCACCCGGCCGAAGACAAACTGTCGCCTGAAGGCAACGGCCACGCGGACTGACCCGGTTAGCGGAGTTCGACGACCGTTACCCCGTTGCCGCCGCGATATGCCGGCGCTGGGCCGAAACCAACTACGTGCGGCGATGAGGCCAGCAACTCCCTGACCGCTTGCCTCAACGCGCCGGTGCCGGCGCCATGGAGAATCTCGCACTTTTCCATGCCGTTCAGTGAACAGCGGTCGACGTACCGGCCCACCTCGATCTCGGCGTCGTCGACGCGGTAGCCGCGCACGTCGAGCCTGTCCGTGTCTGACGGACTGGGGTTCGCGTCAACCTTGACGTCGACAGGCGGTTCCTCAGGCCGGTCCTCCGCTTCTTCCAGAACCCGGAGTTGGTTCGCAGACAACTGGATCCTGGCGTTCCCCATCCTCAGGTCTGCCGTACCGTCGTTGTGTACGGCCAACACGTTTGCCGTGATGTTCAGGCCCTTGATCTCGACGAGGTCGCCCTGCTGCACTCCCCTGCTTTTGGGACCGTCGGCGCCGTCGGGCTGCCCTCCGGCCATCTCCTTCGCCTCGTCCACTCCGGCGATGGGAAACCACGTGGGATCGCTGATTCTCTGCCGGATTCTGGTGACCGCGCGTTGCGCTTCAGCCGGTGTCGCGTCGCGCCTCGCCTCGGCTGCGATGCGCCGCAGTTCCTTGCGGGTGGCGTCTGCGTCCCTGCGGAGTTCCGACCGCGTTCGTTCCACCAGGTCCTCCTGCCGGCGCACGACGGCGTTCAGGCGTCGTTGTAAATCGACTCGCGCCGCCGCCGCACTTGCCAACTCCTCCTGGGTCTTTACGGCCGCGTCCCTTAGCTCGTTGCGCTCCTTTTGCAGTTGGTCGAGCAGCCGTTCGGCCTCTATGTGCCCCTCATCCAGCATCTGGCGCGCCTCGGTCAAGATCTCTTCCGAAAGTCCGAGGATGGACGCTACGTTCAGGGCGTAGCTGCGCCCCGGTATGCCGGTGACGAGGTGGTAAGTGGGCAGCATGGATTTCGGGTCGAGTTCGACCGAGGCGTTTACGGCCCCTTCCATGGTGGTCGCAAACTCGGCGACGGCCCGGTGGTGAGTGGTGATAGCAGTCGGAATGCCGCGCACCAACAGGTGGGAGAGAATCGAACGCGCCAACGCCGAGCCCTCGTCGGGGTCGGTCCCCGTCCCCAGTTCGTCCAGCAGGACAAGGGACCCGGGGCCCGCTTCGCCAAGTATGCGCACGACGTTGCCCATGTGCGACGAGAATGTCGACACCGAACGTTCGATGCTCTGCGCGTCTCCAATATCTGCGTAGACGCCGTCGAAGACCGCGAAAGCCGTTCCCGTCAAGGCCGGCACCTGCATCCCGCACTGGTGCATCAGGGCAAAGAGGCCAATGGTCTTGAGCGCCACCGTTTTCCCGCCCGTGTTCGGCCCTGTTATCACGAGGCCTTTGTACCCCGGGCCTATCGACACGTTGACTGGCACGGCGTCTGCGCCCAGGAGCGGATGGCGTGCGCCGTAGAGCCGTATCGCAACGTCGTCCCCATCGGGCAAAGACTCCGCCCTGATGCCATTCATGGTCGCAGCAAGCCGGGCCCGGGCCACAATCAGGTCGAGGTCAGCCGCGGCCTCCAGGGAATAAATCGCTTCCTGCTCGCGGCCGCCGATGATCCTCGAAAGCCTGATGAGCACCCGTTCCTCTTCCCGCTGGGCCTCGGCCGCAAGTTCACGCCACGAGTTGCATGGTTCGACGGCGCGGAACGGTTCGACGAATATCGTGGCGCCGGTCTTGGACACGTCGTGGACGATGCCGGGCACGTCTTCGCGGTGACCTGACTTGACCTCCAGCACCAGCCTGTCGCCGCGCGCCGCGATCGCCGACGACTGGAGCGCCGCGCGAATGGTCGGCCGGGCCGTCATTCTTTCCAGTAGGTTCAACAGTCGCTGGTACGCACGTGCGGCTCTCTTCCGGAGCGGTCCGAGCCGCGGGGTTGCGTCATCGCGCACGTCACCGGTGTCCGCAAGGGACTGCTTGATGCGATCGGAGATCTGCCGCAGGTCTGGGATTTCACCCGCCAGGTCCTCGAGCCGGGGCGCCCTGCCCTTCATTGAGTTGACCACCGACCTTGCCAGCCAGATGGACTCGAGGACGTTCACGGTCTGCATCAACTCGGCGCCGGTGAGCATCCCGCCCAGCGCGGCGCGGCGCAGCAGCGGCCGCGGGTCCTCCATACCGCCCAGGCCTATGTCCCCAACCGTGTCGAGCATCAGGCGCGCTTCGGCCGTCTCCGATTGCAGGCGTTCGACGTCTTCCACCCTGGTCTGTGGGACGGTTGCCAGGGCCAGCTCGTGTGACAGGAAGAAGCGGGTATTGCCGGCGAGCTTCTCGGTGATGCTCGGGAACTCGACCAGCTCCCGGGCCAGGGCGCGCAGATCTGTCGCCGGGCCTGGCGCATTGGCGCCTTCATCCGGCACCTGGTCTTGTCCCTCTCGTTCCTGTCGTTCGGTTACCACGGTCCAATTTTAGTACCGGCAGTACGTCACCGAAGAATCCGACCTGCAATATCGAAGGCCGAGAGGGGGCATAGGCCCACAGCAGGGTTCGGAATCAGCGCCCGAGCATGTCACCCGCGCGCAGGCCAGCTCCTGCCGACCACTCCGCGGCAGGCGTTTTGCGCTGACCTTTTGCCTGCACCCGCTTCACCCGTATCCGGCCGCCGGTTGCCGCGATCTCGATACCGTCGTCAGTGACGGCGGTCACGGTGCCGGGTTCCGCTTCCGGGCCAGTCGCAAGCATCTCGGAGTCGAACAGCCTGAGCGTCTCGCCGCGATGGGTCGTGTGCGCGCCGGGCCGCGGGTTCGAGCCGCGGATGAGGTTGTAGATCTGGCCGGCCGGTTTTTCCCAGTCGACTCGCGCGTCCTCGTCCGTGCACCACCCTTCGTAGGTAGCCTGCGACTCATCCTGGACGATCCGCGGGGCCTCGCCTCGCCTCACGAGTTCGACCGACTCCACCATCGCCTCCACCCCGAGCGGAAACAACTGTTGAAAGTAGAGCGATCCCAGGGTGTCGTCCGGGCCAATCGGGACGTGTTTTTGCAACAAGATCGGCCCGGTGTCCAGGCCGTCGTCAGGCCAGAAGATGGTCAGCCCTGTCTCCGTTTCGCCGAAGATGATGGGCCAGTTGATCGAACTAGGCCCGCGGTGCCTTGGCAGCAACGAAGGGTGGTACTGAATAGTCCCAAGGCGAGGAGCCTCGAGGATTTCCGAAGCCACAAAGTCAGTCACGAAGGCCATCACACACAGATCGGCGTCGAGCGACCTGAATTCCCTGATGGCCCTGGCGCTTCGCATACGCCGGGGTTGATAGACGTTGACATCCAATTCACCTGCGGCGGACTTGATCGGATCGACTGGTCTGCCCTCCCGGTCCGGCGGGCAAAAGACGCCAACAATGTCATCAGCGCCGTTTTCGGCAAGTGCTCGCAGTACAGCTTCGCCAAACGCGGATTGGCCAATGAGTGCGATTCGCATGATTTCAACCTTTCAATAGTCACAGGTTTGCCGGTAACGCGCCTACGCCTTGCGGGCCAAGTCACACGTGCTTCCGAACGGAGCCGAGGGATCATTATGGCCTTGTGAAGGTCGCACGAGGTGATGAAAGTGGGGCGAGGATGTTTGGTGGTGTCGTGGGTTTGGGTGATAGCCGCGCCTATGCACCACACCATGGGTACCGGATCGGGGTCCGGCATGACGGGGTGGGGGTGCCGGGGGTTTAGTCTGGGGGATCAGGGTGGTTGTTGGATGGGCGGGAGGTCCTTCGCTGCGCTCGAGGACGACATGAAGAGGGGGTGGGGTGGTGATATGGCATTGAGGAGGCCGAACGAGGCGATGATAGCGAGATGTTGCTCGCCGGCGGTGGACCCCATTTGGACCTACCGGGAATGCACCCCGTTACCGGTCAGGCAGAGGTCCTGCAAGGGACAGCCCGGGCACTGAGGCGTCTTCTTGCACGTACGGGAACCGTGGGCGTCCAGCAGCGCGTGGTACTCGTTGAACAATGCGGCGTCGGCGGGTAGCAGGTCGGCAAACAGGCGTTGGTAATCGGCGTATTTCGCGCCGCCCGTCTTCCAGCCGAGCCGGTCGACGATCCGCTTCGTATAGGTGTCGACCACGAACGACGGCTTCCCTGCGGCGTACAACACAATGTCATCCGCCGTCTCCTCTCCGACTCCCCAGATGCTCAACAGCTTTTGCCGCAGTTCAGGCAGGTCCAGCGACAACAAGCCCTCCAATGAGCCGCCGTATTCTTCCACCACGACTCCGGCGAACACCTGCAGCTTGCGCGCCTTGGTGTTGTAGTACCCGGACGGCCTGATGACTTCGGCCAACTTGTCGCGGTCCGCCTGCAGCACCGCCTCGAAGCTCCACAGTCCGGCCGATCGCATGTTGGCCAGGGCCTTTTCGACGTTCTTCCACGCGGTGTTCTGGGTGAGGATGGCGCCTACGATAACTTCAAACGGCCCGTCCCCGGGCCACCAGTTTCGCGGCCCGTACGCGGTGTGAAGCCGTTCGTAAACGGTCATCAGATCTGCGTGCGTGGGTGTTGCTAATTCGATGCTCATATGGGTCCCGGCGCCATTCTCCGGCGTGTGGGAATAGGCCAGAATATACTAGGAGAGACCGGCGCGAGCCCCCGGCACAACGCGTTGAAGGGATGGGCATGAACGCTTTTTTCGATCGGCTGGATTCACAGCAGGCAGCGGCCCGCAGCCTCGTATGCGTGGGCCTGGATCCCGACCCGAACCTGATGCCGGTGCAGGACATCTTCGACTTCAATCGCGCCATCGTGGACGCCACAGCCGACCAGGTCTGCGCATTCAAGCCGCAGTTGGCCTTCTTTGAGGCAAAAGGTTCGACGGGAATCGCCGCGTTGGAGGAAACGGTCGCCTACATCCGGTCGCAGGCGCCGGGCGTCCTGATCATTGGGGACGCAAAGCGAGGGGATATCGGGGAAGTCGCGGCTGCATACGCAAAAGGGCTCTTCGAGACATGGGGTTTCGACGCCGCCACGGTAAACCCCTACCAGGGCGCGGACACCATAGAGCCGTTCTTGCGGCATTCGGGCAAGGGCATATTCGTGGTGTGCCGCACATCAAATCCCAGTTCCAGCCAATTCCAGGACCTGGTCTTGTCGAACGGCATGGGTGAGACCACCCTTTACGGATTCGTAGCCAAGGCGGCGAATTCCTGGGACGAGTCCGGCGGAGTCGGCATCGTGGTCGGCGCAACGGCCCCTGGTGAATTACGGAAACTGCGCCTCGATCACCCTGAACTCACGTTCCTGGTGCCAGGCGTGGGCGCACAGGGCGGCGACGTGAAGAAGGCGGTCCACGCGGGAATCAACTGTTCTGGTAGGGGGCTGGTGATCAACTCATCGAGGGGCATCATCTACGCGTCCCGCAGGCGCACCGATTTCGCGGGAGCCGCTCGCGACGCTGCGAAGAGGTTGAATTCGACGGTGAATTCCGCCGTAGAGGAAACCCTGGCGGCCCGCTCAACGTCTAACAACCATGAGCCCGGTTGAGCGAACGGCTTTCGCGCCGGGCGATCGGCTGACCCTCAGGAAGAAGCACCCCTGCGGAGGCAGGGAATGGGACGTGTACCGCATCGGCATGGACATCGGACTGAAGTGCACCACGTGCGGCCGGCGAGTGATGTTGAGCCGGCGTACCGTCGAGTTGCGGACCCTCTCGCGCACGCCCGCCCAGTCAGTCCAGTCAGCGCCGGGCACAAACGACGCCTAACGCGATCACAGTCGAGCCTTCGTCTCCCGTGAGCCCAGGGCCGCGGATGCGGGCTCAACCGTTAAACTAGCCCCCACCGTCGGCCCGATTCGCTTTCCGGCCAAATAGTGCGAGAATAGGCGGCGAGGCCGTCGGCGTTGATCGACGGCGCGGCGCAAGGAGACTGGACCATGATGGAGTTGGAAATCGACAGCATCAGGGTGAGCCTGCTGAACTACCAGCGCGTGGTGATTCTCAAAGAGAAAGAATCGGACCGGTATCTCCCAATCTGGATTGGCCCCAACGAAGCGGACGCCATAGCCATCAAGCTCCAGGAAGTGTCTGTGCCGCGCCCCCTCACTCACGACCTGCTCCACAACGTGCTGGGAGAACTGGGCGCCGAGATCCAGCACATCCTGGTGTCCGGCCTGGACCACGAGACCTTCTTCGCCAAGATCATGGTCTCGTTCGGCGACAAGACGATCCCCATCGATTCCCGGCCGTCCGACGCCCTCGCCCTGGCCGTTCGCGCCCGGGTGCCGATATTCGCCGAGGAGGCCGTCCTGGCGAAGGCGGGTGTGAAGCTCGACCAGGAGACAGGCGGCACGATCATCGGTCAGGGGGCCGAGGGGTCAGAGGAGCACAGACACGCCCCGCTCAAGCCGGAAGAACTGGAAAAGATGTCTGCGTTCTCCGATTTCATCGAGACGCTGGACATGAAGGGCATCGGCGAAAGGGGCGACAAGCCCGAAGGCAAGGAAGGCAAGTAAGGGCGCCGCAATAGTTCGCCGAAAACCAGGGAATCAATCAAGCGCGCAAGAGGCCCCGTCCAAGGACGGGGCCTCTCCCTTTTCTGGCTCCAAAAGTACGTGAAACGGGACCCGCCCGAACTCCGCGGACACGGCGCCTGACAGGTTAGCCAAAACGAACTTTGTGATAAACTACGCAATCGAATCCGGGAGGGGTCTTCCCCACTTGCCTGGCGAATTTGAACCGCTCAAATCGAAGAGCAAAAATGGTCGGTCCGGCGACGGCCATCAGGACGAATGGCCGAGTACCCTCGCCCTGATCTTGAGGCTCACCGGTATCGGCTGGTACGTCGCATTGTCGATAACCGCAGGAGCCTTTGCCGGGTGGTGGCTGGACGGCAGATTTAACACCGGACCCGCGATAACGTTGGCTGGAACCGCGTTCGGAGTAATAGTTGCATTCACGGGCATGTTGCGGATGCTAAACGCCTTGAGCCGAGCATCCGACATTAGCCGTCGGCGCCAGACGGAGCGCACAGACGACGGAACTCGAAAAAGAGACTTGGGTCGGTGAAGGGACTCTTTTCCAACCCTAAACTCCTTGCCATCGCCATCATTGGCCTGCTGGCACTATTCATTTCCCTTGCGGGAGGAGCCCTGGGAGCTGCCTTTGGCGGTGGTTTCCTTAGCAGCCCAATCCCGCTGATCCAGCTTCCCGCCGAAAAGGTGGTCGGACTCGGCCCGTTCGACCTGATGAACACCACGGTGATGTTGTGGGCGGCCGGGCTCGTGCTGCTGCTGGTTTCGTGGCTCGCGACGCGCCGCATGCGTGAAGTGCCATCCGGCTTCCAAAACCTCTTCGAAGTCATCGTCGAGTTCTTCGATAACACTGCTGACAGCGTTGCCGGCGGCGCACGTCACGCGGGCCGGCGATTCCTGCCCCTTGTCCTGGCGATATTCCTCCTCGTCCTGTTTGCCAACTGGCTGGGGACTCTGCCGGGAGTCGGCACGATTGGCCGTATCGAGCCGGTTGAAGAGTGGGTGGAACACCGCCTCCACTACAAGGAAGACCAGATCAAGGACATGCGGAAGGAAGAAGGCCTTCCAGTCTTGACCAAGGAAGAGCTACATGAGGAGGCTCTCCGGGCTGTGCTGGTGGAGAACGCCGGCCAGGAGTTCGTGGTCTTCGATGGCAGCGGCTATTTAGGACTTGTCCCGATCGGGCGCGGCGAAGACGCAAAGGTGGCGTTGCGGGACGTCGTTGACATCGACGACGAAGATATTCACCACGTCGAAGAAGACCTGCACGCCGGCGTGGTCAAGCGCGCACCCGTTGACGCTGACGACCCGGACAAGTACGCAGACCTGGTCGGCAAGCGCGCCGCCCTGCTGGTCCCGTTTTTCAGGGGCGCCAGCACGGACCTGAACACCACGCTGGCCATCGCCATCGTGGCGATGGTCGCGGTGCAGATATGGGGCATCAGGGCGCTTGGCTTTCGCCACTACAGCGGCAAGTTCATCATCCTTGGCAAAGGCCCGATACAGGCTTTCGTGGGTTTCCTCGAAGCGTTCGGAGAAATCGCACGCACTATCAGCTTTACTTTCCGGCTTTTCGGCAACATGTTCGCCGGCGAAATTCTGCTCATCGTGATGGCGTTCCTGCTGCCGCTCATCGGGATCATCCCATTCCTTGGCCTGGAACTCTTCGTAGGGTTGATTCAGGCCTTCATCTTTGCAATGCTCACTCTGGTGTTCGGCGTCATGGCGAGTCTCAGTCACGATGATGAGGAGCACGCCGAGGAGCATTAACCACGTGGTCAATCGCCGTCCCGAAATCCTGATCCGGACCCAGGGACGGCAGCTTGGAACAACATCCAGGAGGAATTTAGTTGGAAGACGGACTAACTATTGGAGATGGTCTTAAGGCGATATCTGCGGCCCTTGCCATTGGCCTGGGCGCAATAGGGCCCGGTCTGGGCATCGGACTCCTCGCAGGGCGCGCAATGGAAGCGCTTGGCAGGAACCCGGAAGCCAGGGGACCGATCCAGCAGAACATGATCCTGGCCCTTGCATTCGCAGAGGCCATCGCCATCTACGCGCTGGTGGTCGCAGTGATCATCGTCTTCGTGGCGTGATCGTACCCGGCCGAACGGCCGTTTGAGGTAAGCACATGGGTGGACTAGGAATCACCTTGGGCGGTTTGCTGACCCAATTGGTCAGCGTGCTGTTCATCTTTGGTGTCCTTTACTTGGTCCTGTACAAGCCGATCACGCGCATGCTGGACGCCCGGGCCAACCGGATTCGGGAGAGTCTGGAAGCCGCGGACCAGGCAAGGCAAGAGGCCGCATCCTCTGCCGAACAGGTCGAACGGGAGTTGGGCGAGGCGAGGAACCAGGGCCAGGCCCTCATTGGGGAGGCCCGCACGGCGGCAAACCAGTTCAGGCAGCAAGAGGACGCGCGCACCCGCGCCGAAATGGAGGCGATGCTCGAACGGGCCCGCGCCGAAATCGAACGCGAAAGGGACGCCGCAATCGAGCAGGTGAGGGCACAGTTTGCCGATCTCGCGATTACCGCCGCGGAACGAGTCGTCGAGCGGTCGCTCGACAAGGACTCCCACGCGAAATTGATCGACAAGGTCCTCGAAGAGGGCCTCGCCAAACAACGCAACTGATCGAACCGGGTAAGCCGGGTCCGAATGTCAGCCAGAACGATCGAAAACGTACATATGCAGCGGACGCCCAAACGTGCGTTGATGCGCACCGGACGACTTGAGACTGCGGTCCGTAGCTTGACGGCAAAGTAAATGGCAGCGCCAAAACCACGCAGATACGCCATCGCCGCGCTCCAGCTTGCCCTCGAAAACGAGGGCATACCGCGCTGGGAGCAGGATATGGCGCGGGCAGCGGACGTTTTGAGTGACGAAGACTTCCGGGCGCTGCTGATTGCGCCACAGGTGGGGGACGAAGCCAAGCTGAACGGGATCAATACGCTGCTTGGCGATGCAGCGCCCCTGATTGTGAACATGCTCTCGCTGATGGCCGTGAGGGGTGACATCGGCTCGTTCCCGGAGGTCTTCACGACATTCCAGGAACTGGCCAACGAGCACCGGGGCATAGCGCAGGCGGAGGTCACCTCTGCCGTGCCGCTGGACGACGCGCGCAGGGAGAGGATCCGCACCGGCCTTGCCGATATCACCGGCAAACAAATCACGATGACCGAGAGCATCGACCCCGAGATAATCGGCGGGGTCGTTGCCCGGGTCGGCGACCAGTTGATCGACGGCAGCACTCGCACCAGATTGCGATCGATGCGCGACCAGATTGCCGTCCGGCCCGCTGAGGTAGCGTAGGAGCGGACAACCGCAACTTCTTCATTTGACAAACCATGAATGGGACCCCGCGAGCCGCGTGAAGCAGCGGCAGCCCGGGACCCGGCAGTCGGAGCAAAAGGTATGGCAGTAGCAGGTCAGGACATAGCCTCTGTAATCAAGCGGCAGATCGAAGAGTTCGGCGCCGAATTGACGATGGTGGACGTCGGGACCGTCATCGAGGCAGGTGACGGTATCGCACGCATCCACGGTCTGTCCGGGGTGAAGGCGAACGAACTACTCCAATTCCCCGGGGATGTCTTCGGTCTCGCGTTGAACCTGGAGGAAGACAGCGTTGGCGCGGTCATCCTGGGTGACTACCTCGACATCAAGGAAGGCGACGAAGTTCGCAGCACCGGCAGGATCATCGAGGTCCCGGTGGGCGAATCGCTGCTCGGAAGAGTTGTCGACCCGCTCGGCCGCGTGCTCGACGACAGGGGACCGCTGCACACGGAGTCGACCCTGCCGGTCGAAAAGATTGCCCCCGGCGTTGTTACCCGCAAGTCTGTCGATCAGCCCGTCCAGTTCGGCGTGAAGGTCGTGGATGCCATGGTGCCGATAGGCCGCGGCCAGCGCGAGTTGGTGATCGGAGACCGCACAACGGGCAAGACGGCGCTCTGCGTGGACGCAATCATCAACCAGCGAGACTCCGACATCCTGTGCATTTACGTTGCCATCGGCCAGAAGGCGTCTAAGGTCGCCGCTGTAGCCACCAAGCTGGAAGAGACCGGCGCCCTCGACAACACCATCATCGTGGCGGCCAACGCGTCCGACCCGGCCGCACTCCAGTACCTGGCGCCGTACGCCGGCTGCACAATGGGCGAGTTCTTCATGGCGCAGGGCAAGGACGTACTGATCGTCTATGATGACCTGACGAAGCACGCCTGGGCGTACCGTCAAATGTCGCTGCTGCTCAGGAGACCGCCGGGCCGCGAGGCTTACCCGGGCGACGTGTTCTACCTCCACTCCAGGTTGCTGGAACGGGCAGCCAGGCTCGATCCAGAATACGGAGGCGGCTCGATAACCGCCCTGCCAGTCATCGAGACCCAGGCCGGAGACGTCTCCGCCTACATCCCCACAAACGTCATATCTATCACGGACGGGCAGATATACCTCGAACCCGACCTCTTCGCATCCGGTATACGGCCGGCCGTTAACGCGGGCCTGTCGGTGACGAGGGTCGGCAGTTCGGCCCAACAGCGCGGCATGAAGTCGGTCGCGGGCAGCATGAAGCTGGACATGGCGCAGTACCGGGAGCTTGCCACGTTCGCCCAGTTCGGTACGGCCGACCTCGACCCGGCGACGCGCAGGCAACTGGAGCGCGGGCGCAGGTTCACCGAGTTACTAAAGCAGGACGAGACCCAGCCGGTCTCATTCGAGAACCAGGTCGCGCTCTTCTACATAGCCAACAGCGGCGCGTTTGACGACGTGGACGTCGAGTCCGTCAGGCAGTTCGAGGCGGGATGGTACGACTACGCCGCGGCGAACGTCCCGGACGTGCTCAAGGAGATCGCTGAATCCGGCGACCTGTCCGACGACTCCAAGTCGAAACTGGACGAAGCGGCGAAGGGCTACAAGCAGACGGCCGAAATGGCGGTGGCGGGAGGTTAGTCCGGCCGCCGGAGGCTGTGATTCGACTCAGACGAGTCCCCAGCAACCGGACGGACGACTGACCAAGTAACGAGACATGCCAAGCACCAGGGAACTTCGCCGGCGAATACGGTCGGTAGAAAATACTGCGCAGGTAACTAAGGCGATGCAGTTCATCGCCGCGTCCAAGATGCGCCGCGCCCAGCAAATGGTCCTGGCCGGAAGGCCCTATTCCCAGCGCATACAGGGCGTACTTGCGGACCTGGTGGAGACGATCACCTCGCAGGATGAAGAACTGAACATCCCGCTGCTTGACGACAGGCCGGTAAGCAAGACCGCGCTGCTGCTCATCACACCGGACCGCGGCCTGTGCGGAGCGTTGGTCGGAAACATCCAGCGAACGGCAGGCGAGGTCATACAGGCTTCCGATTCACCCGTAGAGGTGATCGCCGTCGGCCGCAAGGGCGAGACCTTCGTTATAAGGACGGGCCAGACCCTCAAGGCCTCATTCAGCGTGAGCGACCGCCCGAGCCTCGAAGAGACCGTGGGCATTTCGCGCATGGTCATGGACGAGTTCGAGCATGCCGAAGCCGATCGCGTGCTCATCGCTTACAGCGAGTTCGTAAACACCGCGGTACAGCGTCCCGTCGTGAAGCGACTTCTGCCCGTCGAGCCTCCCGAAGAGACCTCCGCCGACGGCCACGCGGACACGTCTGGGTTCATTTACGAGCCGACGCCGCGCGCAGTTTTGCAGGAACTCGTGCCGCGCTACGTGGAGACGGTGGTCTACCACACGGTATTGGAAGCGATTGCCAGCGAACATTCGGCGCGCATGGTCGCCATGCAGAACGCCACGGACAACGCGCTGGAGTTGGTAGATCACCTCACCCTGGAACTGAACAAGGCGCGCCAGGAGATGATCACATCGGAACTGCTGGACATCATCGGCGGTGTCGCAGCGGTAGAGGCCTGATAACGAGCAGCCTCAGGCAACACGACCAACCGCATATACGACTAGAGACAAGACGCTTCGGCAACCGGCCTGGAGCAGCACAAAGGAAAACGAGATGGCAGAAGGTTCCAAAGGCAGGGTCGTACAGATCATCGGCACGGTTGTGGACGTCGAGTTCCCGCCCGAAGAATTGCCCACGATTTTCAGCGCTCTTGAGTTGGAACTCGAGGGCGAACGGCTGGTGCTCGAAGTCGAACAGCACGTCGGGAATAGCTGGGCGCGTTGCCTCGCGCTGGGCCCGACCGACGGACTGGCGCGCGGCGTGGAAGTAACCGACACCGGCCAACCGGTCACCGTGCCGGTCGGTCAGCCCTCGCTTGGCAGGCTGTTCAACGTGGTCGGAGACGCCATAGACAACCGCGGCCCCGTCGATGTGGGTGTAACGTGGCCCATTCACCGCCCTGCCCCATCCTTTGCGGAGCAGCGCGGCACCACAGACATCCTGGAAACCGGCATCAAGGTCTTCGACCTGATCACCCCCTTCGCCAAGGGCGGCAAGATCGGCGCGTACGGCGGCGCAGGCGTGGGCAAGACCGTCATCATCACCGAACTGATCAGGAACATCGCGCAGGAACACAGCGGAGTTTCCGTGTTTGCCGGAGTCGGCGAGCGTTCCCGCGAGGGCAACGACCTGTGGCACGAGATGCAGGACTACGGCGTGCTCGATTCGACCGCGCTGGTGTTCGGCCAGATGAACGAACCGCCCGGCACCCGCGCACGCATCGCGCTCACCGGGCTGACGATGGCCGAGTACTTCCGGGATGAGCAGAAGCAGGACGTGCTCCTGTTCGTCGACAACGTCTACCGCTACATCCTCGCAGGCATGGAAGTGTCGGCCCTGCTCGGCAGAATGCCATCCGCGGTGGGCTACCAGCCAACGCTGTCCACCGAGATGGGAGACCTGGAAGAGCGCATAGCCTCCACCGTGAACGGGTCCATCACCTCGTTCCAGGCCGTGTACGTGCCCGCAGACGACTACACCGACCCGGGCATCGTCACCACCTTCGGCCACCTCGACGCCAACATATCGCTCGACCGGGCGCTGTCCGAGCAGGCCCTGTACCCGGCGGTCGACCCGCTGGCGTCCAACTCCAGGATCCTTGAGCCGGCGATCGTCGGCCAGGAGCACTACGATGTGGCCAGGGGCGTGCAGCAGATCCTGCAACGGTATAAGGACCTGCAGGACGTAATCGCCATCCTGGGCATCGAAGAGCTTTCGGATGAAGACAAGCTGGCCGTTGGCCGGGCCAGGCGAATCCAGCGCTTCCTGACACAGCCGTTCTTCGTCGGCGAAGTGTTCACCGGCATTCCGGGCAAGTACGTCTCGACCCCGGAGACCGTGCGCGGATTCAAGGAGATCGTTGAAGGTCAGCACGATCACCTGCCGGAACAGGCCTTCTACATGGTCGGAACGATCGACGAGGCTGTGGAAAAGGCGCAGCAGATGGCCGAAGTGTGAGGATGGGGATTCCGTCACAGGACATGGACTTGCAATCTTGGCGCAACTGCAGCTCGAAATAATCACCGCCGAAGGTCAGGCCTATTCCGGCGTCACGGAGCTCGTGGTCGCGCCGGGCCAGGTCGGAGAATTCACTGTTCTTCCGTCCCACGCCCCGCTAATTACTACACTCCAGCCCGGAGAGGTCAGGCTGACCGAGAACGGCGAGAGCACGTCACTGGTGGTGTCAGGCGGCTTCCTGGAAGTTAACGGCAACCGCGTCGTCATACTCGCCGATGCCGCCGAGCGCGATGAGGACATCGACCTAGAGCGCGCTGAAGCCGCCGTGCGCCAGGCCCAGGAGCGAATCGAGAGCCGTTCAGGGGATATGGACCTCGAAAGCGCCCTGTCGTCGCTCAGACGCGCGCAAGCCAGGGTCGGGGTGGCGCGGCGTCGCCGCCAGCGGCGTTCTTCGTCAGGCGCGTCTGGCTAGCCGTTTCGGGACCACCGGCAACCTGGGTGATTTTGACTGCTCGGGTCGCACGTTTCCACGTACTGTCGGACTCATCCGAACTCAGGTCCAGCGGCGTATCACTCACAAACGGGTGAACTCGCAACTGGTGGGGCGTTGATACGTGCGTGCTAACATTCTTCCCCTATTCAGGAAGGGGCGTCGTCGATGAGCGTATCTGGAGTGATTGTATTGACCACGCTTGTTGAGCCCGAAGGGGACAAGTACGTTTCGTGGTGCGAGGAACTGGGGACCGCTAGTTGCGGTGACACCGTAGAAGAGGCGTTCGCAAACATCTTGGAGGCGGTTGAAGTTCATTTGAATGGACTGGAAGAGATCGGGGAGACGGAGAGGGTTTTCGAAGAGCGCGGCATAGAGGTGCTCCCTCATTCTTCTGACGAGAGCACAACGCGGCCCGTCCCGCTTGAGAAGATAATTCGCATCAGCAGGGTCCCAATACCAGTTCCTGCGTAAGGGCATTCAGCCAACTGCCCTCATGTTCCAGCAGGCAACTCGTCTCGGCTCTTGAGCGCCTGGGTTGTTTTCAAGGCAGGACTGGCAAAGGCAGCCACGTGATTTATTTTCGGAAACTGCAAGATCGCTCTCTTGTGTCGCCAGTTGTTTTGGGACGCCGCGAGGTTCCCAAAGGTACTCTGAAGCGAATTCTTGATTCGCTGGAGATTTCTCCAGAAGAATTCATAGACAAATTGAGATAACTGGATGGTTTGTGCCGTTCCTGGCCTGGATGCGCCCTTACACCACGGTATGGCGCGTCCGGCTAGCCGTTCGAGGGTGAGAACATCAGCCCGCCCCGAGCCAACGGCCGCGTTCAGACGCCGGCTGTAGGGTTCTTCAGGTAGTACGTCATCGACTGGAGCGCCAGTACGGGATCGACGCTCCTCACCTTGACTCCATCCGGCACACGAGGTGAAAAAGGTGCGTAGTTCAATATAGACCGCACTCCGGCGTCCACGAGCGTATCTATCACGGACTGGGCCTCGGTGGACGGGACGGTCACGATGCCGATCTTCACGTTCCTGGACATGACCGTCGTCGGGATCTCCCGCATCGACTGGACCCTCAGGCCGCCGATCTCCTCACCCGTCAACCTGTCGTCTATGTCGAACGCGGCAACCACTCTGAAACCCTCCGGCTCGAACCCGGGATAGGAAACGACTGCTCTGCCCAACCTGCCCATACCTAGCACGGCCGCGTTCCACGAAACGTCCAGGCCAAGAATGCCGCGCAGGGAGGAGGCGAGGTGGTTAACGTTGTACCCGCGGCCTTGCTTGCCAAACCGCCCGAAGTAGCTCAGGTCCTTACGAATCTGGGCCGGGGTCATGCTCAGCCGGATCCCTAGTTGCTCGGAACTGACGACTTCGACTTTGTTGGCCTCGAACCGGCCTAGCACGCGAACGTACAGGGGTAGCCTTTGGACGACTACATCAGGGACTTCGTCAATGGCCACAGGCTGGGAGGACCGGCGTCTGTTGTCTTTGCTGGAAGCCAATTGGTGCGAAGTTTGTGTCGGAATAAGAAAATGTAGGTCCGGCCAGTATGTGGCTTATATCACAAACGAAAATCGGCGGGCAAATCACAATACATTACGGTTGGACATCTACGCTTGACGCTGGGCCGGTCGCGTGCGAAAACTCGCTGGTCTGATTTCGGTCGAAATCACTGTGGCCCCGTCATGGCCGCAAGAGGAGACGAAAGTGAGGCGTTGCCTGTCGGATGAGGCTTCAACTTGCCGGGTGAACCCACCGTGGATGCCGGATCGGAGTCCGGCAAGACTAATTGGTGGATGCCCGGCATACTTTCATAATAATCACCCATGCTGGCTGCGGCCGGCGCCCCAAGGTATGAAAATGGGGTGTTGCCAGTCGTATGGAGGTTGTGCACGTCGGGCGTACCCACCTCCGCGCCCCACCGTGGGTACCAGGTTACCCCGGCACGACGATGTGGGGGCTGACCGGCTTATTTTCATAGTAATGATCCACCCGGCCCGGCCGGAGTGTATAGGCATACTTACGGACCATTGACGAAAGCCCCGTCAGACCAAACCGGCGGGAAGTACAAGGAAAGCCAAAAACGACCCATGCGAAGACCACTTGTCGTACACATAGACCGATCCGAACAACCCATCACGTTTGAGAGAGAGGCCCTGGCGGGCATTGACTGCGAAATCGTCTCCACAGGAGTCGACTCGCAGGAACAGATCCTGGCCGCGATACGCGAGGCCGACGTCGTTCTGGACGACCACTCACCAATCGCCCGTGACACCGTTGAACAGCTCGAACGCTGCGGGCTGATAATTCGCTACGGTCACGGCTACGAGGGCGTGGACGTCGACGCCTGCACCGAGCAGGGCATCATGGTCGCAAACGTGCCCGGCTCGACCTCCGAGGAGGTCTCCAACCATGCCCTGGCGTTGATGTTCGCCTGCGCCCGGGAAATCAAACAGCTCGACCGCGCCACGACCGAGGGCCAGTGGGGCGAGGTGCAATCGCGTTCACTTGGTCAGCGGATTTACGGCCAGACCGCCGGCGTGGTCGGTTTCGGATGGATCGGGAAGTCGTTCGCCCGCAAGGCGAGGGCGATGGGCATGGAGGTCCTGGTCCACGATCCATACGTTGGAGAATGGCTCGAGATCGAGTACCAGGTGAGTTTGGTTTCCTTCGATGAACTGCTGGAACGCTCTGACTTCATTTCGATTCACTCCCAGCACAACGAGACGTCCCACCACCTCTTCAACACGCAGGCGTTCGACCGTATGAAGAAATCTGCCTACCTCGTAAACACCGCCCGGGGCGGGGTAGTCGACGAAGCGGCGTTGATCGAAGCATTGCGGGTCGGGAAGATTGCAGGCGCGGGGCTGGACGTGTTCGAGGTGGAACCGGTCGAGTCCGACAATCCGCTGCTGCACATGGAGAACGTAATCGTCACGCCCCACGTAGCCGGTTCCTCGGCGCCCGGGTGGGACGCAATTCGCCGCCGCGCTGGCGAAGACGCGGCGCGGTACCTGCGCGGGGAGCGACCGCACGGGCTGGTCAACTTAGAGGTTTTGGGCCGCCTGAGACATTCGTGAATTTGTGCACTATAATGCACCGACCGGGCCCGGCCACCGCGTCGACTGGCCAGCCGGCCGCAGGGCGCAACTTCGCGTCACGCGAAACGTAGTAAAGGAGGTGGTCGAAATAATGTCAGATAGTAGAACCAGAGGTGCTTTGCTGTAGCAAGGGTACCCGCAGGCAAAGTGCCTCGGCGTCGTGGGGTCACCCGGCCGGGATTTATCCCAGCCCGGTGGCCCCACCTCGCGTCTGAGCCGGTTCGCACCGGCTGGAGGCAGAAAGAGCAAGAATCTCCGTGGCCTTGTTAAGACTGCACGAGGTGATGAAAATGGGTTGGCGCCGGCCGGTTGGGAGTTGCACATGTCTGGCGTACCCACCTCCGATCCCCACCGTGGGTACCGGGTTACCCCGGTAAGACGAGAGGGGGCTGGCCGGCTAATTTTCATAAGAATATTGCCACCGACGCATCTCGATCCGTAGCCCCTTTTGTTCCAAAGTTACACCGTACAAGGCAATGACAAGCCCAATACCAATGCGCAGGCACTTCGTCGCCACGGCGTTCGTCGTGTTCGATGATGCCGTCCTTCTGCACTGGCACCGCAAGGTGAAAGGGTGGTTGCCGCCCGGCGGCCACGTCGAACCGAACGAAGACCCGGTCCAGGCCGTATTGAGGGAAGTCCAGGAGGAGACGGGCCTGGATGTGAACATCGTGCCCAGTGCCCCGTTATTTGCAGTCGAAGACCTCGAACAGGTCCAGCCTCCCGTCACGATCCTTATCGAGGACATTCCGGATGATGGCGAGGGTCCTCACAAACACATCGACTTCATCTATTTCACCGTGCCTGAGAACCCCCCCGAATCCGTGCCGGCCGGCTGGAGATGGTTCACGAGGGACCAGCTTGAAGCAGGGACCCCCGCGACGAACGAGGAAGGCGCGGCGGAACCGCCTCCCGACGACGTGATTGTGCTGGGCATCGCCGCCATCGACGCGGCAAAACGTCTGAAGGCCGGCAGCCGGTAACCCGGTCTTTACCTGAACCTGCCGCGGGCGGTTATCGGTATCACGTCTTCGATGACGCCGTTCCGGACGCCAAAGTAGTGCGAGTGGAGGTTGATGGTGGTGTCCCCGTGCATGGGGAGCAGCCTCACGCGGTCTCCTACCTTCATATTCCTGGCCTCACCCTCCACGGTCAGGATGCCGTGTTCCTCCGCCAACCTGGATAGTTCAGCGCCGGGGGTGTCATGCACCCGAGGCGGACCGGAGTCAACGCTCACTGACTTGAGGCCGATGTCGATTATCGCTCGTTCGGGGACCGGTTTGCTCATGACCTGCGCGATCACGGTAAGGGCGGGCGTGAATTCGGTGGCTTCGGGCGCGTACGCTCCGTCCATGAATATGTAGGTGCCGCACTGCACTTCCGTCACGCGTTCGTGCGACCCCGACGCCCGGTACGTCGTGGTCCCTGCGCCGGAAACCACTTCCACCGGGTATCCCGCTTCCTCCACCGCGATGACGGCCGCCTGCAACTTGCCCAGCCAGGTTTCCACGGCGTCCGTCTCAGCCTGTTCTTCCGGCGTCACGTGGCCTTCGTACCCCATCAGGCCGTCGAATCGCAGGCCAGGCGCATCGACAATAGACCGCGTCAACTCAACGGCCGGCTCTCCCGGCTCCACGCCGGCGCGGTTGATGCGGATATTTATGTCCACCAAGACGCCGATTTCAACGCCTGCCCTGCTCGCCGCAACAGACAAGTCCCGGACGTTGTCCGCATCGTCGACCACTACTCCGATTTTCGCCTGGTGGGCCAGGGCGACAAGACGGGGGATCTTGATGGGTCCGACGATCTGGTTGGCAACGAGGATGTCCTGCACGCCGCCGGCCACCATCGCCTCCGCCTCTCCCACCTTTGCCGCGCAGACGCCAATCGCGCCGGCCGCAACCTGCTTTCGGGCCCAGTACGGACTTTTGTGGGTCTTTACGTGCGGCCTGGCGTTAGTCCCGTTTGCGTCGCACCAGTCCTGCAGGGCCTTGATGTTGGCCTCGGCGGCATCAAGATCGACCACCAGCGCGGGTGTATCGATCTCTTCAAGAGGGGTTCCGGGGAGAGGCATGTAATCGACTGTCAAAGGTCTACTCCGGGCACGGGCGCACATCGGCCGCTAGCGAAATTCGTTCGGTGCGAAAGTCTAGCAGGCATGGGCCTTACACCGTGGCTGATTGCGATTGTCGTTCGATCAATCAGACTCATCGTCTGCCTCGCCCTCCTCACCGCCCTTGCCGTCATCCTTGGCCGAAAAACTCCGCTCCAGCTTCTCGAGCCGTTCGGTGAGTCCCCTGTTGGTCTCTTCCAGTTTTTCCAGGTCGGTCCGCAGTTTCTTTACGTCGTCCGGCGCGTTCTTGCCGGCCCGTATCGCGGTGATCGCCTGCCGGGCCGTCCGCACAACACGTCCGTCCAACTCGCGGTCCACCATGCGTTGCAGCGCCGGAAGCGCGGTGTCGGCGGTGAGGCGGCGCAAGGCCCCGGCGGCGCCGAGCCGCGTCCTGTACCAGGGATCGTCCAGCAGATCGGACAGTAGTTCGAACGTTGGTTTGTGGTCCTCGCCCGCCCTTCCAAGTGCCGCTACGGCCGACTCGCGGGCCCGCTGCGGCAACCCGTACTCGGTCCAGCGGGAGATCACTTCGCGCGATTCCTCCGTCTTGAGTTCGGCCAGGCCCTGGAGCGCGCCGGAGCGAATCACATCCATGTGTGAGTCCCTGTCCAGTGCGCTGACCAACTTGGCGTGGGCGCGGTCGGACTTTGTCTGTCCAAGGCTCGATGCCGCCGTTGCGGCGACGTAGTAGCTCTCATCGGAGTCGAGCATCGCCGTCAGCGTCGACGCCGCCAATGGTCGCTTGAACTTGCCCAACGCTTCGGCAACGCCCCTGCGCGCCTTCGGGTGGTCCGTTTCGGCGCAGCCCACGAGCGCGTCCAGCGCAGCCCCGGTCCGGATCTCTCCCAACGCACGCGCAGCCGCAACCCTTACACCCCAGAACGCGTCTTCGTTTACCGCCTTGCCAAGAGCCTCAATGGCCTCCGGGGAGGTCTGCTTGCCAAGGCCCTGGGCCGCATCGATCCGGCCGATGACATCTTCATCGTTTTGAAGCTGGTAGATGAGCTGGTCCTGGGACTTCTTGAAATCGACTGTCTTCAGGACCGAGTAGCCGGAGTCGAACTGCACTGCTTTGGGCTGGCTGTCGAGCCGGTAGACGAAGCTGTGCTCTTTCTCGGTGATCTTCGCCCGGTACTCCTGCCGCCCATCCTCGAGCAGGAACGCGATGTCCAGGCTGCACCTGAATGGGTTTTTCTGGGTCTGCCGGACGCTCAGCGTCGCCGTCCTCTCGTCGTCATTCCACGAATACGTGACCTTGAACTGGGGGTGACCGGGGCAAAACACCCACTGATCGAAGAACCAGTCCATGTTGCGACCCGTCACGTCCTCAATGGCGCGCTGCAGATCGACGGTCAGGACGTTGTGGTCCTTGTACCGGCTCAAATAGTGGCGGATGGAATCGAAGAACGCCTCATCGCCCAGTTCCCGGCGCAGCATGTGCAGCACCAGACCGCCCTTTTCGTAGAGGTGGCGGTCGAATATGTCCACCGGCTGGTTGTAGCTTCTCTGGACTATGGGTCGCTGGTAGCTCTCGCTCAGATATCCGCGTGCCATCAGCAGGATTTCGTACAGGTATTCGTCGATGCCCCGGTGATGTTCCTGCCATCGCGCCTCGAAGTACGTGGCGAACCCCTCGTTGAGCCATCCGTGGGACCACTCCCTGCAGGTGATCTGGTCACCGAACCACTGGTGAACGGCTTCATGGGCCACCAGGAAGTCAGATGAAAAATCGAGGTGCGCCCGTTCGTCGTGCAGCGTCAGGTCGGTCTGCGTGGTCGCGGAGGTGTTCTCCATTCCGCCGAAGATGAAGTCTTGTACGGCCACCTGCGTGTACTTGTCCCAGGGGTACTTTTCGCCGAAGTCTTCTTCGTACAGGGCGATCATGGCCGCGGTGTTCTCGAAGGCTCTCTCGGCATCCTCTTCCCGGCCAGGCTCGCAGTAGAAGTCGATCAACGGCCCTTCTTCCTGCTGCACGACGCGCGAGAACTCACCGGCCACCAGGGTAATCAGGTACACGGCGTGTTTCTTGTCCTGGAGCCAGCGGACGGTACGTGTGCCCTCGTCGCGGTTTCTCCTGTCGCTGATCAGGCGCCCGTTCGAAATGACCGTCCAACTATCCGTCACGGTGGCCACGATTTCGCTGGTGAGACGGCCCTTTGGTTCATCTATGCATGGGAACCAGTGGTGGTTGTCCGTGTCCTGGCCCTGGGTCCAGATCTGGACCGGCTTGTCCGGATAGCCCTCGTCGGGGCCGGTGAAGTAGATGCCCTGCCGGGGTGTTGACACGTACTCGATGGCAAGCAGGAACGCCCGCCCGCGCGAGTACCGCCGCGGCAACTCGATCCTGAGCTTCTTGCCATCGATCACGAACCCGGCCCGGGTCTGCCCAACACTTACGGAGTCGACCCGCGTGTCCTCACAGTCGAGTTCGATGCGTTGCACGCCATCGACTATCGGCCGCAGCCTCAGTTCGGCCCTGCCGATGACCTGTTTCTTGTCCAGGTCGAAACTGACGGTCAACTTTATGTGATCGACATTTACGTTGCGGTCCTGGAGGTAATGCGGCCGGTCCCCGGGCAAAGCGAAGGGGGCGGCGGCTTGACCCAAGCCGGTAGATTCCCACTCCCTCCCAGATAGCCAAGTTTCGTCTCGAGGTCCGAATCGTCTGGTCACGTCCTCGTCTCCTTTGTTACTTGAGGTGCGTCCAGGTTCCCCGCAGATTGTATAAAGTCGCCGCGCCGTAGTTTTCGGGCGCGGCCGATGAGGCGACGCAGGTCCGCCTCTCGTGCGACCACCCGGCTTGACAAAGGAGCAGAAATGAACAGGTCCGGAGCAGTTGACTCCCACGTCCACATCTTTCCGAACATGGGCGGGCCGTCAGGGTTCGAGTCGGTCGAACGGCACATGCAGTTCGCCACCCAGATCGTCTTCCACCGGTCGGTGGGCCGCCGGCTACACGACAATGCGCCGGTCGTCGGGCGGGAATGGCACAAGGGAGAGGACCTGTATCAGGTCAACCTGCGGGGTGGCGATTTCGGCCGGTTCCTTTGGACGGCGGACGGGGTGGACTACGCCAGGTATTACTTGCCCCCAACCGCACGCAACCTGGACTCGCCGCCGGAGCAGATCATCGCCCAGATGGACTACCTCGGCGTGGACCGAGGCGTGGTGCAGGCGGGGCATGTCTACGGTCGACTCAACGAGTACCTCGCCCAGGTCGCCGACGATTACCCCGACCGGCTGTGGTCCCTGGCCACAGTCGAAGAGTGGCGAGCCGACGATCCCAGCCAGATCGCAGAAATCGAACGAGCAGTCCGCGAACTGGGGCTGAGCGGCCTGTTCTTCGACACGGGACTGATAGGCAAGTTCGGCCGGACGACACTTGCAGACGACCCGTCCTTCGACCCGTTCTGGCAGACGGTCCGCCGCCTGGGCATCCCTGTCTTCTGGAACATCACTTCCCCCGAACCGACCCTCGATGCGTGGCTCGAACATCAACGGTCATTCGGCCGATGGCTTACCCGTTATCCGGACGTCAAGTGCGTGTACACGCACGGCTTGCCCCTATACAGGTTCGTCGACGAGTCAGGCAAAATCACTATCCCCGAAGAGGCGTGGAGCCCGCTGGACGCCGGCAACGTCTATACGGAGATACTCGTCCCCATCCTGATGGGCGGCGTGTGGGAGTATCCCTACGTGGAGGCTCAAACTTTCATCCGCGCCTACTACGAACGGATAGGTCCGGACCGGCTTGTATGGGGGTCCGACCTCCCGAACGTCGAACGCCACTGCACTTACGAACAGTCGCTCCAGTACCTGCGACGCCACTGCGACTTCATATCCCCGGAACACATGGCAAGGATCACCGGAGAAAACACCCGGGAAGTATTCGCCGCATAGACTCCCCGAAGCTCCCGCGGCGGTCAGCAATTCCCCGGCCCGCGGGTATCATTGCAAGAACCCCGCGAAATCACAGGAAACTCACATGACTACGACCCCGAAACAGGACGAATCAGCCACGACCAACGGCGAAGCCCCGGCCGGCCGAGTTGCTGGAAAGCACCGTAGTTGGGAGACCACCGAAGGCGTCATAAGAGCGCCCAACCGCGCCATGATGTGGGCGATGGGCCTGACCGACAAGGACATCGACGCGCCGTTCGTGGGTGTTGCCTCAACGCACAACGAGGTGACCCCGTGCAACTCCGGCATCGCCCCGCTCGTCGAGGAGGTCAAGCGCGGTGTCTTTGCGGCCAGGGGCACGCCCTTCACATTCGGGACTATCACCGTCTCGGACGCCATCTCCATGGGCACCGAGGGAATGAAGGGATCGCTAGTCTCACGCGAGGTGATCGCCGATTCAATCGAGACTGTGTGTTTTGCCGAGCGCTTCGACGGTCTGGTGGCCGTGGCGGGGTGCGACAAGTCACTGCCCGGCGCCATGATGGCGATGGCGCGGCTCAACCTGCCGTCGGTCTTCATTTACGGCGGATCGATACTCCCGGGCAACTGGCGCGGCAGGGACATCCAGATTCAGACGGTCTTCGAGGCCGTGGGCCAACGGCAGGCAGGCCTGATCGACGATGACGAACTCCGCGCCATAGAGGTGCACGCATGCCCCGGACCCGGCGCGTGCGGCGGCATGTTCACCGCCAACACCATGTCGTCCATTGGCGAGGCTCTTGGGCTGTCGCTGCCCGGTTCGGCCTCCGAGCCGGCGGTCGATCAACGCAAACTGGCCTCTTCCCGGCGCGCCGGTGAGGCCGTCCTGGAATTGCTGCGCCAGGACATTCGGCCCTCGGACATACTCACAAGGAATGCCTTCGAGAACGCCGTGGCGCTCGTGGTGTCGATGGGCGGCTCGACTAACTCCGCCCTGCACCTGCCGGCTATCGCGAACGAGGTAGGCGTGGAACTCACGCTGAAGGACATCCACGACATCTCTATGCGCACGCCGCTGCTGGCCGACATGAAGCCGGGCGGACGATACCTCATGTTCGACCTCGACCGCGTGGGCGGCGTACCGGTCGTCATGAAGCGCCTGCTCGAAGCGGGACTCCTCCATGGGGACTGCTTGACGGTGACGGGCAAGACCGTGGAGGAAAACCTCAGAGACTGGCCCGACTTCGGCGATACGAACGTCGTTAAAACCGTCGACGAGCCGCTCAGCAAGACCGGAGGACTGGTGTCGCTGTTCGGCAACCTGGCGCCGCAGGGATGCATTTTGAAGGTCGCCGGACACCAGTTCGGCGCACGATGGTCGGGCAAGGCCAAGGTGTTCAACCAGGAAGAGCAGGTCATGGACGCCCTCAGGCGGCGGCAAATCGTGGCAGGGGACGTGGTGGTGATCCGCTATGAAGGCCCGAAAGGCGGCCCCGGCATGAGGGAGATGCTGTCCGTTACGGGCGCGCTGGTCGGCCAGGGACTCGGCGAAAAGGTGTTCCTCATCACGGACGGTCGTTTTTCAGGCGCGTCTCACGGCTCGATGATCGGCCACGTGGGGCCGGAGGCCGCCGTGGGAGGGCCCATAGCGGCCGTTCAGGACGGCGATGAGATCGAGATCGACCTGGACAATTTCGAATTGAATGTAAGTCTCACGGACGAAGAGATGAGCAAACGCCTCGAGACCTGGGAACCCCTGCCGCCTCCCTACGAGTCGGGCGTCCTCGGCAAGTACATCAAGCTGGTCCAGCCTGCCGCCCGGGGCGCGGTGACAGGCTGACGCTCGCGTCCCGATAACGAGACCCTACTGACCACCAAATCAATGCCACTTTGGGCCTTCTCCTCGAGGAATTGCGACTGATAGTCGCCACAATTTATCGCGTGGCTGCTGGCCCATTTGATAATGGCACTTAGTATCATTTGGCTCTGACCAGAGTAATCGGTGGAACCTACGCTGGGATGTCCGATGCTGGACAATCCTGGTGAGGTCAGGCTCACAGGGAGCTAATGTGCAATCAGTCTTCGAAGCATGGCGAGAACAGATACAGGCGCATGAACGAGATATGGAAGCTCTGCGCGGCGACGGGCATGAGCACGGACACGGGCATGGGCATGGCCAACCCGCCCGCTTTGGTTTTACCAACCGGCCGCTGGACCCTCACCGCACCGATGACGCGGCCCTGAACGGGCTATTCGCAGCACTTGGATCCGGCACGGAGGTCCTGGACGTCGGTGGAGGCACGGGCCGGTACGCGATCCCGCTGGCCACCCGCGCCAGTCGGGTGACAGTCGTGGAGCATTCCGAGGACTCCCTGGAGCTTCTGGCCACCCGTGCGGAGGAGGCCGGCATCACCAACATCGCGGTCATCAACGAGCCATGGGAAGATGCCCAGGCGCCAAAGGCGGACATGGTGCTTTGCTCCCTGGTGTTACACCACGTCGAGGATGTGGTCCCTTTCGTGTCGAAGTTGCATGACCATGCGAAGGACCGGGTAGTGGTGCTCGAAATGGTCGACACACCGGGCGAGGTGATCCACCCGTTCTTCGAGAAGGTCTATGGCTCTACTCCATCGTCCTTGCCCGGCGTCGCCAAGGTAATGGACGTGCTCTGGGCGATGGACATCTACCCCAATCTGGAGATGATCGGACCTGAACCCGCGATCCTGGCCCCAGACCGGGAAACAGCGCTGGAGCTCATGCAGCGTAGGCTTGGCGTAGAAGAGGGCACAGAAGAGTATGCTCGACTCCTCGCCGCGGCAGACGAGTTGCTGGAGGAGACTCCTGATGGAATCACGGTCCGGGGCGCGGCCCCGCGACGGCAAGCCATAATCACCTGGAAGCCTGAACGGCCGGCTTAGCCCGGCTTCGGCAAGGTGAATTCGGCTTGGGGCGCCTTCCGGCTCTCGGTTCTCATCCTGTAGATTTCCAGGTCTTTTTCGTCTAGATCGTCGTGGTCCACGAGACGGTAATGCTTTTCGTCGGTGACCCTCACCTCCGCGCCGTCCCTTTCCAGTTCGAACATTGCGATCAATTCGTTATCCATGAACTGTGCGGCAATTGATCGAGCCACGAGATTAGGAAATCTGGCTGCACATAGTTCGAAGTCCTGCGCAATCTGTACGACGCTGATGAAATCACGACCGGCCTTCGCTTGAACGGGAAAAACGTAATGAACGCCTGCTTTGTCTACTCCCACGTAAACCTCATCCGTTTCAATCTGCCCTAAATTGGGGATGGAGGTCCGCAAGTGGCTCTGAAGCGAGTAACAAGTCACGCCGGTGAATACGTCCACTAGGCGGTTGTACCGCAACCTGGCCAGCAATGCCTGCTCGTCGCTCAACGCGTACCGTGCCACGACACCGGGCGTCGCGTCCGGGATCTTCGTCTCGGCCAGTCGCTCGTTCGGCCTGATGTCCGTGAACGCCATCGCAACGAAGATGTACTTGGCGATCCCGTCGGGCATTATCACCCATGACAGGTCGGCAGGCGCCTTATCGATAATGCTCTGCGGCAGCGGGCGTCGATACCGAAACGAATAGACCACATCCCCAAGATTCCGCGGGGTATTCAGCCCCAACCTGCCAGCGGCATCTTCAATATCTTGTCGCTGGAACCTCACTTGCCGGTCACCTTTGACGTACGAGGACAAAAATATGTTTTCGATGATGGCCTCGTACGCTGATTGACTCTCCGACATCGACTGGTCCTGAGTGTTCCTGTTGACCTATCCGGGCCAGCGCAATACGAGCACTTCTTCTCGTAGCTGCGCTCCCGTTGCGGTCGCGTGCCGAGTCCGGAACAAGTCACGCCGAACGACCTGGTACCCCAGCCGTTCGGCAGCCAGAGCAATTAACTCTCCGGTCCTGATCATCACCCGTAAGTAAGAGGCCTGATCACCGACCACGTAGGCGAGGTTGGCGCCACGCGTGAGCACCTCTCGAAGGCCCGACAAATGCTTCACCATGCCCCCGAAATACAGTTTCGTGACACGTGGGTACTGCTTCTCAAAGCCTGAAGTCTTTCCCAAACGGAGCCGCTGGTCCTCGATTTCATCTGCGATTGCCCGAACTTCCGGCAATGTTGCGAGGTGCTCGTCATCGTCATCGGACTTGTAAACGCCCCTGGTATTTGAACGTACCAAGTCCCGTTTTGTAGCTCGCAATTCGGCCCTATTTGTGACGAAGCCAAGAATGACAGATTCCAGCCTTGTTGTACGCGTGTAGTCCTTCTCATTTGGGTACGGGGGAGAAGTTATGACCGCGTCGATTTGGTTCCTGCCCAGGACTTCGTTTGACGAACGGGAGTCAGCGTGCAACGCGTTGGCGACGGCCTCGGTTTTACTTGACAGGGCCGCCAGGTCAGCCGCCATTTCGTGCACACGCTTGAGCCAATTGGCGACAACCGGGGCATCGTCCTTGGGGGACCTGACTCCCACCTCCGGTCCGAAGTGTAAGTTCCCAATTTCTGAAGGTAGAGCGGCCGCCAGCGCGAGCAATTGGTGGTCCCTCAACTCATCTGTTCCGTCAGCCAGGATCGTATCCCGCAACACCAGGGCTTTGTGGAGAGGTAACGGGCTGATGGATCCACCGATCAGCAGCTTGGCGGCCTCTTCCGGCAATTCCCGCGGACTTGATCGGGTGTCCGAGATTCGATTCGCCGCCAAGTGGGCCACGTTGTTGGCGTCAGCGAGCAATTCGCCAGGCGCAGGGTCCCAGTTGGTCTTGACCGACGCAACCATATGCGTAAGCGGATGGGCTTCGATTCCAACGCTGTCAATCCCCAGTTTCTTGCATTCGACCAGGACCGTTCCAGTACCACAGAAAGGGTCGAGGACCTTTTGCCCCTGACCGATTTGGAAGTGGGACAAGTAATCCCTTACAAGGTGCGGCGGGAAGGACAGCACAAACCGATACCAGTTGTGGACCGGGCGGTCAGTTACACCAAGGCGGTTAGCGTTTCCGTTGGTGAGGTCAGATTTGAGACCATCTATGGCGAACGAGGCCTGTATGTCCCGAACAACTGTCACCGCAAGGGCCTTTGAGTTTTCAATGTCGCCAAGATAGAACGGGGAGCCACGATCGTCTGGAAGCTGTCAGTCTGAAACTGACCCCCGTGAAGGTAGTTTCCCGAAAGTCATGTCGGCCGTCCCAGTTCGCAGCTTGCACCTAACCCAGGCAACTGTAAAGTACCCCATGTCATTTGCCCTGCGCCTTGTAGAGCAGGACTTGCTTCGGCTGGACCGTCGTGCGTGCCTGGCTAAGCGTATCCGCAGGTAGAGTCCCGCCCTACCCCGCCGGGTTTTCGACGCGCCCCACGAATAGGATGGATTCCGTGGCCCGGTCCCGGATCAGGAAGATGAACGGCCGATCTACCGTGACCTTTGTTGGCTCCGGTCTCGCCGATTCCAATATCATCACCACGCCCGTAGCAGCAGCCGCCTCGGTACCCTCTTCGTCGACGGATACGAACGCCTTGTGAAAGACATCGGCGATCAGAAGACACACCCCAGGGCACGACCGGCCGTCCATCCCTGAGAAATCGGCGGTGTTTCGGTCGAACGCGTCGGGCATCCCCATCGCCTTGAGCGTATCCGCGAGGCTGAATTTTGATTCGAATTCAAATTTCGGCATGGTCAGGTCGACGTATTCACGCTCGATCTCTCCAAGGATGCCGTCGATCTTGTCCAAGTCCATCCACTCTTCGAATTCCCTGAAGGTCCCTTCATCGGGAAGCAGAATGGTCATGGACACGTCTTGGCCAACGTACGGCAACTCCACGACCTGGTATCCGTCGCCGTCGGCATAGCCGAACCGTTCTGCTCTCCCCACCTTCATCATCGGAACTTCGACCTCGCTGCCGTCCAGCAGACGGAAGGGGCTCATGTTCGTAAAGCGCTCGTCAAACCAGTAAGCCCACCTTGCATTGAAGTAGATTGCGTTCGTGAGCACCATCCGGACTGCCGGGGTGATGGCGTCCTCGGGAATGAGATCCTGGATCCTGTCTTCGGTCTGTTCGGCCACCCAGTCATTGATCCTGATCCTCGACTCCTCGGGAGACCCCACGAAGTCCGCCGGCCGCACTCCCGCCCCGTAGTGGGTTGCCAGCACGTCCAGGAACGGATCAAGGAATTTGTAGTCGTGCTGACCCCAAACAGCGTTGACGACGTTCAGCCGGAACTCACTTTCATCTTCGCCTGTTGATACTCCACCGCGAGGAACGAGTTGGGTGTCCAGCGCGTTGATTGCGGGGTGCAACCTGTCCTGGGGCAGCGGGAAGTGGAGCGTGTCCACAAATTGGCGTTCCGTCTCACCCCTTGCGCCCGCGTAGGTCATGGCGAGCGCGACGGAGATGCTGTACGGGGAATAGAACAGGTTGCCCTCTTCTTCGGCCAGCGTCCGATAAAGGTCAAAGGCGAAGGCGCTGTTGCCATCGGCCAGTTCGCCAAGCTCCGCCGGGGTCGCGCTTGGAGAGTCGTCTCGGTTCTTTTCTGACCGTACTGACTCCGCCGTCCCGGTCGGCCGAGGGGTCTTGGTTGGCTCGAGGGTGGCCGTCGGTTCAGGAGTATCAATTGGTCGAGGGGTCGCAGTAGACTCGACCTTGAGCGTCGGCGCGGGCGTGGTGACCGGGGCGACACTCCGGTCATCCTCCGGCAGGTCCCTGGAACAGGCCATCACCGCAGCGGCAAGCGCAAGGGCCGCGATCACCGGCAGCAATATCCTGAGCATTTCGTTGACAGTTCTTCCGCCGTCTTTGGCTTCCATGTTTGGTCTAACCTACTTTCATTGTCTCTATCACCTAGACGCACGAGGCGTTGGAAATGTTCCCTACGACGTCCTTGACGTGGTGAGGCCTGACGCGGGAACGACAGACTGGGGATTCTTAGCCGGTTGGCGTTGCCCGTGCCCAACCCGGTTTGCGGGCTTGCAACTCACACCTACGAATTCAGATTCCGCATCAGCGAAAATGAACTGGCCTTAGGATCAGGCCAGCGCCCGCCGTTCTTTGTATGCGGCCAAGAGTGCGTCCCGCTGCTCCTCCGGCAAGTACCTTACGGTCTCCCTCATGGTGACTCCGGAGGCGCGATGGGTCCTCGGCGCGATCCAGCCGTACACCAACTCCGGCCGTTTCTTGCTCACTTCGCGGAGCACCCAGCCTATTGCCTTCCGGATGAAGAACTCTTTTTCTTCCAGCATGCCGTCGGCGTAACGCGCGAGCCGGTCGAAGTCGCCCTCGCCTTGCCGAAGCGGGATGAGCAGCGCCAGCATGGCCGAGCGGCGGACCCAGAAATCGTCGTCAGTCGACCACCGGTCCAGCGTGGAATTCAGATTGGAAAACCGCTCGACCAGCCCGCCTGCAAGGTAGATGGACAACGGGTCCACATGCGCCCATGTTTTTGCCTGGCGGATGAGTTCTTCAATGAGGGCCATGTCTCGAACTTCGAGGAGACCGGACTTTTCCGTAAGTGCGTGGATTGCTGTCGATCGCAGTTCGTGAACGCCGGAGGCCCAACATTCGTTGGCAAAGTCAAGCAAAGAGTCGCGGTCTGAAATCGCTCCGGACCTTATGAACGGTCTGGCCGCGCGGCGTATCTCTGGTACCTTGACGCCGATAAACCGCAGATCGCTCTTCAGGTACCGTTTTTCGTTTCGAGCGCGTTCCGGGTCCGACAACGCCCGAAGCGCGGCCTCGACCTCAGCTACCAGCTCCTTGATAGAGCCGGAGGGCTGGCCGGTCATTCCGCTTCGCAGAGGTCGTATGCGAGGGCAAGCATGCAGCGCGTGGCGCTCATGAGGGAGGCAATGCCGACCGACTCGTCGGTCCCGTGTACCTTGGCCAACATCGGGTCGTCACTTGGGTGAGAGCCGGTGAACCCGTAGGTCACAATGCCAAGGTTTCGGGTGAACCTGGAGTCGGTAAAGCCGTTGCTGACCGCCGGTACCCATCGGATGTCGTCACGCTGCACCGCGAGGGCCTGCGCGCGCCGGACCGCGTCTCCCAACTCCGTTTCGAACGGCGACGAGTTGGGCACGGACATGTAGTCGACATCGTACTCGACGTTGTCAATGCCTTCCAACACCTTGTCCAACTGCGACCTTACATAGGCCTCGTCCTGGAACGGCAGGGTCCGCACGTCGCACGTCAGTTCGAACACCTCGGGCACGCTGTTGGACTTGATCCCGCCCTTGATCATCGTTGGCGTCAGGGTCATACGGGACAGCGCGCGCAGCATGGTACCCAGCCGCGGCGAAATTTCATTCGCCTGCTCGACGATGCCGTTGACGTTGGCAGGGCTCGCCTGCTCTTCGATCGCAAATTCGGAGAGGTAATCGAATATCTCCAGTGAGGTGTCGAGTTCGGGCTCGTACTGCTCTATGGCCTTCAACCCCTGGGCGAGCGTGTAACTCGCGTTCGTTCCCGTCCACGGGATGGAGGCATGGGTGCTGTCGCCCCTGAAACGGATGTGAATCTCGAGTCGGCCCTTCTCCCCCGTGCCCAGCGCGTAGACCAGCGAGTTTCCTATCTCGACCGGCGTTCCCCCACCCTCGTTCACCGCGAATTCGGACTCCAGCGACTCGGGGTGATTGTCCGCGAGCCAGCCGAAGCCCCAGCGTCCGCCGTGTTCCTCGTCCGCTCCGCTCACGAGCCTCAACCCGTGGCGCAAACGCACGTTGTTTCTCTTGAGCACGGCCATGGCCATTAACTGGGAGGTCAATAGCGCCTTGCAGTCGGAAGCGCCTCGTCCATAGACGCGCCCGCCCGAAATCTCGGCGCCGAATGGCTCATGCTCCCACTTTTCGACCTCTTCGACCGGCACAACGTCGGTGTGAGACATCAGCATCAGGCGGGTGCGCGGCAGTTCCCCCGGGTAGACCGCGATGATGTTCCCCCGCTCCGGGTCACGTGCCAGGATTTCCGACGAGATCCCCTCGTTCCCGAGCCAGTCCCTGATGTACTCGGCGACCGGCGTTTCATTCCCCGTGGGCATGGCGCCGGTGTTGACCGACGGAATGCGTACGAGGGCCTGCTCCAGTTCCACGATCTCCTGGGTGAGACCGTCCACCTGGTCGAGCATTGATTGAAGTGAAGCCACTGGCGTCCCCGTATTTCCAGTCTGTTGGTTTCAGGAAGCCTGATTTATGAATTCAGTTCGCGCTGAGCCTGAAACCTGTTCTCGATCCCGAAACGCGTCGAATGTCTTGCTAGCGCGAAACGTAGACGTTGCTCTTGTGGTCGTCCAACGATGGCGCCTGGCCGGTTGCGCCTGAGCCTGAACCCGGAAGCCGGCCGGCCGCGGCGTCCGCCTGCGTTCTGCGCCATGCAGCTTTCAGGTCCTGCGTGTGGCCGCGGAAATGCGGCATGACGTAGCGGGCGAACAGTTCCAGGCTGTAATTGGTCTTGTGCGAATTGACCCACTCGTGGGTCGAAAGCATAATCCCGCCGATGCCGCCAGCCTCGCGGTCGATCTCCTCTATCGCCTCTATCGCGTCATCCGGGGTACCGATCACCCAACCACGCAGGGCGGCAACCCCTTCGACCGTGAACTCTTCGAACGGCTGCCCGGGGTACTCGGCGTAACCGGCGGTACCGCCGATCGTGGCGAAGTAGTTCGTGTCCCGCATCGCCGTTTCCCGCACGTCCTCCCAGGCCTGTTCACGGGTGTCCGCAAGATGGAACCACGAGACCGCGCGCATGTTCTCCTTCGAAGGCGTGTGGCCGTGGTTGCGCGCCGCCTCCGCGTACACGTCCCATCGTTCGGACGGCGGCACACCGCCCGGGGGTGTTCGGCCAACCGGTGAAAGCAGGATCATCCCGTATTTGCCACCGAGTTCTATGCTGCCGCGCGTGCCGGTGGTGGCCATGCCGAGCGGCAGCCGCGGCTGCTGGTAAGACCGAAGCTGCAGGACCATGTCGTTGATCGTCCAGTAACGGCCCTCGTACGATACCGGTTCAGGCGACTCGAGCAGCTTGACGATGATCTCGATGGACTCGAACATCATCGGCCGCAGGTCCTGGATCGGAATGTTGAACAGCTTGATGTCAGGCTGGAGGTTCGACTGGCCGACGCCCAGGATCGCCCTGCCGTTCGTCAGGTGGTCCAGGAACGCCATTCGCTCAGCCACGTGAAACGGGTGATGGAACGGCAGGGATAACACCGACGTCCCAAGCTTGATCCTCGGGGCGAGCGCGGACGCCTTGGCCAACGCCATTTCAGGCGCAGGCATAGTCTCCCAGCCCGCGGAGTGGTGTTCGCCTATCCAGAACTCGTCGAAACCAAGGTGGTCCACGTAGGCGATCAACTCGATATCACGCTGAAACGCGAGCGACGGATTGTCGCCCGGAACGTGCAACGGCATCATGAAGAACGAAAAATTCACGCGGTCAGGTCCTCCCACGTTTGCACCGGCCGGGAGAATCAGGTGAATGCGCCCGTCGGCATTGTTGATACGCGGGAACGTAGCACCAAGAGTGTTTGCGGTCAACGCCGCGCGGCCGCGCGTTTCACGCCGCACATGCCCGGCCGCCGTATGGACATGATTGGGACGGTCCCGAATACAGGAACATGCGACCCCCTGGCCGCGGAAGCGCGCGAAAAGCCCTAATCCCGCCGCGGATTTACGAAGCGTTCGCCTTGCCCCTGTTGCTAGCCTGAACTCAATAATGCCCGGCCAGCGCCCGGCAGAGTGGTTGCGGCCAGGCAACGTTCGCTTGAGCGGCCGGATGTACTGCCGGCCGGCGGCGCAAAAGAGGCTGATCCGAAATGTCCGTAACTTGCGATCGAGAGAATCCCAGAAAACGCGCGCTTAACCCATGGCGCAGGTTGGCTGCCGCGCTGGCCATGGCGGCCTTTGCAGCGGTCTTTGTCGCTGCGTGCGGCGGCGACGGGAACGGCGGGCAGGCGGTCTATTCGTCGAACGAGGATGGCCTGCCGGACGTTTACCTGGTCGACACGGATACCGGAGAAGTCACCCGTATGACCTCCAGCGCGGGATACGACTCCGAACCCGTGTGGTCACCTGACCGAACTCAGATCGCATTCATCTCCGATCGGACCGGTTCGACTACGCTCTGGGTGATGAGCGCGGACGGCGCGCAGGAACAAATGCCGTTCAAGGACCTCGAAGAGGTCGCAGATTTCAGGTGGGCGCCGGATTCGTCACGCCTGGCCATGGTAATTGGGGATGATTCCGGCGGGCGCATCGTCGTGGGGGACCTGGATACCGGCGTAGTTGAACCTCTCACACTCGAAGGCGAAGTAGCATTCCTCGGCGGATGGTCCCCAGACGGCGAGTGGGTCGTCTATTCGATGCTTGACGAAGACCGTGCAGGCCTCTTCAAGCGAAATCCCAGGGGAGTCCAGGAAATACAGATCACGAGCGGCCACGACACGAACGCCCGCTGGTCTCCGAAGGACGACCTCATCGCATTCAACCGTCCGGGCGAGGACGACAACCTGGACATCTACGTTGTGACACCGGAAGGCGAAGAGGAAAGGGTCCTCCACCGGACGAACGGTTCCGAGACCGGTTTCGAGTGGTCACCGGACGGACGAAGGCTGGTCTTCGTCTCGGACTTCGACGGCAACCGGGAAATCTACCTGATGGACACAGACGGCAAGGACGAGCCGATTCGGTTAACTCGAAATCGGGTATCGGACGACCTTCCCCACTGGTCGAAAGACGGAAAGTACATACTCTTCACGTCCGACAACGACGGCGACTTCGACCTCTACACCATGCACCGCGACGGTACCGGCCAAAAGCGCGTTATCTCAAGCGACGTAGACGAAATCCACTTCGACTGGTAGCCGACGCGGCGGATCGAAGGCCCCGAATGGTGTCGTGCGAACGCCTTTTTGGGCATTCCTGAACGCAGTGAAGTTCCTCCCGACCGCCACTACTCAACACAGACTTCGACATTTCATCACACCAACCGGCGTACCAGACTAGATCCGGAATCCGGGGGCCAGGTTGGGTCACATCCAATCGCCCTGCGCCATGCCCACTCCGCTACGGGTTTTTGACGCAGGCCGGCTAAGGCCCGGCCTCGATAACGACGCGGCCGCCTTCCCGGACCTGAATGCTCAAGTCATGATTGTCGAGCGTGGCCATGCCAATGAGAGGGTCTACACCAACCGCCCCGGTCTCGACGTATCTCGAATTTCCGTCCCAGAGCATCGTGACACCGTACACCTCGAACGCTGCCTCGCTGCCGTCGGCCAGGACCGCTTCGCCGTAACCCACAACGGGTAGTCCCAGTTCCGCCACCAAAACCGGTGGCAAGATTAGATAGCCGTTGAACCCAGTATCGACCACGGCGTCGACTTCCCGCGTCCGCCCCGTTGGGCCTAATAGCGGAATGGTAACGACGGCTTCGAGTTGGGCGTTCACAGCCCCCTCGATCACTCTGCTCTCCGAATGGAACTGCCGCCGAAATGATACAAAGCTCGATGACCGACCCGCATCAGCCAGACCTGGGCGTCCGGGTGTTGGTCCCTCAGGTCATCAGAGGCTGCAATGGCGTTCTTGCCGAGCGCATAGCTGCCGCTGCGGATATCTATGGCGACAACTTCCCCTTGATGGTCTGTTTCGACAAGGTGGCGGATGTCCCTCTCGTAAATCTGTTTTCCGAGGAGGGCCGCTTGCTCGCGAGAACGGCGGGAGAATGCGATAGGTTCCCCTCTTTGGGTCGATTCTGCGGTTTCAGAGTCCCCCATACATCCCCATTTCAGAGCATTGTTCTACAGTTTTCAGCCTACCACCTTGCGGACAGTCGCGACGGTCTGAGACGTTATCGGTCTCAATGTCATACCGAGCGAGGCAACACGACTAAATAACCGCGCCACATACCATCCGGCGAAAATTCGCGCGGCTGACGACTCTGCCGGCTAGACTTACTCGTCCTCGGAAACCAGCCCTAGCCGTTTGAGCCAACTGCCGCGCCTGGCGCCGGGCCGTCTAGCCTGGCTGTTGCCGTTGGCTCCCGCGCCCACCGGCTCTTTGCCACCCTGTTCCCTGTTCGGCGGGGTCGGCGCCTTGCCGTTGGTCAACTGTGCATTTGAACCGCCTACGCGCCGGCGTGCAGGCGTGCGCCTGAGGGGCTTCCTGTCGGCTTCGGGTGACGATCCGTTCGTCCTGGCGGACGCGGCCCTCGGTCTCCTGGCTGTAGTAGATTTCTCCGCGGACTTGACGGAGGAGGTCCTTCGCCTCGCAGTCGCAGGCTGGCGCTGCGTTCGAGTCCCCTTGTCCTCTCCGTTGGGAGACGACGCCTCATCCTTAATCTCCGGCTTGACGGCCGACTTGGCAATCGACTTCGCACGTGTGCGCGTCATCCAAAGACCGGTGAAGAAAGTCTTCGTCAACTTCAGGTGAAGGTCGGCGACACGCGAGGCCTCTGAGGAGATGTTCGATTCGAACGCTGCGACCTCCACCTGCTTGCCGCGGTCCTTTACCGCCTGTATGGCCGGGTAAAAGTCACCGTCGCCGCTTACCAGGATCGCGGTGTCGTACTGGTCCTGGTAGGCCCGCACGACCAGGTCGGTCGCTAGCATCACGTCAACACCTTTTTCGACCACCTGGTCGCGGCGTTGCTTGGCGATACCCAGCCGGACCTCGACGTACGGGGTGTCGTACAGGGAATGGAGGAAGCGGTCCTGGTCTGCCCGGCCGTCGGGACGGTCGGATTCCTGCCGGATGTTGTAGTAGTAGATTCGTCTGAGGTCGCGGCCGTTGGCTAGTTTCCTTGCCAATTTGTCGAACTGGACGTCGTGTCTGGAGCAATTCTGGTCTAGTACGTGGTAGAGGTTGCTCCCATCGATGAAAACCATAACGCGCTGGTCGGCGTTATCTGGGATGGATGTGGTTGTCTTAGACGGCATTCAGGCCTCCGGGCCCGGCAAGTGGATGTTCTCGTTACGAATCGTCAAGCAGGCGCGCCGGGCCGAAGTGGGTGATGTGATCAGGGTCGCAGCGCATACCTGACGTAGAGGCCGATAGATCAGACGAAAATGGGATATATCAATTGACTCGGCCTACATTCACGTACATTCTACAACGTTACAGCGCAGAACACATTCGGCGCTGCGCACCTTGACTCGCGAAAGAGTCTGCCAGAGTATGTCCGGGACAATGCTCTCAGCCCTTTGCCCTGGACAGGAACAGTGAAATCGCCGGTCTTGAATCGAGGAATCTATGAGACCCGTTGCAACGTTTGATCCGCCGTGCAAGCACCCGAACGGCCTTCAGTGGTCCGAAAACGAGTTGTACGTGATTGACCAGGAGTTGGACGACGTCCACGTACTGGACGATTCAGGCGCACTGGTGAGAACGATACACACCCCCACCGAAAACGGTTCGGGAATAACGGTTGGCGGCGGGTACCTGTGGACCGCGTCGAACGGCGTCACCGCCGCCCGGCCATTCCGCTCGACCGATACCCATTTGGGTTGGATCATCAAGCTGGACCTCCAGACCGGGGACATGGTGGACCGCTTCAGGACCCCTGACGGCGGCGGCATCCACGGCATCGAGTGGGACGATGGGAATATCTGGGTCACGCAGTTCAGCCCCAAGGCGATCTACCTCGTGGACGGCAACGACTACAGCGTGATTCATAAGTTCCCCGTCGAACTTGAACGCCTGCACGGTCTGGCCAGGGACGGTGACGGTATTTGGTGCGCGCACACCACCGACAGGGTCATCGCCCGGTACCATGTCGAGACCGGCAGGGAGTTGGACCGGATCACGTTCGGCCCTGAAGACGCATACCCGCACGGCCTCTCAATCAAAAACGGGGAACTGTGGTATTCGGACGCCAACTTTGCCGGGAAGGCCCATACCAGTACCATTCGCGGGTGGCCGGAAATCGGAAAGATCGCAGCGTAACTCGCACCAGTCATTGCCAGCGGACCAAGGCACAGCAGATGAATAGTTCCCCGCCTGTCGTAGACAGTCACCACCATTTCTGGGACGTCGGAAAACTCGAATATCAATGGATGCCCCCCGGGGAATCCGTCCTCAGGCGGAACTACCTGCCGGAAGACCTCGCGCCCGAGTTGGAGCAGGCCGGCGTCGACAAAACGGTGATCGTGCAGGCCCACCAGTCGGTCGAAGAGACGAGGTGGTTACTGGACATCGCCGAGAACACCGAATTCGTGGCCGGCGTGGTTGGATGGGTGGACCTCACCGCCGCAGACGTCGGCGACACCCTGGACGAACTACAGGAAAACCAGTGGTTCAAAGGCGTCCGCCACATCTGGCACGACGAACCTGACGACGACTGGCTCGCCCGGCCAGGGCCCATCAACGGGCTGCGCGAGGTAGCGGCGCGAGGGCTGGCATACGACTTCCTCGTAAGGCCGCAGCACCTGAAGTACGTACCGGAGATAATGGACAAGGTGCCGGACCTGCGGTCGGTTATCGACCACATCGCCAAGCCGCTGATTGCCGACAAAGTCGTTGAGCCGTGGCTCGAAGACCTTCGAGAAGTGGCCAATATCCCAGGAATGATGTGCAAGGTGTCCGGCATGGTCACCGAAGCCGACCTGGACAACTGGTCTCCTGACGACCTGGCGCCATACGTCGCCCACGTGCTGGGCATGTTTGGATACGACCGGCTAATGTACGGTTCCGACTGGCCGGTCTGCCGCCTGGCGGGTTCGTACCAGCAGGTGATCGGCGCGGCAAGGACGACGCTGTCCTCATTGACCTCCGAAGAGTCTGACGCAGTCTTTGGCAACAACGCCGCGCGGTTTTACGGGTTAGACTGAAGCGTCTCTCGACGCAGCCTGTCCATGACCATCCAGTCCGACGCCCTCATATCCGCGCGAGCGCTAACCCGACACTATGGGAGCGTCGTCGCCCTCGATTCAGCCGATTTCACCGTCGGGCCCGGGGTAACCGGCCTACTTGGTGAAAACGGCGCCGGCAAGAGCACCGCGATCAAAATCTTCCTCGGTCTGCTCGAGCCTACGAGCGGACGCGCCGACGTGCTCGGCAGCGATCCCCGCCGGGATGTCGAGATACGCGGGAGGCTGGGGTATTCGCCGGAACACGATTGTCTGCCCACGAACGTCTCAGGGGCCGACTTCCTGACGCACATGGCGCAGGTGAGCGGCCTGCCGGCAAACCACGCCAGGTCACGCGCCGCCGACACGCTTCGGCACGTCGGACTGTTCGAGGAACGGTACCGGCCGATCAAAGAGTACTCCACCGGCATGAAACAGCGGATCAAGCTGGCCCAATGCCTGGCACACGACCCCCTGTTGATACTGCTGGACGAGCCCACGGCCGGACTCGACCCGGGCGGCAGGGAGGAGATGCTCGACCTCGTACGCAAGACGTACGCGGAATTCGGCATCAGCATTTTGCTCTCCTCCCACTTAATGAACGACGTGGAAAGGACGGCCGACAGCATCATCGTCTTGAGCGAAGGACGCGTCGTCGAGGAAGGCAGGGTCTCTTCGTTCACAACCGAGACAGAATCGATCTACGTCGAGGTGGATGAAAACCAGCAGGAATTCATTTCCGCTCTCGCCTCGAAAGGGATAACTGGTACTACAGAGGGCTCGACCGTCGTGATCAGGGACGTGGCCGAGGACGGCTACGACACGATCAGGGACGCCCTCGCCGAATCGGGCGCTCCGGTCCGCCGGCTCGGCCCGCGCCGTCACAGCCTGCGGGAAGTTTTTACGGACGAAGACGTTGACGCGCCGATGCCCTCCGGCGGCACGGGGGAGACCTGTTGAGCACGCGCCCGGTCGGCCAGGTCTTCGACATTGGTTATCAACGTTATGAGGGGCCGCGCGGAGGACGCGCCCAGGCGCGTGCCGCAATCTTCATGGACGGCGTTAAAGCGGCGCTCGGCATCGGCCGGGGCGGACGCGCGAAGATTCTCCCCTGGCTGTTCCTGATCGCAGCGATCATACCGGCATTGGTAATGGCGTTCGTCGCCGGACTAATCGACAGGTCTGGAGTCGGTGCTGAACTGCCCACGCACTCCCAGTACTACGGGATCTCCATCTTCATACTGTTCCTGTTTGCGGCTACTGCAGGTCCCGAACTACTTTGCCCCGACAGGCGGAGCAACGTCATCAACCTCTACCTGATAAGGCCATTGACGACTGAAGACTACGTTGGCGCCAGGTGGCTTGCCTTCCTGGTCGTCATGTTGTTCGCCACCTGGCTCCCGCAGTTTGTGTTGCTGACCGGACTGGTCCTGGGCGCCCCCGAGCCGGGCGTCTACCTGCAAGATAACTGGCTCGACATTCCCAAGTTCCTGGGCGCCGGTTTTGCCATGGCCCTGTTCCTCACCACCCTTGGGTTGATGGTGGCGGCATTTACCACCCGGGGCGGGTACGCGGCGGCATTCCTGATCGGCCTGCTAGTTATCACTACGGCCGTAGTCGGCCCGATAACCAGCGCGCCCGGCATCGATCAGGAAGTCAGGAAATTCGTCGGCCTCTTCGCCATTGCCGACATACCGCTCCAGTTGAACAACATCATCTTTGCGGAGCCCGGCGCGGACGACATAATCATTTCGACCGTGACGCGCGAATACTCCAACCTCATCCTGGTTAGCTGGTACGTCCTGTGGACAGCGGGACCCGGACTCATCCTGTTGTGGAGATACCGGAGGCTATCGGCGTGACGGACCGGTCCCACGAATCTCAGGCGAGCGCCGACGCCTCCCCGCCCGTGATCAGGGTGGACGGGGTGTCGAAGTGGTTCGGCAACGTCGTGGCGGTGAGCGACATCTCGTTCGACGTACGGCCGGGGATCACAGGTCTGCTCGGACCAAACGGCGCCGGCAAGACGACGCTGCTCCGGATGGTATGCGGCCTCGCAAGCCCGTCCGAAGGGTCCGTCACCGTGTTCGACAAACCGGCCAGGAGCGACCCGGCCTTATACGAACGCATCGGGGTGATGCGCGAGCACGAGGCGGTCTACGAGTTCCTGACAGGCCGGCAGTTTGTGGAAGTCTCGGCAAAGCTGGGGGGAGTGGGCGACATTGCCGAAGCTGCGCGCTGGGCCATCGACGCCGTCAACCTTACGCCCGCAGCGGACCGAAAGATGGGCACGTATTCCCGCGGAATGCGTCAGCGCATGCGGCTGGCCGCGTCCATGGTCCACAATCCGGAGTTGCTCATCCTGGACGAACCGCTAAATGGCGCGGACCCGCGCCAGCGCGCCGAGTTCCAGGCCCTGCTAGGACGGATGGCCGATGAGGGTAGGACCATCATGGTATCGTCCCACATTCTCGAAGAGGTGGAGGACCTGGCCGGAAGCGTGCTGCTCATCGTAAACGGAAAGCTGGCCGCCTCTGGCGACTACCGGGCGATACGCGCATCGCTGAACGAAAGGCCGTACCACGTGCGGATCATCTCCGACGACCCGCGCAAGCTCGCCGCCGGCCTGGTACAGCTAGAAGCCGTAGATTCGGTGTCGCTTGATCCGAACGGCGCCCTTGTTGTGCTTTCCCGGAACGTCGGCGTGCTGCAGGCGTCGTTCGCCGGCGTCGCAAGGGACCTGGGGGTCCGCATCAGGACGTACGAGCCATTGGACGACTCGCTTGAGAGCGTGTTCGGGTACCTGGTGGAGCGTTGAGTTGACTTCCCTCTACTTGTTATCGCTCCGGCAACTGACCACCGTCCGGCGGCTCCTGGTGTTGGTTGTCCTGGGCATACTGCCCGTATTCGTATCTGCGCTTCTGTCCGCAACCGGCGAGTCGGACTCGTCGCTCGTCGACGGCGTCCTCCTGGGAGGCGTGATCACTGCGGCGGTCCTCCCTTTAATCACGTTGGGATTGGGAACGGCGGTGTTCGGAAACGAACTGGAAGACAACACGCTCAGCAACCTGACGCTCAGTCCGTTTCCACGCTGGAAGATTGTGGTACCCAAAATGGCCGCCGCGCTGACGGTCGGCGTGCCCATCCTCGTGGTCAGCACTGTCGTCTCGGCGTTTATCGCGCTCGAAGGAGACGCCGCGTCGGCTATTGCGGCGGGAATCGGCGTTGGGATTGGGGTGTGCGCCTATACCGCCGTGTTCGTGTGGGCGGGCCTGATGACCACCCGGTCGCTGTGGTACGGCCTGCTCTACGTCTTCTTGTGGGAAGCGTTGTTCGCGTCGTTCGTCGACGGGGTCAAGTATCTGTCGATCGGCCAGTACACCCTCAGCCTGGTCCACGCCTTGGACGACTCCCTGCTTTCCGACCCCGGCCTGAACCTGGTCGAAGGACCGTTTGCGATAGCGGGCGCCATCGCGGTGATCGTAGTCTTCACCGCGCTAAGCGTCCGCCGGCTGCGGTACATGGACGTGCCCTGAACCACAGCCCGCGGCGTCCGCCCGGCGCTAGTGGCTGGGCTTGCCTGAACTCCAGTTCCAGTTGTCAGGCGGCCAGATGTTCACGCCGCGCCGGCCGCCGACCCGCTCGCCTGAGTACCAGTTTTCGACCGTCTTCCGCCACTCCTCGATGTGCGGCGTCTTCGTGTGATAGTCGAACGCGGCCTGGTTCACGTACACCTCGTACAGGTATAGCTCCGCCGGATTCTCTTCGTTCTGGTAAACGTCGAATCTCAGGCACCCCGGCTCCTCTCGCGTCGAACCGATCGCGTCGCCCTTGAGCGATTCGATGAAGTCGTCGACGCGTTCAGGCTTGATCGGCAGGGGCGCGTGGATTATGTGAAGGCCGCGCTCGAACGCAGGGTGTGCGATGGCGTCCGGTCGGTAGGAGTCCCACTGCGCGTCGCCGATCGGGAACACCGGCTTGCACTTGGAGACCTGCACCGGTTCGGCGTGCATGTCTCCTGTGGCCTCCCGCCACCTGGCGTAGTGCGGCCTGGAGCGATGGTCGTCGATCGCTGCGTCGTCGTTGTACACCTCGCACAGGGCGAGGGAGGTCGGGTCGTCCATGTCCTGGACGATGTCGAACCTGCGGCATCCCGGTTCGTTCATCACCGAACCTTCCGCATCACCGATCATCTCGACAATGAATTCATCAAGGTGCTCAGGCTTGACCTTGAGGCGGACCATCAGGATTTCCATGTCTACTCCAGTCTCCGGAAGGGATTGGTTCGTTTTGCAGAAAATTGCGTCGTGACGCCGGCGGCAGTATACCGCGCATCCGCACGGTGATCGCGCCGCCTCGCCAGTCTGCGGGTTTGGCGAAGGATATCGCCGCTATCCCCTGCCGATGTACTTCTGCGTCACCGGCAGCACGATGGCTTCGAGCATGTTTGCTTCCGGCGGAAGAGTGACCATCAGCAGAACGGTGCGCGCCATTTCCTCAACCGAAATCATCGGCTCTTCATCGTCGTTTACGCCCGTCGACGATACTGTGCCCGGTCCGCGGCGTTCCACCTCCGTATTCCCCGGATGGAGACAACTGGCGGAAATTCCGAACTCCCGGCCATCGAGCGCGGTGCTCTGCGTCAGGCCCCAGATGGCGTTCTTGCTCGTCGCGTAGGGCGCAGAGTGCATCCGCGTTCGTTGGGCGGAGATGCTGCCGATATTGATGATCCGACCGCCGCCGGCGTCCTTCATGACGGCGAACGCCTCCCTGGTACACAGGAAGGGCCCGGTCACGTTGGTCTCGATCACACGGTTCCACGCCTCGGTGGACACCAGGTCCACCCGTCCGCCGTCGAACGCGCCTGAGTTGTTCACAAGGATGTCGACGCGACCCAGCTCCTCCATGGTCCTGGCAAAGAGGTTTTTGACATCGTTCTCGCTGGTAACGTCGGTGGGCACGGGGATGATTCGCGTGCCGTGCTCCGACAGTTCCACCGCGGCTTCGGCCAGACGTTCGGCGTTCCGGGACGCGATGACGACGTCGCACCCCTCGTTCGCAAATACACGGGCGATGCCCTTGCCAATGCCCGTGCCGCCGCCCGTAACGATTGCCGTTTTTCCTTCAAGTTGTCCCATGTCGCTCGTTCCTGTGTGTTTCTTGTTGGAGTACGTGTTGCCCGGTTCATGCCGGGTACTGCCTGATGTTACCCGCGGACGCGTCTGCCGCGCGGGTTGTGGTAGCCGCGCCCTACATGGGGTGTTGGATTGCGAGTGTGTTTGGTCGTGTCGCGGGGTTGGGTGGTAGCCGCGCACCGCGCTATGGGTACCGGATCGGGGTCCGGCACGACGAAGGGAGGGGGTCGTTAGTGGTTATCGTCTTCCCCTACTCAGATCGGTGACGATTCCTTTCATAGTCTTCGCCGGCATCCTACACCTCGTCTTCCCCGACTCGATCGGGGAGCCAGGAGAGGTGATGTGGGGTTAGGTCGTGACGGCGAGGGAGATTGTGAGACGGGCGGTTCGGATTCCTCCGCTACGGTCGGAAAGACGGAAAAGGGAGTGCGCCTGCCGGTTTGGGAGGGGGTAGGTAAGACTGGGCGAGCCCCACCCGTACCCCTGGGCGCCGGATCGGAGTCCGGCGAGACGAGGGAAGGGGGAGTCCGGCTAGACGGAGGGCGGGTGTTGGCGCCTGTCGGTGGTGCCGTGGTGGGGGTATGGGTTGCCCTGCCACCCGTGCACCACCATAGGTACCGGATCGGGGTCCGGTACGACGAAGGGAGGGGTGCGCCAGTCGGTTCAGGGTGGTGGTGGTATGACGGTGTGGCGCCCCGCCCGTACCCCTGGGCGCCGGATCGGAGTCCGGCGAGACGAGGGAAGGGGGAGTCCGGCGAGACGTAAGTAGGGTCTAGGTTTGGGAGTGCGGCAAGACGAGGGAAGATGTGGCCTCCCTGGCTGGCTGTTTTCGTGGCGGTTCCTAGCGGGCCCGGACGTCCCGGGTCATGAGTGCGGCCAGCCACGCCACGGCGCTGAACCCGGCAAGCACAAGGTACGCCAGCCGCATACCCGCAACGAACGCCAGGGCCGTCCCGTCACCGGACGTCGACGACATGGCGCCCAGTTCGGGTTCGAACCCGCGGCTCACCATGACCGATGCGACGATAGTTGTGGTAACCGCAATGCCGCCGACGGTCGCTACATTCCGCACCAGGTTGAGGAATGCGCTGACGATTCCATAGTTGCCCCGGTCGACCGCGCCGAGTGTGGCGCTCATGTTGGGCGCCATCCACAGACCGGAACCTATTCCGTTCAGGGCAAGCGCGGGCATCACGACCCACAAAGGCGTATCCAGGTTGAAAGTTGCGAAAGTGACGCCCATTGCCGTTGTCAGCGCAAGGCCAATCAGGCTGAACACCTTTACGCCGAACCGGTCGGACAGGCGTCCACTGAACGCGCCAGTCACGGACATGCCGAGCGCCCCGACGAAAATCACCAGCCCAGCCGTGGCGGCGGAGTATCCAAGCGCGTCCTGGATGTAGAACGGAAACAGGAACCAGGCCGCAGAGGTCCCCAAGAAACCGAGGAACCTGGAAATCGTGCTCCACGAGAACTGCGGAATCCTGAACAGCCGGAGTTCCAGCATCGGGTGCGAAATCCGGACTTCCCAGAGGACGAATACGACGCCCAGAGCCGCAGCGCCGAGCCCCGTCCCCACAATTCCCACCGATGTCCACGGCAGGTCGAACGGGTTCGCCACCGTGAGTATGGCGAGGCCCAACGCCCCGGCGGATGTCAGGGCACCGAACCAGTCGTAACCGGAACTGGCCCGGCCCCGTACCGTCCCGATGCGGTCGTCCTTGAGGATGATCGCGGCGAGTGGGAACGACAGGATCGTGGGTATCGACATGAACCAGTAGACCGACCGCCAACCGAACAGGTCAACCAGCGGCCCACCTATGATCGGGCCGGCTATCGCGCCGACCCCCACGGCCATCGTGATCATCCCAAGCCCTTTGCCCCGTTCGTGGGCAGGGAAGACCGCTACAACTATCGCCATGACCAATGCCTGGTCCATTGCAGCGCCAATCGACATGACCACCCTGGCCCCCAGGAGGGTCGCAAGATTGGGAGACAGGGCCGCGAAAATTGCCCCGGCGGCGAATAGCGTGATGCCGACCAGGTGCACCGACTTTCGGCCTGCAATGTCGGCAAGCCTGCCGAGCGGCAAGAGGGCCGCGCTGATGGTCAGGGAAGCGGACAGGGCCACCCACGAAACAACTCGAAGACTCAGTGAAAAGTCATCTGCAATGGACGGCAGGGCGATGCTGGTGACGGAGGCGTCCATCACCATCGTGAACAGTGCGACCCCTACGACGGTGAACGCCTTCCACTTGTAGTTGTCGTCGGTGGAGGCCGTTTTTTCAGGAGCGTCCAGCGGGCGGCTCACACTCAATTCGACCACCGGCCAAGCGCGCGACGAAGGCTGGTCGGCTGCGTCACGCCGCGGCGTGTCACGACTTGTCTCGGTCTGAGGGGTACCGCTGGCGCAGCGCTTCGTAGAGCACGATGGCCGCCGCCACGGAGGCGTTGAGTGACGCCATTTGACCGCGAAGGGGGATCGATATAAGGGACTGGCAGACCGACCTCACCCTTGGAGAAATACCGCGTTCTTCAGAGCCCACCACTATCGCCGTGGGCACGGTGTAGTCGGGTTCGGAGTAGTGGACCTCCGCGTCCTGATCGAGGCCGATGAGGTTCAGACCCAGCGTCTTAAGGTATTCGGCGTTCTTCGGCATGTTGGGCACGCGCGCGACCGGCACATGTTCCAGCGCCCCGGCGGACGCCCGGATGGCGCCGGGAGAAATTCCGGCCGCGCGCCGCTCGGGTATTACGATCCCGTGCCCGCCCGCAGCATCCACCGTGCGGGCAATTGCTCCAAGATTGTGTGGGTCCTGGACTCCGTCGAGGACGATCACCAGAGGCGCTTCGTCGCGGTTGTCCGCGGCAAACACCAGGTCCTCTATCGGGACGTACCGCGTGTCCGGGATGATGGCAATAACGCCCTGGTGCTTCCTGGTGGCGGACTGGCGGTCCAGGTCGGGACGCGAGACGCCGTTGACCTCTACTCCCGCGCTGTTGGCAAGAAAGACGATCTCCCGAAGTTGCGGACCCAGTTGGACGTCATCCTGCATGAGGATCTGGGTGATTTCGCGACCAGCCCTCAGGGCCTCGATGACGGCCCGTCGGCCCTCGACAGTCGGCCTCCCGCGGAGGCGCGCGTATCTCGACATATCAGCCGCCGGCAGCCTGAATCAGCGCGTCGATTTCGGACAGGTCGGACTCGCTGAGTTCCCAGTCTCCCGCCGCCGCGTTCATGCGGGCCTGCTCGGGCGTCTTGGCCCCGACAATGCTGGACGTAACCGACGGGTGCGCCAACGTCCACGCTATCGCGAGATCGGCAAGACTGCGGCCGTGGTCCGACGCCCAGCCCTTTAGCCGGTCCGCAACAACGTAGGCCCGGCTCATAACCGAGTCGGGATAGCTGGGGTGGTTGTATCTCTCGTCACCCTCCGAAAACTCGTGCCCGGCACTGTACTTTCCGGTCAGCAGGCCCTTGGCCAGTGGGGAGTGCGCAATTACGCCGATTCCGCGCTCCAGGCAGTATGGAAGGAGGTCCTCGCGGGCATCGCTCTGGACCATGTTGAAGCGCGGCTGTGAGCTGTTAATCGACCCATGTTGCAAGGCTTCTTCGGTCTGTTCAGCCGAGAAGTTGGACACCCCAAGGAAGCGGACCTTGCCTTCGTCCCGGAACCTGACCAATTCGCCCATGGTGTCTTCTATCGGCCATTCGGGTTTCGGGCCGTGGATCTGGTACAGGTCTACGTAGTCGGTGCGAAGGGCCTTCAAGCTGTTGGCCATTGCCTGGCGAATGTGTTCGACGGAGTGGTCCCCGGACAGTTTCGTGGCCAGGAAAACGTCGCCGCGCCGTCCTTCCAGCGCCCGCCCGAGGATGCCCTCGCTCGTCCGATAACTTTCGGCGGTGTCGATGAACGTGACGCCGGAATCGATCGAGGCATGCGTTGCGGCGATAGCCTGTTGCTCGTCTACGTCGCCCATGCCTCCGCCGATCGGCCATGCGCCGAAGCAGATAACGGGGACCTCCGGGCCGTCTTTTCCTAATTTCCGTGTACGCAATTGAAATAGTCCTTTGTGAAGGCCGTGATGTGACAGCGCGTCAACGCGCCTTGACCTGCCTACGTGATCATTGGAGTTTATGTGCGCTGTTCGCTCCGTGCTAGACTCGGCAACCAATTGAGCAATAGCCCGGAGGCGGATTCCAAGTGCCCGAATTTGCAGTCAACAAGCTGAAGAAGAAGATCGCCGACGGCGGCGTCGGTGTTATCGCCAACGGCCCGAACACGTCCGAGATGTGCGACTACATCGGCCAGTACGGTTTCGATGCCGCCTTCATCGACTTCGAACATGGGGGTGTTTCGTGGCGGGAACTGGCCGACATAACCCGCGCCTGCGAGTTGTGGGGCATGTCGTCCATCGTGAGAGTGAACAAGCTCGACGAGGCGCTGATCCTGCGGACCCTGGACCAGGGCGCCAGCGGCGTGGTCGTACCCCACGTGGTCACGGCCGATGACGCCCGGCACGCGGCCGCGGCTTGCCGCTACCCGCCGGACGGAAACCGGGGCGTGGCCGGAAGCCGCCGTGCATACGGGGTTGACGACTACTTCAAACGCGCCAACGAAGAGGTCACCTGCACGGCCCTGATAGAAGACTACGCCGCCGTGCAGAACATCGAGGAGCTGATAGAGGTCGACGGCATCGACGTGCTATACGTCGCGCCCTCGGACCTCGCCGCCAGCATGGGCCACACCGGCAACCCCGGCCACCCCGACGTACAGGCGGCAATCGAAGGGACAATTACGAAGATCGTCAAGGCAGGACGAGTCGCCGGCACATTGACCACCGAGGACAACGTCGACCGCTACCTGGACCTCGGGGTCCGTTGCATCGGATTCGCCTACTTCAACTGGATCGCAAGCAACGCGCCCCGCTTCCTCGAAAAGATCGCGGGCCGTTAGACGGAACGGCAACGGAGGTCAACGAAATGGCATCGGCCGCCGAGACCGCCGCAGTCCTACAGGCCCTGCGCGACAGGCGGACAAGCAGGGACTACGAAGAACGCGACGTCCCTCGACACGTGATCGAGGACATGGTGGACGTCGCAAGATGGGCGCCTAACCACAGGAACACTGAACCGTGGCGGATATTCGTACTCGACCGCGGAGGCGCCAAGCGCGTCGAGATCGCCGATCTAGTCGCCCAGTGGACTTACGACTCCATAAAGAACCCCGCGCCGGGCCGCAGGGAAAGCAGTGCTGACGACGCCCGGCAGGAGATCCTCGACGCGCCGTCGTTCATTTACGTCTACTCGGTACCGGGCCCGACCGAAGAGGTGACCGTGGAGAATTACGCCGCCGCCTGCTGCGCTGTCCAAAACATGCAACTCGCCGCATACGCCCACGGTGTGGCCGTGGGCTGGTCAACCGGAAAGCCGACGAAGCCCGAACGGCTTGCCGAGGTCCTCGGCGCAGAATCCGACTGGACGGTCGTGGGCGCCCTTTACGTGGGTTATCCCAAGACCATCCCGCAAGTCGAACGACGCCCAGCGGACGAAATCGCCCGCTGGTACTAGCGGCGTGACAGTCGTTATGGCCTTAATGAGGCCGCACGAGGGGACGAAATTGGGGCGGTGCCGGGAGGTTAGTGGTTGTAGATGTCGGGCGAACCCACCTCCACGCCCCACCGTGGGTACCGGGTTTCCCCGGTAAGACGAGGGGGCTTGGATACGGGCTTTCGCCTGTAATACGACGGGGGCGGGCGGTATACGGGCTTTCGCCGGTAAGACGATTAGGGTGGCTACCTGGCATTTTTTCAGAGGCCGGACTTTAGTCACCGGGCGGTGGCACGACGACCTTGTCGTACGGGTGCCGTGCGCCCACCAGGCCTGAGTGCTCGTACACGTCCAGGGCCGCCTCGTACAGTTCCGGCTCGACGGCGATGTCATCCGTCCATGCGCCCAGGTCCTGGTAGTACTTGATCGCCTCGGCGACCGCCTCCGTCGCCATGCCAGGGAAGAATTCCGCCTCGGCCCGCGCCACTTCGGCGGGATCCGTCGTATTGACCCACTCGCGTGATGCGCGATAAGCCGCCGTGAACCGCCTGGCGTAGTCCGTGTCGAGCCAGTCGGGGCGCGCGATCAGGCTGCTGAACGCGACGGGGCCGACGGCTTCGCCCACGGAGGCAACGATGCTGGCCACCCCCTCGTGCTGAAGTTGCTGGGGATATGCTCCCTGCTCGTGGAAATAGTCACCCTCCCCTGCCCGGAACGAGTCCATCATCTCGGGCGTGGTCGGCTTGTCGATGCCATCCACGTCGTCCAGGTCCACGCCCATCCTGTGCAGCCCGTACCGGAGCATCGCCTCAGGTTGTGCGCCGTGCACGTACATCACGCGGCCGGACAGGAGCTTGGCCCACGTGAAATCGGGATCGGGTTGCCTCGCGGCTATCAAAAAGCCGTCGTACCGGTTGATCTGCGCAAAGTGACTCACCGGCGGCGTTTCGCCCTTGTCCAGCGGCGCCCACGACGCTGAAACCGCGGCCTGTCCCACGTCCGCCCTGCCCTCCGCCACTTCCGCGGGAGACGTACTGCCCTGCGGCGTGACGGCGTACGTACCGGAAAGGCCTTCCTTTTCGAGGAACCCTCCGGCAATCGTGGAGATAAACGGGCTGTAAAAGGCCGAGTGGCGGGAAACAATCAGGCGTATTTCGGTCACAGGGTCATGCCTTTCGGACTGCATCAGCAGGCTGTTTCGGGAAGTACGTGAATTCTAACGCCGCATTCCGAAGCGGGGCCGGTGGTGGGTGCGCAGGTTGACGTGTATTACGTCATTTCGTCTCACTGGCGAACGCTGATGTCCACGGTGGGGTGTCGTGGTGAAGGGCATACCCGTACATCCGGCCGGATCGTAGCCGAACGTCCCCCTCTTGCTCCCCACCATGGGTACCGGATCGGAGTCCGGCACGACGATGTTAGGAAGACGATTTCGCGCCATCTGGCTCTTGAGCCCACAGAACACCCACCAAGATAGACTTAAACCTGAACTCGACCCCTGCCGCGTAGGTACACCACCAATGACAAAGAAACAACGAACTTCCCTCGTAACCGGCGGAGCAGGCTTCATTGGGTCCCACCTTGTGGACGCGCTGGTCGCACGGGGCGATGTCGTTGCGGTCATCGACGACCTGTCGAGCGGGCAGGCCGGATACCTTAACCCTGCCGCGGATCTGTTTGAGTTGGACATCAGGGATGACGACGTGGCCAACGTCATGTCCGCAGTCAGGCCGAATGTCGTTTTTCACGGGGCGGCCCAGATCAGCGTCGCCGTCTCGACGCGTAATCCAAAACTCGATGCCGAGACCAACATCCTCGGGACGATAAACATCCTCGACGCAATGGCCGCCGCGGCCCCGTCGAAGATGGTGTTCGTATCGACCGGCGGAGCGATGTACGGCGAGCCGGACTTACTCCCGGCGGCCGAAACAGCCCCGGCGCGCCCAGCGGCCCCCTACGGCGCATCCAAGCTGGCCGCAGAAAACTACCTGCCCGTGTACAAGGCCCTCCACGGGACCGACTATTCGATCATCCGACCGGCGAATGTTTACGGGCCTCGCCAGGACCCGCACGGCGAAGCCGGGGTGGTGGCGATATTCACGCGGGACATGCTTGCCGACGGGCAGATCAAGATATTTGGGGACGGCACCGACGAGCGGGATTACTTGTACGTCGAAGATGTCGTGGACGCTCTGCTCCGCGCCTCCGACAGCCCGGGCACTGGTCCATACAATGTCGGCTCGGGTATCGGCACGTCCGTGAACGAGATTGCGTCGAGATTGGCCTCGCTCACTGGATACAGTCGAGAGCCCGAGCCCGCTCCGCCCAGACCGGGGGACTTGCGGCGGATCAGCCTGGACGCCACCCTCGCGAAAAAGGAACTGGGATGGTCGCCGACCACGAGCCTGACCGACGGCCTCGGCCAGACCGTCGAGTGGTTTCGCTCGCAAATGAGCGCCACGGGATGATACGCGCCCGCCCCTTTCGAGTCGAGCGCACACGCGGCACGCGGAACTAGCGGCAATTCGGGCCCGGTCAATGCTGTTTCGAGCCCTGTCGGTCTGGCTGCTGGTCGCGGCAATCGCCGTCGCCGCCTGCACCGGCAATCCCGCGCCGGAGACAGCCACGCCGATCACCTCAACCGCCGCGCCGGTCGAACCTACCCCGACGCCGACGGCATCCCCTGCCCCAACGTCTACGCCGGTCCAGACGGCCACCGCCACCGCGGTCCCCACACCGATCGCGTCCGGCGCCGCCGTATCACCAACTACCCCGGACGGGCTGATACGCGGCGGCGTCTTGCGGTTTGCCGTGCCGGAGCCGCCTCCTCACCAGGACGTCCACCAGACCCAGTCCCCGGCGTTGTCGACCTGGGGCCCCGGCCTGGCCTACAGCCGGCTCTTCAGGTTCACCACGGGGAACGGCGCGCCGTCGCCGAACACCATCGTCGAGTGCGACCTGTGCGCCTCGTGGCGCCTGTTGGACCCGATCACCCTGGAAGTAAAGCTCCGCGCAAACGTCCGATGGCACTCGGTCGAGCCGGTCAACGGTCGGTTGCTGACGGCTGACGACGTGGTTTTCAGCTACGAACGGCAGATGACTGAGGGGTGGCCGAACGGCCCGGTGCTGGCAAATGTCGAAGAAGTGGAGGCAGTCGAAGACAGCACCGTATTGGTCCGCTTCCGCCAGCCCGAAGCGGAGTTCCTGCATGGGATGGCCGACGGCCACAGCCGAATAGTGGCGCCCGAGGCGGTAGCGGTTACCGGGGACCTACTGCGCGGCCCGACGGTGGGGACAGGTCCGTGGGTGGCGGCGCGAATCGGTATCGACGGCGCTGAATACGAGGCCAACCCGGCCTACTTCGAAGACGGAATCCCGTACCTGGATGGCCTGGATCTCCAGGTCGTCACTACCCCGGCAGCCCGCGCCGTCGCGCTTCGCAACGGCCTGCTGGACCTCGACCGGTCTCCCTACCAGAGCGTCGTCGACGCCAAGAGCGCGTTCCCCGGCATCGAATCAGCCGTATTCGTCGATCCCGGAGCGGGAGCGGAACTGGTCCTGAATACGAGGTTCCAGCCGTTCGACTCGCAGCAGGTCAGGACGGCCGTCCTGCAAGGCATCAACCCCTGGACCCTCAACCAGACGTACTGGCACGGGCAGTCGTTCCCGACCCTGGGCCTGCGAGTGCCCTCGGCGGAATGGCTGTTGCCCCAGGACGACATCCGCGGCGCGTTCGCAAAGCGGGGCGAGGCGCGCGGCGTGCTGGGAGAGGCGGTTGGAGATGTCTGGTTAACGGTCGGCCAGTTCGACACCGGCTACCCGGCCCAGGCGGAGTTCATCGCAAATTCGCTCAGCGAACTCGGTCTCCGGACAACGGTGGAGGAGGTCTCGACGAGGGAATATGGAGACCGCGTCTGGGTCGGTGGGGAATTCCAGATGGCGCTGGGCGCCGCGCCGCCGATATCGAGCCTCACGGGCGGACTCCTGTCCGTACATCACTCCCGCGGGGGGTTGAACACGACCCACCACGACATTCCGGGACTCGACGCGCTCATCGAATCGCAGGCTGTTGAATTCAACGAGGCCCGCCGCAAAGAACAGCTTTTGGAAATCCAGCGGCTAATCCTTGCCGGCGCATACCGCATCAACCTTGCGGCCCGCCCGGAAAACTGGATGTGGTGGGACTACGTCGAGGGATTCACCCCCAACATGGCGCGCGGCGAAAACCACTTCTTCGCCAGGGTTTGGATTAGCGAATAGGCGCCAAGCGGCCAGCCTCCCTCGTCTTACCGGGGTAACCCGGTACCCACGGTGGTGTGCGGAGGTGGGCACGCACGACATTTACAGCTCGCGACCAGCCGACGCCATTCCATTTTCATCGGCGCGTGCGGCCTTAACAAGGCCATAGTGATTCTGGCGGAAGTGGGAATCTGAAACTTGTGGGAGACAGGCCTGAATACCAGACGGGTAGTTCTGAGATATCTTCTACTAGCGATTCCAGCGCTCAGGCTTCCGCCGTAAGCTGCTTCTCGTAGGACTCCAGGGCGTCTTGAAGGGCGGCCCATGGCAACAGGGCGCACTTGATGCGGACGGGGAATCTTCGTACCCCGCGCAGGGCTTCGATGTCCCCGAGGATGTCTTGCTCCGCTTCGGTCAAACTCTCGTCCCGCATCATGCGCCTCATGAGGTCTGCCGCGCGGGAGAGTTCCGGCCGGGTCTGGCCTTCCGCCAACTCCGAAAGGAGCGAGGCGGATGACTGGCTGATGGCGCACCCGCGGCCGGTGACACCGATTTCGTCTACGCGTCCGTCCTGGAAATTGATCTGAATCTTGACCTCATCGCCGCAGAAAGGGTTGTTCGCCTCTATCTCGACGTCGGGGTTGTCCAACTCCTCGTTGTTCCTCGGGTTGCGGTAGTGGTCGAGGATTATCTCTTCGTATAGCTCGTTGAGCTCACCTAACCCCCGCATTCGAGAAGTAGCCCTCCGCTTCCTTGATGCCGTCGACCAGCAGGTCCACCTCCTGCTCCGTGTTGTAGATGTAGAAGCTGGCCCTCGCCGCCGCCACCACGCCGTAGCTCCGTACCAGCGGCATGGCGCAGTGGTGGCCGGTGCGGATGGCGATTCCCATGGTGTCCAGAGCGGTGCCCAGGTCGTGCGGGTGCAGCGTGTCGTGCACGAACGAAATTACAGCCCCTCTTGTCCCCGGATCGGTCGGACCAAGGATCTTTATGGTCTCTATTTCGCGCATCCGATCCAGGGCGTACGCCGTGAGGTCGTGTTCGTATGCGGCGACCCGGTCCATCCCAAGGCCGGTCAGGTAGTCGACCGCCGCGCCTGTGGCCACCGCATCGGCGATATTGGGCGTCCCGGCCTCGAACTTGTATGGCAGGTCGTTCCAACTCGCCCCTTCGTACGTGACCTCGATGATCATGTCGCCGCCATGCATAAACGGCGGCATCGACTCCAGCAACTCCGGCCGGCCGTACAGTACGCCGATGCCGGTTGGGCCGAGCATCTTGTGCGCCGAGAATGCCAGGAAGTCGCAATCGAGCGACTGCACGTCGATGGGCATGTGCGGCACGGATTGGGCCGCATCCACCAACATGACCGCCCCTACCGAACGCGCCAACGCAGCCAGTTCGGAGACCGGGTTGATCACGCCCAACACGTTCGACGCGTGCACCGCCGCCACGATCTTCGTGCGCCCGTCGATCAGCCCACGGGCGGCCTCCATATCGAGGAATCCGTCGTCACCAACGGGGATGTAACGAAGCTCCGCGCCGGTCTGTTCGATAAGTTGCTGCCATGGCACTATGTTCGAGTGGTGCTCCATGGCTGTCGTTACGATGTTGTCACCGGGCTGCAGGTTCGCACGGCCCCAGGTCTGCGCGACCAGGTTGAGCGACTCGCTTGTGTTCCGCGTCCAGATGACCGACTCCGGGCAGGGTGCGTTGATGAACCGCTGCACCTTGGCCCGCGCAAGCTCGTACATGTCGGTCGACTCGATGCTCAGCGTGTGAATGCCTCGATGTACATTGGAGTTGTTCTGCTCATAGAAGTCCACCAGCGCGTCGATCACCTGGCGGGGCTTCTGGGTGGTGGCCGCGTTGTCCAGGTAGACCAGCGGCCGCCCGTTGACCTTCCGCTCGAGAATCGGGAAGTCCCGCCGTATGCGTTCTACGTCCAGCAAGATGAGGTCTGAAACGCCCGCGCTTTAGCGGAGCTCCTCTGAAAGATCAGGCAGGAGCCTGTCGGTAACCTGCTCCAGGTAATTGCGCAACGCCGTCGGCCCGAATTCCTCCACGATCTCGGAGGCAAATCCCCGTATGAGCATCGCGGCGGCGGTGTCGCGGTCCACGCCGCGGGACTGCAGGTAGAAGAGCGCGTTTTCGTCGACATGACCGGCCGTGGCGCCGTGGAAGCACTGCACGTCGTCGGCAAAGATCTCCAGGCTCGGCATCGTGTCGATCTCGGCGCGCTTGGAGAGCAAAAGGTTGAGGTCCTTCTGTTCGGCGTACGACTTCTGGGCGTCCCGCTCGACGAGTACCTTTCCGCTGAATACGGCGCGGGACCTTCCGGCCAGGATTCCCTTGTAGAACTGGTGACTCGTGCCGTGCGGTTTGGCGTGCGTGGTGCTGATGTGGTTGTCCAGGTGTTGCCGGTTCGTCGTCATGTACAGGCCGTGCAGCGTGCATTCGGCGCCCGGACCGTCCAGCAGCACGTGCAGGTCGTTGCGTCCGATCGCCGGGCCGGTGGCGAACGAGATGGACCTGAGATTGGAGTCATCGGTCTGGTAGACCCGGGTGACGCCGATGTGGAACGTGTTTTCGTTCTCGGTCAATATCCGGTAGTGATCGACCTGGGCGCCCTCTTCCAGGACCATTTCGAGCACCGGGTCCGTGAAGTGCCGCTTGTCGCCCACGCTGGTGTAGGTCTCTACCAGTGTCAGCCGGCTTCCCCGGCCGGCTACCACCAGGGCCCGCGGGTAAGTCGCGCGGTCTTCTTCAGCGTTGGTGTTCACGTTGAGAATGTGTACCGGAGTCTCTACGTCGGTTCCCTCCGGCACGTAGACGAACGCGCCGTGGTCGACGAACGCAGTATTCAGGGCCGTGAACGCGTCGTCCTCGACCGCCGCTAACCGTCCGACGTGGCCTTCCAGCAGAGCGCGGTCCTCACCGGCTGTGTCGGAGAAATTGCACGCGACCAGGCCATTGGCTGGTGCGGACGAATATGAACCCGTGTAACGACCGTCCACGAACAGCAATGTCCGCCACGAATCGTCCCACGGGACCGTTGTACTTATCTCAGCGGTGGTTATTTCCGAAGAGGCGCAGCCGGTCGCGCGCTGGAACGGGACGCGGTCCACGGGCCTGACGTTCGTGTACTTCCACTCCTCATTGCCCCGGCGCGCCGTAGGGAAGCCCATCTGGGCGAACCGTTCCCATGCCTTACCCCGCAGCGAAGCGGGCCAGGTCGCGCCATTCTGTGAAGCGGCGGCCAATGCGCGGTAGTCGGCGAGATACTGTTCGCCGTGCGTTGCCGCGAGTTTGGTTTGCTGTTCAGCGACCATGTCGAGTCCCCGCCTTTAACGCGGCGCCGCGGCCGGCGTGAACGACTCGTACCCGGTCGTCTCCACCTGGTGTGCCAGGTCGGCGCCGCCCGAGCGGACGATCCTGCCGTCGATGAGGATACGGACGAAGTCGGGTGTGATGTGGTTCAGGATCCGTTGATAGTGAGTGACCAGGACAAACGCCCGGTCGGGGCTGCGCATCTGGTTGACCCCTGAAGCGACGATTCGGAGTGCGTCCACGTCGAGTCCTGAGTCGGTCTCGTCCAGTATGGCCAGCCGCGGTTCCAGGACCATGAGTTGCAACATCTCGTGCCGCTTCTTCTCGCCGCCTGAAAACCCCTCGTTCAATGATCGCTTGATGAGGTCAGGGTCGATCTTCACGCGGTCCGCAGACTCGTCGAATAGCTTCGAAAACGCGCGCACGCTCATCTTCTTTTCGCCGTTCGACTCGGCAAGGGCATCCTTGGCGGCCTTCAGGAATTGCCAGGGCCGGACGCCGGGAACTTCTGCCGGGTACTGGAATGCCAGGAACATGCCGCGCAGTGCCCGTTCATCGACCGGCATCTCGACGATGTTCTCACCGTCCAGCAGGATTTCGCCACCCGTGACCTCGTAGTCAATTCGTCCGGCGAGGACGTTGGCAAGGGTGCTTTTGCCTGAGCCGTTCGGGCCCATGATGGCATGGACCTCGCCGGGGTTGACCTCCAGGTCCAGGCCCTTGATTATCTCGGCGCCGCCGTCGGAGACGGACACTCGCAAGTCTCTTACGCTAAGCATTGTTTTCTAATTCGTTCCTGTAGGGACAGGCTCCTGTGCTTGCTTAATTTTCGGCGTGTTCGGTGGATGAAATGTGGCGTCGTCGAGCGAGGCGCGCTTGCCTGCCGGGCCGGGCGTCTCAGCGGGACATCGGTGGTCCCGCAAGCGCCCCAGTACCGGACCTGCAAGCGGTGGACCCTACCCCACGGCTCCTTCCAAACTGACCTTGAGTAGCTGCCCGGCCTCGACGGCAAACTCGAACGGCAGTTCCTTGATCACGTCCCTGCTCCACCCGGTGATGATCATGTGATGCGCGTCCTCTTCTGAGATGCCGCGGGACATCAGGTAGAAGAGCTGGTCGTCGCTTACCTTCGATGTCGACGCCTCGTGCTCCAGCCGTGCTGACGGGTTTCGCACCTCGATGTACGGCACGGTGTGCGCGCCGCACTTGTCGCCGATGAGCAGCGAGTCGCACTGCGTGTGGTTCGTGGCGTTTTCGGCGCCGGGCATTATCTTGACCTGGCCCCGGTAAGTGTTGTTGCCCTGGCCGGCCGATATGCCCTTCGATACGATAGTGCTCTTGGTGTTCTTGCCGAAGTGGATCATCTTCGTGCCTGTGTCGGCCTGTTGATGATTGTTGGCAAGAGCCACCGAGTAGAACTCACCGGTCGAGTTGTCGCCCTTCAGCATCACGCTTGGGTACTTCCACGTGATGGCGGAGCCCGTTTCTACCTGGGTCCAGGAGATCTTCGAGTTTTCACCCTCGCAATTCCCCCGCTTGGTCACGAAGTTGTAGACGCCGCCCTCACCGTCCTTCGTTCCGGGGAACCAGTTCTGGATGGTGGAGTACTTGATCTCGGCGTCTTTGTGAGCAACGAGTTCGACCACCGCCGCGTGTAGTTGGCTCGTCTTCCTCGACGGCGCCGTGCAGCCCTCGAGGTAACTGACGTACGCGCCCTCATCCGCGATTATCAGCGTCCGCTCGAACTGGCCCGCGCCTTCCGTATTGATGCGGAAGTACGTCATTAGTTCGATCGGGCACCTGACCCCGGGAGGCACGTAGGCGAACGAGCCGTCAGAGAACACAGCCGAGTTGAGCGCAGCGAAGAAATTGTCGGTGTAAGGGACGACCGAGCCGAGGTACTTTTCGACGAGGTCGGGGTGTTCCCTGACCGCCTCGTTGAAGGAACAGAAGATGATCCCCATCTCCTTGAGTTGGGCCTCGTACGTGGTGGCCACAGAGACGCTGTCGAACACGGCGTCCACGGCCACCCCTGCCAGCTTCTCCCGCTCGTGGAGCGGCACGCCCAGCTTCTCGAAGGCTTCGAGCATCTCCGGATCGGCCTCTGCGAGTGACTTGGGCCGGTCCTCCTGGCCGCGGGGCGCGGCGTAGTAGTAGCTGTCCTGGTAGTCGATGGGCGGGTAGCTGATCTTGGCCCAGTCGGGGTCTCCCTCTTTTTCAGAGAGGTCCTCCCAGTAACGCAGGGCCTTCAGGCGCCATTCCAGTAGCCATTCCGGCTCGCGCTTCTTGGCTGAGATCAGCTTGACGATGTCGTCGTTCAGACCCTTGGGGGCGAGGTCGGTATCGACCTCCGTTACAAAGCCCCACTTGTAGTCCTGATACTCTGGGGTCGACAGGTCGGAGTGCCTGGAGACCGTGATGGGTGAGGTGGTCAATCGAATAACCTTCGGCTGCGACAGATTTCTGAAACTTGCTTTTTTGATGCCTGCGGGAACGCTTTTTGACACCGCGCGTTGGCATCTTATTGTTGACCCGAAAGGTCGGCTTTAATGCTAGCCATTGCGAGATTGAGTGTCAACGAATTTCGTAATTGCGAACCGACATTGGTGTGCGCGCGAAACGCCCGGTCAGGGAACCCTGTTAAACAACCTGAACGCACGTAGAAATGGGTTGGGACGGCATAAAATTGTGGTCGCGAGCGTCGACTGGCGACAAGGGACCGGGCCTGGAGCGCTTGCGGAAGAAGTTCCTGGACCAACTTGTACGCCGGGGCGTGTCGGCAGCCACGATAGACGCGATCTCTCAGGTGCCCCGCGAGATGTTCGTGTCGGGACCTCTCATGCCGGAAGCCTACGAGGACGTGGCGCTGCCAACCGACAAGGGCCAGACAATCTCCCAGCCCTCGCTCGTGGCCAGCATGATCGACCTGCTCGAGCTCGAACCCGGCCATCGCGTCCTCGAGGTTGGCGCCGGCTCCGGCTACCAGGCCGCGGTGCTGTCTCTTCTCGCGTCCCATGTCGTTTCGGTCGAGAGAATCCCCGAACTGACGCGGGCGGCGAAGGCCAGACTACAGCGGCTTGGCTATAGCAACTGCCGCATCGAGCAGGCCGGGGATGAAATCGGATGGCCCGCGGGTGCGCCCTACGACCGCATCATCGTGGCGGCCGCGGCGCCAAAGGTGCCGGCCGCGCTGTCCAGGCAACTGGCGCATGGTGGAAGGATGGTCATCCCGGTAGGACGTCGGACCGGCCAGGACCTGCTCGTGGTCTCGCGAGGACCTGATGGCCTGACCGTGAAGAAGGCCGGGAAGTGCGTGTTCGTCCCGCTAATCGGTCGGGACGCCTGGGCCGAGACGTAGAAGGCAGCATTTATTCTCAAGCGCCCCTTCACTGTCACACTTGAGCGGCCCTTCACTGTCATGTTATGAAAATAAGCCGGTCATCCCCCACATCGTCGTGCCGGGGTAACCCGGTACCCACGGTGGGGCGCTGAGGTGGGTTCGCTCGGCAAGTTGAACGCGCAACCTAGAGGCAACGCCCCATTTTCATCACCTCGTGCGACCTTAACAAGGCCATAGTGATTCTGGAGCCGCCCATATGTCATCCTCGAGCGAAGCGAAGAATCTCCCGCGCCTAACTCACAACCGGCATTCTCCCAACCCGTAGTGCCCTCCATCGTCGCCCCGCACTCCGATGCGGGGCCGGTACCCGCGGTGGGCCCACACCCCTTCGTCATACCGGGGTAACCCGGTACCCACGGTGGGGCGCGGAGGTGGGTACGCCCGACAATTACAAGCACAAACTGGCAAACGCCAACCAACGCCTCAGTCCAACATCCCGGCCTTCCTGAAGGCGGCGGCCAGTTGTTCCGTTTCCTTTTCGCCGAGCGGAGGCTTGGGCCTCCTGGGGCGCGTTCCCTCGTAGCCCAGCAGATTCAGCCCCGCCTTTAGCGCAGCGACGCCGTATGTCATGCCGATGTAGTCGGCGTCGAGGATTCGTCGCTGGACCTCCCGCGCCTCCACGAACTTCCCGGCCATCCCCAGGGTCATGATCTCCTTGACCAGGTGAGGCGCCCAGTTTCCGAAGAACATGCAGGCCCCGTTCGCGCCGATCAACGCTCCGTGCAGCAGAATGCTCCCGTTGCAAATCCAGAATTTTTTGTTAGCCGGCACGAACTGGCGGGTCCTCGATTCGAGGCGAATGTTGCCGTCGGTTATGTAACCGTAGACGTTGTCCATGGAGCAGATTTCCCCAATCTGCTCGGGAGTGGCCGCAAACGGCTGCCTGGCGAACGTCTGGTGGATCACGACCACGGGCACAGGGGAGTTTTCGACGACTTCCCGGTAGTAGGCCTCGACATCCACCCCAAGGGGTATCCGCACCCGGACCAGGTCCGCGCCCGCGTCGGCCATCGCCTCCGCCAGGTTCAGGCTGTTGGAGGTAGACGGATTGTCGATCCCCCCGATAACGAATCGCGTGCCCTCGTGCGCCTCGGCAACCGTCTTGACGGCCGCCACCCGCTCGTCGTCCCCCAGAAACGTCTCCTCTCCGCCCGCGCTGCCCACGACGAACCCTGAAAGAGGAGTGTCGAGCCAGCGCCGCACATTTCGCGCCAGCGCGTCGTGGTCAATCGAGTCGTCCGCCCGAAGCGGATTGGGCGTCGGCGCAACGATTATGGGATCGACGTTTGGTATGGCCATGCTGTCACCTTCTACATGTCATCCTGGTGGGTCGCCCAATGATATCCACATCGAAACGCGCCAATCACCCAGGCCCATCCCAAAACTACACCACTCCCGCCAGGGGTAGCCTGCCCCGTACTAGATACGGGGTCGTGCCGGCCGCTTACTCGTCTTCCCCGACTCCATTACTCGTCTTCCCCGACTCCGATCGGGGACCCAGGGGCGCCGGAGCGCGGCTACAACCCAAACCTTGGCCTATAACGAACACCCACCTATACCCAACACGCCACTTAGCGGCGTCTCACCGTGGCGCCCGCCGGGGGACACGCGGCGCGGCTCCAACAGGATCGGATTTGCCTTCACCTTGAGCGCCATTTGCGTCACCCCAAGCGCCCTACGACGTCATTGGCGAGCCGCCACCGCGTCATTGGTACGAAAATAGCCCGCCAGGGAGGTCACACCCTCCCCCTCGTCGTGCCTGGGTAACAACGTCACCCCGTACCCGATACGGGGCCGGTACCCACGGTGGGGCGCTGAGGTGGGTTCGCTCGGCAAGTTGAACGCGCATCCGACTGGCAACGCCCCAACATCATCCCCTCGTGCGGCCCTTATCAGGGCTATGGTGATTCTTGAGCGAAGCGAAGAATCTCCCTCTCGTCATCCCCTGGCTCACACCAGTACGACGAGTCATTCGGACGCAATTTGCCCACCTCCAAACGATAAGATACTCAGACCAACCTATAGATGGAGGTCTCAAATGAACATCGGAACGATAGTGGCGAAGGGCGGAAAAGGCGGCGGCGGCAAGGGCGGTGGAGGCAAAGGTGGCGGCGGGGGAAACCCGAATTGGCCGAGCACAACCGGAAACCCGTCCGGCGGCGGCAGGGGCAATAACGCTCCTAAGTGATTTCGGCCGACGTTATGTTTGCCCGCTCCGTTCAAAGCGCTGAAAGGAACGGGACATATCACGGTCTCCACCCCCATATCGACCCCGACCCCAGTAACGCCGCAGCCCAATTGCTGCGACGGCATCCTCCTGTGTGACTAAACGTGCAAGGGCAACTCTTCACACACTACTTCCTGACCGACGGCATTCGGACGACACCCGAATGGAAGACTTCCGTTGAGGACCAGAAGGGATTCGAGTCGTTTCGGGAGGGCATCTCCGGGCTGTTCGACTCGTTCTCGAGTTATAGCGACCCCAACGAGGCCGTAACCGAACAGGACCTGATCCGGCCAATCCTGGAACTCCTGGGCTGGACCGCGTACTTGCCCCAGCAGGGCTCTGCCGGCAACGAAGACATCCCCGACCACCTGCTGTTCGGAGATGAATCGGCCAAGGAATGGGCCGGCACTAGCAATAAGCCTGAAGACCGGTACCGGCAAGCACAACTTATCGAAGAGAGCAAACGGTACGGCCTCCCTCTCGACTACCGCGACCAACAGGACACGGTCCAGACCAACACGCCGCACGGGCAGATCCTGAGGTACCTGGCCACCGCGGGAATCACGACCGACGACCGCATCCGGTGGGGCTTCCTCACGAACGGCGCGGCGTGGCGGCTTTATGACAACCGCACGAGACCCCGTTCCAGCGCGTATTACGAAGTCGACGTGCAGGCGATCCTGGGAGATGACCACCAGGACGAACTACGGGTCTTCTTCCTGCTGTTCCGACGCCAGGCGTTCACCCGCCACGAAGGCGCAACCACGACATTCGTCGAAACGGCGCTGGCGGAAGGTCGGCGCTACGAGGAACGGGTTGCGAAGGACCTGTCGGGTGTCGTATTCGAGGAAATATATCCGAGCCTCGTGACAGCCCTGGCCGAAAAATCGGATGCCCCGCTCAAGGAGGTCCGCGACGCAGCCCTCATCTTCCTGTACCGCCTGCTCTTCGTCCTGTACGCCGAGGACCGCGGACTGCTGCCGGTCAACGAAGCGCGGTATGCCGACTACGGTCTGCGCAAAAACGTTCGCGACAAGATCGCCCGGATAATGGCCGAGTACGGCGAATTCTCCGACAAGGCGACCGTCTACTACGACCGTTTGGCCAGCCTGTTCGGGCAAATCGGGTACGGTGACAGGTCCATCGGCCTGCCTCCATACAACGGCGGACTGTTCTCCACCGCGGCCGCGCCGTTGCTCGACACGGCAAGGCTGGCCGACTCGATAATCGCCCCGATCGTCTATGGCCTCAGCCACACGAACGGGACGGGCGACAAGCCCCGGTTCGTCAACTACCGCGACATGTCGGTGCAGCAGCTCGGCTCGATTTACGAACGGCTGATGGAGCGAGAACCCGTTCGCGAGGACGACGGCACGATCACCGTCCGTCCCAACCCCTACGCCCGCAAGGACAGCGGCAGCTTCTACACGCCGCAGGAACTCGTAGACCTGATCATCGACCAAACGCTGAAACCCCTGGCGGAAGAACGCCTTAGGACATTCGAAGCCAGGGCGAAGGAACTCAAGAGCGACCGCCGCCCCAAGGCGCAACGACGAAATGACCTTGAAAAACTCGACCCAGCCGTCGCCGTCCTGGAACTGAAGGTACTCGACCCGGCGATGGGCAGCGGACATTTCCTTGTCAGCGCAGTCGACTTCCTGGCCGACTACATTTCCGATCTCCTTGAGTACACCTCAGAAGTACCCGATTGGCTCAATGGCGGGTATGAGTCACCACTCGTTGCTCGGATCGCGTCGATCCGGGCCGACATCGCTAATCGGGCCAGGGATTCGTACTGGATCATGGACGAGTCGCAACTCACGGACCAGGCCATCATCCGGCGCATGGTGCTCAAGCGCTGCATCTACGGTGTGGACAAAAACCCGTTGACAGTCGAATTGGCAAAGGTGTCGCTCTGGCTGCACAGCTTCACCGTCGGCGCGCCGCTCTCGTTCCTCGACCACCACCTGCGGTGCGGGGATTCGCTGATCGGCCTGCGGGTCGCTGAGGCTGGCGAGTACCTCCGCCAGTCCGGTGGGTTGTTTGCCACCGGGGCCATCGCCGCAGCGGAGGCTTCCGCCACGTTCATGCAGCGCATTGAAGACATGTCCGATGCCGACGTGTCAGAAGTGCAGGAATCGAGTGACCTGTTCCGCGACTTGGAGTTGGCCACCTCGGACCTGCGCGGCCTGCTCGACTTTGTTTGCGGGATGCGTTGGCAGACCGCAGGGATGAAGGTGAAAGAGCGCAGAGATTTCGAAGCGCCCCTGGTCGAAACTTTGGGTCAAGATCCCAACTACACGTTCGAGTTGCTGTCCGGAAGGCAGGACGGTGGACCGAAACCCTCGACTCCACAATTCAGGGCTATGTGGTTAGGGTCGAGGTCTATAGCGCGCCGCGAGAAGGTCCTCCACTGGGAAGCCGCCTTCCCGGGGGTGTGGACGGGGTGGCAGGATGACAACCCTGGAGGGGGATTCGACGCAGTTATCGGCAATCCGCCGTGGGACCGCATCAAGCTGCAAGAAGTGGAGTGGTTCGCAACGCGCGCGCCTGAGATCGCGCGAGCCCCCACCGCCGCGTCCCGCAGAACCACCATTGGGCGAATGCGGGAAGAGGGTGCGCAGCTTGCCGTCGAATTTGATGCTGCCAAGGCTAGAGCGGACAATTTGGGGCAAGTTATCCGCAGTTCAGGACACTACCCGTTATTGGGCGGCGGGGACATCAACCTGTATTCGCTGTTTGTCGAGAGGGCTACAGACCTGGTCAAGCCGAATGGTCTTATTGGTCTGCTCACGCCGTCCGGCATCTACGCCGACAAAACGGCCGCGAGATTCTTTAAGTCGGTGTCGGCCAGCGGGCGATTGGCGAGCCTGTTCGACTTCGAAAACCGTCGCCACGGGACCAAACTGCCGCTGTTCTTCCCGGATGTGGACTCGAGGTTCAAATTCTGCGCCATCACCTTTGGAGGAAGTGAACGGACCTTTGACCGGGCAATTTGCGCGTTCTTCCTTCACGACCTCGAAGCCATCGCGGATGCCGACCGTTCCTTCCCGCTCGCGCCCGAAGATTTTTCCAAGGTGAACCCCAATACCGGCACGGCGCCGGTTTTCCGCATGCGTAGGGATGCCGATATAACGCGACGAATCTACGAGCAAAACCCCGTTCTGGTTGACCGTTCGAAAGGGAAAGATCGGCTGGCATGGCCCGTGCGGTACCACACGATGTTCCACATGACTAACGATTCCGGCCTGTTCCGCACCGCAGAGCAGCTTGAGTCGGAGGGGTTCTATCCGGTCGAGGGCAACCGGTGGAAGCGTGGAGACGAATTGCGTCTGCCGCTGTACCAGGGCCGCATGATTCACCAGTTCGACCATCGGGCCAACTCCGTAGTGGTCAATCCAGAGAATTTGCATAATCCTTACCTAAGCGAAGAGGTAACTGAGGCGCAGCACGCCGATCCCGGTTTCCTACCAGTGTCTGAATACTGGGTACCTGCCCAAGAGGTCGAAGAGGTCATCCCTCGGGCTCGCGGCTATGCGTTGGGGTTTCGAGATATTGCGCGACCAACTGATGTCAGAACGGTCATAGCTTCTATGGTCCCTTGGGCAGGATTCGGAAACAAATTACCGCTACTTTTGCCTATCGACGACGAATTTGACGCTCACGGCGCGGCAACTCTTTTGGCGAACACAAATAGCTTCGTACTCGATTACGTGACTCGACAAAAAATCCAAGGCACAAGTCTCAACTGGTACATCGTCGAACAACTGGCTGTCATCGCTCAGAGTGATTACAACCGGCGATTTGGCAACGAGACCGCGGCCGAACTCGTCCGAGACCACGTGCTCCGGCTGACTTTCACGTCGGACGACATGTTCCCGTTCGCTCGGGACCTCGGTTACACGGGACTGCCGTTCAAGTGGGACGCCGGGGAGCGCCAGCACCTGCGGGCCAGGTTGGACGCGCTGTATTTCCACCTATACGGCCTGTCGAGAGACGATGCCGGTTACATCCTCGACACGTTCCCGATTGTCCAACGGCAAGACGTGAAGGAATTCGGCGATTTCCGCACCAAACGGCTGATCCTGGCTTACATGAACGCGTTGGCGGCCGGGGATTCGGAGACGGTGGTTAACCTTTAACCGGGTTGCGTGGGATTTATCGGCAGACGGCTTGACAGCCATCCGCGGCACCACATTCAATTCCTCAGAATTAGCCCTGCCAGCCCCATCTTGTCTTACAGGCGACGGCCAGAATCCATGGTCTCGGGACTACTCGCGAACCGCGATCACGTCCCATTCGCCTGGTCCCACGGTCACTCCGCCTACCTCAGAATAGTCCCTGGTACTACTTAGAATAAACGAGTCGCGGCGGCATCACCCCATCGCCTCTATGACCACCTGTCCGCCGCCCACGACTTCCACGTTAAGACTATGCATGCCCAGCAGAGACATGCCTACCAGCGGAGCCACGCCGACTGCGTCAACGTCAATGTATCGAGGCCGATCATTCCAGATTACTGTGGCGCCGTGTACGTTGAAGGCAATCACCGTACCGTCGGCCAGCGCCGAGCGGCTACGAATCACAAAAGGCAACCCCAACTCCGCCACCATTTCTGGCGGCAGGGTCAGATTGCCGCTGTACCCTGTGTCGATCACCGCTTCAACTTCCCGTTCCCGGCCGTCCGGACCTCGTACCGGTAGCGCCACAACAGCTTCAAGGAACGTGTTCACCACGCCCTTTATCACGTGGCTCTCCATAGGGAACTACCCCCAAACGTGCGCAACGTCGGATACCCCACCCGTACCAACCATGCATCGGCGTCCGGGCGCCGCGTCCGCAAGCGTTCCGCCGCGGCAAGCACGCTGCCAGCGATGACGTAGTCGCCTGTGTCGACATCGATGGCGACAAACTCGCCATGATGGTCCGCCTCGACAAGATGGCGGATGTCCCTGTCGTATATCTGGTCCCCGAGGCGACCCGTCTCATCGGCGGGCCTGCGCGTTGGCGTGGTCATCTTTCGGCTACCACCTTGCAAATGGCGTTCTTCTACAGTTGAAATTCTACGACAATTGAATAGGCCTTAGTTCAATGGCAGGGAGGGAGTAGGCCGGCCGCGCCTGGAGGCGCGAGCCCGCCGCCATGCCCCGTTGACCCCATCCGCCCACTTGCGTTATCGTAGAACGCATGTTCGACGCAGGCAAACCCAAGTCCGAAAACAAGCCCCTCCCTGAAATCGTCCGCGAGATGACTGATGACGGCCGTCTCATCGTGCGCTTTCTGATAGACGCGATGCTGGGCAAGGACGGTGACTTCGAAGTCCGTCACCGGCTAGACGTCACTGAGGAACTCCTCTGCCTCGGCGGCCACAAGGATCTCGTCGATTTCGCGCGCGAGGAGACCGATAGCGGCCGTCTCATCGTCCGTTTCCTGATGGACATCTTGCAGCGCAAGGTCGATGGCGTTACGGAACGTGATCGGGTAAAGGCCCGCCAACTCCTGAACAGGGTGTTCATCGGCGAGACGTGGATTCCTCTTCCGGTCCATTCGGAGGAATAGAGGTCTGGCGCGGGCGCCCCTGCCGGATTTGAAATGACCGTGGTTTGGGTGTGGCCCCCAACACCTAGGTACCGGATCGGAGTCCGGCAAGACGGGTCGCGAGAATGCCGGATGTGGGTAAGGGATAGGAGGTTGTTGGGGGTAGCCGCGTCGCCCATCGTCCCCGGCGGGTGCCCACAAGAGGCACCCCCACAGGGGGGTCAGGCCAGCGTCGGGGTGTGGATGCGTGGCAGGTTGTTGGGGGTAGCCGTGCCCACCTCCACGCCCCACCGTGGGTACCGGGTTGCCCCGGGACGACGGGAGAAAGGTGTGTGGTTTTGTGGCGGGTTGGTGGGGGTAGCCGCGTCGCCCATCGTCCCCGGCGGGTGCCCACAAGAGGCACCCCTACAGGGGGGTCAGGCCAGCGTCGGGGTGTGGATGCGTGGCAGGTTGTTGGGGGTAGCCGCGCCCGTCTCGCTCCCCACCATGGGTACCGGGTTGCCCCGGCACGACGGGAGAAAGGTGTGTGGTTTTGTGGCGGGTTGGTGGGGGTAGCCGCGTCGCCCATCGTCCCCGGCGGGTGCCCACAAGAGGCACCCCTACAGAGGGGTCAGGCCAGCGTCGGGGTGTGGATGCGTGGCAGGTTGTTGGGGGTAGCCGCGCCCGTCCCGCGCCCCACCGTGGGTACCGGGTTTCCCCGGTAAGACGAGGGGGGTTGTAAGGCGAAGGGGGACAAGGCCAGGGACCCGGGCAGCCAATCGGACACACGGGGCTTGACGGGCGTCAGATCATCCTGCAAACTCCTTAACTAGAACATATGAGCTAAAGACCAGCCCGCGTTGTCGCTGCGCGGGGCCTTCGGGACTGACCCGGATGGCGGCGGATCGTCCACACCGCCGCTCCGGGTCTTTTTTTGCCCAACGATCAAGCGGCATCAATCGAACAACGGAGCGAAAACCCAATTGCAAAATTCCATCGACTCGATATTCATAAGGACCGGCCCTGAGGCCCACATGGGGTGGCTGCCGGTGGAAGTGGCCCGTGCAAACGAGGCACCTGAAAGCACTCCAGGCGCCGCCACACCGGCCCGAAGCGGAGAACTGCTTGAAATAGCCGCCTCGGTCGAGTCGGAGGACCGCGCGGGCGACCTCGTCATCGCACGCGGCTGGGAGCTGGACGCCTACATGCGCAACCCGGTCGTCCTGTGGGCGCACCAACACCGCATGCCGCCGATAGCACGCAGCGTGTCGACGCGGGTGGAGGGCGACTCCCTGCTGGCGACGATCGAATTCGCCGGTACCCCTTTCGCGCAAGAGATCAAGCACCTCTACCTGGACGGATTCATGAACGGCGTCTCGGTGGGCTTCCGCGCGCTGGAGACCGAGTCACGAAGAGCCGAAAGCGGTCGACGGGGCACGGTGTTCAAGCGGCAGGAGTTGCTGGAAATCAGCGCCGCGCCGGTGCCCCTGCACCCCCTGACGCTGGCAGATCGTCCGGCCGGGCCGCAGGTGGAGCACTCCGGCGAGACGTTGGAACTGCTCAGGGAACTCACCGGCCTCTGGAGAGAACTCGGGCAAGTAGCGGCGAGTCGAAAGCGGCAATAGCCCCACCCGACGTTCTGGGCTTTATCCGGATCTATGGGGAACGACGGGGTCAGCCCCAAAACACATAACTGAAGCCGGTACACACCGGCATGGAGACACGAATCGCATGACGACACAGGAACTGGAAACGGTGAAGAAAGAACTGGCGGGCATTTCAACGTTCGTCAAGGAACACGTGAAACCGGCCTTCGACGAGCAGGCCAGGTTGACCGAGGCGATCAACGGCCTGGCGGAAGCCGGCAAGGATATGCAGCGGCGCGCGCTGGCATCGCAGGCGGACGATGAAGACAGGCGAGTCGAGTCCGGTCCCTACACCGGCTGCGACGCTCTCGACCTCATGGTAGGGCGCAGCCTGCTGCGGGCCGCCCGCGCCCAGGGCGGAGGGTCCGGCGTCGAGGACTGGTCGGTCCACCTCAAGGCCGCCATGGACAGCCTGACGGCGGGGTCAGGCGACGAATTGACGTACACGTCACAGGCGTCGCGGCTCTGGCAGGACGTGCACCTCGAGACCATGATCGCCTCCCTGTTCAGCAGGATCAGCATGCCCACGAACCCGTTCGACGTGCCGCTGCAACTGGGAGACGTCAACTGGTACCCGGGGGAGGAAAACGTTTCGATAAGGTCGACCGATCTCCCCACCGGCAAGCAGACCCTGACTGCGCGGGAACTGGTGGCGGAGGTCCCATGGTCCTTCATTCTTGACGAAGACGCGGTGATCGCCATGTTGCCGGAAGTCCGCCGCACGCTGGTGCGAAACACGGCCGAGGTGATGGACGACGTCCTGCTCAACGGCGACGACACCATCTCCAACAGCATCAACCGCGACGGCGGGCGGGTCGACAGAAACGAGCCGGGCATGGCGCAGTGGCTGGTCGGATTCGACGGCCTGTTGCACCTGCCGCTGGTCGACAACACGTCGCAGGCGAACAATCTGAACGGACCCGTGACGGCGGCGGCCTACAACAAGCTGTTGAAGCTGCTCGGCAAGTACGGCGTCCGCAGCAACGAGTCGGTGTTCATCACGGACCCGAACACTTTCCTGGCGAGCCTGGCCCTGGATGAGGTCGAGACCGTCGACAAGCTCGGGCCGGCCGCCACGATCCTCACGGGACAGTTGGCGGTGGTCTACGGCCACCCGCTGATCGTCTCCGAGCAGATGAGGCTCGCCTCAGCGAACGGCAAGGTGCACTCGAACAGCGAGCAGAACACCGCCGGACGAGTGCTGGCGGTCAATACGTCCCAGTGGAGAGTCGGCTTCCGGCGCGAAATGTCCATCGAGACGGAACGGGTGCTCCAGAAGCGTCAGAACGTGATGGTGGTCAGCCTGCGCCTGGCCTTCGCAGAGAGGACGGGGCAACGTGCGAGCGCCACGCACACGGCGCTCCAGTACAACGTAACGGGGGTCAACTGACGCCATGGTGAGAGAGGGCGCACAGCGGGGACCAGCCGGGGGAGGACCGGGGTTCCGCGGGGTGCGCCCCCTCCGCACTAAGTAATACGAAAAATCGCCTTCCCGGTTCTTTATCGGACATGGCCCGGCGTCGAATCTCGCGCGCGAGCCCGCGTGAAACGTTAATGAGGACTCGTCAATGAGGACTCGTCGAACGCGGCGCCGTGCCGGTCCGAAGACGGGCGGCGCCATGGGCAGGCGAGTCGCAAACAACAAAAGACAGTCTGCCAGGTCCCAGGCCTTGCCGGCTCGAAAACGATCAGAGTTGCAGGCCGGACAAGTCTCTAACAGAAAAAGACATTCAGCCCAGTGCCAGGCCTTGCCGGCTCGAAAACGATCAGAGTTGCAGACCGGACAAGTCTCTAACAAAAAAAGGAACTCAAATTGCCAGACAACAAATCGATAACCGACCCCGTCGCTGAGATCGCAGAGCGGGCCCTGAAGAAGACGAGCATCCTTCGCATAAACGGATGGGACAACACCGACCAGCGTTACCTGTTCGTCGCCCCCTACGACTGCAGGATCGACCAGGTATCGCTGGTGACGGACACGGCGGTGCAGACCAGCGACACCAACTACTACGCGTTCCAGGTCCGCAACCTGACCCAGTCCGTAAGTCTGCTGTCGACTACTGTGAGGACGCGGCCGGGCGACGCGGGCGCGATCAAGTCCGACGAGGTCTTCGATCTGTCGCCGGACCAGAACCAGGTGATCAACGACGGTGACGTCCTGGAACTCATGGTCATCATGACAGGCTCGCCTGCGGACCTTTCGGATGCCGAGATCATCGCAGTTGTCGAATACACATAACGGCGCTGCAAGCATGGGACCGGGGTCGCTGCGCACGTTTGCTCGAACGGCTGCAGAGGCGGGAAAGGCGATGCGGCTTCGCCCTTCCCGCCTCCGGGTGCGTGACGCGCTGGTACGGGCCAGGCCCGGCAACGCGGGCCTGGTCCACGTGGGCGACGCTCTTGTTTCCTGCAACGATCCCGGCCTCGCGCCTGGCAGGGTGGTGGGACTTCGCGGCGACCCCAGGATCGACCTCTACGACGTCTTCATGGTTGCAGACGTTCGCGGTGACGGCGTAGACGTGGCTTACGCAGCCGGGCCGCTGCGCCGCGTACCCGACTGGAATATGAGCGAAATGATCAGAAAGGCAGCCGGCACGTGAGCCTCCCCATCGGAACCGTAACGGTCGCAACGGCGGCAACGCCGATCGCCATCGCCGATTCGGCCATGGCGGTAAGAGCCCTCAGCCTGAAAGCCAGGCCCGATAACAGCGGCCCGGTCTACGTCGGCAACGCCGGCGTGGCCGCAGCCGACGGCTACTGCCTGTCGCCCGGCGACGAGGTGACACTCCAGTTCGGCAATACCATCGACCTGCGTCGACTCTACGTGTCCGCCGCCAACGCCGGCGACCGCGTGGACTTCGCGGGGGTCGCGGCCTCGGGCCGTATCCAGGCGGCCGGACCGGACCGGCAGGACATGCCCGGGACGATTCCGCTTTGACGCAGCCGGACTGCCGCGGGCGCGTTCGCCCGGCCAGGCATTCCCTGTGACCCACTCCAGCACACCGGCGAAACGCCGGAAAGGTTTGCGCTGAAATCATGAGCCACATCGCTGCGCCTCGCGGCATCCTTAACACATACGGCGAACTGCCCGAACTCAAATCCCGGCTCGGCATCGCGGGCAACAACTACGACCCGGCGCTCTGGATGGCCCTCCACGCCGCCAGCCGGGACATCGACGCATTCTGCAACCGGCGGTTCTACGTCGAGCACGCGGTGCGCTGCTTCGACGTGGCAGACGCGGAAGGGTTCGTCACGCCGGACCTCGTCAGCATTTCCAGCATGAGGGAAGACGCTGACCGGGACAGGGTCTACGAGGTGGAGCGAACGCCGTCCGACTACCTCCTGTATCCGTTGAACGCCGATCCGGCATCGCCTTCGGGCAGGCCCTTCAATTTGGTACGCGCCAACCCGGAAGGCCCCCGCCCGCGGTTCACCACCGGCCGCATCGCGGTGCAGATCGAGGGCCAGTGGGGATTCAGGGCGCACACGGCGGACCTGCGTTCCCCAGTTGATTTCAATGGGGCGATTACACCAAACTCAGACATCATCCCGGTAACCGACAGAGGCCCAGTGGCCGCCGGGCAGACACTGCGGATCGAGGCGGAACAGGTCTTCGTCAGGGCAGTCGATGGACAAAACCTGACGGTGGTACGAGGTGTTAACGGCACCACACCCGTGGCGCACCCGGACGGCACGAACGTCCACGCGTACCGGTACCCGGCGGAGGTTGCCGAAGCGGCACTACTGACCGCGGCCCGGTTGTGGAAGCAAAAGGACGACCCGTTCGGGACAAGAGGACCGGGCTCCTCGCGCCGCGATGACGGATCGGACCAGGGCGTGCGTGGGATGCTCTCCCCGTTGCGTCGTCTGCCATTGGGCGTCGGCGTATGAGCCTCATTTCCACCCGCAAGGGCATCGTCACCGCCCTGAGCCGCATATCGGAACTCGCTGTGTACGACCACGTCCCGGAATCGATCAACGAGTTTCCGGCGGCTTCGGTCCGGGTTACGGCGGCGAGCTACGCCGACCGCACTTTCACGTTTCAGATCCGGCTGGTGGTCGCCGGGTGGTCCTCTGCCGAGGCCGAGAAGTCGCTCCACCCCTTCCTGGAGGCAAGCGGCGACCAGAGCATAAAGGCGGCCCTGGACGCCCAGCCGGGATGCGTAACTGTGGGAGCGGGCGAGACGCGCAGGCGCGAATACAACGGGGCCACCCATTTGAGTGTAGAGCTGACAGTGGTAGCGACAGACGCCTGAAGAATTCAGGCGGAGCATCTCCCAAGTTGCGTCCGCGCATCGTCGGCGGACACCAAGGTGACAAGGTTGCGAAACCCGTTCAGGAATCTCGAAACAGCGACCGGGGGCGAGTCCCCGGCGACCAAGTTCATATCCACGGCGCGAAGGCGCACGACCCCTGAAATCGCCAGGCTGGCGAGGGCTGTCGAATCGTTAAGGGCAACGGTCGAAAACGATCATCAGCACAGGCTCGAACAGATCGAGCGCGACCTGCGTTGGGTCATCTTCCTGCTGGGAGCCCAGCTCGTGGGGCTGATCGGGGCGGTGGCCAGCCGGGTGTTTTCGGGATAGGCCTCCGGCGCCGCGGGCGGGACAGTCACGGCAAGCGTGAGACCCGGCCCGGAGGCGGGAAGGGCCATCCCCACACCCGGATTGACAGTCCCGAACTCCCTTTCCCCTACCGGCCGCGGGGATAGAGTCATCGCTGAGCCTGCCTCGCAGCGACATGCTCAGCGGAATCTGCCATCCGGGGCCAAAACACGCTGCCCGTTTAACTTGGCAACTGTCCACAATGCGTTTACTCTAGGGGCATTGCGGTGGCTGGTACGCCTTGACCGCACAGTTACGGATGATCAGAATACGGATATCCGCGGGCGGGACGTGTCTTCGCGCGCGTCCGGGTTGTGGATAAGGCCGCCTGATGTAAAATCCCTTGGGCGCAACCAAGCGATCGGATAACGTTTGCCGGAAACGCCCTGAAAAGGAAAAAGCTACACACTGCCGAAACGTCATCCGATGACAGAACTTCGAGTGAGTAAATGAACAGATTCGCCCGCCATCAACAAGCACCCGACCTTGGTGCTGACAAGTCTTCGTCGAGCAGGAGTGAGAGCATGGGTTTGCACCGGTGGATATCAAGAGTTCCCGGCAGCGCCCGCCGGCCAAGGGCAGTTGTGGCGGTCTTGCTTGCGGTAGCCGCGCTGTTAGTCATCGCCCAGGCCGCATTTGCCCAGACCCCTCCAGCGTTGACAAGCGGGGCCAACGTCAGCGTAACGCCATCCGGCGGCACCATCTTCCCAGGCCAGAGCGTAGGGCTGACCGCCACGGAATACGCCAACGCAGACTACAGTTGGTCGTCGGACGGCGCCTCCTTCAGTCCTTCCAACGCCAGCTCAACCACGATGACGATAGATAGCGGCGCCAGTGGGAATGTCTCGGTCAGCGTCACGGTCAGTTCCGGCTCCGTGTCGGAATCCGGTTCCGCGACTTTCACCGTTCCGCCCGCGAGCGAGCAGTTGGCTGAAGGCACGATCTCGATGTCGCCTGCCCACGTGTCGCTGACACCCGGCAGGACCGTCGATCTGGAAGCGCTGGTAATGAGCGCGGCCGGCGGCGAACTCGCATCGGGCGCACCCGGCGTCAGCTACAGCTGGTCATCGGACGGAGGCGGCTCCGTTTCCGGAAATGCGACCGGTTCATTCACCGCTCCCGACTCGGGCAGCGGCACGATCACGGTAAGCGTGAGCCAGTCGTCAATCGGTGGTGACCTCTCGGCCTCTGGCATGGTCACCTTCGAAGTTGTCCTGACACCGGACAGGCCGGGGGTTGCAATCGTCGACCCCGAAGGTGATCCGCCGAGCATCTCATTCCCAGCCGCGGGCTCGGTAGTAACGCCCAGCGGCGGAGCATCCGTCACCACGTCGAACGGCGTCAGCGTCGAAGTCCCGCCCGGAGCTATCAACGGAATCTGGGCCGGTGTGTACGTCGAGGAAGCCGAAGTAGAGTTGCCGGAGGGCGTGTTCTTCACCGTCGGCAGCAGCGCCGTGAACATCGTGTTCACCGACGCAAATGGCAGTCCGATGGACAACTTCCGCACGGACCGGCCGGTACGGATCTGCATGCCGATCACGCAGGGCGACCTCGACACGGTCTGGGGTGGCATCGACGGCGTCCACATCGCACGCACGGTGGCCGAAGGCGGCTTCGTGCACTACCCGCCGGACAACAACCTGGTCACTTCGATGTCCTGCACCAACGCGTCCAGCTTCTCGAACGTGTTCTTCCTGGCGCTCAACTCCGACCCGGACCCGCCACCGACGCCGACACCAACGCCGACGCCGACACCAACGCCGACACCAACGCCGACGCCGACGCCAACGCCGACGCCGACACCAACGCCGACGCCACCACCAACGCCGACGCCGACGCCAACGCCGACACCAACACCGGTGCTGCCGATAACGGGTGACTCGACACCCGGCGCGGGAATGCTGTTCCTCATCGCCCTGATCGGGGCAGGGGTACTGGCATCTGGCTTGTTCTTGCTGAGGCGCAGCGCCAGGGCCGGCAGCAGGCAAGACGCATAGAGATCAAACAAGACCACCAAGAGGGACCCGCATGAACGGGTCCCTCTTTTTTTGGCGCACCATAGTTGCCGCGCCCTGCCCCTCGGTCCCAGACCCCTGGAAGGTGTTGAAACGTCCCTAGCGGGTCAAGAAATGGGACTGCGTCAGTTGCTGCGCCCCACCCCCTCGGGCGCCCACAAGAGACGCCCCTACCAGTGGTTGACTGAGAGCGCATCCCGATGACCTGTTGGACACCCTATTAGGGAACTATGCGCCCGAAAGTTGAGTGCGGCCGACTTTATTTGGTAGCCCTGATGGAAAACAGCTGCGGGAACGAATCCGGTTTTTCCGGGAATCGCCACCACCCGTCTTCGCACTTCTCCATTGCAGGGAATGCCTGGTAACAGTTGAAAGGGAACTCGTGGAGAAACTCGATGCTGAGTCCTGATTCAATCAGCGCGGTGACGATTTCACCCAGGCTATGTTGCCACTCGTAGTTGGGGCTTTCGATGAGGTCAGTCCCGGCGTAGCTCCGCTCGTTTCCCTCGAAGAACAATTCCTGATCGAAGTATCCATGGACAGGACGTAGATCACCCGACTCAGACTGTTCGACCGTGGTCATGAACGGGTGAATTTCCGCTATGTAGAACGATCCGCCCGGCTTGAGAAACCGGTGAACGACCGCCGCCCAATCGTCGAGGTCCGGCAGCCAGCACAAGACGCCGTATGACGTAAACACGATGTCGAACTGCTCGTCGAGGACATCGGACAGGTCGTAGACATTCGAATTGATGAACCGCGTCCCGAGGCCCAGCTCTTTGTTGAGCGACCGGGCCAGGGCAATCGCCTCTTCAGAGAAGTCGACGCCTGTCGGTTTGGCGCCCAGTCTCGCCCAGGACATCGTGTCCATGCCGAAGTGGCACTGCAGGTGCAGGAGGGTCTTGCCCGTAACGTCGCCAACCTCCCGGCGTTCGAGGTCCTTGAGCGTTATCCGGCCGGCCTTGAATCCTTCGACGTTGTAGAAACCGGACGCCGCATGGACAGGCGTGCGTTCATTCCAGTTCGTCCGATTGACCTGCAGTCGTTTATCCAACTCTAAGAAGCCTCCGGTAATTGCCGCTAAACCTTCGCTGCTTCCAACTGTATCGGGCCAAAGCTCGTCACAGTCTCACATCAGCGCATGTCGACACGGACCGGCGAATTGATGCATGCTATCGCCGCGCGTTTTAGAAGAGCGGGTCGCGAACAGCGCGGCAGGGCAGGTTCCAGATGTCTGACAGCTATGAACGCTCTTTCCGGTTCTTCGACAACCGCGAGAAATACCTCCTCTTCGTCAGCACGTGCAGTGAGAAGCAGGAAATCGCCAGGCGCATAGCCGTAGACATCAGGGGTCTCCAGCCGGTTGCGCCGGCCTTGCGCGTTTTCGACGCCGGCATGGGCGACGCCACCGTTCTCACCCGTCTAATGAGAGACCTTCACCGCCAATACCCCACGGTCCCATTTCTCGTCACAGGCAAGGAGATCAGCCAGGAGGACGTCCGCATCAGCCTGGAGAAGATGGCCGACAGGTTCTACGAGCACCCGCTCACCGTCCTGGTGCTGACCAACATGCTCTACTCCGAAGCCCCCTGGCTCCGGCCTCGATCGGTTGCGAAGCAGGCGCGCCTCAATTGGATGGAGGTACCGCTTGAAGGAAGCACGGCCTTCGAATTCGATGAACAGATCGCAAACCTGGAGAAACACGTCCAGGACAACTGGCAGACAATCCCGAGTGCGCGCACCGGCAATCCCGTCTACGTTACCCCCTCGGTCCTTGTGATATATCGCAAGGACCACGAATGGCCGCTCGCGTCCGTCATCCCCCAGAACGGGGACCCGCGCCGCGAATACGACGTTGTAATAGCGGCCCAGCCATTCAGGGCCAGGCTGCCGGCGAGAGTCAAAGTCAGGAACGTGCTTGCTCCATTGGCGCGCTGCCTGGCCCCCGGGGGTTGTATGGTCGTGGTTCAGTCGACGGGCAAAGACCCGGGGATGGAGATCATTCGCGGGGTCTGGCCTGGCGAAGACCCCTTCCGCACTCCTCGACAGGAACTACTCAGAGAACTCAGTTCGCAGCTAGGGGAAAGCCATCCCCAACTCCGGTACCTGACCTATCCCGACTCCCGTGCGCAATTCCACTATGAATTGCGGCTGCCGCCGTCCGAACTGGAAACCAACATCAGCACCTCCACGGTCCTTGCTGCCTGGAACGCCGCAACCTATGTCGCTCAAATAGAGGACGAGCGGCTCAGGCCTGCGATGAGCCGGGGCGACTACATAGACGTGACCTCACGGGTCCTCAATAAGTACGGGGGCCTGTGGTTCACCGATGAGTCCTTCAACGTGGCACGGGTTGCCTGAGTGGAGTCACCAACCACGCCGCGATTGGCGAGTGAAATTGGCCGGCCGTGACGAAGCCGAAAAGTAATGACAGGTAAAGCGTTTGGCGACCCCGAGCAGATTCGAACTGCCGATCTCCGCCTTGACAGGGCGGCGTGTTAGGCCGCTACACCACGGGGCCGCGAGGGTTTCTGCGATACAAGCGCAGAATTGGCTACTTCAAATTTAAGGCCCGAACGGACTCCCCGTCAAACCGGGAATCGCCGCCGCCGTCCGGCGGCAGACGCCCGGGTCGATTTTCCCGCGTCCGCGCGAGACGCCTGGGCAGCCTTACTTTTCGACCGCCAACTGCTCTTTCTGCCAGCCGTAGTCGACCGGGCCGTCGTAGAACTTGTCGGGGTTTTCAACTGCCCAGAGCTGCTTTCGGAGGTTCCAGTGGTCGGGATCGGCCTTGCCGCCCTCCAGCCAGACTCGCTTCGCCGCATCGAAATCACCGGCCTTGTAAAGAGCCAGGCCGCGGTCGAAATAGTCGAAGTCCGTGGTCACACCATCGTTTCCGGCGGCGGCTACATCCCCGGTTGCCGCGAACGCAAGCACTTCGTCGAGAGTACCCGGCTTCTTTATGTCGAATCCGCTGACGTACCGGTAGCGAAGGACTCCCGCTTCGTCTATGAAGAAGCCGTTGGGAATTGCCCGATAACCGAAATGCCGGCCCAGAACGTTTTCCTCATCGACTACCGTTACGAACTCGGCGCCCGCCTCTTCGTGGTACACGCGCGGCAGATCGGGTCCCTGCAGATCGACGGCCACCGACAGCAGTTCGGCTCCGCGCGCCTTAATGTCGGCGTAGTGTTGTTGCCAGACCGGCAACTGCTCTCTGCAACCTCACCAGGATGCCCAGCAGAACAGGATCAGCCGGGTCCCGTGGAAGTCGCTCAGGCTCACCTCTTCGCCGTCGAGCGAGCGCAGAGTCGCATCCGTAATCTTTTCGCCGAGTTCAGTGACCATCGAATTCATCTCCGTGTCTTGCACGCGCGGGCGCGTTCGTTTCCATCTATGAGAAGTTGCAGCCGATGCCGTTGTAACCCACCTGCACCTCTCCATCGGCCATCACGGTCACCGGCGTGATGCGATCGCCGCCGGTCAGACCCTCCACCACGGGCCAGAGTTCGGGCTGCTTGCTCAGATCGATCTCGGTGTACTCGATGCCCTTGGCGTCGAAGTCCTCGGTCAGCAGCGTGCAATAGCCGCATTCGGGGTGAGAATAGACCGTTGTGATTCCTGTGGCCGGCGCTGTTTCCATTGCTGTCGTTACCTGGGTCAACTGGGTGCTGGTGAAGAGTCCGTGCAAGCCGATTGTACGCCCTCGTCGCTATTGTCGGACAGATTTAAGATGCGTCACCTCTAGTCACGGATGCGACCGAGCCTGAGCGAGTTGGTGACGACACTCAGCGAGCTTATGGCCATTGCGCCGGCAGCCAGGATCGGGTTGAGGAAGCCGTGCTCTCCCAGGACCGGCCGCAGAAATCCGGGCACGTCGCCGCCTGCGAACACCGGGTACAGGACCCCTGCGGCTACCGGGATGAGCAACACGTTGTAGATGAACGCCCAGAAAAGGTTCTGACGGATCGTCCGCATGGTCGCCTTGCTTAGCGAAACGGCATCGACGACCCCGCGCGGGTCGCTGGAAGTGAGCACCACCTCGGCAGCTTCCATCGCAACGTCCGTCCCGCTGCCGATTGCGATTCCGACGTCTGCCGTGGCGAGCGCAGGCGCGTCGTTGATTCCATCCCCCACCATCGCTACCACAGATCCCTTGTCCCTCAGCCTGGCGATCCGGTCTGCCTTTTCAGGTGGAGTGACTTCGGCGATCACCTCCCTGATGCCGACCTGCCGGGCAATCTCATTCGCGGTTGCCCGGTTGTCGCCTGTCAGCAATACCGTCCGGATGCCCGCCTCCTCCAACTGCCGCACCGCATCCGGCGACTGGGGACGGACCTCGTCCCTGACGCCGATCACCCCCAGCGCAATCCCATCGCGTACCACTACAAGGACCGTGCACCCGGCGGACGCCAGCGCCTTGGCTTCCCGCGACACGCGTGGATCGGCCGGGGCCGCCGCCAGGTTTCCAACGACCACCTCGCTGCCACCCACTTCACCCTTCGCCCCTCTCCCCGGTAACGCCTCGAATCCTTCCACGGGTAATGCCGCTATGCCGCGGTCCTGGGCGGCCTGCCGGACTGCCGCTCCGAGCGGATGCTCGGACGGTCCTTCCACCGAGGCGGCGATTTGCAGGAGGTCGTTTTCAGACACCCCGAACGGACGAATTTCTGTCACGCGCGGCGCGCCCTGCGTAAGGGTCCCGGTCTTGTCGAACACCACCGTGTCGATCCGGTGGGCTGTTTCCAGGGCGGCCGCGTCCCTGACCAGGATGCCCTTGCGCGCGCCCCTTCCCATACCCACGATCACCGCGGTCGGCGTTGCAAGGCCCAGCGCGCACGGGCAGGCGATGACCAGTACCGCCACGGTCATCATCAGCGCGTTCACAAGTCTCGGCTCCGGCGCGAGAAACGACCACAGCGCCAGCGTCACAACGGCGGCGATCAGCACCGCCGGCACGAAGCGGGCGGTCACCATGTCCACGACCTTTTCAACCGGCGCGCGCGAGCCCTGGGCCGCCCTGACCATGCGGACAATCTCACCGAGGGCCGTGTCTGCGCCGACGCGGCTGGCGGTGAACTCCAGTGCGCCGGTCCCGTTGACCGTTCCGGCGTAGACCGCGTCGCCAACCGACTTGCCGACCGGGACGCTCTCTCCGGTGAGCATCGACTCGTCCACCGCGGACGTCCCGCCGCTCACCGTGCCGTCCACAGGAATCCGCTCCCCCGGCCTCACCAGGACATCATCGCCGGGCATGACGTGTTCGATTTCGACGTCGGTTACTTCACCGGAGCGGATGACATGCGCCGTCTTCGGTTGAAGGCCGAAGAGGGATCGGATGGCGTCGGAGGTCCGGCCCCTCGCCCTCGCCTCGAGATAGCGGCCGAGAAGCACGAGCCCGATGATTGCAGCCGATACGTCGAAATAGGTGCCTGTTGCGTGGCCGTGCACACCCCCCGCCTCCCCGGAGAACAGCAATGAACCTTCGAAAAAGGGACGAAACACGGTGACGGCCAGGCTGTATGCGAAGGCGGTGGTGGTCCCAATCGCCACCAGCGTGCCCATGTTGGACGTCCCTCGCCTGGCCGCGGACCATGCCGAACGGTAGAACTGCCCGCCGGCCCAAAACTGGATCGGGGCGGCGACCGCCAGGAAGACCACGTTCGCCAGGGCGGGCGACACGTCGGCAAACAGTGGGACCGACGCGTACTGCATGCCGGCCATCAAAAAGGCGGCTGCGATGAGACTTGCGACAGTGCGTATGCGCACGGCCGCCAGTTCCCGCTCACGGCGGGCCTCGTCTTCCTGGGCCGCCGCCGCGCCCGGCTGTGCTTCCGCGGCAGAGTACCCGGCGTCAGACACAGCGTCCTGGAGGTCGGCCAGGGTCGCCACTCCCGGCATGAATTGGACGTCGGCCGTTTCGGTGGCCAGGTTAACCTGCGCGTCGGTCACGCCGTCCACGCCCTTCAACGCGTTGCCGACGTGGCTGACGCACGCGCTGCACGTCATCCCCGTAACCCGCAGGGTGACCCGCGTCATCCCTCCGCCGACGTCAGCCGGCGTCAATGTCGAATCGGCATTCGCGAGTGACATAACACATCCACACATCGCTACCGCGCCTTGAATGGGCAACTGCGCCCCAGACTATCGCGCGACCACTACCTTACCTTTCAATTTTAAGTTCCCGGCAAGATGCGCGCGCACCAAATCAGCGGTTTCGTTTGTGCGCCTCCCCAGCCAGACAAGGGAATCGTTGACTGGCGACTCCCGTTGGCGTAGTATGGAGCCTGTCGCAGTGTGCCTATTTCTGCCGACAGAGACTTGGTTCCCATTATCTGACCAATAGCCGTCGCCGTATTTCTCCAGTGGGGGAATTACGGTGGCTTTGGCGCGCGTCTCAAAATTTTCCTTAGCTCACAGGAGCGAATATGGTAGTCGCAGATTCCCGCCTTCCCAACAGCGCGTTTGCTCACAAGGATTTCAACTCGATCCGCAACACGGTAAGCGTACCGAATCTGGTCAATATCCAACTCAACTCTTTCGAGTGGTTCAAGACCAGCGGCCTGGTGGACCTGCTCAAAGAGATCACTCCCATTGAGGATTTCAACGGCGGACGCTTCGAGCTGCATTTCCTCGACCACGAGATTCGCGATCCAAAGCACTCCGAGCGCGAGTGCCGTCAACGTGAGATTACGTTCTCCGCCCCGCTCTACGTCACCGTGCAGTTGGTGATCAAGGCCACGGGCGAGGTCAAGGAACAGACCCTCTTCTTCGGCGACGTACCGATGATGACGCCGAACGGGACGTTCGTTATCAACGGCGCGGAGCGCGTGGTGGTGTCCCAGTTGGTGCGTTCACCCGGGGCCTACTTCACCACGGAGATAGACCCGGCGTCCGGCCGCGCCCTCTGCATGGGCAAGCTGATCCCCTACCGCGGCGCATGGGTGGAACTTGAAACGTCCAATAGGGACCTTCTCTCGGTCAAGGTAGACCGCAAGCGCAAGGCGCCCATCACCACGCTGCTGCGCGCCCTCGGCATTGAGACCGACGATGAGATACGCGCCCTCTTCAACGAAGTGGACAACGACCCAACGCACCAGTACATAGAAGCGACGTTGGAACGGGACAAGGTGGTCTCAGACAACCCAGTTGAAGAGGCATTGTTGGAGTTCTATCGACGGCTGCGGCCGGGTGAACCGCCCAGCGTTGAAAACGCCACGTCGCTGCTCGAAAACCTCTTCTTCAACGCGCGCAAGTACGACCTCGGTCGCGTCGGCCGCTACAAGCTGAACCGCCGGCTGGGCCTCGAAATACCGAATGAAACCCGCACGCTCACTAAAGAAGACATCGTGAGCATGATGCGCCGCATGATCATGATCAACAACGGGGACGCCCGCGCCGACGACATCGACCACCTCGGCAACCGCCGCGTGCGCGCTGTAGGCGAACTCATCCAGAACCAGATGCGCGTCGGACTGCTCCGCATGGAGCGGGTCGTAAAGGAGCGCATGACGACGCAGATGGACCCCACCACGACCACGCCGGCGGCGCTGATCAACATTCGCCCCGTCGTAGCCGCGGTACGCGAGTTCTTCGGCGGGTCGCAGTTGTCCCAGTTCATGGACCAGACCAACCCGCTGGCGGAACTGACACACAAGCGGAGGCTGTCCGCTCTTGGACCGGGCGGGCTTTCACGGGAACGCGCCGGGTTCGACGTGAGGGACGTTCACCACTCTCACTACGGGCGCATCTGCCCTATCGAAACGCCTGAAGGGCCGAACATCGGCCTCCTCGGCTCCCTGTCGACCTACGCACGCATAAACGAGTTCGGGTTCATCGAGACCCCATACCGCCGCGTGCTGAGCGAGATCAGTTCCAGGGATCCTGACATTGCCGGGCGGACTCCGGCGGCGGACATTACTGACAAAGGCGGCAACGTGATAGCGCCTGCCGGCAAGTCCATCACGCGCCGCGTCGCAGAAAAGGTCAACCAACTCAGAAAAAGAACGGTACAGGTCCAGCCGTACGTGTCGACGAACCCGGAAGACATCGTCTACCTGTCTGCAGACGATGAAGAGTTGCACATGATCGGCCAGGCCACGACGCCGATGGACTCCAAGGGACAGATCAGCGCGTCGCTGGTGGAGGTCCGCCAGGGAGAGAGCTTCTCCTACGAGCCGGCCGGCTCGGTGGAGTTCATGGACGTCTCTCCCATGCAGATCGCCAGCGTCTCGACCGCCCTTATCCCGTTCCTGGAACATGACGACGCAAACCGCGCCCTCATGGGTTCCAACATGCAACGCCAGGCTGTTCCGTTGATCCGCCCGCAGGCGCCGCTCGTGGGCACTGGAATGGAGGCCCGGGTCGCAAGCGACAGCGGCCAGGTGGTCGCTTCCACCGTGGACGGCATCGTCGTGGCCGCCACCGGTTCGAGCGTGCGCGTGATGGACAAGGACGAAGTGGTGCATGACTTCCCGCTGATCAAGTTCGTCCGTTCCAACCAGGGCACCTGCATCAACCAGCACCCGATCGTCCGCAAGGGAGACGTTGTCAGGAAAGGCGACGCCCTCGCCGACAGTTCGTCCACCGAAAAAGGCCAGTTGGCCCTGGGGCAAAACCTCCTCGTGGGCTTCATGAGCTGGGAGGGCTACAACTACGAGGACGCCATCATCATCAGCGAGGCCCTCGTCAAGGATGATCGTTTCACTTCGATCCACATCGAAAAGCACGAGGTCGAGGCGCGTGAGACGAAGCTGGGGCCGGAAGAGGTCACGCGCGACATACCGAACGTGGGTGAGGAGAGCCTCAGCGACCTCGATGAATTGGGCATCATCCGCATCGGCGCGTGGGTAGACCCCGGCGACATCCTGGTTGGCAAGATCACCCCGAAGGGCGAGACCGAGTTGACCGCGGAGGAGAAGTTGCTCCGGGCGATATTCGGTGAGAAAGCCCGGGACGTGAAGGACACCTCGCTCAGGGTCCCGCACGGCCAGCACGGAAAGGTCATTGACGTACGCGTCCTGGTGAAGGAGCAGGGTGACGAACTGCCGCCCGGCGTCATCACAATGGTGCGCGTTTGGGTCGCCCAGACCCGCAAGATAACCGAGGGCGACAAGATGGCGGGCCGCCACGGCAACAAGGGCGTCATCGCCAAGATTCTGCCGCAGGAAGACCTGCCGTTCCTGCCGGACGGACGGCCCCTGGACATCATTCTGAATCCAATCGGCGTGCCGTCACGCATGAACCTGGGACAGGTCCTGGAAACCCACCTCGGCTGGGCTGCCGAACGGCTTGGGTTCCACGCAAGGACGCCGGTATTCGATGGCGCGAAGGACACCGTCATCGAAGACCAGCTCGCCAGGGCGTGGTTCGTCGAAGAGTCGGGCGCGATTGACCGCCGGGAACTGGACAAACCGGTCATCGACTGGGACCGGGTGGACGACTGGCTGACGAAACGCGGCTACGAGCGGAGCAAGCTCTGGACCGACGCCGTTACGAAGCGCGGGCAGGCGAGGGACGCGTGCCTGCGCATATGGCTGCAGGAATACACGGGCTGCGACGTTTCCGACCTCAAGCCGACCGAACTCTTCTCCGAAGCCATTCGACAGGCGGGAGACAAGCAACTCTCCGCGCCCATCTTCGGGAAGACGGTCCTCTACGACGGCCGTACCGGAGAGCCGTTCGACCAGCCGGTCGCCGTCGGCAACATCTACATGCTGAAATTGATCCACCTGGTGGAAGACAAGATCCACGCCCGGTCGACCGGCCCCTACTCGCTGATTACCCAGCAACCCCTGGGGGGCAAGGCGCAATTCGGTGGCCAGCGGTTCGGCGAAATGGAGGTGTGGGCCCTGGAGGCCTATTCCGCCGCGTACACCCTGCAGGAAATGCTGACCATCAAGTCCGACGACGTCGTGGGCCGGGTAAAGACCTACGAGGCCATCGTCAAAGGCGAAGAGGTTATTCAGCCGGGCGTGCCCGAGTCCTTCCACGTGCTCATGAAAGAGCTCCAGGGGCTTGGGCTTTCCGTGGAACTGCTCAACCAGGAATTGGCCCAGTACGCCACGTTGCCCGGCGATGAGGAAGCCGCCCTGGCCGCGGCCGCGCTGACCGCGCCCACCAGTTGGACCGATTCCGCGGAATCGATGGCGCTCGACTTCGACCTCGCCGGAGGGCTCGCCTTCAATGAAGACGACTTTGGTGAAGATGAAGAGCCGGAGACCGTTGCGTCCGACGATAACGAAGAAGAAGCAAAGACCGATGAGCCGCGCGAGGAGTCGCTACAGGCCCTCGCCGCCTCCGAAAGTGAAGAACTGGACGAAGAAAACGACGCCGACCTGGAGAACAACTAGGCGTCTATCTCGTGCAGCCGAGTTCAATCGAGGCCGGAGCGGCACATCTTCGCTCCAGAGGAGAACGATTACCGACTGATCAATCGCCAAGGGGCCGGCGGAACCAACCTTGCCGGACCCCCCAACGCAACCTGGACGCCCTGCCCGTAAGGGCAAGGCGAGGGGACCACGAGCAGAATGCAGCAATCTGGCGCAGACTTCAACGCAATAAGAATCTCCCTGGCATCACCGGAGCAGATCAGGGCATGGTCGTACGGCGAAGTGACCAAGCCCGAGACCATCAACTACCGCACGCTTAGGCCTGAAAAGGACGGCCTGTTCTGCGAACGCATTTTCGGCCCAACGAAGGACTGGGAATGCTACTGCGGCAAGTACAAGAAGATCCGCTACAAGGGCGTGATCTGCGACCGCTGCGGGGTCGAGGTCGCCCGCTCGAAAGTCCGGCGTGAGCGGATGGGACACATCAAGCTGGCAGCCCCGATCGCCCACATCTGGTTCTCCAAGGGCACGCCGTCAAGGCTCGGGCTGCTGCTGGACCTGTCGCCCCGCAACCTGGAACGGATCCTCTACTTCGCCCAGTACATCGTGATCGAGGTCGACGAAGACGCTCGGACCCAGGCGCGTGACAGCCTGGTCAACTATCGCGACGGCGAGATCAAGCGCCTGAACCAGGAATTGGAAGACGGCCCGGTCAACCTTCAGACGGAAACCGTCGAGGCCGCGGAGTCCCAGGACGCAGACGAGCCCGAAGCGGACGGCCAGGAAGAGGCCGGAGATGCCGACGCGAAAAAGCAAGACACTCTCGCCGAGTTCCGACGCCAGAAGGAAGAGCAGATCGCCGAGATCGACAACACGATCGAGGCGAAGATATCGGACCTGGACGCAATCACCCCCATGGACCTCCTTACCGAGGCCCGTTACCGGGAACTGCGGGACCAGTTCGGCGAATCGTTCCGCGCAGGCATGGGCGCAGAGTCGGTCCTGGAGATTCTCAAGAAGGTCTCCCTGGATGACCTGCGGGACGACCTGGCCGACCAGGTCAAGAACACCTCAGGCCAGAGGCGCAAGAAGGCCATCAAGCGACTGCAGGTAGTCGAGGCGTTCCGCAAGAGCGGCAACAAGCAGGAGTGGATGATCCTCACCATGCTGCCGGTCCTGCCGCCGGAGCTCCACCCGATGGTCCAACTCGACGGCGGCCGGTTCGCCACCAGCGACCTGAACGACCTGTACCGCCGGGTTATCAACCGCAATAACCGGTTGAAGCACCTCATGGACCTCCAGGCGCCCGACATCATCGTTCGAAACGAAAAGCGGATGCTCCAGGAGGCTGTCGACGCATTGATCGACAACGGCCGGCGCGGCCGCGCCATCCAGGGCAGCCACAATCACAAGCTGAAGTCCCTGACAGACCTGCTGAGAGGAAAGCAGGGCAGGTTCCGGCAGAACCTGCTCGGCAAGCGCGTCGACTACAGCGGACGTTCCGTCATCATCGCCGGGCCGGAACTCAAGATGCACGAGTGCGGCCTGCCCAAGCGCATGGCGCTGGAGTTGTTCAAGCCTTTCGTCATGAACGCGCTGGTGGTCAAGGGCTACGCCCACAACATCAAGAGCGCAAAGCGCATGGCGGAGCGCGCGCGGCCGGAAATCTGGGACATCCTGGAAGAGGTGATCCAGAACCACCCGGTGCTGCTCAACCGCGCTCCCACCCTGCACCGCCTCGGTATACAGGCGTTTCAGCCCGTGCTCGTAGAGGGAAGCGCGATCCAGATCCACCCCCTTGTGTGCGCCGCGTTCAACGCCGACTTCGACGGCGACCAGATGGCAGTACACGTGCCGTTGTCGCGCGAGGCGGTTCTCGAGGCCCAGAGGATCATGCTCAGCACGTTCAACATGCTGGCCCCAAGCTCAGGAGACCCCATAGTCGCGCCCACGCTGGACATGGTCCTGGGCGTCTACTACCTGACCGGCATGGACGACATGCCCAATGGATTCGAGCCGGCCAGGTTCGCAGACTTCGACGACGCACGCCTCGCACATGAGATCGGACTCGTCGGCCTCAGGGAACCCGTGCGGGTTAAGGACGACTCCAGCGACAGTGAGTGGCTGGACACTACGGTCGGCAGGATCGTATTCAACCAGGCCCTGCCCGGCGAACTGCCCTTCGCCAACAACACGGTGGACCGGGGCGACGTCAAGGACCTGGTGAGCGAGTGCTTCGCGCGCTTCGGCCACGAACGCACCGCCCAGGTACTGGACAGCCTGAAGGACCTCGGTTTCCACTACGCGACCCGGTCCGGCACGACGATCGCAATCAAGGACGTCATTACGCCGCCGCAGAAGCAGTCGCTGCTGTCCGCCGCCGACTCCAAGATCGCCAGGCTGGAAGACCAGTACCTCGCCGGTCTCATCACCGCCGATGAGCGGTACCAGGCCGCCGTCGACATCTGGACCGGAGTGTCTGACAAGATGACCGTAGCGGTGGAAGACATGCTGCCCAACTACGGCGGCATTTTCGCTATGGCAGACTCCGGCGCCAAGGGTAACCTGGCACAGATAAAGCAGATGGCGGGAATGCGCGGCCTGATGTCGGACCCGAAGGGCCGCATCATCGAACTTCCCATTCGCTCCAGCTTCGCCGAGGGCCTGTCCGTCATGGAGTACTTCATCTCCACGCACGGCGCCCGCAAGGGCCTGGCAGACACCGCCCTGCGGACCGCAGACTCCGGCTACCTGACCCGGCGGCTGGCAGACGTTGCGCAGGACGTCATCATCCTCATGGAGGACTGCGGCACCAGGAGCGGCCTGGAAGTGGACATGCCGCGGGACCAGCTTGACACAACCGTCGAGCACAGCATCCTGAGCAGGTTCCCGTCCGAACCCATAGTGAACCTGAAGACCGGCGAGGTCATCGCAGGTCTCGGCCAGCCGATCAGCGCCGAAATCGCCGAAGCCATCGAGGAAGCCGGGCTGACCAGCATATGGATCAGGTCGCCCATCACGTGTGAAGCCCCTCGCGGTCTTTGCCAGAGGTGCTACGGCGTGACCCTCGCCACCGGCGAGGAGGCCCTCAACGGAGAAGCCGTCGGCATCATCGCGGCGCAGTCGATCGGCGAGCCCGGAACGCAGTTGACGATGCGCACGTTCCACACCGGCGGCATCGCCAGCGCGGCCGACATCACGCACGGTCTGCCCAGGGTGATCGAACTGTTCGAAGCCCGTGCCCCTCGCGGCCAGGCAATTCTCTCGGAGATCGCCGGCAATGCCGAACTCGTCGAGTTGCCGGAGGGACGGGTCATCAAGATCGTCAGCACGGAGGAGTTCAGGGAAGACCTGGAAATCCCGTCCACACACAAGCAACTGGTCAAATCCGGAGACTGGGTGGACGCCGGACAGCCCATCATAGGAGTGAAGAAGACCGTTCAGACCAAGGCCGCAAGGCAGGGCATCGTACTGGCGCACCCGGACGAAATAAGTTCGCCGGTGGCCGGCACGGTCAAAGTGGCGCGCGGCCGGGTCTCCATCACGTGGAACGAGGAGGACGAGCGCGAGTACATGATCCCGGCCGCTTCCAACATCCTCGTAGAAGACGGCCAGGAGGTGCTTCCCGGGCAGGCGCTGACCGGAGGGCCCAAGAACCCGCACGAGATGCTCCGCATCGAGGGCCAGGCCGCCGTGCAGCGCTACATGGTCAATGAGGTGCAGGCCGTCTACCGCTCCCAGGGTGTTGCGATCCACGACAAGCACATCGAGACGATCATCCGGCAGATGATGCGCAAGGTTCGCGTCGAGGCGCCCGGCGACACGGAACTCCTTCCCGGCGACCTCGTTCACCGTCACGAATACGAACGCGTCAACAACGAGACCCTGACGGGCGGTGGAGAGCCCGCTACGGCAAGCTCCGTCCTCCTGGGCGTGACCCGGGCTTCGCTCAACACGGACAGCTTCCTGGCTGCAGCCTCATTCCAGGAGACCGCCAAGGTCCTGACCGGGGCAGCTGTGAACGGAAGCGTCGACAGGCTGACGGGTCTAAAGGAGAACGTGATAATCGGACGCCTCATCCCCGCCCGCCTGGACACGTCCGGAGAGGGACGCGAAAAACTCGGCATCGGCGAACTGGGCGACCGGGCCGCCGGCCAACTGACCGGATTCACACAAGCGCCCGCCACATTCGAAGAGGCGCTCGCCGCAATCGGCGGCGCGGAACTGGTGGGCGCCGGCGTCGGTGGCGGCGGACTGCGGGCCCACGGCGGCAACGGGGCACAGACTCCGGTGAGCTTCGGCGCGCCGGGTCCAGGCCCGGACCTGGGCGGGCCCAGGGCGGCGGCGTCAGCCCTGATTGGCCAGGACAAACCGTCCACTGCCAATACCGCCGACGAAGAAGCCAGGCTCGCCGCCGAAGCGTTGGTCGGTTCCACAAGCGGCGACGGCTCCGCTGCCATGGAGGACTCGCAGGCGTCACCGGCCGCAGAGACGACCGACAAGGCCGACTCAGAATCGAAATAGGACCGCGCGGGCATCGCGCTTCTCGCTACCCACGCCCGTGGGCGCCCGGGAGGCGCGTGCCCGGCAGTTCGTGTCGGGAATTGGCAGAGTCGGTGCGGTACAAAGTCGAGCCGACCGGACCTCAACCCGCCACGTAGGATCTGTCCGCGAACGGCCCTGATGTGAGACGCGCGAATCGTCCTGCAGGAACTGAACAGTCACCGGGACCGGCGATGAATTGCCCCCGCACCCACGGCGGGGCCATAATATAGAGTCCTCGCCACCGGCCGAAAGGCCGGTCCGGCATGCCTATCGGGCGGTTAGCTCAGCTGGCTAGAGCGCAGCGTTGACATCGCTGAGGTCGGAGGTTCGAGTCCTCCACCGCCCACCAGACTTGATGAAAACAAGAACCTTACAGATCCGTTTCGCGCCGGCCCTGTAGGGCGAGCCTGCTTCCCATCCCGTCTGAGAGGTGCGTGCCAGCGAGGGGTGAGGGATGCCTTCCCTCACGCCTCTTCATTCTGTGACGTCTCCCCCTTGGGCACCCGGTAGCCGACGCGAGGCTCGGAGAAGATGTACTTCGGGTTGGAAGCGTCGTCGCCCAGCTTGCGTCGCAGCTTCATCAGGTGGGTGCGCAGCACCCGCAGGTTCCCCGGCTTTCCCGGACTCCACACCCGCCTCA
>DAOUKO010000020.1:0-128957 GCA_034421215.1 Dehalococcoidia bacterium
TCTTTCGCCACCCTCCGGCGAGCGGTTCCGGCCGAGACATTCTGGAACGAAGAGTTTCGCTACGGATGTGAATTCACCCCTCCAAGAGGACGGGGAGCCGGGTGAAACGCAAAAAAGGCCACATACATTTGCAGCCAGGGGAGGACACCGAATTTCGAATCTCGGTGTCCTTCCCCCTGTTGTTTCGGCGGTCTAGCGTCCTGCGCCGACCGTCTCCCTTTCCTGCTCCATCGCCCACTCGAACATGGACATGGAGGCAGGCTGGGGCTTCCCGTTGCGGCGCTTTGGCCTGACCGGCTCGGCCAAAAACTCCGCCCAGGAGAACGTCGATTGCTGCGGCTCCCCGGCCTCGTCCCCGTATCCAGTACGGGGCAGGCTGTGGTGGCCGTTGACTCCGTTCCTGTTGACCGGGACAGGCGCGTGGCCGTTACCGTTGGCGGGTATCTGCCCGTTGCCGAGAACAAGCTCGACCGTCGGCCCGGCGCCGTCGTGATGACCGTTCCCGTTTCCATTGACCGCTGTGGCCTCCGGTTCGGTTTCCACGAGCTTCCAGCCGTCGTCCACCAACAATTCATCCGCGCTGGCCTCGGCCTCCCTGGCCTGGGCGAACGCGTCCTCCACCGCTTCGGCATCGGGGTCCTCGTCCCCGCTGACAACCCTGCGGGCCAGCGCCATCATAAGGTCGTCGCCGTCGTCCCCGTAGGCGGCGAGCCCGTCCTCCGGCAGTTCCCCCTCGACGGCGAGGGAACTCTGCAGCTTCTTCGCCACCAGCTTCAGCGCGTCGGCCTGGAGGGTGTTCCGGTAGGACATGAACACCACCTTCACCGGGCGGGCCTACCCGATGCGCCACTACCGCCGCGACGCCTGCCGCATCACGTATACCGAGTAGTCGTTCTTTGTCTGGCAACCGACACAACAAAGTTCGGTTCTCATGGACTTTCGATCTGGAAGCTACTGGGGTTGAGTAGCCTGCGGACTCCAAGGCGTGACTGCAAACTTCAGTCAGTTGGGTCGGCGAGTAGGGTGAGTGAGGGACTTAGCGCCACCCAGGATCCGTGCAACCCGCCCAGCATGACAGCCGTTGCACGGTACACTCGTACAGTACGAGTGTACAATTGCGTTTACACCAAGAAAGGATGGCGGGCGATGAGTCTCACCGTTGCAGAACTGGCACTGACTGTTGGCAAAGACGAGAACTACGTACGCCAGCACATTCGCCGGAAGAATTTGGCGGCGCAAAAACAGGGACGCAGGGTATTAGTGGAAGAATCTGAGGCGGCAAGGTGGGCCAAGGAACGAGGCCTGCCATTCAGCCAAACTATCGTAACGCTGGGGTTGGACCAAGAAGTCGGCGTGCGCGCGGCGCGGATGACTGTCCTGGCGCTCCGAACACCGGATGGAACGGCTGCAAATGTGTTCACCTTGGTCCGCCATCGTAATCGTGATTCATTGGGTCCTTGGGCCTATGCCCAAAGTGTGGACTGGCACCGCGAAATAATCACCATGAAAAATTCCGAGCTACTCGAGGATCTTCAGCTATACCGCTTGGACACGACCTTCCAAGAGTGCCAGGAGATAGTGCAGCAGATCCTCCGGAACGGCGCACTGAAAATCGGTGCGGAGGAGATTTGTTACACGCTGGAGCGCAAGCCCAGACGTCATTGGGCCTATCGAGAACACACCGCAAGCCATACAGAGACGCTTGAAAGCCCATTCAGCGGGTACAGCGCGGAAATGACCGAATACTGGTGCTTTGACTCAGAAACGCAGGAACGGTGGCTGGAGAAGTTAAAGGCAGCGGGAGATGCCGCCACCGAGATGGCAAAGATCTTGCACTTCCCCATTGCTCGTCGGCTGGACCGCGTCGGCAACCTGATGATAGCCAGTGCCCAAGATGACATCGAGAGCGAAATCACGGCGATGCACGGCCAGAATCTGATACTCAGAGTTCGGGGGAATGACTGGGGCACACCTCCACCGGGCGTCTACTCGGGGACGGTGTGGTCCGGTCACAGCGGTGACAGAGTAGTACAACGATCAATTGAAGTCAGCGAGCCCGAAACGGTAGTTAGCTGCGAGACTGACACTGACCTAGTAGGTTTCGAAATATACCGTAACAGCGACGGGCAGTGCATAGATCGGTACGAAGCGTACCTCATGATGTCGATTGAAATGGACCTCGTTATCGGAGGGCCGGAAGTTCGAATGAAAATCAAGACCCAGAGGAAATCGATTGAGGTGGGCACGACCCTCGGCACGGCTCGTGAGACCGTTAGAGTCGAAGACAGCGGCAGTTCGGAAGTAGATCAGGCCATCAGAGCAAAGAGTTTGTCGTACCACGCCTGGACAAAAGACCAGGCTGCACGTGAGGCAGGTGATCTTGTTCGGTTCGCTCCTGAGCGAGTTGGAAAAGCCATTAAGTACATCACGAATCTGATACGGCGGCAGAGTCGGTCTGAAGGCCCGATCTATTTCGCGGACCCGTACTTCCTAGGTGACAAAGTAAGCGATGCGGAGATCGAATTGTTGGCATCCCTGCTGTCAGCAACGAGAGGCAGGCAATTGAACATCCTGTGCGGAAACCGGAGCAAGAACCTCAGACTGAAATATCCACAACCTCTAACTGAACAGGCCACGATCAAAAGGTTCACTCTACCAGGCGATGGGAAGCCGGCCTTTCACGACAGATATCTGATCACTCCTGCAGGAGAGACGTTGATCACGAACTCAGTCAACGGCTGGGAAAAACAAGGCGTTACCTTCAGCACCAGTTCCTACGGCGTTTACAGAGCTGCGGCCGAAAAATTGTGGTTCTCGCGCATAGGTGGCAACGGAGGTGAGGTATCGGTCACGGAGGCGAACCCATGGTAGGGCGAAGGCCAGAAGAGTCCCAAGATGACGGGTGGCTGGTCCAGGCAGCTTGGCGCGTGGTAGGCGCCGTCGAGTCGCCGCTGAGAAGTCCTGAGCTTTCGAGTCTGGTCGACGGAGTGCTGGGGTCGCTGTTCGAGCGGGCCTCTGCTTCTCAGAGCGAACGCCGACGTGTGAGGGAAGTCGTCTTTGGATGGTTCGAAACACGCGATGGGCGGCCGGTGTTGGCTGGGGATGTAAAGGGCGAACTTGACGACCTGATACTGCGCGGGGCATTGCAGCATCTGCTCGAAAGAGAATCGGACCCGACAAATGAGACCCTTTTTTGGGCGATCGGCACCGTTGATGCAGAGGCAGCCGCGGAAATTATCAGGGGCGGGTGGTGCCCAGAGCTGATTGACGCGCTATGGGAACATTCCGTAGGGGTGTTGCAGCTGCTATGCGAACGAGAAAATGTCGTCGACCCCGGCAATATCCTAGGCCACAGAGTGGATGGCGGGAGGGTATCCGTCGACCTGGAATATGAGCGGGATCGTGTCAGTGTCTTCCGTCGAACCGACTTGGGCCGCCCCGGCCTGTACCGTGAAGTAGTAAACGTCATACTGCTCATTGTGACACTGAGACCAGACCGGTTCCCTGATCTAGTCGAAAGAGTGGATCACCCGATAGTCCAGCGGTGGGCGCTGTTCGTCGTGTCCCGGTGCTTGGATGCAGACCGATTGCAGGCATTGGACTGGCTCAAGGGAAACCCTTCGGAACCGGTGACCGCCATAGCGATAGTCCATGCGCTGGAAGTCATGCGAGAGCTAGCAAACAAAGCGAGACATCCGGGCATAGGACTACAGGAGCGGGAAGATGCGAGCGGAGCCGCTGATCAAATGCTCTCAGACCTTGCGATTCGATTGGCGGAATTCAATCCTGTGGCAAGCGTCCGGTGGATAGCCGAGTTGTACGAACATGGAGACCTCCCACAGATTGATATTGGCGCGTCGGGCGGGTTCGATCTCGGCGAAAGTCTAGAAGAGCACTGTATAGACGCAATCGCAGAATTGGTCCGCCAACATTGGTGCGACGAATTGCGCGAAGCGCTCAAGTCTAACGTGCGTCAGGGCGCCATCATTCAGCGAACGCTGCCGTTGGGGACGGTAGCCCAAAGGGTAAGCCGAGACCACCACGAGCGGGCTGTCGAAATAGCCAAGATAGTGCTTGAAAAGCACGCGGAGCAAACGGACGAAATCATGCGCGGCAACAGGCGCGCTTACTACACTCTGACAGATCGGAGAACAATCAAATGGATGCGAGGACTGGGAGCTGCACTCGCACTCGCGCTGCCGGAAGATGATACCCCTCTGGATTGGGTGATATCACAGTGCGCCCGGTTGCCCCTCAGCGTTTGGGAAGCGGATGATCGACCTGAAACGTTCCGGGTCGCCGACGACGTGGCCCAGATGCAAATGGCCGTCGCCCTCTACGCGGTGGTGGCGAGGTACGAAGCCGGTGTTGGCGGCGAACCCGAAATGGTGAGGAACCTGGCGGAAAGGGTATGGGAGCATTGCCACTTCGTCGGCCAACAAGAAGGATACCGGCTTGAAGAACCGGAAGTAGACGAACTGGCGGCTCGGGTCCTCGTTCAGTTAGGCAATCCAAGCGAAGAATGGTTGATAATCCGAGCAAAGAGTGGGGAAATCGGTCCTCGAGGTTTATGGAGCATGGTGGATGCTTACGTAGAAAGATACGGTTACCCAGTCCAAGCGAACGAACTGAGTATCAGCATAGCGGCGGGGTACCGCAATATGAAAGCAGTGCAGATTTCCACCCTCCGGTACTTGGCTAAGGTCTGGCAAATCTTGGAGGCAGCCGATGCCGCACGCGTGACGGCGGAGACGATGCTGGAATACCATCACAGAGCCATGCAGCGCGAAGACTACCTCGAGATATTGAAACTGTTGGTTCTGGCATTACGCAAGAAGGGCGCAACATCGGAAGTAATGAGAGGCTTAAGGTCGCTTTCCGAATACCTGTGGCGCAACCGCGTTCCCGCCGAAGAAGTCGATCTGAAGCACAGCGTTTATGCGCTGTTGGCGTGAGTGTCATATAAGGTATCGCCCATCGGGAAGGTTAACTGTAGGGATGCGCTCTTGCTTGAGGTGAACACACGTTTGCGGGAGCACTAGTACCAGACCCGGTCGGCTCGCTACAAGGGCGGGCCAATGGCATCCACTAGACCAACTACGGATCCGAGGAAAGCACTGTTCATGGCTTCGTCACATCAGTAGACGGCAGAACTCCTCCGATACATCGTGCAATTGCACGACGGTAACGAGGTGGACATGGCGGAGCACCTTTACCTTGGCCGGCATTTGAGGCCCGTCTCTGCGTGAGGCCAAACTGACGCTTCACTTCGGCAATCCAACAGGTCTTCACGGAAGACGCCTGTACGTCTAACTCGCTAGCCACGTAGTTCTGTATTTGTTTGTATTTCAGCACTGTGCCCTCCAAATGCACGGCGGCCGTAGAGCCCAGTTCTTCACGTCCACTTCCGGCCATCACGTTCGCGTATCTCCTGCACGTCCCAATCCCAATCTCACGTCTGCGCCTATTCCGGTAGCAGATCATCCAGGACGACAACGGGCAGATCATCGACACGGCGGTAATCGGTGTCGTTGGTGATGAACAGGGCACAGCCAGCACGAAGAGCCGTTGCAGCATGAAGTGCGTCGGGAGTCTTCAAGCCCGTCTCGGCGCGCAGACGGGCAGTGTCTTCCCAAATCTGGCGTGTGGTGGCGACCAGTTGCACCTCTGGAGCTGCGAATACGGCTCGAAATGCCCTCTCCAAATCGGCATTTCCCACGCGAAAGGGACGGACTAACGCCTCTGAGACGACCAGTTCGCTACACACCAAGACGAAATGGCCAGCCTCTGCTTGCTGCCATGCGGGAGCCAATAGAGTGAGGTATGGTTCGTTGCGTTCAACGCTATAGATGACCGCCGATGTATCCAAGTAGATGGACCCGCTCGACGGTAGCGTTATCGTTCCCACGAAGCGCGCTCCTCCGCGATGTAGTCGTCAACTTCCGTGGCGGTCTTGAAGAGACGCTGGCCCGGCCCCTCCGAGATAATTTGCCAAGCCGAACGGGCCGAGCGTATCGGAGCTGGGGATATGACCACGTCTACATTCTCGCCAGCTTCAAGCTCCTGGTCCACGATTTCGATCTTGCCTCCAGGCAGCACCGTCGTTCTTATGTGTAGTGCCTTTTGCATTGCAATGCCTCCTTGCTCGGATTTACTCAGCATAGCCACACCGCCTAGTCTTGACGCCCTTATGCGGACCTGATGTCGCAGCTCCTACTGGAGTCCCTTATCATTCTTGGCGACTTCATCGTCGCCGAGAACGCGGCTTCTCCGATCCTTCAACCACTTCTCAGCTGGGCGACAGCCGCCGATGGTGAATTCCAAGGCGCCTGGAGTGACGCCCTCAAAGTAATGGTCACGGTAGATGATCATTCGGCCTGAGACTCCATCGCTTGGCGGCGCGTACCGTATTCTCTCCACGCAATTGTCCCCTGCCACAGGGAAACGCGGGACCTCACTACCCTCCGACTCCATCAGGTGGAGGGCCTACACGCTTTTGCTACGGGCAAGGAAAGCAGCGAATTCAGTCGAGTCGCGAGTAAGCGGTATGCGTGGAAAGTCTGACTTCAGGAAATCCGCGTAACGCTGACGATACTGCGGGCTGTGAAGTACAGCGTAGATATAGTTAAACACATCCGGGGGCCCGAAGTACTCTCGCGGGTCGCTGGAGCCGTCGGGAATGAAATCGAGCCCAAGGAAGGAGCCAAGAGCCTCAACGAACCCCTTGTCGAGATTTGGCTCTCGGGCCAAATCAACATTCCCCTGCTGTTCGCTGGGATAGGTATAGAGGGGGAAAAGGTAATTGCCTCCGCGTCTGAGTAAGTTGAAGTCTGGAGGAGACTCCGACCCAAAACACACATCCAATGATTTCGAGCCGATCACCTGACCAGCCCGGCCGGTGCGGAGCCCCACATTCGGCCCTGACACCATGTGACGCGTAACCGCGTATATGGGCCATCCAAGAATGCCCTTCGTCGCTGTAAGTGTTCAGGGTCGAGGGGAGGCTGAAACTGCCCTGAGCTCGCAGGAGGGCTCAGCACGAACGGACTTTGGAAGGGAGGCCATACAGCTCTCTACTGGTCAGGCCAGCCTTCAGCACGCTCGTCGCGGTCAAGAGCCTCCTGTATGGCATTAGCAGCCTCGTCCGTCACCCATTGGCGCCAGATGCTTGAGTTGTTGTTCAACCACCAGACCGCGGTATCGGCATGGCTGGCGTTGTTGTCGATCCGCCATATAGACATGGATGTGTAGTCGCCGGTAGACAAGTCCCACTTGCGCAACATGCCGGCCACTTCGGGCGCCCGCACCAGCAACTCTGGGCGCGCTGCTATAAGGAGAGTCGTCTCGTCGTAAGCGCAGGCTTTGGTCGTGGCCCAGCACGCATGGCTATAGGGGGGTTCTTCCAACTGGACCATGTCCAGCTTCAACGCGGGGGCCATGCTGCTGTCGAGGTAACCCAGCCAGGGCTCCCCCTTCTCGTAGAGGTCGAAAAGCTCGCTGTGCAACGCCGCTTCGGACTCCGGGACGACGATGTGGACATAGTCGGAAAGGCCATAGCCATTGACCTGAACTACGTTCACCACGTTGCAGGCCCACCCGCCGGGACAGGAGACTAACCTGGCCTTGCCGCCACTTTCGGCGGCTGCGAACAGCATCCGGAATTTCTCCTCTTTCAGGTCATCGACGCTGTCCAGCGCCGGGTGCGCCTCCTGCATGTAAGCGGGAATCATAAATGCCGATTGGGAGAGTTTGCTCACGCTTTCGCCAAGGGAGACCATCTCCCCGGCTACCGTGGCCTCCTCCCAGGCTTCCCTGGCGTTGGGCAGCCAGAGTTCCATCATCACGTCGCTATCGCCCCGTCTCAGGGCTGGGATTGCTGACGCGGTGCCTCCGACTATCACATCAGTAGGGTACCCATAGCCCTTCTCCACGATGTACTGGGCGATGCGGTTCTGGGACAACGCGCTGTCCCAGCCTAGGTCGTTGAAAACAATGGAGTCCTTGGAGCCGTCGGATGCGGTGGAACAGGCCAGGATCGCGACAACCGCCGTTGCCAATAGAGCAAGTACATATTTGTGGGGCATGAACTCATCTCTTGCTGTGCCCATCGGGCTGAGTGGAGCCTGCAGGGTAAACCGCCCACACGGGGGTGTTTGCGGAAGCGGGAGAACCGGGTTGCCTAATGCAACTCGTTGGGAGAGGCTCAAAAACGCGTTATTGATCTCGTCCACCAACCCCGTCATGAGGACGAAGACGCGCAACTGGCCAGTCCCAATCTACCAGGTTCGTTGTCAGCAACGTTACACAGACCCGCGGGTACGCATCACTTCAACCGGTTCCCACTCAGCCTTCGGGTACACCAGCTTCGACAGCCTTCCCAACGAAGAAGGAGTGCTTCCCTTCAGACCAATCAGGCTCAGCACGAGAACCTCAAGCTTGGAAAGGTTCCACAGCCCCGGCGCTGAGGCTAGACAGGCAAATCATATATCACGGGCGCTCTTTATCAGTCGCGCCTCATGTTCATCCGCATCCGTTCAGAGTTGATGAGGTCCGTATGCCGTTTCAACCGGACCGCAGCCAAACGCATAAGGACGGTTCGCGAACCGCCTACGTGTGAGACGAGCTTCGTCTCACCAGGGCAGAACATTTGCGCTCGGAGCTTCCGAACTGACCCACAATTTGCCAAGCTGTTGTCACCCGAAGCGTGGAGGCGGGCTGGCCCGGCCACCGATATCCAGATCTTTCTCTGGCTACGATGGGGTGGTCGCGCAGTAGGGGAGGTTGAGGCGGTCAAGGTCGTTGTTCGCGACGGTGCGCAGTCCGGCGGGCACACAGCCGGTGAAGGTGTTGCCGGAGAAGTAGAGGTAGTCCAGATCCAGGTCCGCCAGCGCTTCGGAGATGGCGCCGGTCAGGGTGTTGCGGCTCAGTGCCAACTCGTCCAGCTTCGAGAGGCTGCCCAGCGCCGGGGATATGGTCCCCGTTAGTTGGTTGCTGCCGAGGGACAGGACGCGCAGGTCAGAAAGTCCGCCCAACCCCGCGGGAATGGCCCCGGTCAGGGCGTTGCGGTACAGGTACAGGTCCTGCAGCGTGCTGAGTGACGTGAGCCACGTTGGTACCGCTCCCGTCAGCCGGTTCGATCCGGGGATGGATTCGAATCCAAGTATAAATGTGCCGATTTGTGTTGCTGATTCCACATTCGTTACCACTGCTTTTGTGTTTTCGACATTAAGGTGCGTATCAGTCTAGGCGCATCTGCGGCGGTTGGCGGTCGGATGAGCAGCGTCAGCCACTCCTTGGACATAGGGTAGGCCCGCACGAAGTCCGAGGATGTGTCGAAGCCGAGCGTCCAGGCGCCTTCGCGGATGCCATTGGCCGTCAGGTGGTATCTCTGACTCGACGGCAGGTGTGCGGTGCCGTGGCTTACCCGCCCAACGATGCCCTCGGCCAGCAGGTCGGCCAGGTTTCGGTGGACGGTGGCGTGCGGCTCGCCGAGAATTCCTGCCAGCTCCGTTGAGTCGACGAACGGCGTCCGGCTGAGGGCGTCGAGCAGCTGTCGGTCTGACAGGGCCAATTTAGGATACTCACTCCCTTACTTAGGTCGTGTTCGCATATATTGCTTGTCGGAGACAATTGCTCAACCATCATTGTCGCCGAGAGGTGCGCCCCACGTAATGCCTTGCAAGCCATTGGGCGGAAGCCAGCCCTCTGTTAGGGCGAAAACTCGCAGGCTCGGCTGAGCTTCGTCAAGGGGAGCTTAGCGAGGCTTGGACGGCGCGTTGCAACCCGGGGTGAGGATCCAAGGCAGCGTGGGAAGGAATCTACATCAGCTCCAAATGTAGTCGAAGCAGATCAGGCGCAGGTCTTCGCGAGAGAGCGGCGGTTGAGCGTCTGACGTAGCCGGGCCAGTTTCCGGTTCGAGAGCGTCCATTGAACGGACATGGCTAATCACAGGCTCAATGTTCTGGTCTAGTTGGAACTGTTCGTATGCTCGCCGTAGGTCTCGGATGGCGGCATGCATCATCGGCGACTGTAGGCGCTGCATCGCCTGTCTGACATCGCCCCGATTGACGGATGGGCTGTTCAGGTACCCTCGCAGCAGCGTTATGACCGTCTGTTGCAACGGGTCCAGGATTCGGGGAGCCGCTTCCACCGCCTGCTGCTCGCGCACGGAGCCGAGGATGTCGTCTATTACCTTGTCCTGGATGGCGAAGACATCGCAATCGCCCACCACCCGCGTCGTGTCTGGTGAGCACGCGATGAGATTGGCGATCAGAAACCTATTGTCGAGCACGCGGTCGCTTCTCATGTCGTAGTAGCGCCAGAAATGCCGCCGTCCCTCGTCCTTCGCACCGGGCGCGGTGAAGTAGAAGAACATTCCCTTCTCGCCGTTACGCGCCAAGCCGGAGTGGATACCGTCCGGCAGCTCTTCGAGCATCTCCCGTGCCCCTGTGTCCAGCAGGCCCCGCAACTGCTGAAGTAGAAACTCGTTGCTGGCGAGCTCGGCAAACTGCTCCTGCTCCTCGATCACTGCCCCATCCTCATCCATGATGCGTCGAAGCGTGTTGAAATTCCTGGGGTGGACCGTCTCGCCCAGTACCGATGCGTCGAGGAATCCAGTACGGTCAATGTCGGTGATCTTGCGACTCAGGCTCTCCACCAAGCCCAGCAGCCTCTCCAATCCTTCTTCCGGGAACATGTTGTGCACCCACAGCAGCGGGTGCTTCGACCCTATGCGATCGATACGGCCGGCCCTTTGCACCATGCGAGTAGGGTTCCAGTGCAGGTCGTAGTTGACCAAAACGCCGCAGTCCTGGAGGTTCTGACCCTCGGACAGGACATCCGTAGAGATGAGGATGTCCACCTCGCCATCGGAGCCGACCAAGTCGGGCCGGTTGTTGGACTGGGGCGCAAAGGCCTGTATAAGGCGAGTGCGTTCCGCCGGCGAAGCGCCGCCGTCCATACGGCGAATCGACGGTTCTCCCGCCTGCTTTCGGAAGTCTTCGCCCTGGTTGCTGCCCAACTCCCGATACAGGTATCGGGCCGTGTCCCGGTAGTAGGTGAAAACGATGACCTTTTGGCTCTTCAGGTCCTTCGACAACAGCTGCTTGAGGGTCTGCAGCTTGGTGTCCTGGTCCGGGGTGATGCCGCCGACCAGCCTCCAAAGCTCGGCCAGAGAGTCAACATCACGCTGGAGGTCTTCGTGCAACCTTCTGAGGTCGTATTGCTGGGTATCCAGCGAGGCCAGGGTCTCCAACGCCTCCCTGGCCTCGTCGCTGGCATCCATCTCGTCAGCGCGGCTCGCCGGTGCGCTTTCGTCATCCTCGTCCTCTCGGGCTAGGTATCGCATCGCCTTCTGGAAGGAGGCACTGTCCAGGAGCTTGCCGTCCAGCAGGTAGCTCTCGAAGGTCTTGGTGAACTCCAAGGCACGCCTCACCGTGATGCGGAAGGAGTCCACACTGGACTCGAAGCGCTTAAGGTAGCGGCTCCTGAAGATGCCTGCCAGCGCTTCCTCCCGTCCCTGCTCGAACTCGTCCCGCTTGACGCCGGCTTTCTTGTACGTCTCAAGTCGATAGGGTGCCAGGTGCAGGCCCTCAACAGCCTCAACAACCATGTCGTAGATTCCCGAATAGGTGGACTCCAAGTCGTACCGCACCGTTTTGAGTCGGCGCTCCGGCCAGCTGATGCGCTCACCCCGGATCATGGCCTCGGGGTAGGTCATGCGCACGAAGGCGCGCGTGCGGCGGATGACCACCTCCTCCAGCAAATTGAAGAGCGCGACACCGGTCTCGTGGTCGGCAACGTTCCGGCGGGCGTTCAGGAAGAAGCGGTACAAGTCGCCAATGCCGGCGCCGGAGAAGTAGCTGCGGTCACCCCCGGTTATCAGCGTCAACTGGTTGTACAGGTCGAAGATGGTGTTATTGATGGGCGTCGCTGTCAGCAGGACAAGCTTCTTGCGGCTGCCGTCCCGTCCCCTGCCTCCGTTGGCGCTGATAATGCGCTCAAGATTCTCGTAGCGCTGCGTGGTCCGGTTTCTGAAGTTGTGGGACTCATCAATCAGGATTACGTCGGCATCACCGACCGGGCCTGTGTCAAACCCCGCTTGGCCCAGTTCCTCTTGGGATACGATGGCTCCGGCAATGGTGGCGTCCCGAAGCTCGTCGGTCCACATCTGGCGGAGGGACGCCGGGCAGATGACCAGCGCCTTCTGTCGCAGGTGGTAGGCGTAGTCTTCCAGGAGCTTCTTCCCGATCCAAGTCTTGCCCAAGCCTACCGAGTCTCCAACGAGGACCCCGTCGTAGCGGGCAAGGACCCGGCGGGCCTTCTTTACGGCGTCCTCCTGGAACTCGGACAACTCCACGGCAGACTTGCCGGGCGTAGCTTCGGTGGTCTCCAAATCGTCCTTGAAGTACTCAAAGAGTGCCTTCATGTACACCTGATAAGGGGTGTACTCCACCTGTCCGAACTTGGACGCGTCCAGAAGCTCGATGAGCTCTTCCTTGAAGTCCCGCGACTCCTCCCAGCGCTCCCGGAACCATTGGTCGAGCTCGGTGATGGCCTGTGCGCCCACGCCGCTCATCAGTTCTCGGCGAAGCTCCATCTCCTCTCTCCCATCTACAGGAGGTGGGCCTATCCTCAACATCTCCTCTTCGGTGAGGGCCGTCTTGTGGGAGAGATTGAGCTCCCTGTTTGTAGTGAGTCCGGCGCCTGTGAAGTTGCTGGAGCCGACGATGGCTGCCACAGGCTGGAATCGGTCCGCGCCGCCCACAGGAAGGTCACCGTAGAAGATATAGGTCTTGGCGTGGAGGAACCCCTGTTGATAGGCCCGAACACTCACCACGTCCCGGCGCAGGAAGGTAATCAGGTCCTCAACCGCTCGGAGGGTCGCTTCGTCGAAAGGGGCGGCGTTCAACTCCTGAATCAGGCGCGAGGCTGCCCGGGGCCGCAGCCCCACCGATTCGCCGTCCTGCGGCTCTTCGCCCAGTAGCAGGCGGAAGCTACCCAACCCATGCAGGCCCTGTTGAAGCAGGGTGAACCCTCGCACGTTGAAGTAGGCAGTGGCAATGTCTAGCGACTTGCCAAGGTGTTCCGCCAGAATCTCGCCGAGCACATCGGCCATGCGGTGGTTATGGTTGTCAATGACGTATGGGATTCTGAGCATTACGCCTGCGCCCTCCTACCAAAAAGGAGAATGTAGCCATCCGCCCTTGAGTAGTCATTCCCATGCAATAAGGGTTCGCAATAGGTTAATGTTAACTTCTATGTTTCGCACACGATAGTCCGAATATCAATCTCTCTTCCGCCAATTGTCTGGACTCCAGTCAATTCCTCCTCCGCTTGCTGAGGGTCTGGTATGTCTTTAACGGCATCAACAATAACAAATAACAGGTTGTCGCAGGCTGGATGGGACACATAGCTTTGAATATCAACATATATCTCATTAACCTTGTTTTTCCAACTGCCTCGTTTACCTATCCACTTGAGCTCTATCAGAAATGGAACAGCCTTACTGCACAAATCAGCAAATTTGTGACTACCGGCCTTCGACGGTATGGCTTCCTCTTTGGTGATGTCAAATATGCGTGGCCTAAGCATTACATATAGCAAGTCTCGAACGTCATCTTCACAAACGATGCTCCAAGGGTCCAATCCTTTCTCTCGATTATTGAATGACCGGATCGTAGGTGTAAGAGCTTCAATTGCACGGTTCACTTCGAATAGGATCAATTCTCTTCCTGCTATATCGATCACAGTTGTCCTGTCGGTAATTGCGCACGTTAAAGCCTCAAGATGTCCTCCCAGGAAAGCAGCAAAACAGTGGTTCGGAGGTGGGATCTCGGTTCCGTCGACGAGATGCGCTGAGTATGTGTCAGCATCGTTAGCAATTTGTACGTCTATGCCGGGCGTTTCGGCAGCCCATATGGGACTGTCGGCTCGCAGAAACAACTCATACGCCCAAGAGCGTCGAAAAAAACTCCTCTCGCTCTTGCGGCGTTAGATCAATTCTTACGTGCCGAAAATCCGCTATTTCGTCAATCCAAAAATCAGTATAGACGGCACATTCCCGGCTAAGTGTCTCTAAGTCTTGTGTCACGTGCTCTGGTATGTGGGTGAATTCCTTGTTATACACGTAAGTTGGCACCCGCATTGTTTTCATCTCCTTGAGACTTCTCAATCTTATACTCAGCCTACTGCGCTGATCCGTCAGGATTCAGCCCGACTAGTTGCCACACGACCCGATCTGTCGCCTTGTCTAGTGCACGAAAGTTCTCATTGCATTGCCGGACCTGAACAATGAAGCTGTCGTAAAGGGCCCGGAGTTCGGTCTCCTTGGATAGGGGATCGAAGCCACAGGCGTTGCGATTCCTAGTGAGTAGATGTCGTAACCACTCCCAGTCTTGCTGGTCTACGTTGGCTTGGCCCCCTAGCAGGTGAGTTCGTCCCGTGAAGTTCTCACGGTCGATCATGAGCGTGGTGAATAGCGATTCAACAAAGTCCTCGATCTGGTCCTGCCGTGACTGGCGGAGATCAGCCAGCTTCCTTCCTGATGCAGACAAGGCGTCGTGGATTGAATTTGGCCAGGCGTCAGCTTCCTCCGGTGTATTCTCGATCTCGTCTTCTATCGCTCTTTCCCAAGCGAGAATCGAGCCAAGCGAATCCAATTCCAAGTGGCTGCTGTCAACTATTCCATCATCTACGACGGTTGCAGCGTCCATCCGCGCAAATCTCGGTATGGGAAGCGAATTGATTTCGTACTCGTTTACATGGTTGTTCGTACTAGTCATTCCGAACCTCCACTCGGATAAAGTCGAATTGAAGAGCGCCAGAATGGTGAACAGGCTGTACTTTGCATCATCGGAGAAGTACCTGACTGTGTGTGCACAATATTGCCCAGGTGGAATGATACACGCGATCAGGCGCCGCCAATTATCAATGGGGCTACTCTCCTGAAACCCGACGCGCATACTATTGTGGTGGCTCACCCGGCTATCACCAGCATATTCCAGTAGGAATGAATCCTCGTTGAGATAGAGTGGCTTACCTTGTTTTGGCTCCGGCAGCAAGACATACCGGTTCACATTTGCGCCTCGAAGCAGGCGTGAACCGATGGGTCGATCACTGGTCAGGTGTGCGTTTGAAGCATTGAGCATGACTTCGCCAAGGTAACATTTCGCAGCCTCTTTCCACGTCGCGACCTTACGACAGGCCCCGATGGCGTTACAGCGCCGAACATCTTGCTCCGTCATGTTGGGGATGCTAAGGGTCTCTGGATCGATTTCAGCAATGTCGGAAACCCTAAGTGAATAACTTCGTGGATCATCATCAAACGTTCGGGCTGGGTAAAAGGAAATCGATATAGGCTTATTTGGGCGGTTCTCATTCTCAATCACATATATGCACGTGCTCAGCTTGGCCTCGAAGAACACACGGTTTCTCGGATCATCTTTCTGAGGGAAAGCCGTTACTGAACGCAGGACTCCATCAGTTAGCAATTGGCGGCGCAAAGGCTCAGTAAACTTATCAGCCAGCAATCCCATAGGGACAATGTAGCTGTGGTACCCGCCTGACACGAGCAACGTAACAGCGCGAATGATGAATGGGCGAAACACATTCAGTCTACCGCCGTGGGCGGCCGCATAGATCTGCTGGGCCTTGAGATAGGTTTTTTCTGGAAGAGGATGCCCAGCTGCGTGCTCGCTGAGCTCATCATAAGGCGGGTTCCCTACGACCGCGTCAAAACCTTGCTCGTCATCACGCTTCCACGTTCCGCGTCCGAGGTCAACGAATGCTTCCGGGAACTCTAGATCCCAGTGAAAGAACCGCATCTCCCGGCCGATCTGGTCGGCCTTGCTGATGGCTTCGTGGTATTCGGGGGGCAACCCACGGCCACCCGAACGTATCTGGTCCACTATGTCAGATCCAGCCAATGCCAGATATTCTCTTGCCTTTGAGTTGCCGAAGTGATCGCTCACCCAGATGTCCAAGGCAGACTTGTAGGGAGCCTGCGCTCTTTCGAACTCAGCGAAAAGCGAGTGGCTTCGTTCTGATTGTTCCACCGTAGCGTCAGGGAGGCGGCGTAACTCCTCAATGGTGGCAGTAGCTGAAAGAAGCCCTTGGAACGGGCCGCCAAATATACTGATGGTCTGTTTCTCACGTGGTGCAACTTCCGCCTGAACCTCCTGCACTGTAGCTCCGATGAGGGAGTTTCCACACTTGAGGTGGTGGTCCAGGAAAGAGAGCGGAGCGCCGATTGTGAAGCAGTCCAGCCACAGGGACACCTTGGCCAACTCCACTGCCATGGGATTCAGATCTACGCCGTAGGCACACCGCTTGAGCACGTGCCGCTTCAGGAGATTAATGTCGGTGAGGCGGCCGGTGTCAACGGCGACGCCTTGCCTCTCCATCTCGGCGATGATGGCCTCGCGGGTGTCTTGCAGGAACTTGGTCACCGGATTCCAAGGGAAGGCCCGGAGGAACCCTTCCCGCTCTCCCAGGATGCGGTCGCAGATGAAATCAACCGCCTCTACGAGAAAGTGGCCGGACCCCATGGCCGGATCGAGCACCTTTAAGTCAAACAAGTCGTCGACGAGGCCCGCGTAAGTATTGGCGACCTTGGCGGGGTCGTCGGGCTTCATCCCCTGCTTTCTGAATGCCTCAGCTCTGTCCAGAGCCTTCCTGTAATCCTGCTGGGCATCACGAAACTTCGGACGCAACTTGTCGAACTTCTCCGCCAGCACCGGGCCTACGGTGTTTTCGACGATGTACTTCACGATGTGGTCAGGCGTGTAGTAGGAGCCGGAGGCCTTGCGCTCCCGGCGGTCGTTCTCTAGGTACACATCGCCGGATTGGTACACGCGCTCTTGGGCGTTGCGTCCCCGCCCTATGGTCAGCACCTTCTTCTTGGCCTTACCCGCCTCCTGATAGGGGATAACCTCCTCGGCCTTCTTGCCCTTGACCACCGCCATCTTCTCTTGGGCGATGCGTATCTTGAACTCCAGAAGCCCCTCGTAGATGGAACCGAGTTGCCGGACGCCCAGGGACTTGTAGTCGATGAAGACCAGGTCCTGGCGCTTGTCGTCCAGGTCCCGGGCCAGCAGGTCCAATCCCAGCGCCAGGTAGCGGTCGGGTATCTTGTGGGATGCTAGGAACCGAGCGGTCTCGGCCTCCTGAGTGGTGTCGGCTGAGTCGGGTTTTGTGATGAACAAGCCACCGTTGTAGAGGGGGACGTTCAAGTCCCGGCTACCCAGGTCGATGACCGAGAAAAGGTCCAGAAGCCGGTCGTACAGTTCTGTGGCGTCCGTCGAAGCGCGGTACGCCTTGCTCAGTTGGTCAGGAGCGGCATCTCCTATAGGCCCCGCCCTCTCTGCGATGTCCTCTTTCAGCCTGGTAAGGCTCCGCTCCCAGTAGCCGCGCACCTCCTTCACTGGCAGCAGATCCCGCGACTCCGCGTACAGCAAAAAGAGCAACCGATACAACAGAGTCAGAGTGCCGTTGAATACCTGGCGGCGAAACTCCTCGTCCGGCTCGCGCTTCAGGGCTAGTTGCTCTGACACCGGCATCAATGAGGTCTGGTGGGGGCCTGCCAGCCCCACCTGGCCTTTGAGGTACTCAATGAATCCCCGCGCGAAATGAGGAAATACCTGTTCAAAGACGCGCTCCTTTAGGCGCTCTCCCAGGGCTTTGGCGTAGCTTTCGCTTTCGTCCAGCAGGCTGTCGAGGAAGCTCAACTCTCTGGTCTGACCGTCTATCAGGACTTCCCTGATGACGAAGGCCCTAAGGCGGAAGAAGAGCCAAAAGTACCGGAACGCCTCTTTGGGGTCGGCCATGGCCAGGGTCTCTTGCAAATCGATCTCATAGTAGTTGGTGGACCGAGAGTGCGTCCTTGCTGAGTAGAGACGCCACAGCTTGCTGTTGGTCACGATGGCCCACGGCGCTTCGCCAGACTCCAAGACGGTGACAACACGGGCGCCGGGGTTCTCGTCGGGCGTCTGCGTATCGCGGGTCTCGTCCCTGCCGTCCAAGTAGCGGTTCCAGGAGTAGGCTAGGCACACGGCGACCGGCTTCTCCAGGTTGTCGGGAGCGTACAACCGGTAGTCGGGTTCGTCTCCTCCACCGGCACCGACCACTTTGAAGCCCAACGCTTCAAGGGTTGACTCCACGGTGGGGCAAGTGGATGCGCCACTGCCCACACTGCTGATCTGTTGCTGCAACTGCGGGAGAAGCTCCCGCAGGCGGTGATACGCCTCCTCCGGTCGCTCCCTCCATTCGGCGAGCTCCGGTAGACGCTCGTTTAGGTAGTAGTCGGAAAACAGGGCGCGATTGTTGAAAAGTGGCTCCGACCACTCGGCCACGGCATAGGCGGAGAGCAGCTTGTCATACTGGGCGTCGGAGTCCGCTTCGGTGTAAGTGAAGCGGCGAAGCACTCGAAGCTGAACCTGGGAGGGATTCCGCCGGTTGATGGTCAGGATGCGTGGGCGCACCGACACTTGCCGGGCCGTCATCGGTGATGTGGGAGTCCCGGGCAGCGAGCGGTGCAACAGCACGAAGTCCAGACGCTCGTAGTCATCTGTCAGGACCAGCAGGTAGTTCCCCGCGCGATTGCGCAGGGCCCGGGCCAAGGCTTGAGTCGCGGCCACGGTCACCGAGGTCAACTCTACCAAGTATGTGTCCAGCGGCTCCGCGCCGTCGTCATGCACGGCTATGCGTTCGATGTGCTCGATCTGGCGCGCCAACGATCCGGCGGTTATCCCCATAGCCGACACGCTCTGAGGCTGCCGAGTGTCTGTGCTGTAGCCAAGGGCAGCGAAGAAGGCGGCGACGCCGTCTCGCGTCGCCAGAGTCTGGACGTCGGCTACGGATATGTTCCTGTCGTCAGTCATGTGGGCTCACGTTGTCAGGCTAAAGGCATCGCCTTCCATTGCGCTCTTGGTTCGGACATCTGCCCTTGCCCCCTAACGAACTACTCTGCGGAACGGGCCGCCCTGTGAACAACATGTTCCCTGAGTGCTCCATTGATGTCCGTTTGGTAGCCGCGACCGTCCCGAGCCCGGGCCTTGAACCAAGCTATGATGTCCGCGTCAATCCTTCATGAAGATGAGAGCCTCTGTCAGCGCCACCTGCGTCGTGACAATATGGGCGTGTGCCAGTTCAGCGGCCATCTGCCTTGCCCGTCGATGCAACTGGTCGTCAGGATACATGATGGCTATCCAATGGCCCGAATCGGCGAACAGGGTTCGTCTTTGCATCACTCGTCATCCTTGAGATGACCGGAAAGGTAGTGCCTTTTGTTCTTGGTGAGGTCGGTGGGCAGACCGTCCCACATGTCAGCGGGATTGTACTCGCGCAAACCATCGACCATATCTACAATGGCGGCAAACCCTTGCTTCGGCGTCGGAGGAGACGCTTGCTGCCCCGTACGGGCGTCTACACCGATACCGTCACCTCCGCACCCGCTTCCAGGTCCAGAGGCTCCAGAGGCCTGAGATCACCGTTTGCGTACTTTGCTTTTACGCGTTCAGTCATATCCATACTCCTTCCTCGCCACTGTGAGACTCCTCCACCCTTCATTAATACCGTTTGGATGCCTTCAACACGCGTAGGACGACCGGACTAACATCGGTCATGCCTTTCCGGCGGCGCGACTGCCTCAGAAGCTAAAATTATCAATAGACTCGAAAGGCGGCACAGGCCGTTTTGCGGTTGCAATGGCAAGCCTGTCGGCGACTGTGAATAATTAAACTCCGGAGCCCACTTTACATAACTAAACAATTGCGTTGAACTACGACCTTTTCAGCAAAAACTGACTTGCGAAGTTAGATTTTTTTGCCGCAGAGGGTAATTTCTTGTACCTGCTTTGCTACAGGACAGACCTGGCAGTTGCCTGCTCTCCGTGGGAAAGTCTTAACGTCCCGGTGGGAATCCGGTCGGCAGCCACACGGGCAGATCAGCCATCGAGCGCCGCGCCTGTTGCGATGTCGGCACGCCCCACGCCTCGAAGAACGGTCCAAGATTGCGGCCCACCTGCCGTGAGAATCGCACCATCCACTGGTCTCGCTTCTCATCGTCTGTCTTTGGACGCTCAGCTTCTGGTAGGGCGCGGTACGCGGCGAACACCGCCCTGTAAGCGTCCCAGCCGAATTCCCACAGGAGTTGCTCATACATGATCAGCGCCAAGAATGGCTCGCGCTTCCACTGCTCGAAGTCTGGATCATCGAAGTCGTAGAGCGACATCTCTACCGCGCGGTCGCGACGGTCGCTGGGATGCTCATTCTGTGTTCGCGGGATCCCGCACAAGAAGTCGTATATGTAGATCGTGAACAGGTTGACGGTAACTTCGACCGTGCCATCGAAGGTCCAGTCGTCATCCTGATGGTTGTGACCCACCTCATGATATAAGCCCCAGTTGCACTCTGAGCGTAGGTGTTCGGCATCTACCAAGTTCGCCTGCTGGTCCAGGTGAGCCATTATGGGATAGCCAGAGTGCATGTACCCCGCCGAGATCTGTCGATCCACGACGAATCTCTCTGGGCTTGACCGTTCAAGTGAGGTCCAAGTGGCAAGCTCCGCGCTCAGGTCCAGTGCCTGATCCCAGCTCTTAGCCACTGTGGTTGGATCGTCGAGATTGCGCACTTCACTTGAGCGCGTTGTGACGATCATGTTCCGACCGGCAATCTCCGCCCAGGGAGCCGGCGCATGGCGGATTTCATTACGCCAAGTGTCTGGGTTTGTCTTTCCCAGCACGAATAAGGGTGCGGCCACGGCGCCATCGATCTCGAACGTAAAGCTTCCCGAAGCTGCGTCGGCCGGGACCTCGATGTATATCAGACCGCCGAAAGAGTTCGCGACGAGGGTGTTGGTCGCTGAGGTGGGGAAGCGACGGCTGATTTCGGGCATGCGCGTCCACTCGGAACGACGCCATATGCGGTCACTGTGCGCACCCACGCGCACGTGGAATCCGCCCGATGCTGCTACCTCGATCGGCGCAGTGACCGTGACCAGTTCCCCTGGCGCGGCATACAGACCGGTGGAGTACCAACGGGGTATTGCGGTATCGATGGTGACGCTACGCGTGATGCGTGGAGCGTCCTCGGGGACAGAGCCGGGAAAGTCCGCAGCCATTGGATGTGCGCGCACGGACTCCGCCTGAGTGCGGCTCTGCTCTAACACGTACAGCGCAGCAGCCAGGCGGGCGATCACGTCGCTTTGGCCAACAGGATGTTCGTTTGAGGGCCAGCGGATGTCCCGTTCGTCTAATCCGACCAACGTCTCCAGGAGCGGCGCAAGATGAGAGTCGTTCTCAGGTACACAGCGGGCGGCGCGCAACAGGCTGTCGGAAGCCTGATCGATCTCCGGTTGAGCCAGAGTGCGTCTGCCACTCGCGTGCGCGTCGACGGCTTCGAGAGCCGTCCCTGCATGAGTTAGCTCGGGGGGCCTTCCATCCACGGCGTAACCTTCCGGCGATGTTCGACCCAGATAGTCGTGGGACCAGTGGATGCCGATATCAGCGAGCAGTTGGTTGCCGGCGTAGTCGTTGGCGAGATCGAGGTGCGGGTGCAGCTGTGCCCAGCCCCACCCAGTGACGGCCGTTACCAAGCCACCGCCGTTACGCACGAACTTCGACAGCGCATCAAGCTCTCGCGCCCTCTGATCCCACACCACCACGGCCACGACGTCTACGGTCCCCAGCGAATCCGGCGTCAGCGATACATCCACAACATCATGCCCGACCTCCTTGAGCCAGGTGCGCAGCTCGGCAGCGCCTACGATGCCGATACGGGGGCCGGATGGCTCTCCACCAACAGACCAATGCAGCGTATTCTGTATTAGGCGCCCAGTATCCGTCGTCCGTAGCGCGGAGCGGGTGAAGTAGCCATCGTGACCCAGGGCGACGATTCGGCCCGCCTGCCAGCGGCCCGCAGCCACGACCGGGGCGCGAAAGTCGCCAACCGCACCAACGATCACAGGGAAGGCTTCAGAACCGTAGATGCATAGAGCCCCTGGCACTCCCGGCGCCCCGATCTCGGCCACGCCGTCGAGCAGGACGCCAATATCATCTTCCGTATCTTCAGGTCGTCCAACCACCACCGTGGGGATGGGCTCCTGTAGTGTCGTGGGCGTGCTGGTTGGCATTCGCCCTGTTGTGAGGGTGTCGGTTGGCACGGGCGTCGGCGTGGCAGAGGGCGTCGCCGCAGGTGCTTGAGTAAGCTGCGCTGGCCTCTCAGATAGAGGCCCTTCGCTGCATGCTGCCAGAGACGTGGTGACCAACCCCGCCGCAAGACCGATAAGCGTGGCCCTGCAATTGCCTCCCTTCAAACAGCGGAAATCAAGGAGCGAGGGAAGAATACCCTGCACTTTAGCTAGCTCCCTGCGTTTGTAACTCCTACCCTAAGCTCCAACGGAACGGGTGCGTGTACCGGCAGGCGGTGTGTCTGTCCATCAATGCGCCGCAGAGCGCGTGAATCGACTGGTGACGAAGGAGGGTGACGTCCTCAGGGTCTCCGCCAAAGGAAGCGGAAGCTGATTTGCTCCTCCAAGGCAATATCACAGCATTCTCCCTTTCACAACCAGCCCTAGCGTTGGCTTGCCCATACCTACAGTGCGAACCCCGAGCGGAAGATTATTGATTTCGTCAGGCCTCGTAGGGGCCGAAGCATACTGTATTGCGAACATTTCGCGGAGAGATACTTATGTCGAGAGAGATCAGGAAGACTGGACAGACTACCAAGAACCTCTGGCCTATCGGTTGGGAAGCTCTTCACCTACATAGTCAAGTAGCGATTGAGTTCGTCCAAAACAGTTCGGTAAGATGGTGACGGATCAACCTCGAATTGTGGAGACCCAATCCCCAATAGATATACCCGCTTCCCAAACCGCACTCGGAACTTCATACCTGAGAGCCGACTTGTTGCGAACCGCAATGCGCCTCATACTTGCAGCTTCAACCAATAAAAACGTTCCCTCGACCCTTGAACCTATATCAGGGACAATCTTGGCTAGGGGCTCTACTATGGACGCGGACCAGTTACGCGCAAGGTCGTCATCCCCAAAGTTACGAAGGTCGACGACACAAAGCGCGTATTTTTGGGGCTTTTTACTTGCTGTCGCAGCTTGCAGGGATGTTAGGCGAGGTTGGCCTGTGGTCGTAGCCTTGACCTCAAGAAGGTATGGCCCAATCTCGAATGTTTGTGATCCATCGTCAAACACACTATCTGTAGGCACATTAACCTTGTAGTCAAACCCGTGGTCTATAAGCTCCAGGTCCAATTTGTAGGTTTCCATTGCTGACTTGATGGCTTCTTGTACTCCGACTCCCATACGCTTGAAGTGGTCAATGTCCTGGCTTTGACGCTTTTGCGCCTCTACATCTTCCGCTAACGACGTATATAAACCAGGATCGGCACCGCCTAATTCAACCAATCTGGCCAGACTATTCCGCAGTTGTTCGCGCTTTTCGATGTTCGGTTCAATACCTCGTAATCGCAGGTCAAGCTGGTCAAACCCAAACCATTCACTAAGCAGCTTGATTGCTTCGTAGTTATTCTCCAACCATGCCGGGTCTAGCAGTTCATCCAACGTTACCGCGTTGGCATGCATCGGCATAGGCTTGTCATCCTCCCCGCGTATAGGCACCCATGGGATTCTGAGGTCGGCCAGCCATAGCGCACCGGCAACAACAACGTCAATTTGCTGACCGGACCTCCTACCCTTAACGACTGGCTCCGTACGCCATCTAGAGTCATGTGGCGCCACATGACATAGGACCAGGCCAAGCAATGCGCGAGCTGCATCGCGGTCCTCCTTACAGCGATTCAGGATTTCAGGATGGAGCAACGCGATCTGGCTAAATTCCTGGTCATTGTTGGGAACGGTGACACCGTCAGTATCATTAGAACTGAGTTCAGCCAACCGTCTTGGCGTTAGCTCGGACGGTGTAACGGTGTGAATGGGATCTGGGATTGCAATGCCCCAAGCGACCAGCGCTGAGACGCACTCGGGCAGGTTGTCGGATGAGGAACCCGCATACATCTCAGCCAGGATACGGTCCGTTGGATACGCGTCTGCGAATGGTTGTGCACTCTGATGCCAACATCGAATAGGAGCCAACATCATGCGAGTTGTGCTCCAACGAACAGCCCTCCGACCGTGCGTGATGAGTGGTATTTGGCTGGCCGTCAAACGGGCCTGGTCCTGCTTGGCATCCCAAAGGTAGGACAATAGTCGTGCAGTTCCTTGCTGTACTTCAGTGGACGTGTCCTCACATCGCTCGTCTTCAGGAAGTGAGTTAGCCAGAGAATCCACAGCCTTCTGGATTACGTTTTCCTCCGAGATGCTGTTTGGCAACGCTCTCTCAAACACGTAGGGAAGATGCAGCAGTTCATCCTCCGCAGCAACCTCATCAAACCCGCCAAGGAGAAGCTGATTGCGAATGTCGAGGCCTATATCGGCGCAGATGTCCTTTAGCGAATCTGGTATGCCGCTGTCACGGTTCAAGTCGGACGGGGAGCGAAGGCGTTGATTTTGGTTTGGAAGCATGCCGTGGAGGACCGTCAGCTCCACTCCAGACCGGTTTTTCCAGCACTCACCTATCACATCCAAGAAGTGCGCTATCCAAAGCTTGGGGTTTCCATCAACCTTGAGGTCTTCGAGCGTGCCTGCCTCGCCCTTTACCCATCCCGGAAGATCATTGACGCTAATGCGATTGATTGGCAAGTCCAGACTGTGCCACCCGTTAGCTATGTCGCTCCACGATTTCGCGAGCTCTTCTCTAGGAGACGACAACTCAGATACGGCCTTAACAAGGGGCCACATGCGCTCCACGGTCGTCTCATCGTCGGACGACTCAGTTAGTAACTTCGGGACAATGAAGTTGGCACAAGCACCGTCGTCTGTAATTGCAGGCAACATGCGTGACGAACAGTCGACTATGGGTAATGCGGCAATTCGCCTTGTAAATGACGCGAGTTGTCCGTACCACCAGTCACGCTCCGCGAGATTGGCCGTGTCGAATCCCCTCGTAGGTGCCTGCGTCTGCGCAAGGAGATGAGCGCCTTCCCACTCATTGGCGAAGGCGTACTGGACTGCAATCACTGCCGCGGCAAAGGCTTCTTCCAATAGGCTCTTATCTTCGTCAACCATGAGCAACCTGCTGCGTTCTTGATCGGGCTCGAATTTACCATCAAGGACGAAATTGGTCGGAAGAAATCCTGATGCACTCAAGGGGTATTCCCGGTAAACCCGACAAGTGTTGGGTGCAGGTGGAACAACTCTCCATCCATCCGATGTACGTTCCACTAACACGAGAGCTGAAGCTGCTCCCCGTTCACTGGTCATGAACCGAAGGATACGAACTTCGGGCCAATCCGTACGATTCTGATGGACCTGTAGGGACCGTACTTCAACATAACCGCCTTCCAAGGCTTGCGCAGTCACCTCGGTAGGTGTCCAGACTTCATTCTCGTCCTCACCAGCCCATAGCTCAACACGGCCAAGAACTTGCCGGGTAGCATAGAGATAGGGTAATGCAGACCTAAGCGATTTAAATCCCAAGGTCAGCGGGTTGTCATCGTCAATGTGATACTCAAACCTAGCCGACTCAACGTCATCCAAATCCGACACGGGGCTTGCGGTACGGATGGCTTCCCTGCAGGCTGTCATGTTCTTTAGTATTGCCTCCTCGTCCCCTCCACGATCGAGTAGCAGGTCAAAGCGTTCGGGTCCGTTAGGAGTTTCAAGCAGACCGCGTAGGCTCGTGCGCTCGGCCAGGACGTGGGTTACAAGGAAACCCGTCCCAAAGCGACCGGTCATCTCTTCGGATTCGAAGTCCTTGTTCGAGCCACCTGACAACAGAGCGGTCAGGTCGCTGGATGTGAATGGCATACCGTCATGCTCGAATGCGACTCTAGTCTGCTGGTAACTCAGGCGAATCGCTACGGACGAGTTGCCAGCGCAAGGGCCTGAATCGAGTGCATTCTGGAACAATTCAAACGGCCAACGAAGTCCGGCGGACGGAACGCTTCGGCGAGCCTCAGACACCCGCGTCCGAATGCGCCTTGCTTGGTAGCGGCTCTGTTGTTCTCTGAAGGTTTCGTCGAATAGCTTGAATGCAGCTTCGCTCAATGGCCTACCTCCGTACCAGTTCTACTTGACCATCATTTGTCCGGCGTTGGTCCTGTCAGAACTCCCCTATAACTCGAACTGGTCGGACCATTCAGTGCCGAAGCCATCGATGCTCCCGCTGAAGAGAACCCTGTGAAGGGCCCGGCGGAAGGTCTTTGTGTTACCGGCTCATTGGGTCGCCATCCACGTGAACCCGGCCTCGATGGCGTTTTGATGACTGACTATACGGTCGAACTCGTTTGTCAAGGTTGTTGCGTGTCGGCTCCCAACCCACGAAGGCATAGGGGTTGCGGATGCCGAGCGCATACCTGCCCAAATGGGCGGTTTCGGGTGGAATAGTACCAGCGGTGTACAAGATAGATGTAGGACAACTGGTCTATTTTCCGTTAGTTGTTGTAAGAATATTGAAATCCAGCCACAATCGGCCCTTCCACGGGTGATTTGAGGACAACAGAGAAAGACCCCGCACTTGCACGGGCAGGGGGAGGACACGACGTGTCCTCCCCCTTGGGGTTTGTGGGTGCTAGGCAGCACTCAGTTCCGCCTGCGTCAGCATGGCGGAGTAGCCCGTTTCGACGGCGGGTGTCACCGAGACGCGGCCCCTGCCGTCGTAACCGGTGCTGAAGGCGTACTCAACCTCGGCGCCCCAGGGCACATTGCCTCCGGACCGGACGCTGCCGCCCGGTCCGCCTGCGCCGCGGACCACCACCCCGCTCCGGCCACCCTTCCGCCAGCCCAGCACCTTCAACTCGGCCGGCATGACGCGCTCCCGCTCCGAACGCCGGAACAGGACTCCGTGCAACCTCCGCACCACCCTGGGAGACGGGGTCGTTCTGCCGGACATGATGCCGGAGAGGTGGGACGGGGTGACGCCGGCCCGCCTGGCGGCCTCGTTCTGGCTTATGCCGTGAGCGTCCATCCTGTCCCAGACGGCCCTGCGGTCAACGCCGGAGCGCCTCGCGGGCGCGACCTTCGCCGGCGCCCCGAGCGCCGACTCGATCCGAATCTCGACCTTCACGCCCATCCTCTTGCGGCCACGCGACAAATCCGACAGGTAGCTCGGGGTCACGCCCACGCGTTCTGCGAGGTCCCCCATGCTCATGCCCATCTCGCGGGCGCGTTCCCTTATGAAGCTGCTCTCCCCGCTCGCCGGTGGTATCCGCCTGTAGACGAAGCCCCGTTCGGGCGTCTCTTCGAGCGCCGCTTCGACCCTTTCGCGCATCCTGGCGGTCCACCGCCTGCGCCCGCTGCCGATCTCCGACAGGTATCCCGGGGTGACGCCGATCCTCACCGCGAACTCCTTCATGGTGAGCCCGCGACGCCTCGCCGCAGTCTTCAGGTCAATCCCGGGTCCGGCAGTCCCGGCCCGTGTCTCCGTTGTCTTACCCGCACCGCGTGCGGGGTTCCCGTGTGCCTCGAATCTTTCCGCGGGACGTGAGAGGACCTCCGTCCGGTCAATGCTCGCAGTCGTCATCTCGTTTTTTCTCCAAAAGGAAAGCGGGGCCGCCCCCGAAGGGACGGCCCCGCTCTGATTGATTTCCTGTTGTTGCCGGTGGCCTACGCCGCCAGTGCTCGTCTCATGTCTGTCTGTCTGACTCCCGCGTTCTGGATGGCGCGCGAGGTCCGCCGGCCTGCCGCACGGGTTCTCTCCAGCGGCCGGAGTCCCCGCAGGCTGCGCCGCGAGACGACTCCGCCCGGCCGCCACCTCATGCCGAGTACGGAGAGGACCTCGACCGTCCCGTCCCCGCGGGGTGCGAGTACGGCGGCCAGTCCCGTTCCCGGGCTGTAGACCAGCGCGTCAGGGCCGCCGAAGCGCCGCCTTGCGAGTCCGAGCCACTCGGCGAAGGCCCAGCGGACCTCGTCTTCAGTGGCGGTCGAGACGTCGAGGTCTGCGAACAACGCCAGCGCGCCGTCGACGTCGCCCGTCCGGCGCAGGCGCCTGGCGTCGTGGACGGTCCGCGCGACGGACTTCGCCGTGCCCGCCTGTCCCGGGAACAGGGCATCGATCACGCGGTCGACCAGCTCTTCGAGGCTGCGCCCGGGCCGCGTTTCCCGTGTGGTGTTTCCATGTGCTGCAAGTGCTGCCGTCGTCATCGTCAAGTTCTCCTGGCCGCGCTGGCATCCTTCGCGCGGGTCTCGGTCGTGTGGTCGTCTTGCGTTGGACGCGCATCCACGCCGGCCGGACGCCTGGGACGGGGAGAGGAAGCGCGGGGTTGGCGTCGGGACATCCGGCGGATGGAACGCAGGAATGCCCGGACGAAAATGGGCGCAGCTAGCCCAGGGTCAATTCGTTGGAAAAGAACTCGGGGAACTGCGAAGTTGCGCGGCCATCCCCGAAACGTGGTCCCGAAAGTGTTCGCGTCGAGGCTGCGGCAGCGGCCACCCGAGCCGTGCAGCAGGCGTGTTCAACCGGCCGGGGCGCTGGACGCACTCCGTCGGTGTCATTCCGGCTTTCGAAGCGGTGTCCGGGAGAGCAGAGCTCGATCCCCTGACCATCTCTCGCACCGGTGGGCGATGTGTCCCTGTGGGTCTAGCCGTCCGGAGAGCAGAGCTCAATCCTTCCGGTCCGGTCCCCTGGGCGTCTGTCTGGAGAGCAGTGCTCGATCCATTGCAGCCGGTCCGGATTCGTGGGACTCGAATCCTCCAGGTTTCTGTGGCTGGAAACGCTGGCAAAGCCTGAAACTGACTCGATTATGACCTGAACAGACGGGCGGATGGGAGTTCAGGGACGGGCAATCTGGTCAGTTCGACGTAAATCACTCGCAATGGCGCAGCGGCCTCGTCGCTGTGACACATCACCCGCGGGAATCCGGCCCTTGGGACTCAGCCGGCGTCTTCGTCCACCACGGCCCCGAGCGTCCTGTCAAGGCCATTTTCGTGTCGCGCAGGGCCGTCCCGCGCCAGCCGGTCTGACCCCGTCGCCCGAAATCACGCAGCGGCCGTGTCTCCAGCGGCAACGTCAGCCGATGGCCTTCCAACATCGCCAGATCCAACAGTCCCGCCTGCGTAGATAGCCACGACAGGATATTGCCGTCGTGGGGATGACCGATCCAGAGCCCTCGCCATTCCTCCACCAGCAGCCAGGCATCCCCGTAGACCTCGGCATCGTCTTCCTCATTACACCCCGGACCTGGGCCTTGTCCCCGGCGAGTCCCTGTCACAGGTCCTGTCGAACATTGCAGCCCGAAACTCTTCGAGGCTGCCCCACAACTCCTTCGCCAGCGGCTACATGCCCCCGTGCAGCCGCCTCATCCCCCTCCAGCGCGTCCACCCGTTCCCTGACACTCGCTGCCTCGGGGTCGCCTGACGACCCGAGCAGTCGCTCGGGGGCATCGCCCACGCGGCGCCCAGGTGCGGGCGTTGACCAGCTCCCGCAGGAACCCGTTCCGCCTGAGCCTCCGCAGCCTCTTCACGTCCAGACCGTCATTGACGTTGGACCAGCCCGCGGTTCATTGACCTGTCCCTTGTTCACACGCGCCCCGTCCATGGCACAACCACCTCACCCTTCCAATCCTGTAGGAGTCGTCCTGTAGGGAGTCCGCACCTCCGCCGGCAGGGCCCCACACCACCAATCGCTCGCTCCGATGTGGCAGGAATTCCGCTGACTACCCCGGACCTGCCACTTGTATTTGTGCAAGTTTCGCCGGATGCGAGGGAACCGGCCTTTACAACAAAGTGCTCGCAACAAGGGCTTCGAATTGGCCTTTTTTGCCGCTTTTTCCAGTTGGTACCTGCCCAAAAGTTGTACTTCTGCAAAAGATGCAAATCCCTGTACACGGGTATGTCGTCGCAACGGCCTCCCAAAGTGGCGATCGCGTGAGGGACCCCGCGCGCGCGGCCCCCTCAGGCGCCATGACGCTCCGGCTCCCGAAAACCCACACTTGAAGGAGGGCAAACGGCCCTCCCAGCGTTGCGTCGAAGCGTGCAGGGCCGGTCGCCAGCCAGCCGGTGGGAGGCCCAACCCATGCGGAAACAAAAATGGAAAAAATGAGTAGGACGATGCGGCTGATTCCGACCGGGTGGTTGAGCGAGAACGGTGACGCCGGAATCGCCGGGCGCAGCACCGCGAGGTCATCCCCGGCGTCGCCTCTTGGAGACCGCGACGAATGAGGCCGGTGGACGCGGACATGCTCAGCCTGCTGTCCGAAATGCCCTTCCTCGACCGGCTGGAGATGGCATACGTCTCGGGATGGTCGAGGGGCGCCGCCTACAGGGCCGTGCCCAGGCTGGAGGACGCCGGACTGATCGCATCCCTCTCACACGGGACGGAAACGATTGCGCCCACGCTCAGGTACCACGTGACCGCCCGCGGTCTTCGAATCCTGGCAAGGGAGGAGGACGCGGACCAGGAGGACCTGCTGCGCGACCTTCCCGTCTCCGCCCGCTGGCGGCGCGTCCTGCTGGAGCGGCTCGACGCCGCGGCAGTCATCAACAGGATCGTCTCGGCCATGTCCATCGTCGCCCGCCCGGTCCGCTTCATCTGGTACCGCGCCATGCCGGTGGACGCCGGCGTCTTCCTCCCCGGAGGCAGGTCGGTCGGCATCGTCCGGCAGGGACCCACAACCGACCGGACGGGTTTCTCGAAACGGCTGTGGCGGCTCGAACAGGGTCCGCTCCCCGGGGTTGTCCTGATGCTCATGCCCGACGAGGTGCGGTTGCGCTACGCCCGCAGGCTACTCGTCCAGACCTCTGTCCCGGCGCTCTTCGCGCTGGAGCGCTATGCTGCGGAGGCAGGCCCGGACGAACCGGTCTGGCGGCTTCGCTCCGTCAAAGCCACCATCACCCTGCGGGAGGCCGTCGAAAAACTGGAACGTCGAGGCAGGCTGCCCTTCGAACGGCCCCTGGCGCGGGTCTCCATTCCCCCCGACATTGACGAAAGCGCCGGGGGAAAGGATGTCCCGGGGTGGCTGCTGCCCGCCCTGCTGAAGCCCGCCGGGAAGCGCGCCCTCGACCTGCTATACGACTGGCCCTGGCTCCGGCTGAAGGACCTGGCGGGACTGCTGGGAGTCTCGCGGCCTCGGGCATCACAGTTGGTCACAACCCTGGAGGGTTTCGGATTGGTCGTTCGGGTTCAGGCCTCAGGAGGCCGGCTGGCCCTCACCGACCCGGGACTGGCCATGCTGGCCCGCAGGGACCGCGCATCCGTGGGACAGGCCAGGAAAAGGTGGAGCGTCGCCCCCGTTGAAACCGGTGACAGGCGTAACGTCTCAGGCAGGCGCAGCCGCCAGTTGCTGCGGGAACTGGAGCACACCACGGCCGTCCACAGCTTAATCGCAGCCCTGGCGAGGCAGGCCCGGGAACTTGGGTGGGAGATCGCCCAGCTCGACCCGCCCATCCGGGCCTCGCGTTACTTCCGGCACTTGTGGACCGGTCGCTCGATACACCCCGACGCGTTCGGGATGCTGCGGCGCAGTGCCACAACATGGCCATTCTTCCTGGAATGGGAGCGGCGCGCCGTTCGTCCCGTCACCATGAGGGCGCGGCTGGCGCCCTACCTGCGCTACTACTCCACGCACCGGCCCATCGACGACCACGGCGTACGGCCAGCCGTCCTGGTCGCCTTCGACAATGACCTGGCGGCGACCCAATTCCTGCGGGTTGCGGCCGAGGAGATGGTGCGCAAGAGGACGCCCCTCCCCCTGCTGGTCTCCCACATGGGCCTGATGGAGCGGGAGGGGCCGCTGGGACGGGCATGGCTCGGCCCCGGGGGCGGCTTCGAGCCGGTGCGACCGCTGAACCACAGCCAACCCGGAGAACGGCAACCATGAGAATCTGCTACATCGACGAGTCCGAGGGTCGCCGATACTAAGTCCGCTCCGCCCTGGGCGTGGAGATCGTCAACGTCTGCCTGCACAAGCCCGACGTAAACGGCTACGAGCGGGCCAGCCTCGACCGTCTCCTCAACCGCATCAACACCTCTGTCGCATCCGCCAACCGCCACACCTTCCTCATCTTCGACGAGGGCCGCGAGGAGATGACCACCCACATCTACCGCAGGCTCAGGAGCCGCAACACCGTGCCTAGCAAGTACGAGGCGTGGGAGGACGTCGGGCGAACGAATGACATCCCCATAGAGAGGGTCATCGGAGGTCCCGCCTTCCGAAGCTCCCACTCCGACCACCTGCTACAGATGGCCGACCTCATCGCCCACGCCCTCCTCAAGCAGGAGGTGGAGCCGTCTCGCAGGGTGAAGCGTCTGGGTATCGATAGAGCCTTCGGAACCCTTGACCGCGCCCTCAACGTATGACGTTTCGGCGAGATCCCCAGGGCGTCGTGAGGCGGTGAAAACGGGCTGCTCGGACTGTTCTCCTACGGGGCGTCGGGAATGCTGGCAAGTAAAGTGCACCCACACCATAATAGAGGGTGTCGGTAGCTCCCCCTAGTAGTGATTCAACGTAGCCTGGCCAACTCGCTTCTTGAGAACATCCCGCTAACTGAGGCTGACGAATTGACCGTAGTATTCCCAACCAACCAAGGAACGTCGGTACTGGCGAGTGATATGCTGATTTCTATGCTTGGACCGAGTTTCCAAGCAGCACTGGGATTACCCGCCGCAGCTGAACGACATAGTCCTCCCAACCGACGCCACGCCACGCTACGTCCACATCAGGATGGATGGGTTTATGGCCGTGAGGTATCGAATACACGCCCCCTCATACTAGTACTCGATTGGGAAGACTGGCCAATCCTCGTATCGCAAGAAGATAGCTAGATGAGGTTCCCTATTACTGCCGATGCTCACATAAGCTTCACTTGGCGGATAGTCTCAGGTAGAGGAGAGGTTGCTAATGCCATTAACGGCTATGACTGACTCCAAGACTGCATTGACGCCGTTCGTGAAGTCAGACGAGAGCGTCGGACTGCTCTTATTGTACTCCCTGGCGGTCGAGAAATCCCGTAGCAATGAGTGATGTTCTTGACCTCTCTTCCATCCGCAAGTACCATGACCTAACTAGGAGGCATTCTTGATTACGTCTCGCAGACTCCTCGACTCTTCTGATACCGTCAAGCTACTGATGTCATTGACGATCTTGGCCGTTGGAGTAATGTTTCATTTTGACGAGGCACCGATAGCGTGGGATGCGAAACCTGCTACTAGCGAAGTGAAGGCAGCCATTCTAGCTATCTGTACCGCCCTTGTTACTATACTATCGCTGCTTCCTCAGGGGATGCATAAAATTACGGCAGGTCTGAGTACCTTCACAGCTCGGCTATCCGCCGCTGGACTTGCCTTCGCTGCGGGATATAACTGGCTGTACAGTGCAACTGGAGGAGAGATTTTACCCTATATATGGTATCCGACTTTTCTGCTTGTAGGTGCCCTTGTAGGCATCGTGATAGGATTCGTGAACTCTATACTTACCATTCGTGATAGACCTCCGGAAGGTGGGATGGCCGGAGAGTTTAGACGCTTTGAAGAGCTCGTACGGTACGAGGGTACTCACAAAGATGAGATGTTAGCTCATGCAGGAGTAACCGAGTTACTTATTGCTCAGATGCTACTACGCGATAGTAAGTCTCGCGAGGTGCTAGAGATCCTTAAGGAGAGATCCGCCGAGTTGTCCTTATCTCCTGCGTATGTACGAGCGCTGGGCCGCATCGCGAAGTTATCAGACCATCTCGAGAAAGGCTCTCTCCCTCCCACAAATGACTGAGAAGATTATAGCTCTAGGGCCTTCTGGCTGTCATGTTTCGTAACCCTTTGATGTGGAAGCTGTGCTTGACCTGTTTGGTAGCTAACCTCGCTCTATGGCTTGCCATCCTGGACTTTACAGACCCAACTGTTCCCGACTGGAACATATTCGGTACTGTCCCTTCAACCACTGAGGCATATGGTGCCAAGGCTGCATTGATGGCAATGGCAGGAGCTGCATTTCTGTTCATTGGGTTGATGCCCTCTCAACCTACTAAGTTTGGCCGTCGCTTAGACCTATCAGTCAAGATACTTGGAGCTCTGACGGTGTTCGCCACCGGATGGTTCTGGTTGTTGAGTGCCACAAACGGTCAAGTCAACCCATATCTTGCTGCCACCATACCAACCATCGCTCTCTGCTCGATTCTCACTATCAGTGCTATTACGATTGCTTATGCATGGTCGGTTGACGAAAAACAGATGCAAGAACATGGTCGAGTCAAACTGAAGCCTGGGCTGATTGGGCTGGGTATAGCGATCGTAGGGATTGGAGCAGTAACGATGTACCTTCTTGTTAATGTGCCAAGATGGCTGTTTTAGAAGAAGGTCGAACGGGTCTTGAAGTACTCCAACTGCCATGGTCGCCGCGTTTTGGGGCCAAAGGCGCCTTGCTCACCGATTGTTCCGTCGACGTTTCGCTCAACGAAGATGACCTGACGTATCAATAAGTTGCCACCATCAAAGGAAACATACATCTAGCGCCGATAGTCCATTTCGAAGGGCTTGATCCGTCCAAAAATGGAAAGTGGACTTTGTTCTCTGAATACTGCGAAAGGAGGAGGCTCGAGGTGCTCTTTCACTCCGGGCAAGATAAGTGGCTGCAGGAGGAGGCAATTTCCTACTACGACGAATCTGACTAGATGTTTACCTAGAGACGCCTAAGGGGAGAGGCAGCGATCTCAGGAGGAAAAGGAAGGCCGGGCGGCTCAGACCGACCGGCCATCCTCTCGCTGGTAGGGAATCTGGGCAGGCCCCCCCCCCCCAGAATCGCGTCTATCCCTGTCAGCCGTTCACCTTGTACGGCCAGGGCTGGTGTGGTCCATGAGCATCACCGCAACCCGCCGTCCACCAAGAAGGTCCATTCCATGATGGCACGCAGCTCGTTGGCGGCGGCTAGTTTGCGCGAACGCCAGTCCGTTGCCCAATGGTCGGGCACCAGCCACGAGCGGGCGAACTCTTCCAGGGAGAATCCCTACCGGTCTTTCAGCCGCCCCAACCTCACGGGAAAGTCCTTGAGAAGGGGCGGAGCCGGAAAGCCTTTGCTGATATGAACGCTAGTCGTCGCAAGGTATACTCCTACATCCTCTCTACTCCGTCGCTCCGTTGTCGCAGGACATGATCAGGTCGTAGCCGCCGGGAATCTCGCGGGCCAGTTCCAGGATGGCCCAGAAGTAGGGCCTAGGTGGCGGCTCAGCGTTACGCCACTTCGCCAGTCTGCGCTGCGTCACGCTGAGCCGCTCGGCGAACTCGCCCCACGGCAGTTCGGACAGCTCCTTCAGCCGCTCCAGCCGCTCCCCGAAGTCCCCGGGAAAGGGCGATGGCGGGTTGTTCAACGTCCGTTTCCGTTCCACAGTCGTCATAGTCCCGCCTCCTTTGATTTGACATCGCCTATGCGTTCCGCCTCATGGCCCTCACCGTCTCCGGGTCCAACCCTGCAGGCATGTCGCGCCCGGGACACATCAGAATCCCGTCCCGCAACCCCATCGCCTCGGCCAGCGTCAGCAGCAGGAAGAGATGGTCGGAGTTGGGGATCACGCCCCTTTCCCGCCACAGCCAGAGCCGGTAGGGCCTGACGCCCAAGAGGCGGGCCAGCGCCTTCCAACTGAGGCCGCTCGACTCCTTGAATCGCACCAGCCGTTCAGGAAAGTCAGGTGGAAATTCGAACTCGACCTGCCGATGGGCTTTCCGCTGCACTCCCAAGTTTTAGCCTTTCCCGCCATTCCCAGACGGGGCTTATCCTCCTGCCAATGGTGGCTGGCTCTCGGCGGCGGGAGGGAGGACGTCCACTCCCAGGAGCGTGTGGACGCCGCCCGGGATGCGGGATGCCAGCAAGATTAGGGCGCACAGGCCGTCGCCGCTTGGCTTGGCGCCCTTCCGCCACCGGGCAAGCTGGCGCGAGTCCACGCCCAGGCACGCGGCCAGGACTTCCCAGGTGAGGCCGGTGTCTTTCTTGAACGCGTCGAGCCGTTCGCCGAATTCCTCCGGCAGAAACCCATCAACCAGTACGAGGTGTGGGGGAAGGAGACCCTTTCTCACGGCATTGACTCCAGGATGAAGATGTCCTCGAAGCGGGTGGCGCCCAGGGCTTCCATGAGCCGCCTTCGCAGCAGCGCCGAAGGGTGGCGCGTCCCGGACATCAGCTGGGACAAGTAACCCGACGATGTGCCCGCCTTAGTCGCCAACTCGTTTTGACTCATGTGGAGCCTGTTCAGAAGCTCCCATACCCGGTCTGGATTGAGCTTCACCCGCGATGATGGCTGCCTACGCTTCATGCAGCGTCCTTCTTCCGCGCTTCAAACCTGAATTCGGACCAGGCTCCCAATTTCGATTCTGAGACCTGCCTCGAACTCCATTACATCTTCCATGACATCAAATGGCACCCCTTAGCGGAATCCCCTACAGGGGAGTGCACGCGCGAACCCCCTGCAGGGGATTCCACCCGGTTGTCCGGTGCTCCAAACTCAGCCTTTGGAACGCATGTTCCAAAATAGTCAAAGAGACCATCCGGGGCATTGGCTGACCTGCTCGGCGTTTTTGCCGAGCACAGGCCAAGCAGCGACATGGCGTAAGAGACCGCCGGCGCTTGACTAAACCCGTCGAGTCCCGTCAGGCCACGTACGGAGATGCCGGTCGCTCAATGACTTACCGGAATACCAAGGTTTTGCGGGCAGAAGTCCTTGTAAACGAAGAAGAGGTGATAATCATGCAAGACAGACTGTTGAGGCGACGAAATGTCGAAGAAGTCACAGGGCTGAGCCGCTCGTCGATCTATCGGCTGATGCAGGAAGGTGAATTCCCGCGTCCGGTGAAGGTCGGCCTCGCTGCCGTCAGGTGGAGGGAGAGCGACATCACTGCGTGGTTGGAGTCCAGGCCGGTGGCCATGGGTGAATTCGATCCACCCAAAGCCGCGTGATCGCGGCGTCGACGACCTGAGTACGCGGACGTTTACTGCCGCTCTGATCCGGTCACGTAATCCGCCCACTGCTGCATCAGTACGCGCCGACGCTCAAAAAGGTCGGACCTAGCGTAGGCCTGTTCGGTCGAATTGCCCAAGACATGAGCAAGAGCCGCCTCTGACACAGCCCAAGGGGTGTCCGTCTGCTCAAGTGTCCAATTCTTGAAGCTGCTGCGGAACCCGTGAACGGTCGCGCGGTCCGCCAGACCGGCTGAACGGAGAACCTTCGTCAGCGTCATGTCGGACATCGGTGAGCCTAGCTTGAGTGGCGATGGAAACACCAATCCGGACTCATCACGCAGGGCAATAGCGCCCTCAAGGACATCGAAGACTTGTCTGCTCAGGGGTACCCGGTGCTCCACCCCAGCTTTCATCCGTTCGGGCGGTACCCGCCACACTTTGCCCTGGAGGTCGATCTCGTCCCACGTCGCGCCCCGTGCCTCACCCGAGCGCGCCGCCGTCAAGATCAAGAATCGGAAGCACAACTTGGTGGCCATTGAGGCTTGGGACGCTTCAACACTTTCTAGAGCCGACCCAACTTTCTCGTATGGCAGCGACCGCAGGTGTGCTTTCACTTTCGGCATTGGAGGCAACGCGCCATCGATCGTTTCGCCCGCAGGGTTGGCTTCCATAAAACCATGTGCCATCGCCCAACGGAACACCGTTCTCATTCGCTGACGCACGCGTCTGGCCGTCTCAGGCCGGGTTGTCCATATCGGGGTGAGGACTCGCAGCACGTCACCGCGGACTATCCGGTCGAGGGGAGTGTTGCCCAGGGTTGGCATGGCGTGACGGTCCAAGGTCTGAATCCAGCTTGCAGCGTGTTTGGCGTTGCGCCAACGGGGCTTATTCGCCACGTGGACGGTACGGGCGGCTTCACTGAAAGTTGGCATCGTGGGCGCGTGCTTGTCGGCCAGAGGATCGCGACCCTCCGCAACAGCGACCCGGTTATCCGCTGCCCTTTCCCGAGCTCGGGCCAGGCTTACGGCCGGAAACCCGCCCAGGCCGAGATCGCGTCGGCGACCTTCGACGGTAATACGATGTACCCACGACTTGCGTCCTGCCTTGCTGATGTACAGGTGCAGTCCCCCGCCATCGGAGTATCTCCCCGGTTCCTTTAGGGCCTTAACCCGCGTCGCCGACAGTGCCATTGATTCCTCATTTCGCCTCAAGTATTCCCACAAATGTTACCACATCGGATGCAGGACAATCACGGCAAGGCATGGCACGAGCAGGATGCCTGTAAGCCAGATTCAAACTCAAATCAGGACAAAATGGGTAAATTCAAGGCACAATCGGAATGGGGTTTGGTGGAGACGGGGGGGCTCGAACCCCCAACCTCGGCATTGCGAACGCCGCGCTCTCCCAGTTGAGCTACGTCCCCATCGGGCACCCGGCGACGAGCCTGCGATCGAGGCCTGGACATCGCCGTGTTCTCCAGACTAGCAACGCGCATTCATCAGGTCAACGCGGGCCCCGACCGTTCCTGACCGTCTCTGGTTGCCTGGGGCTGGCTGGCGCATCGGCGTAGGGTAACCGCGTTATGCCACGGATTACTGACGATGCCGGGACCGCCAGTGCAAGGTTGCCCCGGCTGTCAGCGCGGCCGCGGCCGTGAGCATCGCCACTAACGCCAGACCTACCCCCGGCGCCACGTCACCCGTGTGGGGCAATACGGGCGTAGGCGTCGGATCGCCGGCTGCCGGTGGGTCGGACATCGAACCGGCGGAGCCGCCGTCCTCCGCCCGCTGAACAGGTGTCGGCTGCGGACCGGCGACTGGGGTCTTCGTTGCGACCGGAGTTGGCGTCGGTGAGGTCGCGGGACTAGGTATAGCCGTTGAATCCGGCTCTTCCGATTCTGCATGCGGCTCTACGCTGAGACCCACGAAGTACAGAGAAAACCGGTCGACGTTCGTGCAAGTCGTCAGGCTGGCGACGTCGTTATCCGCTGGGTGCCGGAAGAACTGACCATCCGGAGCCCAGTGCACAATGACTATTCCGCCAATTCCGCCACCAGCCTCTCCAAGGTCATACTGCGTGATCGGCAGGCAGATGCGTACTGGCAGATGAGTCTGAAATCCCGATATCGGCTCGCCCTCGAGGTCAGTGAACACGAAGTTGCCGGCGTGGGTTCCGACGGTGAAACCCGCGTCCGTGGGCACGTCGATGTGAGAAGCGGTCAATTCTTCGATGTATGCGCCGAGATAATCATCGCCGACAGCGCCCGGAGGAATGTCCATGCTGAGCCCGCCAGGGGACGTTATCGAAGCACCATCCACACGGGATACGGTCGAGCCTGTGACTCCTTCAGGAAACGGTATTTCAGGAATTTCCTCCGCCACCACCCCTGGGGCTGCATCCGCATCGGGAGAAACTTCGAACATGGCGGCGCCAATGGCGGAGGTCTCGTCCTGTGTGACCCGTACGCTAATCGTCCCGTTGCCCTCTTCTGGTGCTGTGAACGTCGTAGAGCATGCGCCCTCAGTCCTGTTCAGCGTGAATGAACCACCCCCGTCGCTCGACCAAGTGCAGACCACTCCTTCAGCGCTGGCGGGCAGGGGATCGCCGAGTTGGTTGAACGCAATCGTCCACAGGACGACAGCTTCTCCCGGCGCGACCATGACGGTGCCCGGCACCACGATCACAGGGGTTCCGGAAAGCAGGTTCGCACGATCGACTTCCGAATCCGGCGAATCACCCGATGCTTGCGGTGGGATCGGAAAGATCGGAAAGCCGCCCCCGGGTCCTTCCGGCTCGGTAACCACCGCCGCGTCAAAACTTTGCTCAGCCGCCAGTCCTTCAGCATCGGCCGCAGTCACTTTAATCGTCGCCACGCCGAGTTCGATGGGCGTGAGCGCCAAGACCGCGCCGACCATGCCGGCCCTGACGACCCCGGAATCCGAAGACGTGGCCGCGTACGTCAAGTCATCCCCGTCGGGATCGCGGAAGTAGGTTGAAACCACGAACTCGTCGACGCCGCCGGACTCAACCACGTAACGTTTCGGCAATTCGCTCTCTAATACCGGAGCTTCGTTCACGTTGAGGACTCGGATCATCACGGTGATATCGGCCTGTAGATTTCCACCGTCCCTGACCCTCACGATCAACTCGATCTCGTTTCTCGATTCGTAGTCAAGCAACGCCGCGGTGGCGATCTGACCGGTTGCCGCGTCGATATTGAACAATCCGGCTCCAACTCCGGCCAACATATAAGTCAGGTCGTCGGAGTCTGGGTCCGTCGCAACAATCGGCGAGCCTACGCGCGTATCGACCGGTACGTTCTCTTCGACTTCAAATTCAACCGCGAAAGACGGGAATTCCGGAGCTTCGTTGACATCGGAAACACTCACCAGGACCAGGACCTCGTCGTCGATGGATTCATCGGCGTTCCCGTCCTCGTCGTTGCCGTCCATTACCCGCAACACGAGTTCGTAGACATTGTCGCCATCCGAGTCCGCCGGGGCCTCGAAGTCGAATTCCGCACCACTATCGGTGCTGATTTGGCCGGTCGATGGGTCTATCGCGAACATGCCGGAATCGACGCCTCCAAGAGAGTAGGTGAGCCTGTCACCTTCAAGGTCGGTGGCCTCGACCGGACTGCCAACCGGCGTTCCTGCCGGAACGTTTTCGGCGATCCTCAGCTTGATGGCGGCCAATTCGCCGAATTCGGGCGGGCTGTTGGCAGGGGCCGCAGACAACGTGCTGCCGAAACCGGATGCCGACCACTTACCAGTCCCCTCCGCGTTGACCGCGTGCACCTGCGCCTCATACGCCGTGCCGGCCTCGAGCCCCGAAATCGTGGACTTGATCGCAGGTCCATCAATGACCACCTCGGCCCAATCCTCCACTGAGTCCTCAACCCGGTACCGCACGACGTAACGGGTAATCTCAGGGCCATCATTAGCCGGGACCTCCCACTCCACATCGATCGAACCAGTCGGGTCCAGGCGATTTGACATGAAGGACGGTGCATCGGGCCTGCCAGGCGCTTCGGTGTCAATGTCGGTCACCGTAACCGTTACTTCGGCGGTGACCGCCATGCCACCGGGGTCCGCGGCCTTCACTATTAACCGGTATTCCCGCTTGCGCTCATAGTCGAGGCGGCCTTTGGTCCTTATCTGGCCGCTCTTGCCGTCTATCTCGAACGCGCCGGCGTCGCCCCCGGAGAGGGAGTAGTAGAGAACATCCTGGTCCGGGTCAGTCGCCGCGACCGGATCACCGACATCGACACCTGGCGCAGCATTTTCGGCGACTAGCCTGCTGACCCTGTCCGCCGCGGTGAACGCAGGTGGCGAGTTGGGGCCGCCGCCCACCGGACTTGTCGTTGGTCCAACGGCGAATTTGCCCGGGCCCTGGCGGTCGGCGTAATTGACCGTCGCCTGAAGACGCGATCCGTCGTCCGCAGCGGTCGGAATGTAGCTTGGACCTGTCGCCCCTGGAATCGTGCGTTCCTGCCCGACTGAATACCTGGTCCAACGCCAACTGGCGCCTGTCACCCCGCCGTCGGGGTCCACAATCTCCGCAGTGAGGGCAACTCCAATCCGAGGCCTCAGCGTGGACAACGACACAATCCCCGGCTCGTCGACATTTGCCACTCGAACGGTCAGGGACAAACGAGATGACGCGGACGGTTGCCCATCGTCTGTGGCAACAACAATTAGTTCATGGGAGTTGTCGCGGTCCGCGTCTGCCGGGGACTCGAAATCTGGCGCCGCTCTGAACGCCAGTATCCCGCCTCTGGAAAGGCTGAAGCGACCCCCATCGGGACTTGACGGGTCCAGAGACCAGGCAACTGCATCTCCTTCCGGATCGGTCGCCGTAAGTGGAGGCAGTGGGCCGACTGCGTTTTCGTCAGCGACCAGTTCGACGGATGCGGAAGGGAGTCCAGGCGGTTCGTTCACGTCAGAGACCCTGATCGTGACATTGACCGAGTCGTCCACAGACGTGTCCGGCTCTCCATTCTCGTCCTTACCGTCCGTGACCCGTACCGTCAATCGGTACGCGTTATCGGCATCGGAGTCTCCCGGAGATTCATGGTCGAGCACGGCTCCCGGCCCGATACTGATTTGACCGGTCGAGTCATCAACGGCAAAAAAACCCGAATCGGCGCCCCCAAGCGAATAAGTGAGCGTGTCCAGCCGGTCTTCGTCCGAAGCAGCGAACGGCGTCCCGACGACCGTTCCGGGCTGGGAGTTTTCGGCTATTGAGAGCGTCCTGACGGCGTTCACGTCGAATTCGGGCGGGGCATTCACGGGTTGGGTTGCAAAAGTACTACCCGTGCCCGTTTCCGACCAGTTCCCTTCGCCCTCGTCGTTGTCTGCACGTACCTGCACCTCGTACTCTGTGTCTGCCTCGAGACCTGAAATCGTGGTCTCTGTATCGCCCCCGCCAACCGCCGCCTGCTTCCATTTGATACCCGGCCCCCCGGCCCAGTACCGAACCACGTAGCCGGTTATCGGCGGACCGGGGTTTTCAGGCGCGGTCCACCTGACTACCAACGCTTCATGTCCGTTCTCGGAGTCCGGAGAGACAGTCGGTTTGTTGGGCGTGCCGGGGGCTTCGGCGTCGTCGTCAACTACTTTTATGGTCAGGTCGACACCGGTGCTCTTGCCGCTACCGTTCACGTCGGACGCAACAATCCTGACTTTGTAGGTACTCCGGACCTCGTAGTTATGGGGCCCCCTGGTCTTGATCTGTCCGCTCGAAGCATCAACCATAAATTGGCCTGCGTCCGCTCCGGCCAGGGAATATGTGACACCGTCGCCTTCGGGATCGACTGCGGAGATCGGAATACCTATATTGGTATCGGCGGGCGCGTTTTCCTTGACCTCGAATGATTCGAATGTAATCTCGGCACCATCTATTACCGGCGGTTCGTTGATGTCCTCGACGATGACCGCGACCTCGGTGCTGGCGGTCTGACTGGACTGGTCCGTTGCGGTGACCACCAGCCGGTACATGGTCTTCCCAGACTCGTAGTCGATGGAAGTGTCCCGTCCTACGAGGACTTGGCCCGTGACCCCGTTTACTGAAAAAGAGGCCGCGTCCGCGCCGGAAAGGCTGTAAGCCAGGCTCCCCGTGCCGCCACTCGCCACGACAGGCGCTCCGACCGAAACGCCTGCCGTGACGTTCTCCTTCACGAACCGTTCAACTTCGTCGCCTTCGTCAAACCGGATTGTGGCCTGCGCCAGCACAGGGGGACGCGTCGTCACCAACCCGGTTCCCGCCAGCAACGCCGCGGCGACAACCGAAGCCGCTACGGGAATCAGCCGGGCGCAGGCGGAAACCGGGCGACGGAGCAATCAAACCCCCGGACCGCGGTCGGAATGCGGCAGGGCTGGGATATTTGAACGCAATTTATTCCCTTACGTCAATCGGCCGGGGATAATATATTATGACCGTCTTAAATGCAATACTCATGCGTATATTTCTACAAATACAGGTCAGTCCCTAGCCAAATCCCCGAAAGCTGACGGATTCGCCTTCCTTTCGGAACGGTGGCCGAAGCGCACTTGATTGACACCCGCGAACGGCCGCCCGCAAGCTTGTTCGCAGCTTCCCTGGGCTTGACCGGGCAATGGACGCGTTGCTAGCCTCGCCACATGGCGGAGAACAACAAAGACTCTTCAGCATCCCGCTCCTCCAGACGCAAAAAGCGGGCCCGGTCCGGCGAGACTCGCCTGACCCAGGCGATGGAGAACTATCTCCTCTCGATCTACCTGGTCCAGGAACAGGGATTACGCGTCACAAACGCCAACCTGGTTACTCAACTCAGGCGCGTTCCGGCAACGGAATATCTGGGGACCTCCCTGCCGTCGGTCTCGGGAATGCTCCGGCGTATGGAACGAGAGGGCCTGATCCAGATATCGGAAACAAGGGACATCGGGCTGACGGCCAGAGGCAAGACCCTGGCTGAACGCATTATCCGGAGGCACCGGCTGGCCGCGTGCATGATCGTGGACCTGTTGGGAGTAGAGCTTCACCGCGTTAACGCAGAAGCCCACCGGCTGGAACACGCCATTTCAGAAACGCTGGAGACCGACATCCGCAACAGGCTCGGCAATCCGACGACCGATCCATTCGGTCAACCTATCCCGGGGACCGGCTACAACACGCCGGCAAAGGCAGTGACGCTCGACAACGCCCCGACCGGTTTGCCAATGGTCGTAGATCGAATCCCCGAAGACGACGAAGAACTGGTGGCCTACCTGACCGAGGGTGGGGTCCTGCCCGGCGTGGAGGTGGTCGTCGAAGAGGTCGCGCCGTACCGGGGAGTGGTAATTCTCAACGTCGGCAATCGAAACGCCGTGCTGGGTCACTCCGTGGCTTCCCGCATTCGGCTCCGGCCTGTTTGACCGCGGCGCGGGGCTGCGCGTTATGCCCTGGCCGCCGCAATGAGGATGTCCGCCACTTCGGGGCGAGTGAACTCCTCGGGCGGCCGTTCACCCTTCTCCAGCATCTCCCTTACCTTCGTTCCGCTGAGGAAGACGTGGGTGTCGGAGTCGTGTGGGCAGGTCTTGGACGTCGCCATATTTCCGCACCGTTGGCAGAAGAATGAGTGTTCGAAGAACATCGGCTGAATGCCAAGGTCCGCAGCAGGAAATTCGCTGAATATGTACTGGGCGTCGTAAGTGCCGTAATAGTCGCCGACGCCGGCATGGTCGCGTCCCACGATGAAATGCGTGCAACCGTAATTCTTCCGGCAAATGGCATGAAAGACCGCCTCGCGAGGTCCGGCGTAACGCATGAACGCAGGGAATGTGGAAAGCACGGTGCGTCCGGACGGGTAATAGCGCGAAAGCAACTCCCGGTAACACCGCATCCTGACCGCTGCGTCCGTGTCTCCGGCCTTCGTCTCCCCCGTGAGGGGGTGTACGACGAGTCCGTCCACGAGTTCAAGTGCGCACTTCATGATGTATTCGTGCGCCCGGTGAATCGGGTTACGGGTCTGGAAGCCCACTACCGTGCGCCAACCGTTCGACTCGTATAAAGACCGGGATACCGCCGGGGGCATGTCTGCGTCCGCGTAAACCTCGAGAGGACGCCGGGGCAAGGCTCGTATCGGCCCGCCGACGAGTACGTCTCCCTGTGCGTAAACGTTTGCCACACCGGGGTGTTCTTCGTCCTCTGTCCTGAACACTTCCTTCGCTTCGAGATTGCGATCGTAGGAGTAGATGTCCTCCGCCGCCATGGCGCCCAACAAATTGCCGTCCGTGTCGTGAAGCGCCAGTTCGTCTCCCTGACCGATACTTGCCGCAGCATCGGATTCGACCGACAGGGTGATCGGTATCGTCCACACTTCGCCTGTCGTCAGACGGCTATTCGCCACTACTGACGCGTAGTCGTCGCTCTTCAAAAACCCCGTCAGCGGGCTGAACGCGCCGATCGAGATCATCCTGAGGTCGGATGACTCCCGCGGCCCGAGCACGATCCGGCGCATCGAGCCGGCACTGGCTTCGAGTTCCGACGCCTCTCCAGGGTCCAGTACCCGGTTGACCAGACTTCCGCCGTGGGGCTCTATCATCGTTCCTCTTTAACTCCGTCGCGGCAGAAGGTACTTATCAAGGGTTTTCTAGTCGCTGGTGGCTGCCGTTATTACGTGCAGTCCGCACTCCTTGGCGTCCGGGTCGGTCTCCCACCACCATCGACCCGCCCTCAGGTCTTCTCCGGGCTTCACGGCTCTCGTGCAGGGGTCGCAGCCAATGCTCGGGTAACCGTTGTCGTGCAGTTCGTTGTACGGAACGTTGTTTTCCTTCACGTACGCCTCAACCTGCTCGAATGTCCAATTCGCAAGGGGATTGATCTTGTAATTGGAGTGCGCATCATCCCACTCGATGATGTCTATCTGGCCCCTCTCCATGCCCTGGTCGCGACGCAGGCCGGTTATCCAGGCGTCAACCGACGAGAGCGCACGGTTGAGCGGTTCCACCTTGCGGACGCCGCAACACAACTTCCGGTTATCTATTCCCTTGTAGAAGAGGTTGAAGCCATTTGAATCGACCATTTCGGCCACGGCCGGCAGATCGGGGTAAAAGGTCTCGATCTTCACTGAATACCGCAATGACGTCTGGTCGAAAAGCGTGTAGGTCTCGGTTGGGAGCCGCAGGGTATCGAGTGTCATGACCCTGGCCTTCGGATTGATGCGCCAATACATGTCGAACAGCGCAACGTCTTCAAGTCCAAAACTCGACATCTGCGCGGCGGACTTGCCAAAGCGGTCGTCGACCCAGCGTAGAACGCCGGAAGGATGGGAATTCTCCAGCCGGTCGTTGATGCCGGCCAAATCGGATTCGGAAATGCGGTCTTCGGTTGCGATCATGGTTGGGTACTTCTTTCCCGATTGGTACTTTCTGGAAGCTAGCGGATCTCTCATTGGCAACAAAAAACCCTCGTATCCGGGCGGACGCGAGGGGCGTGACTTGCCATATTGCGAACGCGCTTAGTCGTCACACCTCCTCGGAGGGGTACAACAGGTGCAGAGACGCGGGGAATTTGCGCAGGACGCAGTTATCATCACCGGCTGATTATACCAGTGGGAATGCCTAGCCGAACTGGAGTGCAAACGCACAGATGAGCCGATTCCGAACTTACGCCGATACCTGAACGACCCAAACGGGATTCCCTCCCACATTCCGTCGCCGGACCGTATAGAGGTTTGTTGCCCGTAGACCGCCGAACCTGGGAGGCTTAAAATGACGACAGTGCGGACCGTCATCCGCACCGCGCTTCGCCCTTCGACAGGGTGAACTCATCCACCCCGATACTGGGCATCACCGGAGATTCACATGACGACAGCCGCCGCATACTCGGGCGAACGCATAGAAGAACTTCAGCAGATCGCAGGTGATCACCTGTTCATCCACGCCGCGCAGATCAATGACTGGCGAGGCAACCTGAAGGTGTTCGTTAAGGGCGAAGGCTGCTGGGTGACCGACATCGAAGGAAACCGCATGCTCGATGGCATGGCCGGCCTGTGGTACAAGGCCGTTGGTTACGGCCGCCGGGAAATTGCGGACGCCGTATATGAGCAGATGCAGGCCATCTCTTCTCCGCCGGCGGGTTCGGCGCTCATCCCCCAGATAGAACTGGCAGGAAAGGTCGCAGAACTCTACCCCGACAACGGCGCGAGGTCATTCTTCACCTCCGGCGGCTCAGAGGCCGTCGAGACCGCCGTAAAGATGGCCAAGAAGTACCAGTTAATAAACGGTAAGGCGGGCGCGTACAAGGTGATTTCGCGGCGCTACTCATACCATGGCGGTACCGCCATGGCGGTGAGCCTGGGAGGCAACCCAACCGCCGATCCCATGGGGCCGCTGATGCCCGGCGCCATTCATGTCACCAATTGGGACTCCTACCGGCCGCCCTACGAGGGCGACCCGGTGGACGTCGCAATCAAGTGCGCGAACGAATTCGAGACCGTCATCCAGCACCAGGGCCCACAGACCGTGGCCGCCATGATCGCCGAGCCGGTGTCCGCTGCGGCCGGAATACAGATACCGCCGCCCGAGTACTGGCAACGCCTGCGCGAAATTGCCGATCAGTATGACGTCATCCTCATCGCCGACGAAGTGATTACCGGCTTTGGCAGGCTTGGCACGTGGTTCGGCCCAATGAACTGGGACGTCCAGCCAGACATCACGACGGTTGCCAAGGCAATAACGAGCGGATATGCCCCATTGGGCGCAGCAATCGCAACAAAGAAGGTCGCCGACTCATTTATCGGCAGCGACTCTGAGACATTCCGCCACTTGATCACCTTCGGCGGACATCCCGTTTCGTCCGCAGCGGCGCTGGCAAACCTCGAGATCTTCGAACGGGAGGACCTGGTTTCGAACTCGGCCCAGATGGGTGACTACCTGTTCGATCAATTGCAACGTCTGCGGGAACACGAGATTACCGGCGACATCCGAGGCGGCCTGGGACTCATAGCGGCCGTCGAACTGGTCAGGGACAGGGACAACAAGGAGCGCTTTCCGGCCTCGGCGGGTCTCGCAAAGAAGTTGCCGAAATTGCTCTTCGACCGGGACCTGATCAGCTTCCGGGCCGGGGACATCATTTCGATATGCCCGCCGCTTTCGATCAACAGGGACGAGATCGACTTCCTCGTGGATGCGCTCGACGACGCGTTGGGCCAACTCTCCAGGGAGCTGAAGTCCTGATCGACTGGTTCACCCGAACCCGATTTTGCGTATCCGCGACTGTGTTATAGTTTCGCAACTCAACAGGTCCCAAGCTACGCGCGGTCTGAAGCTTTGCGCACCGCGTGGCGCGCCATTTGGGCCCTGAAGTGCATGAAGTTACTGAGTTGATGCGGTAGGAGCCGAAATGGACGAAACCACCAGCACAACAGAGGCTGAAGTAGAAGACATGGCCGCCACGAACGGCCAGGCGGCGCCCGCAGCCGAGCACCGAGACCGGTTTGGCGCCGACACCGTAACGGAAGATGTGGTTCTCGACGTTCGAGACCTGCGCACGTACTTCACTACACGCTGGGGCACCGTGAAGGCGGTCGACGGCGTGAGCTACCAGGTCCGTAGGGGCGAGACACTCGGAATCGTGGGCGAGTCCGGGTCAGGCAAGTCCGTCACTGCCCTGTCGATCATGCGACTGGTACCGTCACCTCCCGGTCACATCGTGGGCGGTGAGGTGTTCCTGAACGGGCGGGACATTCTTCAGATCTCGGAGAGAGAGATGACTCGGGTGCGGGGCGGCGAGATTTCAATGATCCTCCAGGACCCGATGACTGCGCTCAACCCGGTCTTCACCGTCGAGAACCAGACCTCAGAAGCAATTCAAATTCACCGCAAACTCAGGGGCCAGAACCTCTGGGACGCCATGATCTCAGCCCTTCGGATGGTCCGCATACCCGCACCGGAGATTCGGGCCAAGGACTATCCGCACCAGTTGTCCGGCGGAATGCGGCAACGCGTGGTGGGCGCCATTGGCATTTCAACAAGCCCGGACATAATCATTGCGGACGAACCCACCACCTCGCTCGACGTGACAATCCAGGCGGCCTACCTGCGGCTCCTCAAGTACCTTCAGCAACAAGCGGGCGTTGGGATCATTTTCATCACGCACGACTTTGGAATTGTGGCCAAGATGTGCGACCGCGTCGCCGTCATGTATGCCGGACGAATTGTCGAGTCAGCAGACGTACGAACCATCTTCAATTCCCCGCTGCACGAATACACGAAGGCGCTCATTAACTCCGTCCCGAAGTTGGAGGAGAAGACGGGCAGGCTCCCCCAGATCGAAGGTCAGCCGCCGCTGCTCCACAATTTGCCGGAGGGAGATGCCTTCGCCCCGCGTTCACCGCTTAAGTTCTCTGAGGAAGACGCAAAAGTCAGGCCCGAACTGGTTGAGGTCGAACCCGGGCACTGGGTCCAAATGTCTCGAGCATCGGTCGCAGAGTTCGACAAGTACGCACACCTCGTTCCCTACGGATAAGGCGCCAGGCTACGAAGTATCCGTCCTGCTCGCAGGCCCATTCATGACTTAAACGAACAGTAGAACAGGGATTGGACGAAACATATGGCTACAGAAGTTCAAGAGATGGCAGCGAGGACTAACATCCCGGATGCGCCCGGAGCGACGAACCCGCCGGACGCCATTTTGCAGGTCAGGAACCTGCGGAAATGGTTCACCGTTGGCGGCAAGTTCCTGAATTTCGGCAAGCCCATTTACCTGAAGGCTATCGATGACGTTAACTTCGATATCCGCGAAGGCAGGACCTTCGGATTGGTTGGAGAATCCGGGTGCGGCAAAACCACCACGCTCAAGGTGATCCTGGGACTGGAACGTCCCACTGAAGGGACCATCTACTGGCAGGGCGAAGACGTCTCCCAGATGACGCGCGCCGGAGTGAAAGACTTCCGCCGTTCGGTGCAGGCCGTGTTCCAGGACCCCTGGTCTTCTCTCAACCCGCGGATGAGGGTGATGGCGATCGTCGCAGAGCCGTTGGAGATCGCCACCACGATGACAAAACGCCAGATCCGCGAACGCGTCGGCGATCTTCTCACTGAGGTGGGACTCAACCCCTACCAGGCAAACCTGTACCCGCACGAGTTCTCCGGCGGGCAGCGACAGCGCATAGGCATCGCAAGGGCTTTGGCCCTCAACCCAAAGCTGATCTGCCTGGACGAGCCTGTTTCCGCACTGGACGTCTCAATTCGGGCCCAGATCATGAACCTGTTGGTGGACCTGCAGGAGGAGCACCAGCTCGCCTACCTGCTGGTGGCGCACAACCTGGCTACCGTCCGGTACATGTGCCACGAAATGGCCGTGATGTACCTTGGGGTCATCCAGGAGATGGGCGACACGGAAGCGATCTTCAATAATCCGATGCACCTGTACACCAACGCGCTGATCTCTGCGGCGCTGCCCTCTCACCCCGACATACAGCGTGATGAGATCATCCTGCCCGGCGAAGTCGTCTCACCTATCGACCCGCCCTCCGGGGACGTTTTCATGACGCGGACGCCTCTTGACGTCGATCCCAACCACCCCTATGCCAAAGAGCGTCCCCCACTGGTACAAAAGGAAGACGAACACTGGGTAGTCGAGACACCCTGGAGCTTGGCGACCGAAGAGACGATCAGGGCTTCCCTGTACGACGAAGAAGCCGAGATGCGGGCGCGCAGGGACGAAGAGTAGGAGGCTGCCCGCTCCGGAACACGGTCTGACAGGCGTCAGCCAAACAGACGCAAATGAACGGCGAGTGCCCGTCGGGGCGCCCGCCGTTTCGCGTTTCGATCATTGATCTCAGTCATTTTTGTCCAGGGCCACTTCTTCCCGCACCATATGAAGATCGCATGGCCTCTACGTGCCCTGGTACGGACCCGATGCCCCAGAAGCCGGGGAGCGGGTACGAACGAGTCAACAGAAGTGCCGGCCCGAATCAGAGTTCTTAGACAACCCGTCTTTCACCTCGCGCTCCACTAAAATGGACATGCCGGTTGGCCGTCAACCGGGCCGATCCACGGAAGAGGCCATTGCCGGAACCACAAGAAGTACAATTCCAGCCCAGCGCACCTCGTAAGCGGACTGGAAACTATCGGGAAGAGCGACCCTGGGGCGCATTCGAAGTCCTATCGTCCGGCCCCGGCTTCCAGGTCAAACGGATCACCGTTAACCCGATGCAACGCCTCTCGCTGCAGTGGCATCGCCACCGAGATGAACAATGGGCGGTGGCGCGGGGCGCGGCGCGTGTCACAGTCGGCGAAACTGAACATACACTCGGGCGCGGCCAGACGATGATCGTGCCGCGAACGGTGCATCACCGCATCGAGAACATCTCACGCATCGAGCCCCTGGAAATAATCGAGACTCAGACCGGAGACTACCTCGGCGAAGACGACATCGTCAGGGTGGAGGACGATTACGGCCGGGTCTGAAGCTGGACGGTCAGACGGCGGGCCCGCAACGCCTCACTGTACCAGGTAGCCGCCGTCCACCGGGATCGACGCGCCCGTGACGAAGTCCGAAGCCCGGCTGGCCAGAAAGACCGCCGTTCCCGCGAGGTCGCTCGGATCGGCCCACCTGCCCGCCGGTGTCCGGTCGATTATCACCTGTTCACGCTCAGGGAACATCTTCAGGAACGCACCCGTCATGTCGGTGTGTACCCACCCCGGGAGTATGCAATTGGCCTGGATGTTGTACCGGCCCCAGCCTACGGCAAGGGCCTTCGTGTACTGCACCACCCCACCCTTGCTCGCGGCGTACGCAGGGGCGTATCCGGTCGCAAACACAGACATCATGGACCCGATATTGATCACCTTGCCGCCGGTTGATGTCTTCAGGTGAGGAAACGCCGCGGTGCTCACTATGTGAAGGCTGGTCAGGTTGGTATCGACCACCAGTCGCCAGTCTTCCATCGACAACTCCTGCGGCTCATTCGCCCGCCGGTTTGCTCCGGCGTTGTTGACCAGAATGTCTAGCCCGCCAAACTCTCCAACGGCTTTGTCGATTGCCCCGGCAACGGACGCAGGATCGTTGACATCGCAAGTCACGGCGATCGCCCGCATCCCTTCGCTGTTAAGGCCTTCGACCGCGGTCCGGCTCTTCTCTTCGTCGCGGGCGGCCAAACATACAGCCGCGCCTGCCTGCGCAAGGCCCCGCGCGATTCCCAGACCAATTCCGCCGTTGCCACCGGTTATCAGCGCAACTCTGCCTGTTAGGTCAAACATTTCCATCCTTGCTTGGCTCCTGGGGTAAGGCCCGAGTCCCCATTAATATCCGCGATCCGGTCAGTTTCATTACGAACGCGTACCGTAACGCGGCTGAACTGACGATTCGAGTCACTTTCGGACTAAAATTCCCTGACCGCCCGGGTTATTCCTTGGCCCACCCGAAAGATCCTGGAAAGACCATGGTATTACCTCAACACTCCCCGTCGATGCCGCTGGCCCTGGAAGGCATGAAAGTCGTCGACTGCAGCCAGGTCCTCGCCGGACCGTTTTGCACGATGCTCCTGGCCGACATGGGCGCAGACGTCATCAAGATCGAGAAGCCTGCCGGGGGCGATGACACCCGCCACATGGGCCCGCCCTTCGTGAGCGGTGAGTCGGCGGCATTCCTGGCCATGAACCGCAACAAGCGCAGCGTCGTCCTGGACTTCAAGCAGAAGAGCGGAGTCGAGGCGGCCAGGCGGCTCGCGAAAGATGCGGACGTCATGATCGAAAACTACCGGGCGGGAACGATAGACCGCCTTGGGCTCGGATACGAGGAAATGTCAGCGGCCAATCCGGCCCTCATCTACTGCTCTATCTCGGGGTTTGGCCGCACCGGCCCATACTCCAGGAGAGGCGGCTACGATCTCATCGCGCAGGGCATGAGCGGCCTGATGAGCATCACCGGCATGCCCGGTTCTCCGCCCGTCAAAGTCGGTGTACCGATGGCCGACCTCAACGCCGGAATGTTCGCCGCATACGGCATTCTCAGCGCCTACATTCACCGCCTGAAGACCGGGAAAGGACAATACCTCGAAGTGTCCCTGCTCGAGTCGGCGCTCGCGTACATGGTCTGGGAGTCCGGCATCTACTTCACCACCGGCGAGGTCTCACACCCTCTCGGTTCCGCGCACCGCCTGTCGGCCCCTTACCAGAGCCTGAAGACGCGAGACGGCTACATCAACGTGGGCGCTCCCAATGACACGAACTGGGAGCGCATGGTGCGCACAATGGGTCGAGACGACCTCCTCGAGGACGAACGGTTCACCGATAACGCCGGCCGAATGGCAAATCGCTCCGATCTCGAAGAAGAACTCGAACGCACGCTGACAGAACACGACACCGCGCGATGGCTGGAGAAGTTTGATCAGGCAGGTTTCCCCGCAGGCCCTGTGCTGGACATGGAGCAGGTGTGGAGCAATGAGCAGGTCCAGGCGCGGCACATGGACGTGGAGCTCGAACACCCTACTGCTGGCTCTGTGCGTCACATCGGCCTGGCGGCAAAGCTGTACAGCACGCCAGGCCGAATGAAATGGCCGGCCCCGACAATGGGTCAGCACACCGACGAGGTGTTGGCCGAAGCCGGATACTCGTCAGCGGAGATCGCGGAACTCAGATCGTCGGGAGCCGCCGGGTAATGCGGTTACCCAGGGTCAACTAGGAGTTGTCCCTTTCACGACGCCTCTTTCTTCGTCGTCCCGCGCGCCACGACAGGGCCACCATGACCAGGACGATGAGTCCAAACCCGCCGTATATGGCAACCTCGTCCCAGATGCCCACGGCGCCGTGGAGTAGAGGTAAAGCGATTTCCGAGAATCCCCTCTCAAGCCAGACCAGGACGTGTTCGCGTTCCCGTCTGAGATAACTGTAACCTTTCCGCAAATCTATGGCGTGAGGCGAACCCCGGCCCTGTGAAGTCGAAGGGTTGACGCCGGGCAGCAAAAGCGGAATAGGACTGACCGGATATGGCGGAAACACTGAACGTGGGATTCATAGGCGCGGGCGTCATCTCGCGGCTGCACGCCATGGGGTACGTGAACAATCCCCGCGCCGTGTTGAAGTCGATTGCCGACGTCAGGCCGGATGTCGCCCAGGACCGTGCCGAACAATACGGGGCTGAGGAGTGGTGCACCGACTACCGCGAACTACTCAGTGATCCCGGCATCGACGCGGTCGAGATACTTTTGCCCCATGACCTCCACCTGCCTGTCACGCTCGATGCCCTCGCCGCCGGCAAGCACGTGTCGCTACAGAAACCCATGGCCAGGAATCTGGACGAAGCCGATCAGATCGTCGCGGCAGCGGCAAAATCCGGAGTCGTTTTCCGGGTGTTCGAGAACTTTCGCTCGTACCAACCTTACATCCGCATCAAGGACATGATCGACGCGGGTGAGATCGGCGACCCGGTGTCGATGCGCTACAAGGTGATCCGCGGGTTGGGTATCGGCGCCCACCACGTGCCGAAGGAGGCGTACGAGTGGCGATTCGACCAGGAGAAGGGCGGCGGGCTGCCCCAGATCCTCGATCACGGATACCACGTGGCTTCATTGATCGAGTACTACTTCGGACCGGTCACTCGCATTCACGCCATGACACGGCGGCGAGGCGAAACTCCGGACATAGAGTCGTCCTACTACATCACGTGGGAATGCGCCAACGGACAATTCGGCAATTGGGAAAACGTTCTGGCGCCCGAGTTCGAAATAGCCACCGACTACTATGCCGAGGACGACTGGATGGAGATCACCGGCACGCGGGGCATATTGGTGGCGACCAGATGTACCGGCAAACTGCTGGATGAGGCCCCCGTGATCCTCTACAAGGACGGAATGACCCGCCGTTACGACGACATGGAAACGGACTGGGGCCACAGCTTTCGCGATGGCGCCCACGACTTCGCGTCCGCCGTCGTCGAAGGACGACAACCCGACCTGGACGCCGTACTGGCGCGCTACGTGTTGGACATATGCCTCTCTGCGATCCAGAGCGTCCACACCCGCTCAGAGGCGCGGATCAGCCCACCGCGATAAAAGTGGCCAACGGAGTTGCGGTACCCGCGGTTCATGTCAGGGATGCCCCCTGCAAACTTACTCAGTGCCGCAAGCGGACCGAAGAGGCATGGTAAACTGACGGCCCGCCAGATTCGGATAAAGTAAAGTTGAAAGTCAGCGTAGCAATTCACCCACACTTACAGGACGCCAACCCATTGGGAGAATCACCTACCAACTACTTGTTCGCCAAGCCGAGCTTCTGGACTGGATACGCCTCAAGCGTTGACATGTTCGGCGTGATGTTTGAACTCAACAGTTCGCTCACTCCGGAACAGGCTGATTGGCTCGCGCTGCGGGCCGATTGGTTGGCAGTGGGTCAGGACATCAGGCGAGCCATGTCGGACTTTAGGGCCGCACATCCTGATCTGGATGCCTTGCAGACACACCGCTAATCTTCGTACTTCCCTGGCAGTTCCGAATTGTCGCGCAATCGGCGAAAACGTAACCGCCAACCGGTGCAGAAAAATGCCCAGGATTCCAGCGTCGACGCGGTTTCCATTGGGGTTGCTGCGTTCAGCGGTCCTCTACCTCCACCGGAAGTGTGAGCAGGGTACGAGCAAGTTCTCCCCGGCAGTCCGGAACGGATTTTGGCCATGGCGGAAGAGCAGTCGGGCCATCGGATGAAGATGGAAGAAGCAGCACTGCGACATGAAATGGGCCAGAGCAGCAGGGGCCTGTGGGCGGGACTGGTAGTCACCGTCGTAGGAATCGCGGCCGGTTCATACGTGGCTTATCTGGGTAGCACCGGCTTTGGCATCGGAGTCATCGGGATGACCATCGGAAGCATAGTGACTACCTATTTGACTGGAATCTATACCCGTAGGAAAGAAAGGGAACGCCGGTTACGGGTGCTTTCTGGGCAGGAGTAACGCTTACGGCACCCTGAATCGGTGCACGAAACTGGTCTTTGGCCGCCGCACCTCGGTAGCCCTAATCGAGCTAACGCAAAGGTGTCTCTTGGAAGGCAATCGCGGAATATCATACGTGTCGTGATTCTCCAGTGGCGATCGTCGCTCCCAGGCCGGCCGACCGTTCAGTCGACGGCATATCCAAGTAACCTTAGCCTGACCACACACGAGTGATTTCGAGATACCCAGACATGCCTAAGCGAATCAACCGAGCAATCGAACTGCTGGAACAGGACCAGCCCATCTACTACTTCGGCGGTCACACCGGTCACGTACTGACGCGCGAACATGGGGCGGCCCAGGCCAGGATATGGGCGGACTATATCAACATCGGCATGGAGCACGGCTCATTCAACATGCACGGGCTCGACGAGTACATGCGAGGCCTCATCAGCGGTGGACCGACCAACAGCGGCCATCGCACGCCCCCCATCATCGTGGAGCCGCCGGTCGACGGGTCCAGCGAGCAGGTGGTCCGTTCCAACGCCTGGCAGTTCCGGCAGATACTCGCGAGAGGCGTACACGGCATCCTGCTGTGCATGGCCGAAACACCAGACGCCGTCCGAGCGTTCGTCGAATCGTGCCGCTACCCAACCAGTACCATCGGAGAAGGGCGCGGGCTCGCTATGGGAACGCGTGGAGTGGGATCGGAACCGACCGCTGCGCCCGTGTGGGGCGTCGAGCCTGCAGAGTACATTCGTCTCGCCGATCCCTGGCCGCTCAATCCGGACGGGGAACTGCTTCTCGGCATCAAGATCGAGTCGGCCCGCGGAGTCCACACCATCGAGCAGATGCTCGCCGTGCCGGGCATCGGGTTCGCCGAAATGGGCCCGGGCGACCTCCATATGTCGTACCGCATTCCGCGGCCGGAGGGCGCATACACAGACCCCAGGATCATCGAGGCGAGAAACAGGGTAAAGGCGGCCTGCGACGCCAACGGAGTCCGATTCCTCGAAGGGGCCACGCCCGAAAACATCGAGCAACAAATCGACGATGGCATCCGGGTTGTCTCCGGCCAACGCCTGGACACCGCCCAGGTCGGCCGCGCCTACACCAAACGGGAGATGCCTGTTTGAGCTGACGGGGTCACGTTAGCCTGCGTTCCGGCTGTATTATACTTTTGCACACCAAAGTATAGTTGCTTTCGGCGTTATTGCACTCATTAAAGTGGCAGGTAGCTCTGGCCGCTTCATGTTGTCGTGGTGCAAGGAAAGGTAATATGGATGCGGCGCGAGGCAATAGGCAGCTACGAGACGCGGGTCATAGGCAACGAGAGGGTCAGAGCCTTCGTACCTGCCCCACTGCCACCGAGTCCTTCTCTTGAACTGGGAGGCTCACTGCAACAGGTTCTAGAAGATGCGGCGCTTGCCGTCGGCCGGTTGGACACCATTGCGAACCTGCTGCCGGATCGAGCTCTCTTGCTTTATTCCTACGTCCGCAAGGAAGCTTTGCTCTCCTCTCAGATCGAAGGTACGCAGTCGTCGCTGTCGGACTTATTGTTCTTCGAGTTGGATGAGGTCCCCGGGGTACCCTTGGATGACGTCGTCGAAGTATCCAGTTACGTGGCGGCCACGGAGCACGGCCAACGCCGATTGGCAGAGGGCTTTCCGCTTTCCAGTCGATTGATTCGTGAGGTTCATGCCATCCTGCTGTCCCGAGGAAGGGGCAGCAACAAGCTGCCCGGCGAGTTCCGCAAGTCGCAGAACTGGATCGGAGGGACACGGCCGGGGAACGCAGCATTCGTACCACCTCCACACTTGGCCGTACCCGACTGCATGGGAGACCTGGAGCGTTTCCTGAATGAGAAAGACGACGGAGTCCCCGCACTGATTCGCGCTGGCCTCGCCCATCTCCAATTCGAGACCATCCACCCCTTCCTCGACGGCAATGGGCGGGTGGGGAGGCTGCTCGTCGCTCTTCTGCTGATGGATCGGGGAGTACTGAGCCAACCGCTTCTGTACATCAGCCTGTATCTCAAACAGCACCGGACAACCTATTTCGACCTGTTGGAGCACGTGCGCAGCACTGGCGACTGGGAGACGTGGCTCTCGTTCTTTCTCGAAGGTGTGAGTACGACAGCAGAGGGGGCCGTCGCCACGGCTCGAAGCCTGACAGGGTTATTTGAGGCGCACCGCGCCGTCATAGAAAATGGCGCCGGACGGCGAACGGGATCTGTTGTGCGCGTGCATGAATCCCTGAAAGAACGTCCCATCCTTTCACTTTCCGCCGTCTGTGAACGCACCAATCTAACTTTCCGCACTGCCGGCGCTGCCATGCAGTGGCTCGTTGAACAAAAAATAGCCCGGGAGATTACCGGTCGGTCTCGCAATCGGTTGTTTGCCTACGATAAGTACATGGAAACTCTGATGGAAGGAACCGAGCCACTGTAAAGCGCTACCCCAGCTACTGGGCTTGGGGAGCTTACCCAGCCTCGGGCACGTGGCAACGGCCAGTCCGACGGCTGCAAAACGGCTGCGCAATTGCAGCGAAGTTGTAGATCAGTTGCCAAGCTCTTACACTTCAGACCCTAAACCTGTGATGCTCAGGCGAACGTAGTAACTTGGACGGTGAGTGTAATAGTGACCACGGGATCGCCAAAAGAGATCATTTTCGAGGTGACCGAAGCCGTCGAAGGCGGATTTGACGCCAGGGCCTTGGGCCATAGCATTTTCACGCAGGGTGAAGACTGGGACGACTTAAAATCCATGGTCAAGGACGCCGTCTTGTGCCACTTTGGCGATGAGAATCAGACGATGATCGTCAGGTTGCATTTCGTCAAGGACGAAGCCATGGCCGTATGAGGCTGCCGCGCGACGTGTCGGGCGAAGCCCTGGCGGCGGTGTTACGTCGTCGTTATGGGTACGGCATCGTTCGCCAAAGGGGCAGCCACATGACGTTGGCACTGACCGTCGACGGCGGGACCCACAGCCTGACCGTTCCGCGCCACCGCGCTCTCGGGGTGGGCACACTCAGCGGTATCGTGGCTGCCGTCGCTGCTCATCTGGGCCTGACACAGGACGAAGTGCGCTCGGCACTGTTCAGTATCTAAACCTGTATCCGCCCTGAATTGCAATGCCCCAACAACTCCTGACCGGCGAGATGCAAGAACGCATGCTTGCCACCGAGTACGAGTCGGCGACTTTCGAAGTCGAGAAGTCGCACATCACATCGTTTGCCCGCGCCATCGGGGATGACAATCCGCTGTGGAATGACGAAGCCGCGGCTCGCAAGTCGCGATACGGGGGACTGATCGCCCCACCCACGTTTACCCGTATGGTCTTCAATTCGCTGAGACCGCCGGGGACGGAACACTACTCTCTGCCCGGCACTGTGCAGCTCGACGGCGGGTCGCAGTGGCGGTATTTCGAACCCATTCGACCCGGCGACCGCATCACCCAATTCCGGAAAATCACCGACGTCTACGAACGGCAGGGGTCAGCCGGCCCGTTGATCTTCATCCTGGGGCAGTGCCGATATGTCAACCAGTACGACGATACTGCAGTCGAGTTGAGCAGCGTGACGATCCGCCACGAACCGGTCAGGTCAGACAAAAACGTTCGTTCCGCCGAACAGAAGCGCGAACGCGTTGCGGATCCCGACATTCCACTGGCCACCGCGTTTGGACCAATTGATTGGGCTGCCGGGGTGTACGAAGGCGCCGAAATCGGCCCATTCGGTAAGCACACGAACACGCGGGATCTCGTCATGTACGCTGGGGCATCCCGAGACTTTTATGAAATTCACTACGACAATGACTTCGCACTGCGTGTGGGGCTCCCGGGCGTGATCATCCACGGTGCGCTTAAGGCGGCCTACCTCGGGAAATTGATGACCGACTGGCTCGGCGACCCCGGTGCACTCAGGTCCCTGCAGTGCCAATACCGCGGCATGGACTTCCCGTCGGAGGCGGTCATATGCAAGGGACGTGTCGCACGGACCTACACGGACGATGGCCAGTCGCTTGCCGACTGTGAAATCTGGATCGAAAACACCCGCGGCCAGACCACCGTGCCCGGCCAGGCGACGATATCTGTCCCGTCTTCGTGACTCGAACGGCAGGGTAGCGGTCCCCCTTCAATTCCAACCGCTCTTCCATCGACACACAGAAACCAGCCGCCTGACTCTAAAATAATTTCCCATGCCGACTTTCACATTCCGGGGCGACCGACTGCACTATGAGGTGTACGGCTCAGGTCCTCCGTGGGTCCTGCACCACGGCTTCGGTCAGAGGGGCCGTTCGTGGACTGATCAAGGGTGGACCGGGCCGCTCTCCGAACGATTCATGCTCGTCCTGCTCGATTCCATGGGCTACGGCAAGAGTTCACGAGGCGGAATACTGGACTCCTACCTCATCCCAACCCGCGCCCGCGCGCTTTCGGCCGTCGCAACCCAACTGGGATTCGCCAGGTTCGGGGTGTTCGGCTTTTCTCTCGGCGGCAGGGCGGCGCTTGAGTTGGGGACCATGGATGACCAACGGCTCGGCGGGATGGTGGTCGCAGGCATGAAGGCCCGCATGATGCCGGACGAGTTCCGCGGCACCCCGGCGCGAGTGAGGGCCCTGAGGAGCGGCAGGGTAAAGTCGCTAGACCCCGCCGTCCGCGGCCCGGAAGACAATGATGCCGAGTCCCTCGCTCTTTCGCTGGAGGGTGTGGCGTGCTGGCCCGGCGTCTGGGACCGGATCGAACGCATCGAAGTGCCGACACTGCTGGTGTGCGGGGACAAAGACTCCTACTACGATGGCGCCCGCGAGGCGGCTGCCGCCCTCCCGCAAGGCGAGTTCCATCGCCTGAGGGGCGTGGACCACGACGACTCATTCTCGGACAGCGCCTTATCGCTGCCGGTGGTATCCGAGTTCATGGCCCGAGTTTCGGCAACGTGGCCCCACGCAGAAACCTGAACGCGGCCGGGTCCGGTGCTACTATCGATAGCTCAAAACGAGACAATACACTTGGCGGGAGCGGTCGAACACAACACTCGCTTGTCCGCCTGATAATCAGGACCAATAGAGGTGATCCCTAGATGGGAGACGAACGCAACGATTCAGAGTACTCCCGCGCCATGGTCGTCGTGGCGCACCCTGACGATGCGGAGTACGGGTGCTCAGGGACGGTGGCGAAGTGGTGCCGCCTCGGCTGGGAAGTGGTCTACGTGCTGTGCTCGGACGGCTCGAAAGGCACCGAGGACCGCAGCATCTCTTCCGCCGAGTTGATCGAGATTCGCAGGCAGGAACAGATCGAGGCTGGGAAGATCCTCGGCCTCAAGGGTGTGGCGTTCCTTGGATATCCAGACGGTTACCTCGAGCCTACGCTGAACATGCGCCGGGACATAACCCGTCAAATTCGGATACACCGCCCCGACATCCTCGTGACCACCAACCCTACCCGCGACGTGACGAACGGCAGGTACATCGGCCATCCCGACCACTTCGCAGCCGGGGAGGCTGCATTCTCGGCAGTGTTTCCGTCAGCCCGCGACCACCTCACTTTCCCCGAACTCCTGGAAGATGAGGGTCTGGAACCGCACAAAGTCTCCGAACTGTGGATGATGATGTACAGCCGGGACAAGGCCGACCGCTACAACATCCTGGAGGAACAGGATGTCGACAAGTCCATCCGCGCGCTCGTGGCCCACGCCAGCCAAATTGGCGACCCGGAGAAGACGCGCGAGATGATGAAGAACTGGCGGGCAAGGACCGGCGAACGGATCGGGGTGGACTACGCCGAGACCTTCAAGGTATTCAAGCTCCGCTGAATCTGTCCACTTCCAGTGTCCGGACCGAATACGGGAGTGTGACGCGCGCCCGTTGACACGATGCTCCGGCCTCTGCTAACTTCCGAACATTAGTGCTGATACGCGGCGTCGCACCGAAGAAGCAGCAGACCTCAGAAAAGGCGGAACATAGTGCGGGACCTAACCGAACGGCAAGAACGGATACTTGAGTTCTTCGAGAATTTTCTCGACGAGCACGATTACCCGCCCACCGTTAGAGACATTCAGCGCGGCTGCGAAATAAGTTCCACGTCGGTGGTCTCGTACAACATTGACATCCTCAATAGAGAGGGGCTTATTCGCAAGCACGACGGCGTCTCCCGAGGCCTGGGGCTCGTGACGCCTCGCCAGCAACGCAACGTCCAGGAGACGATTGCCGTCCCGCTCGTTGGTTCCATCGCGGCCGGCGAGCCATTTCCCCTGCCCACCGCCGAAACATGGGCCAGCGCGGCCGATCTCGAGTCAATTGACCTGCCACAGCCCATAGCCGGACGCGCAGAGGGCCTCTACGCCTTGAACGTCAAGGGAGAGTCGATGATCGACGCCCTCATTGCAGACGGCGATCTCGTAATCATGCAGCAGGCAAACGCAGTGCCCAACGGGGAAATGGCCGCAGTGCGCATCTCCCCGGACGATGAAACAACCCTCAAGCGCTTCTATTCGGAAGGTTCACTCGTGCGGCTGCAGCCTGAGAACAGCTTGATGGATCCCATCATCGTGGAAGCAGACAAGGTAGAGGTTCTGAGCCGCGTCGTGGCTGTATGGCGGTATCGCGGGTAGCCGACTGCCGCAACGAGCGTCAACTACTCCTCCGATTGCCCTTCATCAGTTTGACACCCAGCACGTTACGTACGTATTCTGATAGCCGGAACCGACTGGCAGCCAGACTGAAGAGTACGTAAATGGGATTCCTCCGGGGCATTGGCCCACTCGAAATCATCCTCATCCTCGTCGTCGTCATGATCATCTTCGGCGTTGGCAGGCTGCCGGAGGTCGGCTCCGGGGTCGGAAAGGCAATCAGGGAGTTCAGGTCTTCGCTCACCGGCAAGGACGAAGCCAAGTCCGAATCGGGAGACAGCAAGACGACCTGACCCACACCAAAGCAATTGGTCACTAAAGAGGCCCGGCGGATAGCCGGGCCTCGTCGCGTATTCGCTGAACAAGCGGGTTTTCCGCCCACCTCAGTCCGTCTGGGTTAAATGAAGTTCGCCCGGTCTACCCGATCCCCCGCAAGGAACACATCGGCCACGTGACGTAGCTGGTTGATGTCCTCGAGCGGGTCTCCGTCCACAACCAGGATGTCGGCCTGTTTGCCCGGCTCCAGGGTCCCGACCGACCCATCGGTCCAGCAAGACCTGGCGGAGTCGCGGGTAGCGGCAACTATGGCCTCCATGTTGGACATGCCACCCATGACGTGGGCCTCGATTTCGGTCTGAAAGTCGCCCATTTGGTAAAGACCCCAGGCCGAGTCTGAACCTGCGGCCATCATGACCCCTGCCTCTCGCATGCGGGCGAAATGGCCAAGCCGCATTTCGGAAGAGCGGCGCGTCTCATCCAACTGCCCCTTCTGCTCTTCGGAAAGATCGCCCTCGGCCTCCAGTATCCGCATCCCCGCCACGCTGCCGCCAATGGTCTTGTTGACAAAAACACCCTGCTCGGCGATCCGGTCGGCGATCTCAGGGCGAAAGGTTTCCGAGCCGTCGGGTTCCCTGAAGTCCCCGTGGATGATGGTGTCGATTCCGGCGTCCAGCACGTTCAACATCGCCTGGGACGAATGGCAGTGCGCGGCGGCGTGCTTGCCAAACTTGTGCGCCTCCTCGCAGATCGCCGTCAATTCGTCGACGTTGAAAGACGGCCTGAGTGAATTGCTGGTGCGCGTGCTGCCCCCGGTCGCCGTTATCTTGATGAAATCGGCGCCTTCCTTGACCAACTGCCTGACGGCGGCCCGGCACTCAGTCGGACCCGTTGCCTCGATGCCGAAGTAGCTGAGGTGGCCGCCGATAATGGCGATCGGCCTGCCGGCCAGCACCAGCCGTGGAGACGGGACGATTCCCATCTCGGCAGCTTGCCGCAGCATGAACGTGGTCCGGTTCTTGCCCCCGCAGTCTCTCAAACTGGTGACGCCCGTGTACAGATGCCGGCGCGCGTTCTGCGCTGTCTGAACTGTCAACACTTCGTCCGGAAGTGTGACCAACTCATCTCCCGCCCGACCGTCACCGATGCCGTTCAAATGGACATGGCAGTCGACCAGCCCCGGCAATATGGTTGCGTCACCATAGTCCAGTTCCCGGACTGTAGCGCCGTCGGGCGCCCTGACCGATTCACGGGTGCCTATCTGCCTGACCGTGTCCCCCTCGAGCAGTATGGCCGCCGCCTCGGCGACCGGGCCGCCTGTCCCATCGACCAGACGGGCCGAGCTGAGGATTGTGAAATCGGTGTCCTGCTGAGGCATAATTCCCTCTTGGCGTTCCAGTGGCCTAAATCGTGGCCGGTTGCTGCCGTACCGCAGCAAGTGATTCCCCAGAGCCGCGTTCGACTTTCCTGCCGGCAAGGAAAACGTCAGTGACATTCCACAGTTCGTTGATGTCGACGGACGGGTCTCCCTGGACCACGAGGATGTCCGCCTCCTTGCCGGGTTCGAGAGTGCCGACCTTGTCATCCATTCCTAATGCCGCCGCCGCCCAACTGGTCACCGACATCACGCCCTGTATCGGCGTGTATCCGGCGTGGACGAGCAATTCCGCCTCGTAGACCGTATTGCCGAGTTGGTAGTCGCTCCACGAGGAGTCGGAGCCGGTAATCACCTTTAACCCCATCTCGATCATTCTCCGGGTGTCGTCCAGGTGGAGTTCCAGCTTGGTCAGCGCCTCATCCAACCGTTCTTGCTCCGGGGGGCTCAGGCCGTCAACGTCCCGCTTGTGGGCCAGCGACCAGGTGGTGGCCCTCCCCACCTGTAGCGTTGGATTTACATATGCGCCCTGCTCCCCTATCCGGTCGGCGATGTCCTCCCGAAATCGGTGGCTGCCGTCGGGCTCTCTGAAGTTGCAGTGAATGATCATGTCCACCCCTGCGTCGAGGGAATTGCTGGTGCCCAGGGAAGACAGGCAGTGGGCGGCGGTCAGTTTGCCGAACTTGCGGGCTTCTTCCGTGATCGCATTCAACTCGTCGACGTTGAAAGACGGCCTCATTGGGAATGACGTGCGAGTACTCCCACCGGTGGCGGCGATCTTTATGTAGTCCGCGCCTTCCTTGATGAGTTGTCGCGTCAGCGCCCTGGTCTCCACCGGACCTGTGACTTCACCGCCGAAATAGCCCATGTGACCGCCGATGATGGCGACTGGACGGCCGCACAAAACCATGCGGGGACCAATCATCAGGCCCTCGTTGATCGCGTCGCGCAGCCTGAACATTGTCATGTTCTTGGGGCCGTTCTCACGTATCGTCGTTACGCCGGAAAAGAGGCTGGCCCGTGCATTCCGGGCCGACTGGACCGTCAGCACCTCGTCCGGCAGCAGCGACAGGTCGTCGCCCAGCCGACCGTCTCCGAACCCGTTGTGATGAGTGTGGCAGTCGACCATGCCGGGCATGATTGTGGAGCCCGGAAAATTTTGCGCCTCAACGGCCGCGCTTTCCGGGGCCTTGACGTCTACAGCCCGCCCTACGGCGGCGATCCGGGAGCCCTGAATCAGGACGGCGCCGTCCGGTATGGGAGGGCCGCCCCGAGAGTCAATGACGCGATCCGCCGTAATGAGCGTGAATTCGGTGCTGGCTGGCATGGCATGTGCCCCGGCGATCGCCTGGACGCCCCGAACCTAGCACGCTGCCGGACCACTCGCAACCGCCGCGCCGGCGCCTGCTCACCTTTGGAACTAGCAGGTATTCGCTGGCGGCGTAGCCTTCGCCGCCGCGTCGTCCGGTCGCGCCTTCCCCCGCTCACCCAGCTTCGCCAGCCAGTAGCCGATCTCGAATAAAACAATTATCGGCACGGCGACAAGGGCCTGGTTGAGCGGATCGAACGTCGGCGTGATCAGCGCGCCGAGCACAAAGGCGAGCAGGATCGCCCATCTCCGCTGTCGGCCCAACCAGCGCGTGTTCACAACTCCGATGCGCGTCAGGAAGAAGATGACGATGGGCAACTCGAATATCAGGCCCATCCAGAATAGCAGCGTGGTTATCAGGGTCACGTATGACCCGATGCGGATGAGTGGCGTCGCAACGTCGCCACCAAATGAAAGCAGGAAATTGATGGCCGGGGGAAGCAGCACGAAGTAGGCGAATGCAACCCCGGCGGCAAACGCCAGGAGCCCGCCCGGCGTTAACAGGTAAAGGTACCTGCGCTCCACCGGCGTGAGGCCGGGTCGCAGGAACATCACAACCTGCCACAGGAAAAACGGCAGTGAAGCAGCGAATCCCGTGAGTACGGACACCTTGGCCGCGACGCCCCAGAACTCCGTCAGGTCGGTGAAGACCGGCTTGCCTTCGGTCGTAGGATTCAGTGCCACGGCCGGGGCGAGCAGAAATTCCAGTATTCGCTCGTGGAAAATAAACGCCGCTATGGTCAAGGCCAGCGCGACCAGCAGCGCCCGGATCAGCCGTGTCTTGATCTCGCCAATGTGGTCCATGATCGGCGCCGAGCGGTCGTTCATGATTCACGCTCGGCCCGTCCGGCCGCGTTTTCGCCTGCCGCAGCATCGACCGCGTCCGACTTACGGGTGTCCTCCGGTCGGGGCACACTCGACACGCCCCCGTATTCGTGCATTCCGGACTCGATAACCTCCGGGTCCACCGCTTCCCTGACCATCCCGGTCAGTTCATCCCTCTGCCGCCGCAGCTCGCGCATCATCTTCGCTGCGGTCCGGGCGCCTTCACTCAGGCGCTTCGGCCCAAGCACCAGGAACGCCACGATGCCGATCAGTACCAGCTCGAGGCCGCCTATACCCAGGAAGTTCACCTTTTCAGCTCAACCTTCGCCGCTGCAAGCCCGGCGCACTCGACCCGGCCACCCACCGGTTCTAAATCGAAGTCCCTCAGAAAACCACCGGTGAGGCACATGGGCAGCCCCACCACGTTCAGGTAACACCCGTCGAATGACTCGACCGGAGAAAATGGCTCATCCTGGATGCCGTAGGCTCCCGCCCTGTCAAACGGCAGGCCGGTCGCCAGGTAGTCGTCTATCTCGTGTGAAGCATAACTGCGAAACGACACCTCTGTAGTCTTGAAACCGGTGCGAACGCTCTCTCCCGACGCCACGCACACTCCGGTAACAACCTGGTGCCGCCGCCCGCGAAGTCCAAGCAGCATCCGGCGGGCATGTTCGGGAGTCGAGGGCTTGCCGAGCAAATTGCCGCCGGCAGACACTATCGTGTCCGCCCCGATGACGACCGAATCGGGCGCACGTTCCTGTACGTGCATGGCCTTTTCCCTGGCGATGCGCACGGCGATTTTACTGGGGTCCGAATGTGGGTCTATGACTTCAGAATCACCCGAGGATGCGATCTCGAACCGGTAGCCCGCCGACCGCAAAATTGCTGCCCTGCGCGGCGATGCGGACGCCAGGATGAGCCTTCGGCCCACACACTTGGCAGGTTCAGCGTTCGGCGTAGCCATCATCCCGCGCCGTCGGCATCGACCCGGGACAATATCGCTAATGCTTCCACGTGACGAGTCTGAGGGAACATGTCGATCGGGTACACGTCATCGATGACGTACGCGGTCTCGCACAGGGCAGCCAGGTCCCTCGACATGGCATCCGGTTCGCACGACACCACGGCGATGCGCGACGGCGCCAGGTCGATTGCGGCTGATATGGCTTCCGGCGCGCAGCCTCGCCGGGGTGGGTCGAGCACCAGGACATCCACCTGCCCATCGAACTCACGCAAAGCATTCTCCGTCCGGTCTTCGATGAACCCGACGTTGTCGAGACCCGCCGCATTCAGGCGAGCATCGGCCACGGCAGACGCGGACTCTTCAATACCCGTCACGTGTCCAGAATCAGGCGCAAGAAGTACGGTGAACGTACCGACGCCGCAGTAGGCGTCCACCACACGTTCCTGTCCGGAAAGCCCAAGCGAGCGGACCATGAGGTCCACCAAATTGGCGAGTTGCGGGGTGTTGACCTGGAAGAACGATGACGAGGCGACGCGGAACCTGGCTGAGGCAACCTCGTCTTCGTAATGCGATTGCCCCGTCTCCAGGTCCGGCCACGGGGGATTGAACGCCGGCTGAATCAGCACAGAACCGGTTTCGCCTCCGGAACGCACGGACACCTGGCTCATCCCGTTCAGGCGGCCCTGCATGCGTTCCAATACGTTGTTGATCGGCTCGTCCATCAGAAGGCAACGGTCCACCGGCAAAAACCTGCGGGTAGTAGCGTTTACGTAGCCCACCTTGCCCGCGTCGCCGTCGCGTCTGCCCACCGTGAACCTCGCGTGATTGCGGTAACCATAGTGCGTTGGACTGGCCAGGGTCGGGTGAATCCTGGCGCCCCGAAGGTCTTCGTATTTTCCGAGGGCTGCCTCGACCCGGAGGGCCTTCTCGTCGAGTTGCCGTTGGTAAGAAACGTGCTGCCACTGGCACCCGCTGCAACCCGAATAGTACGGACAGGGTGCTTCGACCCGGTCTGGGGACGGCTCGATCACCTCCAAGGCTTGCAGCACAACCCGCTCGGGAAAAACTTTTACGACCTCGGCGCGCACCAACTCTCCGGGAATGCCACCAGACACCGCCGCCGGAGCGCCGTCGATTTCGCTCGACGTTTCTCCCTTGGCATCGAAATCGCCAAGCCGCAGTCCCAGCAGGTCGCCCGGACCTACAGTCAAATGGTCAGTCAGCGGTGGACCGGTGTATCGACGCCTGTGTCGTCTCTTCGCCATACAAGAAATCTTTTCACAACATCGACTGTAGTGGACGCAGAGGACTGTCGTACTAAACCCCGGCCTGCGGCGGCCTTGTCGTGAAGGTCGTCGCTGGTCGTTTCCCAGCCAGTCCCCAAGCGCCGGTAGGCGGGTGAAACTCGGATTCGAAGGTTACTGCGGTTCCAGGGGATTAGTCTGATACGGGTACGTCACTCGACTGCTTCTCGAGTTCCTCGCAAGCCGTGCCGGCGGGTGCAAGGGCGACTTTCGCGTATTAACCTCGACCCGTGAGGTTGTCGAAGCCGAAGTTGAACAGTGCTATAGCGCGTTCGGTGCAGTGGCGGCGCTTCGAGTCTTCGATCTTGCCCTTCGCGATGTCAACGAGGACGCGGACTTGACGGCTCCCGAGAAAAACGCCGCCTTCCCACTTGTGAACAGATATGAGACTACGTATCATAACTCGGGTCGAATGAATACAAACCCATTGGCGACAGTAGAGGGCCTGGGGCGCCGTTGGACGGGTCCAGTCTTGAGATCGTCGTGGAGTTTGTCGCGAAGCAGGAAGGGTTTCGCTGCGAAAGGCGTCCACGATCTATTGCCGGGCGTTGGCACGGCTACCGTGTTCCGAACGATTAGGCTATTCCCGACCGCGGGATTGTGACGTTGCACACCGTTGGCCAATCCTGCCAGACAGCACACGAAACTAATCGCCGGGGTATTCCCGACCGAACAATGGGCGAGCGAATGAGCCCCAGGCGATGCACGAGGTGAAACATGGAGTTCTATAACGTGAAGACCAGGCAACGAGTGGACCTGCCGGAGAGCGTTCTCAGCAAACGCACCATTGTGCAGAAGAACGGTAAAAACACCTACGCCGTTACTGGTGAAGAAAACGGCACCAAACTCGTCAGATTCGTAAGTAAACAACAGTACGATGCCTTGCAAGTGCCTGAGATTGAGGGCGCCTGAGTCGGCATCATGTGGTGGTTCAAGCGAGCGGTACTCCTCCCGACTTTCGCTGATGTTCAGGCTATGCACCCGTGGTTCCTGGACTACGAGCAATTGGAACCAGGGGTCAGGGAGTTGGTGTGGACACTGAACCAGACCGACATGGTAGAAACCCTCTCCTCCTGTGAGGGTCACCCGGAGTCGCCGGACTGGTGGGAGTCCACAGGTGGAACGGCTTACGTCCTGTGCCTCGTGACCAATCCCAGCCAGTGGGACCGGGTGCTGGACCAGTTACGACAGCTGGCCCAGGGTTGGGAGGAGGTCCAACTGATTGTGCGAGGTGACCGGGAGCAGTGGCTGGGGTTTCAAGTCAGCCGCGCTCAACCAGAATCTGCCCGCAACAGCCTGGACCAGGCCATCAGCCAGGCTAACGGGTTGATTAAACAGTACTTGGACCATGATGTCGTTGCCGTGACCTCGGCCCGACGTGGACTATAGGACCATGCCCAGCAATGTGGTCCTCAGGGCTTGCTAGAGTATGAAGGCAAGGCTAGTGGAAGACCAACTAATCGACGGAGGTGTCCCTTGGAAGGACTGACTGCTTACTGCTTGGCGCTTCGCAAGAGGTGCGAGATTCTGGAACCCAGAGTAGTAACTCTGAAAAACGGTCGTAAGGCGATACGGGGCAAGGCCAAAGATGCTCCCCAGTACACCGTGTTCCGAATTTTGAGCGACTCTGAAGCGAAGCAAGTGGAGTCCAAGCTCAGTTAACAAAAATGGATTCCTGATTGCGGCGAAACCTGGCTTTCCAACAGGTGTGGCATCGCAGAGGACACATCCTTTGAATTCGGGCGGCCAGCTACGCCAGGGATATCTCCGCGCGACCCCCTCCCTTGCCAAATAGCATGTTGGTCTAGAAATCACGCAGACCAACATGCAGGTAGGAGGGGCTTTATGGCCCCGTTCTACCAAGTGTTGGCTACCAGCAATTATGGGACAGTATGACCTCCGAGAGATCAGCGGTCATGTGGGAGTTTCGTAAGCTCCCCCTGGACCTTGTTGTGCCGCATGCGCCGTCCAGTCGCCTGGGCTCGCGCTTCTTTTTCCTTTCTGTGTCGTAGGACCTCCTGGCGCCTACTCCTGAGTACGTCTGGGGGTGTGCCGGTTCCCAGGTACCTGATGGCAGCGCCGGTGTTGTAGAAGCTGACGAACGTCACCATGGTCGCGTCAAGGTCGCCGCGCCTCCCGCTGGGTCCCCAATCGCGGTCGGGGAAGACGAGGTATGGGAACCGGTCAAGACGGGTTGGGAGGCGCCTACGTTTGGTATTCTGCTGTACACGGGCGGAGTTCGCCGGATCGGCTGAGTAAATCGCCCGCCCGGATAGATGGAACGAGTCTACGTTGGCAGTTAAAAGACGCCTCCCCGAGTGGTTCAAAGTGCCCGCTCCCGGCGGCGACAACTACCTGGATCTCCGAAGGCGGTTCCGGGACTCGAAGCTCCACACCGTGTGCGAAGAAGCGGCGTGTCCAAACATCGGCGATTGCTGGGACCGCAGGACCGCCACGTTCATGATCCTTGGTGACACCTGCACGCGGGCGTGTTCCTACTGCAATGTGAAGACCGGCTGGCCCGGCGCCCTGGACGCCGGTGAGCCGTTCCGCCTTGCACAGACCGTCGCGGAAATGGGCCTGCGTTACACCGTAGTCACCTCGGTCGACCGGGATGACCTGCCGGACGGCGGCGCAGGCATGTTCGCCCTATCGATCAGCGAGATCCGCCGGCTATCGCCCACGTGCAAAGTCGAGGTCCTTATTCCCGATTTCTCCGGCAGCCGGGACGCGCTCGCCACGGTCATCGATGCCGGGCCCGAGGTCCTCAACCACAACATAGAGACCGTCCGGCGCGTATTCCCGAAGGTCCGGCCAAAAGGCGACTACGACCTTTCGCTGGAATTGATCCGCAGGGTGAAGGAGATCGACCCTTCGATGCCCTCGAAGTCGGGCATGATGGTGGGACTGGGCGAGACCCGCGACGAGGTCCTCGAAACCATGCGCGACCTGCGGGGCGTCAACTGCGATCTCCTGACGATCGGCCAATACCTGAGGCCGACGAAGAACCACCACCCGCTCATCAGGTTCTACTCCCCGGCCGACTTCGATGAATTCCGCGACGCCGGCCTTGCCATGGGCTTCCGTCACGTCGCCTCCGGTCCGCTGGTCCGAAGCTCCTACCACGCTGACATCCAGCACGAGGCTTCCCAGGACGCGCTCTTTCCTGTTGCCGGGCCCGGCTAGTCAACGGCCTCACGTGAAGTAAGATCGGCACGGCGCAGATAGCGGCTCGCAGGCCAGATCGAGAAGATTCTTGTCTCCTGAACGCGCCGGACCCAAAGGCACCCTTTACGTGGTGGCAACCCCAATTGGAAACCTCGGGGATTTGTCCGTACGCGCTGCCGAGGTCCTGCGAAACGTCTCGCTGATAGCAGCGGAGGACACACGGGTTACCCGCAAGCTCCTCAACCACGTCGGCGCGAATACAAGGACCGTCAGTTACCACGAAAACTCACCCGCGTCCCGGCTCCGGGAGATTCTGGACGCGCTCGAGTCAGGTGACGCGGCCCTTGTTACCGACGCCGGTACGCCCGCGCTGAGCGATCCCGGCGCGGAACTCGTTGAGGCAACCGCGGCCGCGGGTCACCCGGTGGTGGCGGTACCAGGACCGTCCGCCGTCACCGCCGCGTTATCGGTCGCCGGTATGCCCGCGGACCGGTTCCTGTACCTCGGATTCCTTCCCCGCCAACGAAATCGCCGCGTAGAGACCCTGCGGGACGCGGCCGGCGAACCCGGTCCGCTGGTGATCCTCGAAGCGCCGCACCGGGTGACCGCAACCCTCAAGTCGATCGCGGAACAGTTCCCCGACCGCGCCGTAGCCGTTTGCCGAGAACTTACCAAGAGGTTCGAGGAGGTATATCGAGGCGACGCCGCGGGCGCGCTGGAGTACTTCACCGGACCGCGCGGGGAGTTCGTGATCGTGGTCGAAGGAGCCGGAAAGACTCACAGGACACCAACGGACGAACAGTTGCAAAATGCCATCCAGGCCGCCCAGTCCGGCGGGCTGGCCGGACGTTCGCTGGTGGACTCCGTAGTCGAGTCCACGGGCGCATCCCGCAGCCGCGTTTATCGACTCAGCCTGGAAGAATGAAAGACGCCCGGCCGACCTGTCTTGCTGTCTATAATGAGAGCGAGTGTGACGTAGTTCACGACTCCATTTGCCCTGCCCGTCCCACCCAGTTGCCCAAGTAGAGGCCCCACTTGCCCCGAAAGATACTTGTCGCGGTCGCGTGGCCCTACGTAAACGGCCCCCCGCACCTCGGCCACATTGCCGGTATGAATGTCCCGGCCGACATCTTCGTGCGCTACCACAGGCTGGCGGGCAATGACGCCATCATGGTCTCCGGAAGCGACATGCATGGCACTCCGACCGCGCTCAAGGCCGCTGACGAAGGCGTTGAACCGGAAGTCATCGCGCAGCGGTACCACAAGGTCTGGTCGGAATGCCTCGCAGCGATGGGCTTCTCCTACGACATCTATACGGACACGGATACCGATAACCATCGCGAGGTCACCCACGACATATTCGAGACACTCCACGAAGGCGGCTTCCTCTACGAAGCGGACCAGACCATGCCGTACTCGATCACCGAGGAACGGTTCCTGTCAGACCGATTCGTCGAGGGCAAATGTCCCCACTGTGAAAACACCCGCGCTCGCGGGGACCAGTGCGACGCATGTGGGCGGACGCTCGATCCCTCCGACCTGATAGACATCCGCAGCGCACGGGACGGCTCGAAGCCCGAGTTCCGTGACACCACGCACCACTTCTTCAAGCTGAGCGCGTTCCAGGACGAACTGGAAGATTGGGTTTCCGGCAAAAACGAGTGGCGCGCGAACGTCCGTAACCAGACCCTGGGCTGGTTGCATGAGGGCCTGCTCGACCGCGCCATCACGCGGGACATCGACTGGGGCGTCCCGGTGCCGTTCGCCGGATATGAAGACAAACGGATCTACGTCTGGTTCGAGGCCGTCATCGGATACCTGTCCGCAACGAAGGAATGGGCCAAGCGCTCGGGGCAACCCGACGCCTGGAAGCGCTTCTGGGAAGAGCCGGACGCCGAGACATACTATTTCCAGGGCAAGGACAACATTCCGTTCCACACCCTCATCTGGCCCGCGATGCTCATGGGGTACGGCGGACTGAACCTTCCCACGGACGTGGCCGCAAACGAGTACCTCAATTTCAAGGGGCAGGAGTTCTCAAAGAGCCGGAACTGGGCGGTCTGGCTGCCGGACTACCTCGAACGCTATGAGGTGGACCCCCTGCGTTACTACCTGGCCGCCACCATGCCGGAGACTTCCGACTCGGACTTCACGTGGGAGGGTTTCGTCGCGGCGAACAACAACGAACTGGTCGCCACGTTCGGCAACTTTGTTCACCGGGTCCTTACCCTCACCTACCGGAACTTCGACGGAAAGACACCCGAACCCGGTCCTCTTTCGGAAGATGACGAGACCGCTCTCGCGGCATGTGATTCTGCGCTTAAGGATGTAGCGACTGCCATCGAATCGAGGCGATTCCGAGACGGCCTGCGGGCCGCGATGGGCCTCGCCCAGCACGGCAACCGGTACATCGACCTTAAGGCGCCCTGGGCAGAGGTCAGGCGGGATAAGGCAGCCGCGGCGACAACGCTGTGGACCACGTTGAACATCGTAGCCACGCTCCGGACGGTCATGAACCCGTTCCTGCCGTTCTCCACGCAGAGGATCCACGAGTTGATCGGCTGTGATGGGGAGGTGGGCGACATCGGATGGGCAAGGCAGGAGATAGTCCCGAATTCGCCCATCGACAAGCCGGCGCCCTTGTTCCGCAAACTCGACGAATCCGTTGTCGAAGAAGAATACGCACGGCTCGACGCATCGTAAGGACTACCAGCCGGATTGACCATGGTTGTCTACCAAAGCCAAAACGACATATACGCGCTCGTAGAACGTGACCTCCAACGTGTAGTTGAGAACCTCTCGGCGGTCTGGGAGAGCCAGCAGAGCCAGCACTCCGGGGTGGCTGAACGGCTCGCTCACGTGCTGGCTACGCCCGGGAAGCGCGTGCGCCCTGCCATCACTCTGTTGGCATCACGTCTTTGGGGCCGGGAGCCGGACGACCGAACCATCAAGATGGCCACGGCGGTGGAACTGTTGCACATCGCAACGTTGATCCACGACGACACCATAGACATGGCCGACACGCGCAGGGGATTCGCTACCGCCAGCAACCTGTGGGGCGGCAGCATGGCCGTTCTCCTGGGCGACTACGTATTTGCCTACTCCGCCATGTTCGTGTGCGACACACACAGCGTCCGGCTTATTCGCCGATTCGCCGAGACAATCTCCGAACTGTCTCGCGGCGAACTCAACGAGATGCTCGACGCATGGAACCCCGAAACCACCATGGAGAGCTACTTCTCGCGCATCTATGACAAGACAGCGTCGCTCTTCTCTACGTCGGCCGAAAGCGGCGCAGTGCTGGGAGAAGGCGACGAAGAAAGCGTCGAGAACCTGAGGAACTACGGCCGAAATCTCGGGCTCGCTTACCAGATCGTCGACGACGTTCTCGACTATCGCTCCACCAGTAAAGTGCTGGGCAAACCTGCCAGCCACGACCTCAGTGAAGGCGTGCTGACGCTGCCGGCCCTGTTGGCCCTCCAGAACGGCTGGGCGCCTGCGCTGCGCGAGTACGTCGCGTCCGACGAGTCGGACAGGCAGGACCTGCTCCACGAGGCCTACAAGCAGATATGTACTTCCGATGCGCTCGCCGCAGCGGGCAGCGTCGCGGAGGATTACCTGGACAAGGCAGCGGCGGCCATCAGCCCCCTGCCGGATACGGAAGCCAAAGCGGCTCTGCTAGGCCTCGTTCATTTCGCCCGAACCCGCGCCAACTGACGCGGTGGCCCATGGCAACTGCGGGCAGCAACAGGAGAAGGCGGCGCGCCAGGAGAAGGCCGCGGCCCCCGCGTCGACTTCCCGTCTCCCCTGGCCAGATCGCCGAACTCCTGGACCCGCTATACGGCCCGGTCACCTGGGAACCGAGACTAAACGCGCTCGACGAACTGATATTCACCGTTCTGACCCAGCACACCTCAGACTTGAACGCTGAGCGGGCTTTCAAGTCCTTGCGGGCGAGATATCACACGTGGCAAGAAGTAATCGCGGCGCCCGATACAGACGTCGCTGACGTCATCAGGAGCGGCGGCCTCGCGAACCAGAAGTCGGTGCGCATCCAGCAGATTCTGGCGGCGATTCTCGACAAGCGCGGCGAATTCGACATCCAGTTCCTTGGCGAACTGCCGCTCGACGAGGCCAAGGCCTGGCTCCAGGACCTGCCGGGCGTCGGACCAAAGACCGCCGCCGTGGTGCTCTCGTTCGCACTGGGGATGCCCGCCATGCCGGTCGATACCCATATCCACCGGGTAGCCGGTCGACTCGGGCTCATCCGGCCCGGGACGTCCGCCGACGATGCCCACGACGTACTCGAAGAGATCGTGCCGCCCGACGAAAGGTTCGCGTTTCACGTATTGCTCATCACACACGGCCGCCAAATCTGCAAGGCGAGGCGCCCGCTCTGCGGCGAATGCCCGCTTGAGGCGCCCTGCCCCGGCAGCCAATCTGCTCCATAACCCGGGGCCACACCCCGGACCGCGCCTGGATAGTCGTGAATCAGTTCCAGGTAACCGGGTGCGGACGGCGGGGACAGTCCACCCCAGCTTCGCCTACGGTGGTAATCTCATAGTTTGACCCGTTCCCGGAGGTCACCATGACAAGAGCAGCAATCCTCAACGTAACTGGTTACGCGGGCGCTGAGTTGGCTCGAATCCTGCACCGCCACCCAGACGTGGATCTAGTCTCGATCACGGGCAGAAGCGCCGCCGGCAAGGACCTCGCCGAGGTCTTTCCACACCTCCGCGACATCGACTTGACGATCACCCCGGACGTCGACGAACCCGTAGATGTGGTCTTTTCCGCACTACCCCACGCCGCAAGCGCCGAACGGGTCGGTCCATTCCTCGAAAAAGGTGTGGCCGTGGTCGACATCAGCGCAGACTTCAGGCTGAAGGACCAGGACATCTACGAATCGTGGTACCAGGTGGATCACCCGTACCCTCAGTACATCGAAGAAGCGGTGTACGGACTGCCTGAGTTGCACCGTCCCGAACTCGCACGCACCCGGCTGACCGCCAACCCCGGCTGCTTCCCCACCGGCGCAATACTCGGCATGGCGCCGCCGGTCAGCGAGGGCATCGTCGACCACGACATCATCTACGACGCCAAAACAGGAGTGTCCGGCGCGGGCCGGAGCGCCGCAGTCAAATACAACTTCTCCGAACTCAACGACAACACGCAGGCGTACTCCGTCTCAGGTCACCGGCACCAGCCGGAGATGGCCCAGGAACTCAGCGCCCTGTCGAGTAACGGCGACGTGACCGTCACATTCACGCCCCACCTCGTATCCATGACGCGCGGCATCCTGGGTACCTGCTACGCACGGCTAGCCGAGGGCGTGGACCAGGCCAGAATCGACGAGATCTACAGGGACTTCTACGCAGGCGAACCGTTTGTCACAGTCGTGTCGGAATCACCTTCGACCAAGCAGACGTGGGCCAGCAACCAGTGTTTGGTACATCCGGTCGTGAACAAGCAGACCGGCCACCTGATCGTCGTAACCGCTCTCGACAACCTGGTTAAGGGAGCAGCGGGCAGCGGCGTCCAGAACATGAACGTCATGCTGGGCATGGACGAGACTGCGGGGCTGGAGGGACTGCCGGTTTACCCTTGAGCGCGCCGGGGCGGTGCATAATGCCAAACCGCCGAATCGGTGAATCGGTAGTCTTTCCTAGCGGGACCTGATCAACCGAATGTAGTCGTCATGACTGCCGATCCACACCCAGATGAAATCCTCGCCATATTCAACCGCAAGTGCTCTGTGTCCCGACCCAACTCGAGCCGACCAAAACTGACCAGTCTTTTTGAAGCGGAGTGACAGGTGCCTCGGATTTGCCTTTAGAAGTGCGTAATTCCTTCGGGCGACCCTTTGGATCGGCTCCGGAAGCCGCTCAAGATGCCGCCAGAATCTCGGTGATGCCCGATGCACTTAAAGATCTCGAAGCGAACCGTTTTCCTTGGCCTCGATGGCTTCAGTGACTAGGAAATCCAACTTTCCGTCACGTGAATCTGTCTCAATTTCCCGGTCCCACTCTTCCCACTCCATTTCGTCGAGCCAGCGCTTCAGTTGTCGGTACTCAGACTTCGGGAGTTCAAGTATGGCCTTTTGTATTTCAGCGAATGTTGTCATTGCGCTTTCTCCCCGTGCTTCCCGACTTTTCGTTAATAAGCGGAGGCCGCTCTGCCAAGAGTCAACCGAGGGAGTTGCCGATACACATTCTAATGCCCAGAATGCCCAGTGCAGGTTGCTCCGGCGCAGGTGACCGCCGGTCCCAGTCGGAGGCCGGGGTAGATTTGTCCCTACCGGGGTCAATGCTCACCAGAAGCGGCGGCCTCCCCTATCCAGCGAACACTCTGGACGACCGGACTCGCCGCTCGAAAGAACTTCGCGTCGGCGGTCCACATATCGCAGCCGAGCGTCTCTGCCAAGGCAACATAGTGGACGTCGTAAGTCGCGCTCAGCCCGAAATGGCTTGCCATTTCCATCGCCCTGCCATAAAGATGCGTCGGCTGATGCAGTTCAAGTCCGGATGTCAGCAGGCTCTGCATACGTTGCGTCGCCGCCTCCAACGACAATTCTCCCCTCAAAACCCGTTGGTGGAGGGCGTTTGTTACTTCCACGGGCATCAGGTACGGCGCTGCGATCCGGGTCCCCTGGCTGTTCCATGACCTGCCAAGCGCGTTAGCTTCGGCGGTGTATATCTCCTTTACCAGCCACTTGAACGCCAGGCTCGCATCCACAACGACGTAACCGTTCAAGATATGGTCCTGGACTCGCGGGCATCTCGGATGAACTCAGACCCATCCCCCGGCAGGATCCCCTCTCCAAATTCCTCCTCCTGGAGCGCTACGAGCCGCTCTATGTTGAAGGTCCCGGTGAGCGCGCCATTGGCCTCGTCCCTATCCAACTCCCTGTTTATTGCGGCGAGGCAGTAACGCCTCATGCTGATGCCCTTGATCGCGGCAACCGCCTTCAGCCGCCGCTGCACCGGAGGGTCCATGTCCAAAGTGAGCCGCTTCTTCTTTGCTTGCATCGGGGTTACCTCCTGATTCTCGTCACCCATGCCGAGAATAGCGTAAATACGGAAACATGGAATACGAAATTCGCGTTTGAAGCCCGAATTATCCGTCGGCCTCGCCCGGGACGATATTGATGGCGGATGGGCATTTCAGGTGTCAACAGATCCGCTGGCTTGTTCAGGGTTGACGAAAGGGCCAGCCTTGCATGCTTAACGCGCGCCCACAAAAAGGGCGCGATAATGGCGCCACTTAATTCCCCGGGAGGGCGGCATGGCAATCAGGGCATATTTGCTCATAGAGGCTCAGGCGGGCACGGGCAACTCGATCCTCAAGGAACTTCGCGGCCTGCGAGAAACGATCCAGGCCGACCGGGTCACAGGCCCGTACGACCTAATCTGCATCCTCGAGTCCGATGACCTCGACAAGCTCGGCGACATCGTCAGGGACACTGTTCACAGGATCCCTGGTGTCAGCCGCACCATGAGTTGCCTCCGCTTCACCAGCTAGATAACGGCCGGCTACCGGCAGACGCATTCGACGGTGGCGCGGCTTAGCGCAGGTTTTCCGAGAAGAACTTTAGCGTCCTCTCCCACGCCAGTTTTGCGCTCGACTCGTGGTAGACCTCGGGCCTTTCGTCGTTGAAGAACGCGTGTTCCGTTCCCGGGTATACGTGGATCGTGGCTTCGACCCCAGCGGCCTTTAGGTTCGCCTCCAGGTCCGGCAGCGCGTCGGTCGCGCCGTCGTGCTCGGCGTAGTGCCCCAGGATGGGGCAGGCCGTATTCTCCCAGTTATCGGGAAAGAACATCGGCACGCCGTAGAACGGCACGGCGGCGTCGATTTGGCCTGTAGACGCAAGGTACAGCGTAAGTCCTCCCCCCATGCAGAACCCTGTGCAGCCTATCTTCGATGGGTCGACCGCCTCGTGACTCCGCAGGAACGAGACGGCGCCGGTCATGTCCCGGACCGCATCTTCCATGCGCAGTTCCATCATGTACTTGCCAGCCTCATCCGGCTCCGTCGTAGATTGCCCGTGGTAGAGGTCGGGCGCCAAAGCCACGTACCCCTCGGCGGCGAAACGGTCGGCCACGTCTTCGATATGCGGTACGAGGCCCCACCACTCCTGGATAACGATGACCGCCGGGCCTGAACCCGACTTGGGCAGCGAAAGGTAACCGGAAGCCGTCCCGCCGTTGCTCGAATACTCGATGGTCTGTCCAGCCATTATTCACCTCCTGGGCACAGTCATTTGACACAGGACGTTAGCACCACCGGACCGTTAGCTCAACGGATACCGCAAGGTACTCACTGCCCGATGGCCATTCCGCGGGTGCGGGGGAAGTTTAGGATGAGCGCGGCGGGCGGCAAGGGAAGGTCACTGCCATCGCCCGGCCGATAGAACGTACGCATGTCCCAGACCAGACGAGGCCTGTGAACGATGGAAAAGCTATTGTGGATCGTATTGGCGGGCGGAGCCGGGACCGCCGCCCGCTACGGAATCGTCACCTTGTTTGGGCGATTCAACGCCGCGGAATCGTTCCCGTGGGCCATCTTCACCGCCAACATGATCGGCTGTTATCTCTTCGGCATGGTGTGGCAGGCCGCAGAGGACAGATCAATACTGAACGACCACGTGCGCCTGGCCATTCTGGTGGGTTTCATGGGCGCGTTCACGACATTTTCGACGTTCGCCTTCGACAACGCGCAGCTTGTAAAGACCGGCCGATGGGGTGCGCTCGCGCTCAATCTCGCGTTGAACAACGGAGTCGGGCTCGCGATGGTCTTCGCCGGCTTCAGGACGTCCCGCGCCCTTTGGCACTAGGCCTCAAGAACGCCAAACCGGGTTGGCAACGGCGTTACGGCCGACTTGGAGGAATCCGGCGTAATCAGACGGATGTCTCGACGAGAGACTTGATTCCGCTTACGTCGGTTCGGGACCGGGCTACTTCCAGGTCGTACATCCGTTGCAGGTTTAGCCAGTAGTCGGGGGTCGTCTCCAGCGCCCGTGCGATGCGCAGAGCCGTGTCGGCCGTAATTGACCTGCGACAATGAACGATGTCGTGGACGCGAATGGGGGGAACCCCGATCGTCTTGGCCAGACAGTACTGGGTGATCCCAAATTCACTCATGATCTCCGCGAGATGTTCTCCCGGGTGTGTCGGTTCAGATGTGGTCATGCTCTTCTCGAACGTTGGCACATTGTTGCGTGTACCCAATATTCACCGAACGCCGTCTATCACCGTACCGGGAAGTAGATGTCCGTGCGCCACTTAGACTGATCGGCTACCTCGCCAGGATCGGTCACATAGACCTCCCATGGCGCGCCTGCAGGCTCAAGCCCCTGTGACGAAATCCAATCCGTGAGGGCAGACCACGTCTGTGGGAGACTGTCGTACGGCCCCATGTGTGTCACCGTCGCCGCAGTGCCCGCAAGAAGCTCGCCCGCTTTGACACGGTCCGTGCCGGGAATCGGCGAGGACACGGGGATCCCGCACTCGAGATCGACGCTGTTGCCGTCCATCGAGTGATAGAGAGCAAACGGCATGCCGGCCGGCAGTTGTCCGCTCTGTTGGATGTGTCCAAAGACCTCTCCGAACAACGGGCCCATGACCTCACCGACCTTGTCCATCGTAGTCGTGGTCCGGATACCCGCGATGTGCTGCTTTGCCAGTCGTTTCGTACCAAATCTCATGTCCATTTGCCGTTCCTGGGTCCTATTTTTGAAGTCTCGATGGCCGGTAGCCGGCCGAACTCAGTGTTTGAAGAGCCGTAGGTTCTCAGGATACCCCGAGTTCCGTCGGCTATGACGGGGGACTGGCATTTGGCAATGAAAAGCGGCGGGCGATGCCAACGTCCGCGAGTTTGACGCTGAACGTTCAAAATTGCCCGGGGCAGCAGACTTGGACCGGTCCTGACGCCCAAACCGTACTCTCGATTTTCAGGCAGCTTTTACCTCGACCACCAGGGTACGTCCTACAGCTTGCAGGGCCTTCTGGACCTGGCTGATGTGAGAGCGGTGGTCTGGATTGGCCAATTTCCGGACAGCAGACTCACTGATGCCAAGCCTGTTCGCAAGTCCCACTTTGGTAATCCCTTGGTCGCGCATCGCCGAGTAAAGGGCTAACTTTGCGGCGACCACAGTCGGCACCGCGACAAGTTCTTGACTATCTGGCGCCTCTCCAGGAACGGGGATTTCCCGCTTTTGATGAACGTATCCGGCCAACGCGGTCGCAAGGGCGTCTTCCGCCATTGCCAGCGCTTCGGACCTGTCGCGCCCGCCGGTAATGGCCTCGGGTACGTCAGGGAATGTGGCCACCAAAAATCCGTCTTCATCGGCGAAAACTTCGCAAGGGTATGCGTAGATCACGGCTCAAAACTCCCTTCGGTCGATGAGTAGTTGGCGCAGCATCGCGGCCAGAATGCCCTTGGGCATGTCGACACGCTTAACCACGGCAAATCGGCAGCCAACGCGGGCTCGCCACCCTCCCTTGGCCAGTACGTTCCTACGTGGAATGATTCGGCGTGTAATCTGCCACAATATATATGGTTATCGAATAATGACAGTGAGTTTCATAAAAGGCGAAAATCTCGTCCAACGGGGTTACACTTTTCGATTGAGCCAAAACACATGCGGCCGTCCCGCCGCAACCAAACTCAGGAGCGAGTCGTTTGGGCCAGGAACCGATCATCGTCGCCGAGAAGCTGGTTAAGACGTATAAGTCACGCACCCTCTCAGTGAACGCTCTGCAGGGAGTGGACCTCAACGTGATGAGAGGCGAGATGGTTGCGGTCATGGGACCGTCCGGTTCAGGAAAAACGACGCTCCTCAACTGCCTGTCCGGCCTCGACGTCCTGGACTCCGGCAACGTGACCATAGGCGGCCAGGTACTCGCCGAACTCCCGGACGACGACCTGAGTGAGTACCGCGCGCGGTCGATGGGGTTCATTTTCCAGCTATACAACCTTCTGCCCGTACTCAGCGCCCTCGAAAACGTCGAAATGCCCCTCCTGATCTCGGGAGAAAAACCGGGGAAGGCCCGGGAGATTGCCCGGCACCACCTCGACCAGGTCGGAATGGCGAATTGGGCGGACCACAAGCCAAGCGAGCTTTCCGGAGGGCAGCAACAGAGAGTGACCATCGCCCGCGCCCTGGTCAACGAACCTGCGATTGTCTGGGGAGACGAGCCGACAGGTAACCTGGACACCGAAAACGCCACCGATGTCATGGACCTGCTGTGCCGCCTCAACCAGGAAAATGATCAGACTTTCGTGATCGTCACCCACACGCCGGAAGTGGGAGGCATGGCCGGCCGCATTGTTCGCATGCGTGACGGCCGGATCGAAGACGACGGCACGAACGGGGCCGGTTAACCAGGCATGGAGAACCTCTTCGGAGTCCCTATGGGCGGCTTGACCATTGGTGTCGTCGCCACTCTGCTGGTCTTCTTGCTGGTACTGGCGTTTTTCGCCCGCCGCAACCCCGTCCTCTTCAAGCTGGGCCTGCGCAACATCCCGCGGCGCCGGGCACAGACCGTCCTGATCATCGTCGGCCTGATGCTCAGCACGGCCATCATCACGGCGGCTCTTGCGCTCGGAGACACCGTCAGTTCCCTGATCAGGAACGGCGCCCTGGACGCCCTCGGAGCCACCGACATTGTGGTGGAGTCCCCGACGTTTGCCGGGTTCGGGGACGATTTCCTTACCTCCGAACAGGTCGATGCCGTCCTTGCGTCGGTAGATGCCGACAGCCGGGTTGACGGGGCGATGCCGCAGATCCGGGTGGACCTGCCAATACTCAACCCCGGCAATGGGATGACCTCGGTCGGCGCGCCCCTGTTGGGCCTGGAGCCGTCCCGCATCTCCGGGTTCGATGAAATCAGGACATCCGACGGCAAGGCCTACGCCGTGGGATCGCTCGGCGCAAACGGCATCCTCCTCAATGAGAGCATGGCTGAGGACCTGGAAGCTGATGTAGGCGACGAACTGACGGTCATTACACCCTACGGCGAGCGCAATCTCGTCGTCACGGCCGTTGTCGTGGGACGGGGTCTGGCGGGCACCCGGGGGGATGGCTCGAACGCTTCCGTGGGTCTTGTCCGGCTGGACACGTTCCAGGAAATGCTGGACCGCCAGGGACTGGTAAACCGCATCGAAGTTTCGGTCAGCGGCGGCGCACGCCCGAGTCCAGAACTATCAGAAGACGTAGTTGATGACCTCCAACTGGAGTTCACAGACGACGAAGTCGCCGAACGGTTATTTGCGTCGCTAAGCGACCCCGAGACGATCGCGCTCATAAATGACTATGTCGCCACAAACACCGACGACGTCCCGGAATCCGCCAAAGAAGACCTGTCGGAACTCGTGACGGAACTCGAGTCGGGGGCATCCGACTCAAGGGAATTCAGGTCGTCGATGACCGACCCATTCGTCGCCGGGACGGTCGTCCTGGCCATAGAGGAAGCCGGCCGTTCCGACCAGGCGCTGGCTACCACTTTCATGCTGGCCGAGCTCGAAATACTGCGCATAAGTGAGGTCAAGGTCAGCCTCGTGGAACTCGCCGACACAATCGGCAGTTTCTTCACGACCATATTCGGGATATTCGGGTCCTTTTCGATAATGGTCGGGCTGCTGCTGATATTCCTGGTATTTGTGATGCTCGCGGCGTCCCGAATGACCGAAATGGGCATCGCGCGGGCCATCGGCACGAAGCGGCGACAACTTGTGCAGTCATTCGTGTTCGAAGGAGCCGCATATGCGTTCGCGGCTTCCGTCGCGGGAGTCGTGCTGGGCATCCTGGCCAGCTTGGGGTTGGTGCAAATCCTGTCTCGCATCCTTCCTGAAGATGTCGATTTCACAATACGGTTCGGCCTCCAGCCCCGTTCAGTACTGCTCGCCTTTGCAGCCGGGATGGTGATCACCCTCATCACGGTCGCCATATCCGCATACCGTGTGAGCAAGCTGAACATCGCGGTGGCCATCCGCGGTCTGCCTGAGGAATTCGTTCCCAGTGGGAGGCCCAGCCTCAGGAGCCAGTTGCGAATCCTGGGTCAGGCGCTGATCGCGCCGTTTTACCAGCTATACCTTGGGATACGCGGCAGGCGAATCAGATTCCTCTGGGCCCTGATTGCGCTCATCCCGCCAGTCTGGCTGGTCGTGATCGTCATTGCCCTGGTCAGGTTGGTGTCGCCATACATCCGCATCGGTTGGGAGTCGGCCATTCTCGGAGTCGTCCTGGCGGTGATAGGCATCAACAACTCTTCGGCAGCATTCTTCGCCATCGGCGCGTCGCTGACCGTCGTTGGCCTGGGAATGGCGTTGCGGAGCTTCCTCAGCAGGACAGACCTGCGGGACGAGGTGGTCTCCAGGATTTCGTACTCGTTTATCGGCGCGCTCCTGTTGACGTTCTGGCTGTTGCCCTTCGACGCCCTCACTTGGCTGACGGGCGAACTGGAAGGCAACATCGAGATGTTCATCCTCTCGGGGGTGTTCGTGACCGCCGCGGCCGTGTGGGTCGTGATGTACAACTCGGAGGTCATCTTCTGGCCGGTCAACCGCTTCCTTGGCGGGGTCGGAGGTCTGCGGCCGGTTCTCAAGGCAGCCCTCGCCTACCCGATGCAGGCCAAGTTCCGCACCGGGTTGACCGTCGCCATGTTCGCGTTGATCGTGTTCACCCTCATGGTGTTCGCCGTGATCAACGAGGCATTCAGCAACACCATCGTCAGTAACACTGATCGCATAAACGGCGGATATGACATCCGTGCAACTGTCAGCCGGGAGTTGCCTATCGACGACATCGGCGCAGCTATCCAGTCGGCGGACAGGTTGGACCCGGGCGATTTCGAGGTGGTCGGCGGTTCCACAGGTGTATCAGGCGAGGCTCGCCAGGTCGGGCCATATCTCGGCGAGGAAATTGAAGAACGGCGGTTCCGTAGACTCGGCGTTAACGGATTCGAGCCGTCGATTCTGACCACAACCCGGTGGGAACTGTCCCACTTCGACCCCGAATACGGTGCAAACGACCAGGAAATCTGGGCCGCCGTTGCCGCCAATCCTGACCTTGTTGTCGGGGGCGCGGGCGTCCTGCCGACCGGCGACCCGTTCGCCGGGCAGTTCGGTACTCCGTTCTCAGTCAAGGGAATCGAGGCGGACGACCCTGAGGACATCCAGGCATTTACGGTCGAAGTCCGTCCCCCGCTCGGGGCGGGCAGTCCCATCGTAAAGACGGTGATCGGAATCGCCGATCCTCTGGCCTTCGACGGTCCCGAACTGGTCGGAAACGTGGAGATGTTGAACGACGTGGCGACCGGCGACACACCGCTGACAACGTACCGGTTCCGGTTGGCGCCGGGGGCGGACCCCGACGTTGTCTCGTCTGCGCTCGAGACAGAATTCCTGGGCAACAACCTCAACGCGACTTTAACCCTCGACCAGATCAACCAGGAACTGAGCGCGAACACTGCATTCAACCAGTTGTTTCAGGGTTACATGGGTCTTGGATTACTAGTAGGGGTGGCGTCTCTCGGCGTCGTATCGTTCCGGGCCGTGGCGGAGCGCAGGCAGGCCATCGGCATGTTGCGTGCCATCGGATTCAAAGCCGCCATGATCCGCACCAGTTTCCTCGTAGAGTCCTCCCTCATCGCCCTGATCGGCATCGGGCTCGGCCTGGCACTGGGGTCGGCGGTCTCCTGGAATTTGCTGAACGACATAAACCAGGAGTTCGAGGGCATCAGGTTCTCCGTGCCGTGGTTGACCGTCGCTATCATCGTGGCCGTCGCATGGGTCTTCTCGCTGGTAACGACCCTCGTACCCGCCATCCAGGCGTCGCGGACCTACCCGGCCGAAGCCCTGCGGTACGAATAGGCTGACGGCCCCCTCCGTCGTGCCGGACCCCGATCCGGTACACATGGCGCACAGGCGGGGTGCGCGGCTACCACCCAAACCCACGACTCCACCAACCACACTCCCAATCCAACACCCTGGGTAGGATGCGCTGGGATGTGGGCGCCCGTCGGGGGAGGAATGGCGCGGCTACGCCATTAACACCTGTTCCATCACCAAGACACCCTCTCCATCGTCTTGCCGGACCCCGATCCGGTACCCATGGCGCACAGGCGGCGCGCGCGGCTACCACCCAAACCCACTACTCCACCAACCACACTCGCAATCCAACACCCTGGGTAGGGTGCGCTGGGATGTGGGCGCCCGTCGGGGGAGGAATGGCGCGGTTACGCCATTAACCCCTGTTCCATCACCAAGTCTCACTCTCACTGGCGGTCTACTTTTAAGGGACTTTGCCGCCAGCCGAGTTGGTCAGGACCCGTCTTGCTCCGGGAGTGGCATCAACCCTGTGGCGGGATAAAACCTGGACCACACGAACCAGAAACCGGTCTGCCCCTCCAGCATCCGTATCCGCTTGCCCTCCAACTCGCCCTCGACGCAGTAACCGGACAGGGCGCGCCACACGCTCCCAGTCTCCCGGTCCCGCAACATCAGTGGCTCGTAGTTGATCTCGGGCCCTTCGGACTCTGATTCATCCGCCGGGTCTTGGTCGTCATCTTCCGTCGTATTCTCACGGTCGTCGCCGGGTTCCTGGTCCGGCTCGGGGACGATGTCCGCCGACTCGATTAGTTCCGGCCTGCGGGGGTTCTCAGACTCCGCGTCGAACGTAAGGACGCGTCCCTCGACGATGCGGCTGAATATGGCGGCCGTCGCGCTGATCCTCTCCAGCACTACCAGTATCGGCTCCCGTTCGAACTCCTCATGGACCAACGGCTCTTCGATCAGCGACCGGTACGGGTACGCCATCGCACCGTCTCTTCCAACGAGGCCGATCACGATCTCCTTGTCCCCCAGGCGCCGGTCCTTCGACGACTGCCGGTGCAGGCCCGGCCGGTCGTTGAAGTAATAACGCTCGAAGATGTCCCACTCCGGTGTGCCCTCGGTCGAAAGCACCTCCGTGTCGGGGTATGCGGCCGACCATGCGCTCCAGTTCGTCGCCATGACAGGCCATTGTTTCAAGACATGTCCCGTGATTTCTCCGGCGACTGCCTGGCCGTTGAACTGGACCCACCTGCCGTCTGGAGACTCGTCATTGAATACCGTCGAGTTGAGCACCGTCTTGGGGATTGGCTCGAAAGTGACCAGGTGACCCGATGGGAGCCTGCGGTCGAAGGCGCGTGCGGCGTAGGCGATCGCCCACCATGAGACGGAGACGCGCTCACCGCCAACCTCCATGTTGATCACTTCCCTTAGGGCCATTGCGGACATCGGCAGGGCCACGGCGTCGCCGTTGATCTCTATTCCTGCGACGCGGTCCTCCCCGCGCAACTCCTTGTCCGCATCGGCCGCGGAAATGAACGCCTCCGGCTCCGTCGGCGCGAACTTTCTCCCACCTTGCGTCGAACGCATCTTCTCGATGATGAATTCGCCGGTCCCATGGACCCTGAGAAGGACGCGTTCTGCGAAATAGCCGATGCGAAACAGGATGTAGACGGCGAACATTCCCGCATAGGCAGCCAGCAGGATGTCAGGCCCTGTGAGGTCACTGTCGATCCTGGCGATAAATGCGGCGATGCCGAAAACGGCGCCAAAGATGGCCGCGGCGCGAATTCGTGGATCGACCCTGTAGACCCAACTGAGCCGCGGACGGCTTTCGCTTTGATTGACCTGCAATTCACGCTCCGGTCAGGTTGTAGCGCCCAGTCAGTGCTCGATCTCGTGGCGGCTGCGAGGCAACGGCAGAAATTCTAACAAAGGGCAGGTTGCCCGAACCTCGATCAATGCCAGATTTCACCCTTGCCGGTCTGATGCGCGCCGAAAATCTCATAAGCAAGGACCGCGACCGGCAAACTGCCCGTTGATATACTCCCGTCAATTGAATCCCGGTCCTCCAAATTGGACCGCTTGACCCTTGGAAAACGATGTTCGAACCGATTTCACCCGTATCCTCCGAAACCCTTAAGAAGCTCGACACCGTGTCCAGCGCGACGGTCCTAGGGCTGCTCGCAAAACGCGGTTACGTCAATACATGGATGGAGAACGTGCGCCCGCTGTCGGCGGGGCAACACCTCGCAGGAAGGGCCGTCACGCTGCGTTTCCTCCCGACGCGGCCAGACCTGCAGGAGCGCGTGGCCCGCGGGGGCGCCGGTCGCGAGTTCAACGACACGCCGCGCTGGGATGCCCTCGAAAAACTGGGCCCCGGCGACGTATTGGTCGCCGACGCGATGGGCAGGTCGCACACATCCACGGGAGGAGACGTCGTCTACTCCCGCGTCCTGACGAAAGGCGCAGCCGGCATCGTCACAGACGGGGGCATTCGCGATGGCCACAAGGTGGCCGCATACGGATTTCCGGTGTTCGCGGGAGGGTCCACGCCGACGATTGGCGAGCCGTTCATACTGCCTTTCAGCGTGAACGAGCCGGTCCAGTGCGGGGGCGTGCTGGTCTGGCCAGGCGACGTGTTGGTCGGGGACGACGAGGGCGTGGTGGTGCTGCCGTCGCAATTTGCAGACGAGATAGCGGACGAGGCCCTGGAACACGAGGAAGTTGAACAGGCGTTACTGGAACACGTCATGGAAAAAGGCGTGTCGCCAAGAGATTTCTACCCGTTCAACGAGGACACGAAGCGGCTCCACGAGGAGTGGAAGTCGCGGCAGGACGGCTGATCGAACTGGCCGCAGAACTACGGCCAAGGGAACGGTATGACATTGCGGCAAATACGGATCGAGTCGTCCGGAGTGACTGTAACGGCCGAGTTGAACGACTCGGCGACTGCCGACGCACTCTGGGAGGCGCTGCCCATCGACGCACGGGCGCAGACATGGGGAGACGAAATCTACTTTTCGATACCCGTCTCCGCAGACGAGGACGACGCCCAGGCGACCGTGGACATGGGCGCGGTCGGTTACTGGCCCCCCGGCAACGCGCTCTGCCTGTTCTTCGGGCCCACGCCGATGAGCCGGGGTGACGAGATCAGGCCGGCAAGCCCCGTCAACATCCTGGGAATGATGAACGGGGACCCAAAGATACTCAAGTCGGTACCCTCAGGCGCGGAGATTAGTGTCACGCGATCCTGACGATCATGATTGAGCCAACGCCTTCGGACCTGGGACAGGAATCTAAGTCGGCAAAATGAAAAAACGATTTAGCGACCACCTGAGACAGTCCTGCGCCGATGACTGGCGCAAGGCGCATGAGACTCACCCGTTCGTCATCGCCATGGGCGACGGCACGCTGTCGCTGGAACGATTCAGTTACTTCATGCGGCAGGACTACCTGTTCTTGATTGACTACTGCCGGGTGGTCTCCCTGGCCTGCGCCAAGTCCCCCGACCTCGAATCGATGGGCTGGTGGGCGAAGCTCCTGGACGAGACGCTCAACTCCGAGATGGACCTCCACCGCGGCTTCTGCGCCGACTTCGGCATCAGCGCGGCGGACCTCGAAGCGACAGAACCCGGACCGGCGACCGTGGCCTACACGACCCACCTTCTGCGGACGGCATACGAAGACACGATCGGGCTCATCGCCACGGCCTTGCTGCCATGCCAATGGGGCTACGACGAGATCGGCCAGCAACTGGGCGCATCGCTTAGCGCCCCGCCGGAGTCGTTTCACGCCCGGTGGGTGGCCGGTTACAACGTCCCCGAATACAGGGAGATGACGGCGTGGCTGAGGGACTTCGTCGACCGGCTGGGCAACGAGGCCAGCGAAGCCGAACGAGCACGCATGGAGACGGTGTTCCTGGCCAGCACCCGCTACGAATACCTCTTCTGGGAAGCCGCATGGCGCCTCCAGGACTGGCCTGACCGGACAGGCTGAAGGTAGATCAGACACGCGCGGCCAGCCGGATATCACGCACGTTTGAGGACCGCCGGTGCGACTTGGACCAGCACTGAAAAGCTAGTCCGGAATGTCGCCACCAGTTGGCTGTAGCCACCGGACGCCAATGTGTGATGGGAGGATGAATTGAGTTAAGATGAGCCTTGGCGGCGACGGGTCTTAATCACCTGATCTCGTAATTCGCCGGCCAGACTCGCCTGAACCTATGAATTTCGGAATCTGGGCCGTCGCGCTGCTGCTCCTGGCGTCAATGACTTCAGCCTGCGTGGTGGTGTTTCCCTGCCCGTGGTGTGTTTTTTCGAAACCGGACCTCGGCATTACGAATGCGGGCACGACCGAGGACGGCACCGTTCACGCCGGAGGCCTAATTTACGGGCAGTTCCAAAGCCGTGACGGCGGTCTTACGTGGATTGAACGTTCAGATCGCACCATCGGCATCGAGTGGGGCAAAGAGAGCGCGGACACGCCGCGGGGCCGGTTTGTAATCGAAGGGCCGCACGTCTTGCTGGTCGACTCGTCCAACAGGTCGGAACGTGTCTATTCGACGGCGCACTTGTCGGATGGGAGCAACATTTGGGCGCAGAAAGTCCAGGCCGGGATACGGGATGCCACCGAGGTTACAACCCAGCCCCAACGGATTGTCTATGACCCTGCCAGCGACAACTTGATCGTTGCCATGGGGCGTCTGGGCGTAGTAGTTGGCACGCCTGACGGGCGCTGGGATTCATTCGCATTAGGGACCTATTTGCCGCCGGATTTCTCATTTGCAGGGAAGACTCGCTTGTTGCTTTCGCGTTACGATTTTTGGGCAGCGGTCTTGCTGCTGTCGATGTCGATGATTGCGGCTGCGCTGATCTTGTCTCGACGCCCGTCAGATGATTCGCGACCGCACGCATTCCCATCTCGGCGTGTAATGGTGGTGTTGGGTCTGTGGGCGGCTGCCGTATTCGTCGGACTGGTCCTCGGCTCCGACATTGTCGGTGTAGCAGGGATGTATGGGCTGTTGCTAATTACGCTGGGCCTGTTGTGCTTGACCGTGGTAGGAATTCCGCCGAAGGACCGGGAGCGCCAGTGGATGGAACTATCGATCGCCGCTCTCGCAATGACCGCAGCCTGCCATCTGCTGATTGTGTTTGGCAGCACGGCTGCCGATAATGAGTTTCATGCAATTCAGTTGTTCATTGTCGGCGCACCGGGATTCATATTTGGGATAAAGGCGCTGAGAAACTCCCGCCACGAGATTTGTCACTTGCCGGCGGTTGGCTCAGCCTTGGCCGGCATGGTCGGTCTGGTTATTCTGGCATTCATGCTGTGGCTGCTCGTTGATGTCCCGCTGGCGTTGGTCAAACCTCTGGCAGTTGTCCTCACCGGGCTAGTTTGTTATTCCCTAACGCGTCATTTGAGGGGCAAGTACACCCCCGCTGAAGAGGACCCTCCTTGTCCCCGATGCCTGAGTCGAAACAGTATCCTCGCCAGGAGCTGCTACAACTGCGGATCCCCTCTGACACACGACACGAAGGCCGGGTGACGTCGGTCGGCGAACCCGACATTCCCAGCCTGACTTCCTCCGCCAACTCCCCGTACTAGTGGCATAATTGCCCGTGCTTGCGGCGTTTGCAGCGGTCGAGTCGAAATCATGAGGGCCCTGGAATGACGATTATCAGAAGAGCAGACCAAATACTTGAACCCAGAAGGCCGGGCATCAACCGGCTGGTGATGGCCGGGCCGTCTACCGGAGCGACGATGATTTCGGTCAGCGACCTGATGGTTGACCCCGGGGCGACGATCCCGTATCACGTGCACCCCAACTCGGAAGAGTCGATGTTCCTGGTAGAAGGGGAACTCGTGGGTATGCTGGACGGCAAGCGGTTCAAATTCTCGCAGGGTGACTGCATGATCGCGACGCAGGGTCTGGGCCACGGGTTCGTCAATGAGTCCGGCAAACCGGCGCGCATGATCACGATGTACCCGCACACCGACCCCGAAATGACGCCGATCGACGACTCCGGCGTCGTGGACGGCCGGCCGGAAAGCGGCGTCACTTTCCGCAGCGAATCGGAGCCGTACGAGTTCTTCCCCGGCATCTCTCGCTACGACATGGTGGGCGACTTCTCCGGCGCGGCATCCAGCTACATGTCCGAACTGATCTTCGAGCCGGGCGCGTGGGCGGCCAACCACTATCACCCAGCCCACGAGGAGTCGATGTTCTGCCTGAGCGGCGGACTAACCGCCGTCTACGGCGACGAAAACGACATCCCGCTAAGCGCCGGTGACAATTTCACCTGCGAAATAGCCGTCCGGCACGGCGTATACAGCAAGCCCGGCACCGGCGGCGGCCGCTTGCTGGCCCTCCACCCGGTGTTGAATCCGCCGCCGCGCGTCGAAGTGGACTAAGAGCGTGTTCAAAATGACTTGGGATGCGCTATCAGACGACCCCACGTAGGGGCGTCTCTTGTGGGCGCCCGTGGGGGTGGGGCGCGGCAACTGACGCGATGCCATTTCGTGATCGCTTGGGTACTTTTCTAACACCCTCTAAGCAACGCCCGGAACGGGACTGAGCGCGGATACCAACCACCCGCGCGTTATTCGTCCTCGCGTTTCCTGCCGCTGAATGCGAATGCGGCGACTGCTGCGCCGAACACGCATATTCCCCCTGCTGCCCAGAACACCGTCCCAAGTGGCGCGGCTATGCGATTGCGCGCCGCGGCCAGTTCCGTCTCGTATGCCGCCGCTCCAAGGTTGGGATCGTCCAGGAACTGCTGCTCTATTCCCTTCAGCCTCTCGGGAGAAACCAGCACCTCAGGGTCGGAGAATTCCCTGGCGGGGCCGTCAGCCTCGAAGCCCGCCAACTGGGCAAGAAGAATCGCTCCCAGGCCGACCGCCCCGATCACCATTCCAAACGTTCTGAAGAACTGGAGCGCAGACGTCACCACGCCCAGCAAGTCGTCCGGCATGGAGTTCTGCACCGGTATGTGGAGCGTGGTGAACGCAAATGACATGCCCGTTCCCATGATCAGGGTCACCGTGAAGATCAGGCTTGCCGGCGTATCGATGGGCAGGTTCGCCAGCCAGGCCAGCCCGGCCGCGGCAACCAGCAGGCCACCCACGGCCATCTCCCTTGCGTAACCAAAGCGCGAGAGTATCTGCCCGGCCACGTTCGCCCCTATTGCCACCCCCGCCGCCATCGTCATCAACGGGAACGAGGCCTCCGTAGCAGAGCCGCCCCGGGCGCCCTGGACCAGCAACGGCACGAACACGATTACCACGGAAAAGGTGGTCGTGACGGACAGGGACGCCGTGATTCCGCCTGCGAATATGCGCTCGCGAAAGAGATGCAGTGGGATTATGGGGTCCGCCGCCCGTTGCTCGATGACGATGAACGAAACAGTCGCCACCACGGACAGGGCGATCAGGCCAATGATCTGGGGAGACGCCCATGGGTAGGTCTTCCCTCCCACCGTCACGGCGTACAGCAGGGCCGACGCGGCAACGCAGAGTGCAATCGCCCCTGCGAAGTCGAACCTCGCCTCCCGTCCCCTGATCCGGACGCTCGGGTACCAGTACCACAGCAGCGCAAGCGCGACACCGCCCGCCGGGACGTTGATCCAGAACACCCACCGCCACGACGCGTTGTCCGCAATAAGGCCGCCGACGATCGGCCCGAGCACACCGGACAACGTGAACCCCGCCGTAATTGCGCCGAGCCACTTCGCCCGTTCGGCCGGCGGCCAAAGCCCGGCCATGATGATCCATATGCTGCCCATCACGCCGGCAGAACCGATCCCCTGCACCGCCCGTACAGCTATCAGTTGCGGCATCGACTGCATGGCGCCCGCCACCGCAGAAGACACCACGAACAGGCCCAACGACGTGATGATGACGCGCTTGCCGCCGTAGATGTCGGTCAGCTTGCCCACTATGGGGACGACGACAGAGGAGGTGAGCGAGAATGCGGCGAACAGCCAGATGAAAAGCTCGAAGCCCCCGATGTCGGCGACGATGCTCTGCGCCGACGTCGCCATGACCGTCATGTTCATCGTGACGACCGTCATGGACGTCGCCAGGGTGGCGACGATCAGTAACTTGGTCCTGTAGGGGACCTCGACCAGGGAATTGGGACGGGCGGGGGCTGCGGCCCCGGTGGACGCCATAGTTGCCGAACTATACCCCCATAACCAACCCGAGCCCACTTTTCACATGTCGTCCTTGCCCACTTTTCACATGTCATCCTTGAGCGAAGCGAAGGACCTCCCCCCATCCCAAACCACCTCGCCGCTACACCTCCGTCGTGCCGGACCCCGATCCGGTACCCATGGCGCGGGGCGCGGGCGGCACGGCAACCCTCTCCCCCACACGACTCCCTGTCACACCCCCGTCTTGGCCAATTCGCTTTACTTCGTCTGCCCCGGCTCCCTTTGCCTCGTCTGCCCCGGCTCCCTTTGCCTCGTCTTCCCCGACTCCGATCGGGGACCCAGGGGAGCGGGGCCACTCGCAAACAGCGACCAAAAAACCTCCCGCTCATCCCAAAACCACCTCGCCGCTACACCTCCGTCGTGCCGGACCCCGATCCGGTACCCATGGCGCGGGGCGCGGGCGGAACGGCACCCCCTACCTCCACGCGACTCCCTGTCACACGCCCCGTCTTGGCCAATTCGCTTTACTTCGTCTTCCCCGGCTCCCTTTGCCTCGTCTTCCCCGACTCCGATCGGGGACCCAGGGGAGCGGGGCCACGCGCAAACAGCGACCAAAGAACCTCCCGCTCATCCCAAAACCGCCTCGCCGCTACACCCCCGTCGTGCCGGACCCCGATCCGGTACCCATGGCGCGGGGCGCGGGCGGCACGGCAACCCCTACCTCTACGCGACTCCCCGTCACAACCCCTCATCTTGCGGGACCCCCCCATCGTCTTCCCCGACCCCAATCGAGGACCCAGGGAGCGGGGTGCGGAGCGCGGGCGGCGCAGCTACACCACCGTCACCCTGTACTGCCCAGTAACCCTAAAGGAGGCACCCTACGCCGGATCCGGCCTTCACAGCCCGGCCCACGTAAACGGGCCAGGAAAAGTGGAAGTCCCCGCCATCGATGGGGACGATGCGAAACGCCTCTACGGCCGAAGCAGGAGCGCTCCCCCACTCGATGCGCATCTGCTCGCGGACTTCGTCCGGGGTGCCGGACCGTTGGGTCCAGGCGTCGAACGTCATCTCTACGCGGGCGATCGTCTCGAAATTGATCGTCAACCCGACGCTTTCCACCAGCGAACGCCATTCGGACGGCGGCAGATTTCGCACGTGAGTAGGGTCTCGCCGGATCTCCATGTCCTGCTGCCACGCCGCTGCTTCCAGGTCTTCAGAGGTGCATGAATCCGCCAGCAGCAACGCGCCACCCGGGCTGATCACCCGCGCAAATTCCCTCATCGCGTCGTCGAGCCGGTGGAAATGGTGGGGCGCGGTCCGGCAGGTGAGGAGGTCGATCGACCCATCGCGAAACGGCAGGCTCTCCGCCGCGGTGAACACGGCCGACAAATTATCGAGCCCCTTTTCTATGGCCGTTTCGCTGGTGACCTTGATCATTCCCGGGGCGATGTCGGTCGCCAGCACACGATCGGCATATGGCGCTACGGCAAATGCGGTAAACCCGGCGCCCGTGGCCACGTCTACGGCCCATCGATGCCTGGTTTCGGCCGCCAGGCGCTCCAGGATTTCCAGGCTCTCACCGGACGAATGCGCGTCGCTGACCGCATACTCGCCGGCCTGCTGGCTGAACTGGTCCCTCACCCGTTCCGCGTGGTCTGACCGATCGGGCATCATTCAGCCCCCAATTTCAGACCAGGCGAGGCTGCGAAACAGTCTCGCTGCTCAAATGCAAAATCCATCAACCTAACATCGCGCCTGCGGCGGCCAGTTGCAACCGGGATTCCCCCGTCTGTTGGATCGGCCAGCGGGAGGTCATTCAACAGCCACAACTGAGGCGCGGGTGAACACATGTCTTGGTTGTCGCAGGGAAGACCAGCTACTGACCAGTACATTCGTCGTGCCAAAGGTACGCATCCAGGATATTGCCCAATCTGCCGTGTGTGCGAGTGCCGACATAGCTCTGCGAATTTGGGTTATGCCGTGTTAAGTTTCGCGGAGCGAAATTGGCAGGCAGCCGCTCCAAACAGTCCGCAGCAGTATGACAAGTCCCCCGCCCAAAGACCGTAGCCACGAGAGCATCGTCAACGACGCCCTGGCCCGGCTGCTCAGGGAAAGAGTAGGCCTTTCCGCAGTGGCGGAGACACTGCACGGCGGACTACGACCCGACATCATCGTCCGCCTCTCCGACAGCGTTGTAATCATCGAAGTAGAAATCGAACCGGCCCCTACGGTCGAAGCAGATGCACTCGCTCGTCTGGGCATGGAAATAGACGGTCGCAAAGTACAAAACGTATTCGCCGTCAAAGTACCAGGCCAACTCAGGTCTACCAACCAGGCACGACTGTTCGAGCGAATGGCAGCCGCGACCCTGGAGTGGCAGGAATGGCGTTCCGACGGCACCTCAGGCCCGAGACTGAAGAGTTCTCCGGTCGAACTCGGTAGCGCCGTTGCAAGCGCAACACCCCCTTCCGGGGACCTGGAAGAAGCGGTAGATCTGCTCGATGAGGGCGTCAGACGGGCCGCTGCGCGGCTTTATCAATCACCCGGAACGTTGGCCCGCGTTTCCCGGATATTCGGAGCTGAGCCCGGCGACGAACCTGCCAACATGGCCACCCTCATCATCGTCAACGCGATGGTCTTCCAGGAAAGGCTGGCGGCAAACGACGTCACGTTCGAACCCATCAGCCACGCTCGAATGGAGGGAGGGTTTTCGCGGGATCGCCTGCTACAGATCTGGGATCACACGCTGAGCATCGATTACTACCCGATATTCAGCATGGCCAGGGCAGTATTAGTCGAACTTTCAGGAGTTGAGGCGTCCGCCGTGTTGGGAGAGTGCGCGCGGACAGCATCCGACTTGCTTTCGATGGGCGCCGTGGGCCGCCACGACCTTGCCGGCAGGATCTTCAACCGGCTAATCTCCGAGAGAAAACTCCTGGCGGCGTTCTACACGAGTATCCCTGCGTCCACACTGCTTGCCGGACTGGCGTTGTCCGAATCGAAATGGCCTCAACTTGACTGGAGCGACACCGACCAACTGAATCGGTTGCGGGTAGCCGATCCTGCATGTGGCACCGGAACGTTACTCATGGCGGCTTATCGCCAGATCGTCCAAAACCACGCCGCCACCGGCAAGTCGTCGCCGGAAAATCCGGCCCTGCACCAGGCGTTGGTCGAAGATGTGCTGTTCGGTGCAGACGTAGTACAGCCGGCCATCCACTTGACGGCGGCCACGCTGGCGGCGATGTCACCGTCCGTGGGCTTTTCGCAGATGGAGTTGCACACTCTTCGACTGGGCCAGGACTCACCCGGCAAAATCGACCTTGGTTCGCTCGACTGGCTTCAAGCCCCGGAGACCCAGTCCTTCTTCTCCGGCACCGAAGAGCAGATGGGGGCAAAGAGCGGGGAGGGAAGTGTCGTCCGGCTCCCGGAGGCCGACCTGGTCCTCAGCAATCCTCCGTTTACCCGCCGGGGAAGCGACGGTGGCAAAGAGGACGCGTTGGCGAAGGTCTTTTCGTTGCCGGTAGACGATCCCGACGCCCTGAATGCCATCGCCAAGCGGACATCCGCGCTCTTGAAGGGAACACCCGCAAATCAGATTGCCGGACATGCGTCGTCATTCACCGTGTTGGCGGACCGGCTGGTCAAGCCCGGCGGACGCATCGCGCTCGTCCTGCCGGTCACCGCGTTGTTTGGGCAGTCTTGGCAGGCAATTCGAAACATGCTTTCATGCCGCTACGATATCGAATTCGTCGTCTCATCCCACGATCCCGAACTTCGTTCAATGTCCTACGACACCGGCATCGCGGAGGCGCTTCTCGTCGCCCGCAGGCTTCAAGAGGACGAGGCGCCAACGAGGCGCGGCATATTCGTCAATTTGTGGCGGGCGCCGCGTCTCGAAACAGACGCCCTGGCCCTAGCCAGATCCATTGACGCGACCGCTTCGGCTCCGGTCCTGAGGTCAGACGGCCCGCCAATAGGAGGGACTCCACTGATGGTGGGAGGCGAGCCTTGGGGCGAGGTGGTGGACGGTCCTGTCGGAGCAAGTTCATGGACCCCTGCAAGGTGGAAGAACGCCGTAACCGGGCAATTCGCGTCAGCGCTCGAGCGCGGAGAAATGTGGGGAGATGACGGGACGCAGATAGCCGCCCGGATCCCCGTCGAGGCCATGTCGAAAGTCTGCCATGTCGGGCCCCAGGACCGTCAAATACGGGGCTCGCTTGGAGTTTTTGAAAGTTTCCACAATGGCGAATTACAAACGCAGTTCAATGCGATTTGGCGGCACGATTCTTCAATACACCAGAGTTTGAGCGCTGAGCCAAACGCATGGCTCGCTCCGAAAGCAGACCGTGACTATCAGGCAGTTTGGTCTCAATCCGGAACACTCCACGTCACGCGCGACATCCGATACGATTCGCAACGAATAATGGCGACGCGGACCGGCGTTAGAACGCTGGGAGTTCGCGCCTGGCACACGTTGCTCGTTCAGGAGTCGGATGCCCTGGCCAGGTCACGCCGTGAGATCGCGTTAACTCTATGGTTCAACTCCACGTTCGGGATGCTGTTGCACGTGAATCACTCCAACAGGACGCAACTGGGGCGAGGCACCGGGAACAAGGGGATGCTTGAAACTCTTTTCACCCTGGACGTCCGGAAACTCGAACACTGGCAACTGGACGAGGCGCAGCAAATATGGCGCGACTTCAGCGAACGAAAGTTCCTGTCCTTCCACCGGTGTGCCGTCGACCCGGCGCGCATCGAGTTAGACGAGCGCATCGTGCGCGACATGCTGGGCCTGGGTGAGGATGCGGTCGCCGCGGTAGCCCGGTTGCGTACACTGCTGGCCAGCGAGCCGTCGATCCACGGCGCGAAGAAGCCGGAGTTGCCTTCCACGGGGACAAGCTGAGTTGGCGAGCGTTTTCGCGTATGGGTTGCGATATTCATGTCTTTGCAACGTCGCACCCGAGGGCGTTTAGCCTGCCGTCAATTGCCGCGCCGCGCCCGCGGCGTTCCGGTAACGTCCGGGCATCAAGGAAACTCCCAAGACAATGACACCCATCAACTGCGCCAGGAAACCTAAGTCAGACAGACGGCCGAGGGAACGAAAAGGCCTTGTCATCGTCAACACCGGCATGGGCAAGGGGAAGAGCACGGCCGCGTTCGGCATCATGTTTCGCGCCTGGGGCCGCGGCATGAAGGTGTGCGCGGTGCAGTTCATCAAGAACGACAAGTCGATGTACGGAGAGCAGATGGCCGCGGAGAAGCTGGGCATCGAGATGATCCCCTCCGGTCGTGGATTTACCTGGACCTCGAAGGACCTGGCCGAGGATGCAGAGCGGGCACGCAACGGGTGGCGGATCGCGAAGGAGATCATGGCGGCGGGCGAACACGACGTGGTCGTCCTCGACGAGATCACCTACCCCATGAGATACGGGTGGATAGACGCCGCTGATGTGGTCGCCACGCTAAAGGCGAAGCCGTCAATGCTCCACGTCGTCCTTACCGGCCGATACGCGCCCGAAGAGATCGTCGAGGCTGCCGACCTGGTCACCGAAATGCAGCAGGTCAAACACCCGTACCATGACCAGGACATCCGGGCCCAGCGCGGCATCGAGTTCTAACCCGCCGCGCGCCAGTAGCTGGTCATCGACCATATCCCATGCGCCGATTCGACATCCCGCCCATCGACTCCGCGGCAGTCAACGCCGCGACAGAACGGCAGGGCAAGTTAACCAAGCCGCCCGGCAGCCTCGGACGCCTCGAAGACATCGCGAGCAGGATGGCAGGCATCCAGGGGACCGCCCTGCCAACGGTCGAAAACAAGTGGATAATCGTCGCGGCCGGCGACCACGGGGTGACTCGCGACTCGGTGAGCGCGTACCCGCAGGAAGTGACGGCGCAGATGGTCCTCAACTTCCTGTCCGGTGGGGCGGCGATCAACGTGCTTGCACGCCACTGCGGTGCCCGGCTGATGGTGGTGGATGCCGGCGTTCGTCAGGATGTGTTGAGTGGTCAAGGCCGCGAAAGCGGCGATGGTCCTGGACTCCGATCTATGCGGGCTGGGAACGGGACAGCCAACTTCGCAGTTGAGCCTGCCATGACCCTCGAACAGGCCGAACTGTCGATATCGAACGGGGTGGAGGTCGCCGATGACCTGGCGAATCAGGGCGCGCACCTGGTCGCCGGCGGCGACATGGGGATCGGCAACACCAGTTCGGCTTCCGCCATTTGCGCCGCCATGACCGGGTCCGATCCCGCCCTTGTGACCGGACGCGGCGCCGGCCTCGATGACGCGGGACTGGAACGAAAGATCGCCGTCATTCGCCGGGGCCTCGAACTACACGAGCCGGATCCCACCAACCCAGTCGGCGTTCTATCGGCAGTCGGCGGCTTTGAAATCGGATTCCTCGCCGGGCTGATGTTGGGGTTGGCGGAACGCCGTGTCGCTATCGCCCTCGACGGCTTCATCGTCACCTCCGCCGCCCTCATCGCCCACGCAATACACCCGCGAGTCGTCGACTACATGTTCGCGTGCCACCTCTCCGTGGAACCAGGGCACCGCGTGGCGTTGGACCATCTCGGCCTGGAGCCGCTACTCGATCTGAACATGGGTCTCGGAGAGGGGTCGGGCGCGGCCCTGGGCATGTCCATCATCGACGCCGCAGCGCGCCTGCACGCCGGCATGGCAACATTCGAAGAAGCCGCCGTCTCCGGCCGCACCGACACATCACCATGAGTGCGATAACCGCCGCCATACGCTTCCTCACAGTCGTCCCAGCGCCGGGCGGAGAATGGTCCGCACGCGCCGCACGCCGGTCCGTCGCCTGGTTCCCCATGGTCGGCCTGGGGATCGGCTTCGCAGTGGCCATAGTCAACTGGGCGGCGCGGCACGTGATGCCCGACCTGCCGGCCGCCGCGCTGGCCCTCGCCGCAGGTGTCGTGATGACCGGCGCGATGCACCTCGACGGGCTCGCTGACACCTTCGACGGACTGCTGGGAGGGAAGGACCCGGAGCGGCGGCTTGAGATCATGAAAGACCCGTCGATTGGCGTCTTTGGTGTCGCCGCGGTGGCCCTCGTGCTGATCGCCAGGTGGGCCGGCCTGTCGTCGTTGCCGGACCTGTACGGTTGGGCTGCAATCGCCGTCGCGGCGATGGCCGGCCGGTTCGCAGCCGTGGCGTCGATGGCGGCATTCCGCTATAAGGACGCGCAGGGTCTAGGCACGCCATTCCAGGGCGCCGGTCACATCGCATACCTGGCCGCGGCCGTGTTTTCTGTCGCCCTTACCTTCGTTTTCGCCGGACCGGTGGCCTTGGCCGCGCTCGCGTGCGCCGCGGCTGTCGGCCTCGCCGTTTCCGCCTTTGCCGCGCGTCGGCTTGGCGGTGGCATTACCGGTGACGTGTACGGCGCGGCCATCGAACTGGCAGAGGTCGCAGCCCTGCTCGTGTTCGTCGGAATGTACGGCGCGGGTCTGGCCTTCCGCCCTGTATGGGGTTTGTAGACATGTGGCGAGCCCTGCTAACGCTTGGCCTGGCGGTCCTCTGGGACCGATTCCTTGGTGAGCCGCCTGAAAGGGTCCACCCTGTCGTCTGGATGGGCCGGGCCGCGGAGGCCGTCGGCCAACCAACGGGAGATAAGGAGACCGACTTAAGAATGGGTCTGGTCGCTGCAGTAGCGCTTCCGTTGGCCTCCATGGCGGTCGCCGCGGCTGCGGGCCGGATACTGAACCGCATGGGGCCAATCCCGGCGGTGCTTGGCGGCGCGTTCCTGCTTAAGAGCATGTTCGCCGTCCGGGCCATGACCGACGAAGCTGGGAAAGTGGACCAAAACCTCGAGGCAGGGTCCTCGGAGGCAGCCCGAGAATCGCTCTCGCGCATAGTTTCGCGCGACGTTTCCGACCTCGACGACTCGGGAATCGCAAGCGCAACCATAAGTTCAGTCGCCGAAAATGTCACCGACAGCGTCGTGGGCCCGCTCGTGGCGTACGGCGCGTTCGGGCTGCCTGGCGCGGCAGCGTATCGCGCCATAGATACCCTCGACTCCATGATCGGGTACCGTGGAAAGTACGAACACCTCGGCGCGGCCTCGGCACGGCTGGACGACGCCGCAAGCTACGTTCCGGCCAGGCTGGCGGGCGGTGCCGTAGTGACCGCGGCATCAGTAATGCCGGGCTACGATGGCCCGTCATCCGCGCGAACCATGATCGAACAACACGACCGGACGGAAAGCCCGAACGGTGGCTGGCCGATCGGCGCGATGGCGGGCGCGCTCGGGGTCGAAGTGGAAAAGACCGGCCACTACAAGCTGGGTCCGGAGGGAAAGCGGCCCGCAGCCCGCGACATTCGACGAGCCAACCGGCTGTTTGCAGGCGCGGCCCTCGTCGCCATTGGCATCGCGGCGGGAATGATAATTGCCAAGGGGCGCTGAAGGGCGCGCATTTGAAGGGGACAGACCGATCGGCAGACTAATACTAATCAGGCACGGTGAAACCGACTGGAACGTCGTGGAACGCATCCAGGGTCTCAGCGACCAGCCCCTTAACGCCCGTGGGCGGGAACAGGCAGCTGCCGCAGCCGGCTATGTCAGTCGCCGCTTCAACCCGACGCGCATATGGTCCAGCGACCTCGCCAGGTGCGTGCAGACCGCCGAGGCGCTCAATACGCCGTTTCGACGCGCCCCACTCCTCCGCGAGATCGGTTTTGGCGAATGGGAAGGTCTTTCATGGAACGAACTGCAAAACCGACACCCCGAATCGGTCAGCAGGTACTTCGCAGCCGACACGACATTTCAAGCGCCAGGCGGTGAGTTGCTCGCAGACGTGATCGAAAGAGGCAAGAGCATCATTCGGGAGGCGGATCTCACCACGCCGCAGGGTGACGTAGTCCTGGTCGGCCACGGCGGCGCGCTCAAAGCCTTGGTGATTTCGCTGCTCGACCTGCCGCCCCAGGCCATGTCCAGGTTCACCCTGGGCAACGCGAGCCTCACCGTATTTGACGTCGTACCCGGCATGGTCCGGCTCCAATCTCTCAACCAGACGGCGCACCTCGAACGGGAAGTTTGAGTAGCGAGCGACATCGTGGCCGTTAACCCTGATGAAGGCAATCCCATTGCCTCCACCCTGATGGTCCAGGGCACTGCGTCCTCGGTCGGCAAGAGCGTGCTGGCGGCCGCCCTGTGCCGCATTTTTCGGCAGGACGGCAGGTCGGTGGCGCCGTTCAAGGCCCAGAACATGTCGAACAACTCATGGGTCGCGCCCGGCGGGGGCGAGTTGGGGCGGGCGCAGGCTGTGCAGGCCGCCGCTGCAGGGGTGGAAGTCTCCACCGACATGAACCCCGTCCTCCTGAAACCGGAGGGTGACAGACGGTCGCAGATCGTTCTGAACGGCCAGGCGGTCGGCAGAGCGACCGCGCAGGACTACTACCGCACGAAGTCCGACCTGTGGCCGCACGTGACAGCCGCTCTCGATAGGCTTCGCCGCCGGCACGACGTTGTTGTGATCGAAGGCGCAGGCAGCCCCGCCGAGCCGAACCTCAAGCACAGCGACATCGTCAACATGCGCGTGGCCCTACATGCCCGGTCGCCCGTCCTGCTCGTTGGCGACATCGACCGCGGCGGTGTTTTCGGGTCGCTGCTCGGGACCCTCGAACTCCTCGAACCACGCGAGCGGGAACTGGTACGCGGCCTACTGATCAATCGCTTCAGGGGGGATCCCGCAGTACTGGAACCATTGCCGCAGATGATCGCTGACAGGACAGGGGTCCCGGTCGCAGGGGTAATCCGGATGATCCCCGAACTGAATATCCAGGACGAAGACGCTGCCGAACTCCCCTATTCGACCACCATTGGCCAGTCCAGTAGCTCTGGCCTGCGCGCCGCGGTGGTCCGGTTCCCACGCGTCTCCAATTTTGACGACTTCGCTCCGCTCGAACGTTGCGGCATCCGCGTCGACTTCGTAACCACCCCTCAGAAAATCGCAGGGGCGCACCTGGTGATCTTGCCGGGCACCAAGAGCACCATCGCGGACCTACGGTGGATGAAGTCGCGTGGCCTCGACCAGGCGATCACGTCTGCCGCCCGGAATGGGACCGCTGTCCTGGGAATATGCGGCGGTTTTCAGATGCTGGGAACGCGCCTCGAAGACCCCCTTTGTGCTGACAGCGTAGATGGAGGCGCTGAAGACGGAATGGGCCTAATCGAATCGTCGACCGTTTTCGCGCAGCAAAAGCGGACCCGTCGGGTGGATTTCACCCTCCGCCCCGGACCCGGCCTGCTTGAAGGAAACACACCCGCAACAGGCGTTGGCTACGAGATTCACACCGGCGTCACCACCGTCGACCAGGCACAACCAGTCGAGGTCAAGGCCACCGGAAGCCGGTCCGAACCGGACGGCGCCACCGGCAATGGTGGATGGGTCCTCGGCACCTACATCCACGGGCTGTTCGATTCGCCGGAAATCGTGGAGAGGATAGTCGGGAACATAGCGAATAGACACGGATTGCCTACTCCGGACGTCCCTCACTTTTCGATGGAGGCGGAGTTCGACCGGCTCGCGGACGTAGTCCGGTCGAACCTCGACATGGACCTCATCTACTCCCTGGTCAACCGTGACAGAGACGCCGGATGAGCGCGGACATCACCCTTGTAATAGGCGGCGTGCGGTCGGGCAAGAGCCGCTTCGCAGCCGACCTCGCATCCCGGCTCGCCGGTGACAGGCCCGTCGCCTTCGTGGCGACCGCGCGCCGCGGGCCAACCGGGGGCATGGATGCCCGGATCGAAAGGCACCGCGCCAACCGGCCCGACCACTGGCGGACCATCGAGTCCCCGCTCGACCTGGCGGAGGCCCTGCGGCTGGCGTCGGGGGTCGGGGTTGTTTTGGTCGATTGCCTCACGATGTGGATCAGCAACATCATGTACGAATGCGGCGACAGCGACGCGCCGGACTTCGAATCCCGGGCGCGATCCGACCTGGACTGCAGGGTTGAACATTTGCTGGACGAGCTCAGGGAGACGAACGTCCCGGTCGTACTGGTCACCAACGAAGTCGGGGCAGGCGTCGCGCCCCCGACTCGCCTCGGCACAGTGTTCGCCGATCTCCAGGGCGAGGTCAATCAGAAAGTGGCCGGCCGGGCTGACGCCGTGTGGCAGTTGGTCGCCGGAATACCCGTCCGGATCAAGTAGTCGCCGGCCACCGGCGCGCAAGGACCCGCAGCAGTTCCCCGCGTTGCACCGTCGGCGCCCGTTCGGCCATCTTCCGCAACAGCGACACCGCAACACCACCGGTGTAGTCCAGGGACTCAAACGGAGGTCCCTGGATTAGCAGGAGGCGGTCCGCGCCGCCGGCCGCCTCGACGTTGCGAAGGTTGTTTGGCCCGACAGCCATGTCGCACAACACCACCACGTCGGCCGACTTCACCAACTCGAGATGTCGCTCGTGCTGCGCGTCGTCGATCGGCGAAAACGGCGGCGCGGGAACGAATGTCATGCCAAGCAACTCCGCCGTCTCCCTGTCGGTGTCGCCAAGTCCGAGCACCCCAGATGTCACGGTGTACCCGGCGCTGACCAACTGGTGCATCAGGTCCCGTCCGGAGCCCGCGCCGCAGATAACGTGTACTCGCACGCCCTTGTCCTCAACACTCTCGTACCCTCCGGCAGGCCCGAGCAACGACACTTGAGGCCTACCCGTAACCGGGTCTGACTCGACAAACGTCTCCACGTCAAACGCATCACGAAGGTTGGCCGGGGTCAGCACGTCGGTGGGCGCTCCATCCGCCACAATCCTGCCCCCGGCCATGAGCGCCAACCGGTCGCAGTAACGGCCGGCGAGCGACAGGTCGTGCAGGGCCATAACCACCGCGATCTCTCGCTCGGCGATCTCCGCCCTGAGAACGTCCATGATCGACAGACGGTGCTTCAGGTCGAGATTGGCGGCCGGTTCGTCCAGCAATAGGACCGACGCCTGTTGTGCGAGCGTGCGTGCCAGCAGCACGCGCTGCCTTTCACCACCGGACAGCGTGTCGAGCTGCCGCGTCTCGAATTCGCTGGTGTCGGTGCGAGCCATGGCGGCTCGTGCGATTTCGCGGTCTCTGGACCCCTCCAGTTCGAACCGGCCCAGGTGCGGGTACCGGCCCATCAGGACTGTTTCCAACGCCGTGAACGGGTGTTGCGCGTCCTGCTGAGGCATGAACGCTATCCGCTTCGCCCGCTCCCCAGCCGCCAACTCTCCCAGTCCAATGCCGTCCAGCCTTACTTCTCCGCCGTCCGCCTTCAGCAGACCCGCCATTGCCCGGAGCAGGGTGCTCTTACCCGCCCCGTTGGGACCCAGCAGCCCCAGCAATTCTCCGGGACGCGCGTGCAGTGAAGCCGAATCGAGGATCGTCGCGCCTCCAAGCCGCACGGAAATACCATGCGCCTGCAGTCCCCGGTCGTTTGTGGCGAGCGCGCTACGAGCCGGAGTCGCCGGTTCAGTGGCAGTTGGGGTCATTTGATGCGGTCCATCGTCTTCTCATCGACCCTTGTACGGTTCGAAATCGACAAACTTCACCCCCTTGAACCGCTCCGGGTACAACAGGTTCGCCGTTTCCTCGATGCCTCTGACGTTCCAGTGGGACAGCGTCGTGTAGAACCTCGGATCGGAGACCACGATCCTGCCCAGGGTTATCGCAGGTACCAGCGCAAGCGCAGGCTCGGCCAGCAGTTCGTCCCGCAGCGTCCCCGCGCCGGGTTCCGGTTGCGTGATCAGGATCACATCCGGGTTCATCGCCGCAATAGACTCGACGCTTATCCCCTGGTGGCCGTCGATACCGTCGCGGGCCGCCGCGTTGACGCCTCCCGCAGCCGCAATGATGCCCCCTTCCGTCGAACCTCCGCCTGCGGCGCTGATCGTGTCGCCGAACCGGGCGATGGACAGCACCGCTGGACGGGACGCGTCGCCGGGCGGCGGTACGCGCTCCGCGACCAGGGCGATTCGCATTTCGATCTCGGCGATGAGTTCCAACGCCCGTTCCTCAGCTCCCAACATGTAGCCGAGAAGGAGAATGTTGGGAATGTTGCCGGTTGTCGAACTTTCCAGGGCGGTGCGCGCCACCGGAACGCCGGACGCCTTAATGAGGTCGACGAGGTCGGCCTTCGAGAACTTCGAGGCGATCACCAGGTCCGGGTCCAGTCCCAGCACCTCTTCGGCGTCCCGCTTCACTTTCTTCAGGCCGCCCACTTCTGCAGCAATGTTCGAGTAGGTGGCGTTGGCGGTAAACGACCCGATTCCCGAAAACCGGTCCGCTCCGATCAGCGCCGCAATGATCTCGTCATGACCCAGTGACAAAGTGTGTATCCGCTGTGGAGGGCCATCGAGACTCAAGACACCTTCTGACGTCTCGATCTCGCGCGGCCACTCCAGGTTCGATGAATCAACGATTCCGGGCGCGTCGGGGTATGACGCCGCGGCCGGGACCGGCAACAGGGTGGCTGTAGCAACGGGGGTGGGCGCTGGCAACGCCGGCTGCGCCGGCAAGGCGGCGTCAGGTGCCTCTGCCGGACGCGCTGTAGGAGCTGGCATGGCGGTTGCGGCTGGTTGTGGCGTGGCAGGATCGCTGGGGGTTGCCCTCGGAGCGACTTCCTGGGACGATCCGCCGCAGGCTGCAAGGGCCATAAGCATGACGCTTGCGGCAATCAGCCCGATGCCGATGCGCTTTCCAAAATTCTTGATCATCTGGATCTAATCTCCCATGTGCGCAGCCGGACCCATCCCTAGAGCAGCCCCGCGCGCGACCTGTTGCGTATCAATAGAAAGAGAAAGAACGGCGCGCCCACGAATGACGTGACAATCCCCACCCTCACCTCTGCCGGTGCCACCACCACGCGCGCCAGAGTGTCGGCCGCAAGCAGGAACAGGCCGCCGCCCAGCGCGCTCAGCGGGATGAGAACGCGGTGGTCGGCGCCCACTACGAGCCGCAGTGCATGGGGCACGACAAGCCCAACGAAAGCGATGGTCCCTGAAAACGCCACAGCAGTGCCGGTGATCAGGGACGCAGAGACCAACAAAATGTTCCGGGTGAACCCGACGCGCACGCCCAGGGCCCGGGCTTCCTCCTCGCTCACCATCAGCAGGTTCAGATCGCGGGCCAGCACCGCAGCCACCGCAACACCGGCCAGCACGAATGGCGCGGCAAGGCGCACGTCCTCCCAGCGAGACGCGTCCAGCCCACCTGCTAACCAGAAGATCATTGCTCTCTGCGCCTCGCGGTCCTCCGTGTAAAGGACTATCGCCGATATCACCGCGGCAAGGAACGCGCTCACCGCAACGCCGGTCAGCAGCAGCGCCGCCATGGAAAGTCGCCCGCCCGCAGAGGCCACCGCATAAACGAGCGCCAGGGCCCCTGCCGCGCCCGCGAATGCCATGGCTGGGAGGGCAAGCGGGAACAACGCATTGGCGCCGATCGCGATCGCCGCGACCGCCCCGGCCGCTCCACCAGTCGACACGCCGATGATCCCGGGATCGGCCATTGGATTCCGGAAAAGCCCTTGCATCACGGCGCCGGATACACCAAGCGCGCCGCCGACCAGCAGGGCCAGCACGATACGCGGAAGGCGGATAGTCTCTACAACCGCTCGCTCGGTTGCCGTGGCTGCGCTGTCTGCAAGGCCGGCAAGGTCGAGAACAACGCCTACAGCGTGCGACGGCGGCATGGCATAGGGACCGACCGCAGCAGCAGTCCCCGACATCGCCGCTATAACCACGATCAACGCGGCCGACCCGACGACCAGCCGTCGCAATACCGGCGATCCGGCCAGTCCTCGCGTTGGCAGGCCGACGCGCAAGAGATGAGACGGTGATGCACCGCGTTGCGGACCCGCAGCGCGGGAATCGCTCGATCGCAAAATAAATCCCCTGCCGTTAATCGCCAGGGGACAAAGCGTGTTAACTGCGCCGGGTCTGACTCCGGAACACAACAACCACGGTCTGAGGCGCTCCCTTGGCGAGGAACGGCCACTCAGCCCTGCCCGGCAGGTCTCCTGACTCCCGGATCATCGCCTGAACCGCGCCTTCCCATCTGCTGTACGCAGACAGTGACAATAGCGGTCGGCTAACCGGTCACAGTGGCGCCACCGTAGCGGATTTTCACCGCCTTCCCTGTTTGCCGCCCGCTTATCGGGCGGCGCCGGACAGGTATGACTTGTGTGACGGCTAGGACACTACGCCCGCAGGACCGCATCGTCAATACCGACCCCGCGGCAGTTTTCCTGGACCGCCCCGACGCATTGCCAGTGAACTCATACGGCCGATTCGCGCAGACCATCCAGCGACCGAGTTGGGTTGCCGAGACAGTCGTTTTATGGAGAGTCGGGCGGACGTGGCCGGGCTGGTTATCGGCCGCCGCCGCGGCCCGACACGCGCCGCGGCCGGATCAACAAGAACGCGGTAAAATAGAAGGGCGAAAGAAGAAAACTGGATAATGGCGTCGAAGGCCTATCTTGTGGGGGAGCCCTTGTCGGCGTCAACATTAGTGCGACGGTCGAGATAGCGAACGAGAGAGGACCCCACGTATGAACCCGGTAGCGAAGGGCGCGAACAAGACACGCGCCGCACGCAAGAAACCCGAGCCGCAGGAAGGGTGCACCCACCACTGGGTCATCGACCCGCCGAACGGCGCTGTGAGCATCGGCCACTGCCGGAAGTGCGGAGAAGACCGCGAGTTCAGGAACTCGATCGAGTACTCATCCTGGTACGGGACCAGGAATTCCGGCAAGTCTAAGTCGAAGTAGCCTGGCGGTTACCTGAATAGATCACGCTCCGACGGTCTGAGCAGAACGCTGGCGCCCGCTTCTCCGGGCTCGAACTCCACACCGCGGATTATCGCCGTCGGCACGCGACCGGTCTCGCCCATCACGATCTGGGCCGCAGATGCCAGTTCGTCAGCCAGCGAGACCAATGTCGAAGCCAGTACCCGGCCGTGGTCGTCCGCGCTGCCCCGCAGGTCCACGAGCGGCTCTAGTCCACTGACGCCGATCGCAACGTTCATCGAGCCTTCACGCCAGGGCCGGTTAAACGAGTCTGAGACGATCACCGCCACGTGGCCGGTTGCCGCGGCCTCCAAACCGGCGCGTATGCGATCCGCCGACGCGTCCGGGTCTACCGGCAAGGTGGTGACGGAGTCATCACCCGGCACGTTCGAGGCGTCCACGCCGGCGTTGGCGCATATCAGGCCGTGACGCGTTTCGACGATCAATACGCCCGGAACGGCTCTCACGACGCGCACTGACTCGTCCATAACGATTTGGACCATCCTGGGGTCTTTGCCAATGCGTCCCGCTAACTCAGTCACTTCCGGAGTCGCCGTTATTTCGCTCAGCCTGCGAATAGCGCCCTCTGCCTTGGAGACCACCTTTTGCGCCACGACCACCACGTCGCCGGAGCGGATACCCACGCCTGACGCCTTCGCCGCCGCCAAAATCATCGAAGAGAGGTCATCGCCGGGTACCACCTCAGGCATTCCCTCGATGGCCAGCACCTCGAAACGCTTCGGCATATGCGGCGTCTCCATTCGCTGAAAGCAACACTCCGCCAATCTTAGCGGCCAGGCTTGCCGGTAGTCGGGACACGTTCGCACCGAACGGAGTGCCACTTTGACGGCGAAATCAGTTGGGATATGCAACTATGGTCTTTGCGCCGCACTGTATCCCTGGTGGTCCCGACGCGGAATTCTCATGTCACTCGTCCTGCAAGACACACACGCCAATAACATCAGGCTGGCCCGGTGATGGGCATGCCTTCGACATGGCAACGCAGGCGAAGTCGAAAGATTCGACGCGAGCGTCGTCTTGCCCTCCAGCGAATTGGCCTGGCCACGTCAGGCTCTCCGGTGACCGGTGAAACGGCGCTGTGCATCGCCTACATGTGCCCATGGGCGCACGCCTGCGGCGCTGCTACGCCGAGGCCCGCGTTGGTTAGCCAGCGCAAGTGCCACCGCAAGTACCCCGCAGATATGCGCCCCCGCTCAGGACTGACGGCCCACGCCCTTGACACGTTGGCTTACCGGCGACAGGTGGGCGTCTCCCTCAGCCCCATCACAACTTCGATGTTGGACCAGTTCCGGCCGGCAGGCCCAAGCCCCAGCTTCGGCAACAAAAAACCCGCAATGCCGGTGCTGGAAGGATCGGTCCAGGGGCCTCGCAATTGCTCCGGGCTGGAGGCCGGCTGACCCGGCCAGGTTAAGCGCCGGTCACGACGGACGACTTACCGGTGGCTGGGTCGAAACTGCGGCGGTGACGTGCAACCGACGTCCGATGGCGCCAAGGGCTGCGTCCATCTGGTCCAGCCGTGACCGGTGCTGAACGTCCAGGACCCGGTCTACTTGCGGCATATGCCAGCCCAGGCGGCGGGCCAGTTCCGCCTTGCCTACCCCCTGCTCCCTCATCCCCTGGTACAGCATCACCTTTACCGAAGTCAGCGTCGGCAGCACCGCATTTGTCCTGCCACTTGATGGCGAGGGAATGTCTCTGCGATCGTGTATGCGGGCAGCTATCGCCTCCTCGATCGCGTGAACTGCGCGGGCGACTGCTTCTTCGCGGTCGTCTCCGAAGGTGGTCAGTTCCGGGAAGTCAGCGGAGGTCGCCAGGATGGTCCCATCATCATCTTCCAGCAATATCGGATAGGCGAGCATCAGTCCAACCCCAGGTCCTTCTTGATCTTCGAAACAAGTCGCCGTCCCAACTCCCGGCGTCTCCCATGCATCGGCAACTGGCTGGTGCCCACCAAGCGCCTGCGATGGCTTCGAGGATCGGTTACCCGTACTCACAATAGACTTGGTTGATTGCTATGTGGCACGGGAAAAACTCCGATGATGACCCAAGGGTTCGGCGCCACAGCATGCCACTGCTGGGTCGTGCCCAAGAAGAAGTGAAGGTCAGTCGCCAAGAATGTCTCAAAGTATTTTTCGAACACCTTAAGGAGAGCTTGGTCTTCATCGCCCTCGGCGGCCCTCAAACAATTCCAATAGAGGGCGCCGATCTCCCAATCGAGGATTTGTAGCGTGCTTTCCTTGCCCGTCGCATCGTTGAACCTGTAAGAAAAACTGTACGGAAGCTTGGGCAATAGTCTGAATGTCCTGCGCCATTCGTTATCCTCAAAAAGACCTTGTTGGCCGTGGAAACTTCGCATTTCCTCAAGCCTTTTGGGGTCCCAATCGCGTTGCTCTTGTTCCCAAATCAATTCCCGCACGCGGGTCGGTTTGAATACGCACAGGGACAACTCGTTCTGTTTTGCAGCGTCAATAATTTCGTCCAGCCGGTCATACACCCTCGCGTTGTCGAGGAGAATCCGTCGGCGTTCCCTCCACTTGCCGGACGTATCGATGTGTCCCGCTGGCAGCAAGTCAGACAATTCGTCTTGGTCATATGGTCGAAACGATTCAGGCCGGGGGTCGGAAGTGTTGCGGGCAAGCTGGCATTCGATCCAATCGAATTTCCTGTACTGCTCCCTTTCACCTAACCGCCGAAATGGCACAGGGTAGATCCGCACCCATGATCCGTCTTCCCGCACGCCGGCCGTGCAAACTGTCTCCCCGTACTTTCTCGATAACGTCGGATACGTCTTAACAGTAACGAGGATGCGTTCTTTCCTGGCGGCCGTCACAGATGTTCGATGGAAGTCTGAGGCTTCGACGTACGTTCGATCATTGCAGCCAAGCGACCACGGTGACAGTGTTCGGGTTCTCGCTCAAAGCAAGTCAGGGCTACCGCCTCGCCAGAACGTACCCACGCGCTTATTTCTGCCAACTCCTCATGCCGTTGCGGCAGGTCGACGCTATCGTACTCAGCGAACAACCGTAAGTAGTCTGCGCTGGTCTTGAGCCCCCTGCGTCTATCGCTGCTTATCCCGAGTCCTGGAATATGCTCGTAGCGGATGCCAACACCCTTGCAGGCGGTCGAAAGCGTTGACTTCGAAAATCCGTAAACGCGGCTGATGGCGTTTCGACGTACGTCGCAAAGGACTGTCGCGCCGGCACCAATCAACAGGTTCAGGTAGGTCTCCAGAGACCGGCCCTGATAGCCAATTGTGAGAAGGGTGGCCGAACGTCGGGACGGCCGAGCTTGCTCAATTCGGCGGAGGGCGTTTGGGTTTCCGGCCAGAACCGATCCAGCGATCTCACTGCGAATGGCGTAGTAGGGGAAACGCTCATATGTCTGCCTGATCAATGCGTTCCCTCTCAGACGCCGAATCCGGTCAGCGAATTTGGCTACGCCGTCATCCTGACGGTATGCGGCGGCCTTTTTGCCGAGGGTTGTAAGCCTCCATCCGGAATCACCGTCCTCCAGCAACAGATCGCGATCGATCAATTTTCGACAATCAGCGTAGGAGTTGAATGAAAAAGCGCCATATTGATAAGGCACAAACTGGTAGGGACCATCTTCGTCGAACTCCTGGCAATACAGAAACAGGAGTTTCTGAAAATCGATTCGCCCGACCCTGCCTCCGAGTGCGGCCAATAAGGCAATCAACATGCGCTGTCGCGGGCGGAGCCGCGCCAATTCACGCTGAGGATTCACTGTCTCCGAAAGGTTCAAGATTGAGGTCGCCGTGTCGCTCCCCGGCCAAAGCTGGACTGGAGAATCGACGTGAACTTATGAGGCCACTCTAGCACCCGGCCTGGGGAACTTCCCGGCTTATGGCATCAAGACCCGGATGGCGCCCTGTCCAACCCGGCCGCCTCAACTCACCGCGCCCGCATCGAACAGCCGCTCGATGCGTGCCCCTTCCAGCCCCAGTTCTTCTAGAACTTCGCGGCTGTGCTGGCCGAGCATTGGAGAAGGCCGCAGGGGCGGGTTGCCCGATTCGAAGTGCACGACCGGCCCCGCCGCGCGGTAGCGACCACCGGCCGGGTGTTCCATCTCGACCACGTAGTCGTTGGCCAGCGCCTGTTCGTCGTCGACGATCTCCTCGGCGAACCGCACCGGCTCGCACGGGATGTCGCGTTTTCTCAATTCAGTGATCCACTCCTCCGTAGTCCGCTTGGCGAACTCGGCTTCGAGCCGTTCCAACAACTCTTCAGCCAGCGCAACGGCTTCCGGTGTCGAATCGTCGTAGCCTGGGACCTCGATCCGCGGATCGGTCAGTCCGAGGAATCTGAGAAGACGAATTCTTGGCGGCACCGCGAGCGTGCCCAGGGCGAACGCCCCGTCCTTGGTCCGATATGCCCGGTAGTAGCACTCGTAAATCCGCGCGGTCGAGACCTTCGCGTACTCAGCCTGCTGTTCGGCATACGACGCTCCTCGTTCGGCCAGTTCGACGCGCTCTCCGTCCACCCACTTCTGTGCGGACGAAAGCGCGCTCTCGACACGAATCACCGAAAGCGACTGCATGGCGATCGCATTGCCGAGCAGGCTCGTCCGAGCCAGTTGACCTTTGCCCGTGCGTTCGCGGGCCAGCAGGCCGGCCAGTATGGCGTTGACGATGGCGTAACCCGTTGAGTAGTCGATGAAGGAAGACGATCTCACCGGCACGGGGTGACCGCGCACGACCTTTCCTTCGCTGGCCATCGCTCCGGTGTATCCCTGCGTTATGAGGTCAAACCCCGGCTCGTCCTTTTTGGGCCCCCTGGCGCCGTATGCCGTGACGTCGCAGTACACAAGCGAAGGATTGACTCGCATCAGCGTCTCGTGGTCGAACTTAAGCTTGGCGGCGGTATCCGGCCGGTTGTTCGACAAAACCGCATCGGCGCTCCTCACAAGCGCGTGACACACCTCGATCCCTTCCGGTTGCTTCAGGTCGATGCAAATGCTCCGCTTCCCGCGATTGAGGGCTATGAACACCCTGCTCTCGTACGGGGCAAAGGTCATGTGGGACCGCCACGGATCGCCGGTTGGCGGTTCGACCTTGATAACGTCCGCGCCGAGGTCGGCGAGCATCTGAGCCGCAAACGGACCCGCCACAAACGAGCCGAACTCCAGCACGCGGAAGCCGGCCAGCGGGCCTGCTTGCTTTGCCGGGTTTTGGTTTGAACCGTCGCTGTCTTGCATCACGAAAGTCCTGTGGTCGGATTATCTATCCCCCGTCGCCGGATGCTCGCTTCGGAACGATCTGCGCGCCGCAACATCCGACGTCCAGACGCTCGATGCTGTGACGACCGGCCACCGTAACGTACAGCGACTCACCCCACCAGCACATGTTCGTCACGCGGTCGCCGCCCATCGGGTAGTCCGCCAGCAACTCCCCGGTCTCAACGTCCAAAACCGCCACCGTCCCGTGCAGCCAGCGAGCCACCCACAGCCTGTCGAACTCGTCGAACATCATCCCGTCCACCGTCGGGCCATCGAATTGGTGGACCATCGTCTGATTCGACACAGCCCCGTCGGCCCCAAGGTCGTACGAAACGACAGCGTTCAGGCCGGATAACGCCACGTACAGACGTTTCTGGTCGGGATGCACGGCGAGTCCGTTCGGATAAGGCAGGCCGTTGTCGAGGCGAATCACATCCGTGGGCTGATTGCGGTCGTCCATGGCAATCCGGTACACCCCACCCTCTGAGCCTGCCTCATTCGCGCCCGGGTCCGTGAAGTAAATGTTGCCTGCAAGGTCCAGGCAAACGTCGTTGACCCCAAGGTAAGGCTGCCCCTCGAATGAGTCGGTCAGGATTTCCCTGCGGCGAGTTCGTGTATCGAACCTCGAGACCCGCTTGCCGCCATAGTCAGCCGCCACGACGTGGCCGTCGCCGTCGTACTTGAGCCCGTTGATCCGGCTGCCATTGTGCACCCAAACCTCTACCGTGCCGTCCGCCGCCATCCTGCCCAGCGTCCCCGATTCCAGGTAGTTGACGAAGTACAAATTGCCGGCGTCGTCGAAGATCGGCCCTTCCGCAAAGTCAATGTTCGCCACCACCGGATACGGTGTGATCGATTCGGGAAGTGAGTGTGCGCCGCCCATTTCTTCGCCTGCTGTTCTCCTGGGGTTCGTGTCGACGTTACCGGGTCTGACCAAGTGTCACGCATAACCTTCGAGTAAGTAGACTCATTGTAGTGGGAACGACGGTCTCGGACGTTACTTGATTAAACATCATTGAAGTGGCGTTCACAGATCAAGATTCCCTGGCCTAACCCCACTGGTTCCAGACTCACCAAGTGTTTTCTTGACAAGCCTGGATCACAGTCCCAAAATCAGGTCCAGAGACCACAAACGGGAGTACATGAAATGGTCGCGCAACGCGAAAAATTCTCCAGCCAGGCAGCGCCGGAGTTGCTGTCCAAGATGCGAGAGATCGCCAGGAAAGACGGCCGCCACTTCCAGGCCGTTCTGGAAGACGCCATGCTTGAATACATCGAAGGCAGAGACCAGCAGAAGGTCCGCCCCGAGGTGATGGCCCACTTCCGAGCTAGCCTCGAGAGAAATCGCCGCCTCGGTGAGCTACTGGCCAAATCGTGACTCACGACTTTCCGACAGTAGAGGAGGTCGTCGCCATACATGACGTGGCCGTCCACGAGCTCGGTGGCTCCTTGGGCCTGCGCGACATGGGAGCCTTGGAGTCGGCAGTCCTGCGCCCACAGATGGGATACTACGAAAGTCTCATCGAGGAGGCTGCCGCTCTGCTTGAAAGCCTCGCCATGAACCACCCCTTCGTGGACGGCAACAAGCGAACCGCCTTTTACACTACCGACTCGTTCCTTCGCAAAAACGGTAGCTTCATCGACTGCGACAACGACCTTGCCTACGAATTCTTTATGGGCCTTTTCGAGACCAACTCATTCCGCTTCGCAGAGCTATCTGCTTGGCTGGAAGAGCACGTAAAGCCACTACCAGGGGTGGCGTAGTCGGGGCAAGACGCGGATTCTACGAACGGCAGTCGCCATGAATTATGCTGTGATCATCGAAGAGACTGGTAACGGCTACTCTGCGTACTTGCCTGACCTACCGGGCTGCGTCGCCGCGGGAACACTCGAGCCGAGACCGAAGATTTGATCCAAGCTGCCGTTATTTACCATCTCGAGATGCTCCGAGAAGGCGGCGATGTAATTCCTCCGCTCCGGCCATCGGCCTGAGTGGTCCAGCACGTCGCCAATTCCGGCCACAGAGCAGAAAACCCTTACGGAACCCCACATGAAAAAATCCGCCTTGCTGGTCTGGGGCGGGTGGCCGGGCCACTCGCCGAAACAGTGCGCCGAACTGTTCGGGCCGTGGCTCCAGGAACAGGGGTACGAGGTCGAGATTTCCGACACCCTCGACGCATACCTCGACCTTGACAGGCTCAGCGAACTCAGCCTCATCGTCCCGATTTGGACCCAGGGAGAGATATCCGTCGAGCAGGAAACTAATCTCCTGCGAGCCGTGGCCGGCGGAGTCGGCATCGCCGGCTGGCATGGCTGCATGGGAGACTCCTTCCGGACCAGCGTGAATTACCAGTTCATGGTGGGTGGACAGTGGGTGTCGCACCCCGGCGGCTACATCGACTACGAAGTCAACATCGTCGACCGCGAAGATCCCATCACAGCCGGGCTGGATGACTTCTCGATGATGACCGAGCAGTACTACATGCACGTCGACCCGTCCAACCATGTCCTGGCCACCACCACGTTCACGGGGGCTCAGCAGGTCAGCCGCATCGCCCCGTACGAGTGCTCCTGGATCGCTGGGACTGTCATGCCGGTGGTGTGGAAACGGACGTGGGGCGACGGACGGGTCTTCTACTCCTCACTAGGCCACAAGATGGACGACTTCGAAGTCCCCGAGGTCCTCGAGATCGCTAAACGCGGAATGCTCTGGGCAAGCAGGTAGCCTGTAGTCTCCGGGAAACTGAATATGACATCAGCCGGAGTTGGACCGATGAAAGTCGGCTTGATCGGCTGCGGGGACATCAGCCCGCAGTACCTCAGGAATCTGCCTGCGTACCCAGGTGTAGAGATCGCGGCCTGCTCCGACCTCATCATGGACAAGGCTATACGCCGCGCGCAGGAGTTCGGCGTGCCCATCGTCTGCACCACCGAGGAACTCCTCGCCAATCCGGACATCGGCATCGTAGTCAACCTGACGCAGCCGGCGGACCACACGAATGTGAGCCTGGCCGCTATCGCCGCCGGCAAGCACGTCTACAGCGAAAAACCGTTGGCGGTCGCTAAAGAGGACGGCGACGCAATCCTGCGGGCGGCGCGCAAGGCAGGCGTCATCGTGGGATGCGCCCCCGACACGTTCCTGGGAGCGGGAATCCAGACATGCCGCAAGCTGATCGACGAAGGACGAATAGGACGTCCGGTCGCCGCAATGGCTTCGTTCCAAAACCACGGGCATGAACACTGGCACCCCGATCCGGCCTTTTACTACCAGACCGGCGCCGGCCCGATGTTCGACATGGGCCCGTACTATCTCACCGCGCTCGTTAGTTTGCTCGGCCCCGTCAAGAGAGTTTCCGGCTCACACGGGCGGGCCTTCGATAGCAGGCTAATCACCAGCGAACCGCTCCACGGCACGTCCATCGACGTCCAGGTGTCTACACACGTCGCAGGGACACTCGATTTCGAAAACGGAGCGATCGGAACGATAGTTACCAGCTTCGACGTGTGGTCCTCTGAGATCCCGTGGATCGAAATCTACGGCACAGAAGGCACCCTGAGCGTGCCCGATCCCAACACGTTCGGGGGCCCGGTGCGAGTCCAGCGCGGTCGCGGAGATTGGGAAGAGGTGCCGATGGATCACCCCGAGGGCGGTCGAGGCATCGGGGTGGCCGACATGGCGGACGCGCTGCGCAGCGGCCGCCGTTCGCGCGTCGACGCCGCGATGGCCAACCACGTCCTCGAAATCATGCACGCAGTCCACACTTCCTCAGACACGGGTCGGCACGTAGCGCTAAATACAACCTGCGACCGGCCGGAACCGATACCGCCGGGACTCCCCCTGGGCCACTTCGAAGCCGTCAGTCCCCGAAGCTGACCACCGGTCCTTTGGGCCGTTAAACGCTACGCGGACGCTGCAAGTTTCTTAGGCGCGCCGGCCTGTTGGGCCGCTCCCTCAGGGAAGAAGGAATCCAGGATTTCCTGGACGATCCCTTCGGCGTCTAGGTGCAGCTGATAGCGCTGGTCGGCCGCCGTGCCCGCGACCCCGGCAGGCGGCGAGGAGACTCGGTGCCACTCCGGGTAGGCAGGGCCGAGGTCAAAATGCAATCACGCGAAAACGTAGAAAATGGGACAAATTCCGGACCAGAGTTTAAGCCGCTTGAAGTGCAAGAGCGAAGTTCGCGCCGTTGGCTGTCCCGTTCAGGCAAGCTTACGACCAGAGCCGCGGGCGCATGTTGATATCTGGGCCAAACGCGCCGGAATCGTCAGGCCGATGACGTTCCTATCGGGACGGCGGACTCTGCGCCGGTCTGAAACCCTACGCGCAGGCCGGGTCGTCCGCCGACCACCGGTTGAAGGAAGGATCGTTCTCCCGTGCGAGGCGCTCCCGCGTGTTTCTCCACTCCTGCGCCCACGCCTCCGCGTCGCGAAGCTCAGTCTCCGGGTGGGCCCTGCTTCGCGCCACGAATCCGGGAAAGGCCGTCCTCCCCGTATGCTGGCCGGTCGGGTTGTACCGGAGGTCCAGACTCCACCGGACCCGGTCGCTCCTGTTCGGCAGCGAGCCGTGGCAGGTCATCCGGTGCATGAACAGCACGCTCCCGCGTCGCATCGGCATCGTAAGGGCGTCTTCGATCCGAAACATCTCGTCGGGTATGTGCAGCAGGCCGGATGGGGAGGTCGCAGTAACCCCCGAACAGTGCTGGTTCAGTCCTTCAGAGTGGCTGCGCGGCACGAGTTGGAGGCAACCCGCCTCTTCGTCTGCGTCCCAAACCGGAATCCAGACGGTCAGTATCTCGGAATCGTCCGCCTCCTCCATGACGACTCCGCTGTCCTGGTGCCACGGCGTCGCGCCCAAATGGACCCCGCCCGTCTCATGATTGGCCGGAGTGAGCGCTTCTGGCGGCTTGAGCCGCACGTGCTGCGTCGGGTTCGAGTATATCTCCGGCCCAATGATCGACTCGACCGCGTCAAGCAGCGGCGGCGCGGTCAGGAAGTCAAACACCGCCGGCCCGTGCCACATCGGAGTGTCGTACGTGATGTTCTTCTGGGGAAGCGACAAGTCGAAGTATTGGGAGTGTACCTCGCCGCTCTCCTGGTAGATCCTGGTCAGACGCTCGCCGAACTCCACCCCGGCGTACGTAGACCCGATTGCCCCCTCGTCGTATAACTGCCACGCGAGGTTGTCCAGCACCGTCCCATACTCGGCTTCCAGCGGGTCCAGCATCTCGTCCGGGTCGATCAAGTCTTCGACTACGACGTAACCCTTTTCGTGGAAATGCTCCAACTGCTCGTCATTGAGCCGTGTCATGCAGTAACCCCTCCTGCGGGAATCCGCGTCCTCGGACCCGTACGATCAACGAGCAAAACCCTATCGAAACGGCCCTGGGCATGTCGACGACATGTACTCGTTCGGTAAATCCCTCACACGTTCCCGCCGTTGTATTGGTCGTCCATCTCCGCACTTCCCGGGGTTGAGGGTTCAGACCTTATGCGGCCACGCTGCAATTATGAGAATGACAGACCGTTCTCGGAGCAGTATATATCTTGTCGCGGTTCGCGATAGAGGCGCCCCTTCTACCTCGGAGCCTGTGAATAAATCCTTTTTGCTGGTGGTATTTGTTGGTTGATTCCCGGACAATCGTTGGGACCTAAACCGACGAGGTGAACGCATGAGTGAAGAAACGCTGTTCGAGCTTCCGGCCAATGAGGAAAGGCGAGAGCCTGCTCCAACGAAGCCCGGTGAGGCCCGTGTGCTGCGGCCGGTGCGGGATCAGCTTGAGTGGGGAGTGGTGGACCTCGAGTCGCTGTTGTCTCAGGATCATCCGGCCCGGGGTATCTGGAGCTTTTTGGAGAAGCTGGACCTGTCGGCCTTTTATGAGCCGATCAAGGCGGTGGAGAACCGGCCCGGCCGCCCGACGACGGACCCCCAGGTGCTGTTGGCGTTGTGGCTGCTGGCCACTGTTGACGGTATAGGCAGCGCCCGCCGGCTGGCGCGTCTGTGCGAGGAGCACGACGCCTATCGCTGGATGAGAGGACGCGTGCCGGTCAACTATCACATGCTCTCCGACTTTCGTGTTGCGCATCAGGAGGCGCTGGACGATCTTTTGACCCAGATCGTAGGCGCCCTGATGGCGGCAGACGCGGTCCGCTTGAATCGTGTGGCTCAGGACGGTATGCGGGTGCGGGCGAGCGCCGGGTCTGCATCCTTTCGCGGTGAGGAGAGGTTGAAGATGTGCCTGGAGGAGGCGCGGGAGCAGGTGGAGCGGCTGGCAAAGGAACGAGAGCGTCCCGATCCTGGTGTGACGCGCCGGGAACGCGGGGCCAGGGAGCGAGCGGCCAGAGAGCGGGAGGAACGTGTCCGTGAGGCGTTGTCGTACCTGCCCGGGGAGCAATCAAAGAAGGAACGCCAGCAGCACACCAAGTCGAAGGCTCTGCGCAGCAGGATCACGAAGGCGCGGGTATCCACCACGGACCCCCAGACGAAGGTGATGAAGATGCCGGATGGCGGCTTCCGGCCGGCTTACAACGTGGAACTGGCCACCGACAGCGCCAATGGGATCATCGTCGGAGTGGGTGTCGTCTCGGCGGGTACGGATGCCGGGCAAGCCGCGCCCATGGAGGAGCAACTGTTCAGGCGTACGGGCCGTCACCCCGACTGCTACCTGATGGACGGGGGCTTCGCCATCCGCGAGGACATCACTGCTCTGGAGCAACGGGGGGTGAGTGTATATGCGCCGGTGAGGTTGCCCCGGAACAGACCTGAAGAGGAGCGTTACGAACCCCGCTACGAGGATGGTCCGGATGTGGTGCGGTGGCGACAGCGAATGGCCACGGGCGAGGCCAAGGCCATATACAGGCAGCGTGCGTCTGTGGCGGAGTGGACGAACGCCCAGGTCCGTCAGCATGGAGTGGGACAGTTCAACGTACGGGGGCTTGCCAAAGTCACCAGCGTAATGCTCCTGGTCGCCGTGGCCCACAACCTCATGCGTTGGACGGCGTTAACGGGCTAAGCAGGCACAGCAGGGAAGCCGGGCGCCACTGAGACGATCCGGCCCGCTAAACGGTCAAGGCTCTATCGCAAACCTGCCCTCCCGACCAACACCAGGCCCGACAAACCGTCCCACAGGCGCTTTCCGTCAGCCAGATAAACCTCTGCAGCAACAGAATCCGAAAAAGTTCACAGGCTTTCGGTGAGGATAGGCGTCCACATCCGGCGCGCCTCGGGGTAGCGAACTACCTGCTAAGCCGTAGCAGCCAGCTTGCTCGCGGGGTCCCCCTCCTGAGACGCTCCCTCAGGGTAGAAAGCTCCCAGGATTTCCTGGACGATCCCTTCGGCGTCCAGGTGCAGTTGATGGCGCTGGTCGGCCGCAGTACCGTGCTCGATGAATGAGTCCGGCATGCCGATCCGGTGAACGGCTACATCCTCCATCCCGGCCTCAGCCAGGGCTTCGAGCACCGCCGAACCGAACCCACCGGCAAGCACGTTTTCTTCGACTGTTACTAAACGGCCAACGCTGCGTGCGGATTCCAGGAGCAGGTCGAGGTCGAGGGGCTTGACGAAGATCGGGTTCACGACGCCGCACGAGATACCCCGGCCAGCCAGCGTTTCCGCGGCCTCCAGCGCCACCTCCACCGGCTTGCCCAGTGCGAATATGACAACGTCGGTGCCTTGCCGGACGACTTTGCCCTTACCCAGCGGCAACTCCTTCAATTCGTCGTCGAGCGGAGCGCCGACCGCTGCGCCGCGCGCGATGCGAATCGCGAACGGGCCTTCGTACTTGTAGGCGGTGTAGACAAGGTGTTGCAACTCGTTTTCGTCCATCGGCGCCGCGACCACGGCGTTCGGGAGGCAACGCAGGTACGAGATGTCGAACGCGCCGTGGTGCGTTTTGCCGTCCTCGCCGACGATGCCGGCGCGGTCTGCAATCAGTGTGACCGGCAGGTTCTGCAAACAGACGTCGTGCACCACCTGGTCGAACGCGCGTTGCATGAAAGTGGAGTAGATCGACACGAAGGGATGAAGCCCGTTCGAGGCCATCCCAGCTGCCATGCTGACGGCGTGCTGCTCCGCGATGCCGACGTCGAAGACCCGGTCCGGGAATTCGTCCTGTAGTTCTACCAGTCCGGTGCCCTCAAGCATCGCTGCGCTGATGCCCACCACGGAGCGGTCGCTGCGCATCAGTTGCCCAATTGTCTGGGCAAACACCTTCGAGTATGTTGGAGCGCCGGACCCGCTCCCCAGCGGTGAACTGGGCTGGTGGAACTTGACGGGATCGTCCTCGGCGGGTTCGTACCCGTGGCCCTTGTGCGTCACCACGTGGATAAGGGGCACAGACCCGGACGGCATCCTTGCCTGGCGCATGGTCTCTTCAAGTTGATTGAAGTCGTGGCCGTCCACCGGACCCAGGTACTGGAACCCCATCTCGGTCCAGAACGTAGTCGGCACAATCAGACCCGCAAGTCCCGTGTTGAATCGCTTGACGAGCCGGTACATCAACTCACCCGTGGGCACTCGTTTTGAGAGCCTCTTCATACGGTCGATCATCGAGTTGTACTCGGGGTGAGTTATCAGGCGTTTGCGCCAGTTGGTGAGAAAGCCGATGTTTTCTGAGATAGACATGCCATTGTCATTGAGGACAACGACGAATTTGTCTGGGTTGAGATGCGCAATGTTGTTCAGCGCCTCAAAGCTGGAACCGGAGGTCATAGCCCCGTCCCCAACGACCGCGATGGTCCATGAATCTTTCCCGCGGTTGGTGGAAGCCTCGGCGATCCCGAGGGCGATGGAAAGGCCGGTGCCGGCGTGCCCTGCGCACAAGGTGTCGTGAGGGCTCTCCATGGGCTCTCCGAATCCGGAGAGGCCACCCTCAAGGCGGATGTTCTGGAACTCGTCTCGCCGCCCCGTAACCAGCTTGTGCGTATAGGTCTGGTTGGTCGTGTCCCAGACGATGCTGTCCTTCGGACTGTCGAATATGCGGTGCAGGGCCAGGGTGAGTTCGACAACCCCCAGGTTAGATGCGAGGTGACCGCCGCGCTCCGTTATCACGGAGATGATGGTGTCACGCGCCTCTTGAGCGACTTGCTCCAATTCCTCGCGAGTCAGCGAATTCAGGCCGCTCGGTTCGTCGATACGGTCCAAAATGCGGCTGGCCATGGAGCACCTCCCTGCGGTGCGATTACAAAGGCGTTGGAATCACTGAGGCCAGAACGCCCGGCGCTCCACTCCTCAACCTTTGTGGGGCCTGAACAGTCGTCAGGTTCACTTCGTGCTTGCAATTACTCCAATGCGGGCGAGTCGGCGCCCAGCGCGTAATTATACGCCGGGCGACTCAGATGCCGTTCAAGGCTATTGAAGCCAAAGAATCCCAAGATCTTGAAAACGGGCACACCGGTTGCTATGAAATTTGACCAGGCAGCCCCTCATATCGTCGTGCCCTCAATCGTCGCCCCGCACTCCGTACCCAGTCTCCCCGCACTCCGTATTCCGTCTCCCCGCACTCCGTACCCCGTCTCCCCGCACTCCGGCCCCGTCTCCCCGCACTCCGATGCGGGGCCGGTACCCACGGTGGGCCCATACAGAGTCGTCGTGCCGGACTCCGATCCGGTACCCACGGTGGGGTGCAGAGGTGGGTACGCCCGACATGTACAACCCCCATACGACTGGCAACACCCCATTTTCATACCTTGGGGCGCCGGCCGCAGCCAGCATGGGTGATTGGTAAAAAAATAAGCCGGTCAGCGCCCACATCGTCGTGCCGGCCCCTTTCGTCTTATCGGGGTAACAACGTCACCCCGTACCCGATACGGGGCCGGTACCCACGGTGGGGTGCAGAGGTGGGTACGCCCGACATGTACAACCACAGACTGACAGGCGCCACCCTTTTTTCATCACATCGTGTGGCCTCAACAAGGCCATAGTGATTCCGATTAAAACTGCAGGGCATATGCAGTCGGAAGCAAATTCATTCGTGCGAAGAAGGCGGCTTGCGCTTGTTGCGCGTGCGGTTCAGTCCCAGCCTCTCGGCCGCGGGTCTCAGCGGTCCATCCATTTCGACTGGCAATGTGATGTTCAGGCGCGACTTCCGCTTTCTGGCCTCGTTGCTTTCGGATGCGGCAGGAATTTCAGAAAGATCGGGGCGATCGTTTTGCGCCCTCGAACAATTATGTTTGCCGGATTTGCTCGCCATTCGGCAGTCCTTGCGCCGCGGCTAAAGCGAGATGCCCCGCGCGTCGGCGACGGTGCCCAGGTCCTTGTCGCCGCGGCCGCTCATCAACAGGAGCACCACGTGCTGCGGCGTCAGGTCCGGCGCCATCTTCTTGAGGTACGCGATGGCATGTGAGGGTTCGAGCGCAGGAATGATTCCCTCGCTCCTCGTGACCAGGTCGAATCCGTCGAGCGCCTCGGCGTCTGTGATCGCGACGTACTGCGCCCGCTCGGCGTCCTTCAGGTAGCTGTGTTCCGGCCCGACACCGGGGTAGTCCAGGCCGGCCGAAATGCTGTGCGCCTCCTGGATCTGCCCGTCATCGTTCTGCAGCACGTAGCTCATAGCCCCGTGCAGCACGCCCGGCCTGCCCATGCTAATTGTGGCCGCGTGCCGTTCGGTCTCGACGCCGTCTCCGGCGGCTTCCACCCCGATCAGGCCCACTCCCTCGTCCCCAACGAACCCTGAGAACAGGCCAATCGCGTTACTTCCGCCGCCCACGCAAGCGATCGCATAGTCCGGCAGCCGACCGGCTTGTTCCAGGACTTGGCTGCGGGCTTCCCGCCCGATCACGGACTGAAAGTCGCGCACCATCTTCGGGTACGGATGCGGCCCGACCACGCTGCCAATGATGTAGTGGGTGCTCTCTACGTTTGTCACCCAGTCCCTTATGGTCTCGTTGATGGCGTCCTTGAGCGTCCGGCTGCCCGATGTGACGGACCGGACCTCGGCTCCCAGCAGTTTCATCCGGTAGACGTTGGGCGACTGCCGGTGGATGTCCTCCTCGCCCATGTAGACGACGCACTCCATACCCAACTTGGCGCAAACGGTGGCCGTGGCCACACCGTGCTGACCCGCGCCCGTCTCTGCGATGATCCGGTTCTTGCCCAGTCGACGCGCCAGCAGCGCCTGTCCGAGGGCGTTGTTAATCTTGTGCGCCCCGGTGTGGGCGAGGTCTTCGCGCTTCAGGTAGACGCGTGTGCCGCCCAGTTCTTTCGAGAGGTTGGGAGCAAAATAAAGCGGCGTCGGTCGTCCGACGTAGTCCTTGAGCAGCGAGTCCATTTCTTGAGCAAACGAGACGTCACCGGCGACCTCGTCGTACGCGGCTTCAAGCTCGTCCAGCGCGCTCATCAGGGTTTCCGGCACGAACTTGCCGCCGTACTGGCCGAAGCGGCCCCGTTCGTCGGGCAAAAGGTGGGTTTTGGACGCTACGGTCGGCATGTGAATTCAGCCCTCGGGCTAAGCGGAAATCCGTCAGGAATCAACTCGTCCAAGGATAACAGTCAACACCGCTGGATCAGCGTTCGGGCAGATGCGCCGCGCAACGGCCGCCTGTTGTTCTACGATGACCCAGCCGGGCAAACCGCCTGTTCGAGGACGCAAACGCGAGTTACGAACTTGTCTCATCGACCAACCGTAGACCAGTACATGATGGGTATCGCCGAAGCCGTGAAGGTGCGGGCGAACTGCCGGGGCAGCCGCGTCGGCGCGTTGCTGGTCCTCGAAGGACGCATCGTGTCCACCGGCTACAACGGCACGCCGTCGGACATGACCAACTGCGAAGAGGGCGGCTGCGAACGCTGCTCCAACCCCGGGCGCTACGAGTCCGGCACGGCCTACGACATCTGTATCTGTGTCCACGCAGAACAAAACGCGTTGCTTGCTGCGGCAAGGTTCGGCATCCCCGTCGAGGGCGCAATCCTCTACTCCACCATGAGGCCGTGCTTCGGCTGCACCAAGGAGCTATTGCAGGCCCGTGTCAAAGGGGTCGTGTACCTGGAGGACTGGCGGCATCCCGACCGGGAGCTTCGCTTCGAATACGAGAGGCTGCAAAGTCGCTTCCCTGACGGCGTAAAACCACTCCCCACCAACACCACCTGAACGCCAAACCGAACCCCTCGCCCTCAACTCCCACCCAACCGCAAGTCGGCCCGCCACCCCCGTAGGGGCCGTTCGCGAACGGCCCTGGGCGGCACGGGCAACGCGGCTATCCCCACCAACCCGCCACCCCTTACCCACATCCGCCATTCCCCCAATCCGTCTTTCCCGACCTCCGTACCCCGTCTTCCCCGACTCCGATCGGGGACCCAGGAGGGCGCGGCTACCCCCACCAACCTGCCAAACAGTCATACACCCCTCTCCCGTCGTGCCCTCCATCGTCTCCCCGCACTTGATGCGGGGCCGGTACCCATGGCGCGGGGTACGGGCGCGGCTACCCCCATCAACCTCCCACACCTTACCCACATCCGGCGTTCTCCCAACCCGTCGTGCCGGGGAAACCCGGTACCCACGGTGGGGCGCGGGAAGGGCGCGGCTATCCCCAACAACCTGCCACCCAGTCACACACCCCTCTCCCGTCGTGCCGGACCCCGATCCGGTACCCATGGTGAGGCGCGGGACGGGCGCGGCTACCTCCACCAACCTCCCAGACCTTACCCACATCCGGCGTTCTCCCAACCCGTCGTGCCGGGGCAACCCGGTACCCACGGTGGGGCACGGGACGGGCGCGGCTACCCCCACAAACCTCTCACCCATTACCCACCTCCGCCATTCCCCCAACCCGTCTTCCCCGACTCCGATCGGGGACCCAGGGGAGCGCGGCTACCCCCATCAGCCTCCCACCCAGCCACACCCCCCTCTCCCGTCGTGCCGGACCCAGATCCGGTACCCATGGTGAGGCGTGGGACGGGCGCGGCTACCCCCACAAACCTCTCACCCCTTACCCACATCCGCCATTCCCCCAACCCGTCTTCCCCGACTCCGATCGGGGACCCAGGGGAGCGCGGCTACAACCTCCCGCCCTTCACACACAACCGCCATTCTCCCAACCCGTCTTACCGGGGGAACCCGGTACCCACGGTGGGGCGCGGGACGGGCGCGGCTACCCCCAACAACCTGCCACCCAGTCACACTCCCCCAACCCGTCGTGCCGGGGGAACCCGGTACCCACGGTGGGGCATGGGACGGGCGCGGCTACCCCCACCAACCCGCTACACAACCACAC
>DAOUKO010000021.1:0-22867 GCA_034421215.1 Dehalococcoidia bacterium
CACGCTCCCTCGTCGTGCCGGACTCCGATCCGGTACCCACGGTGGGCGGGATGCGGAGCGGGGCCACGCCCAATCCACGACCACGCCACTCCCGCCAGGGAGATCACACCCTCACTCGTCTTACCGGACTCCGATCCGGTACCCATGGTGGGCGGGATGCGGAGCGGGGCCTCGCCCAATCCACGACCACGCAACTCCCTCCAGGGAGGTCACACCCTCACCCGTCTTACCGGACCCCGATCCGGTACCCACGGTGGGCGTAAGGCAGAGCGGGGCCACGCACAAACCGCCACAACGCCACTCCCGCCAGGGAGATCACACCCTCACTCGTCTTGCCAGACTCCGATCCGGTACCCACCGTGGGCGTAAGGCAGAGCGGGGCCACGCACAAACCGCCACAACGCCACCCCCGCCAGGGGGATCACACCCTCACTCGTCTTACCGGACTCCGATCCGGTACCCACGGTGGGCGTGAGGCGAAGGGAGGCCACACCCAATCCACGACCACGCCACCCCCGCGAGGGGTAGCCTGCCCCGTGCTCGACACGGGGTCTTTCCGGACTCCGATCCGGTACCCACGTTGGGGAGCGGAGGTGGGCACGCCGGACACCCGAAGCCATTCGTCACCTAAACTGGACTCATGTCCAGGCAACTCCAAGTCCTCCTCGCCGAGGACGAACATATGAAAATCCAGGGCATCGCTCGCCGGCAACGGGTCACCGTGACCGAATGGGCCCGCCAAACCTTGCGCAAAGGGGTAATCGAACACCGCAAGTCCGTCGCGGCAAGGCTGCGCGCCATCGAAGACGCGTCCCTGCACCGGTTTCCGACCGCTGACATCGACGTAATGCTTACGGAGGTCCAGACCGGTCAACGCCCATGAGTGATTCAGGCGCGCCCAACACTCAGGTGTGCCTCCGCCTGAGGGCGAAAGACCTTCAGCCGAACCACACACCCAGGTACTTCGTAAACCAGAAAAGCCCGGCGTACGTCGCCGCGCCCGACGCCACCAGGACCAGCAGCATCCGGCGGTACTGGTAGGCCCCTCGCACGTTGCATACACCTCGACCGCGTAGAAACTGGTAGACCGCCAACGCCGCGATGGCGAATCCGGCCGCTCTGAAGTACCACCCGTACTCGTAGTACAACGTATCCCCCAGCGTCACCGCCTCGGCAGCCGTCGCTACACCCAGCAGCACCAGCACGACCGGCGATACGCAGCAGGTGATCGCGGCAAGGCCCGAAACCAGCCCAAATTGGAGCCCTCTTCTCAAGGATCCGATTTCCGGCTCATGGGCCGTACGGTCAGTCATCATTTCGTCCCTGGTCCTGGCAAGAAGTATCCCGAGCCCGCCTGTGCTACCCGAGCCCCGCATCTCCTATTCGGGCGTGTCAACACAAGTTTGATGCCGACGACGGACAATCCGTTTCAACCCGGAGTCCGGCCCTCAACCTGGCTGCGTGCGGCTGGGGCTTTGCTATGCTGGAAACTGGTAATCCCGCCCCGTTGGTGCAGTGGCCTAGCACATCGGCCTTTCAAGCCGAAGATCACGGGTTCGAATCCCGTACGGGGTACCACCAGGCCTCCCCGCGGTTGAGCCAATTCCGCGCCGGCTCGGCCCGACCTGAACGCGCAGGCGCCATCAGAACGAAACACACGCGTCCGACACCACCCTTAACACGGACTCCTGTTCGAACCGGCGCTTGTACTCGTCCGAGACCTCGTTGATCAGGCGTGCCCCGTCGTCGCCCGGCGGCGCCAGGATCACCAGCAGCTTCGATCGCTCCTTATGGATCACTCCCGCGGAGTCCCGCCACTGGCCTTGAGCGTACAGCGCGGTAAGCCCGTACGGGAACCGCGGCGTCACCGTGTCCTCGATGAACGCCGCCCACGCCGATTCGTCCACCACCTCATCCGACTGGTTGCTTCGGCCCATAAACAGTTCGTACCGGACGAAAAGCTCAGCGCCCTCCGGGCAGGCAGAATCGTCGGCGCCCGAGCACCCAACCAATGCCACGGCTGCCGTCGCGAGGCAGAGCAGGACCGCCAGTTTCGTCAGCGTGACGCCCGGCCGAAACACGAACTCCGCTCCCACAAGTCGGTCCACCCGAATTTCGACTGACAAATCAAGCTCCCCTGCGTCTGTCAGAACGCCCTCCCGACCATCAACTTCTTCAGCGAAGACTAAGCCAATCCCAAGACTTGGCGAAAGTCCCCGGAACCTTCCGTAACCCCTGAGCGTCTTACTATTAGAGGCACAAAACAGGGACAACTCGAGAGTGCCGGACAAGGAGTAAATCGGTGATTGCAATGCGTCACGAATTCGCGTCCAGGTTCGCGTTTTACGGACTGGTCAGCGCAACGGTCCTGGTAGGAGTCCTGTGGCTCCTATGGACACCCGGACCGGTCTACGCGTGCTCATGTGTGCAACCGGGGCCTCCGTCCGAAGAACTGGAGAGGTCCGCTGCGGTCTTCGTCGGCCGAGTCTTCCTTGTCGAACATTCCTACGATCCCGAGGGGAGGATTGTCACCCGGGACGACCGCACCACGATCGGCTTCGATGTCAGCGCCGTCTGGAAGGGCACCGTCCACGAGGACACGTACATCACCACGCCACCCACCGGCGGCGCATGCGGGTTCACCTTCGTCGAGGGAGAGGAATACATCGTCTACGCCTATGACAGCCACTACGACGATGGCGGCTATTCCACGGGTATATGCACCCGCACCGCCCTACTCGGCCAAGCGCAGCAGGACATCGACGAGCTCGGGCAGGGTGACGCGCCCCTTCCCGGAACGGACAGACCGGCGCCCGACCCGACGAAAAACCCGGTTCAGGAGGGAGTTGACGGGACCTTCAACTTCGACTTCGACAGCGGCCCCGAGGGATGGACGCCCGGATTCGCAGACCTGCCCGTGGACTACGATCAGTCGATCTATGATCTCGACCGCGGGTACCGCCTGCTTCCTGAAGGCCTGGAAGGCAGGGGTATGTACCTCCAGGGACACAACCGCAGCGACGATCTCTTCATGTACCTCAAGACGCAGGTCGGCGGGCTGAGACCGAACACGACGTATGCGGTCTCCATATCAATCGACCTCGCAACCAACGTTGCAGCCGGACTGGGCGGCATCGGTGGCTCGCCCGGCGAAAGTGTCTTCGTGAAAGCCGGAGCGTCCACGGTCGAACCGACGGCCGCCGAGGGAAACGACCGTCACCTCAGGATGAATATCGACAAGGGCAACCAGTCCCAGGGCGGCGAGGATATGGTGGTCATCGGCAACGTGGCCAACCCAGAGGTCCAGGGCCGCGAGTACCGCATCAAGACCCTCGACAACCGTGACCAGCCGCTGACCGTAGACACGGACACCGAAGGCCGTGCCTGGCTCATCGTAGGCACCGACTCCGGATTCGAAGGCCTTACCTCCCTCTACTACGCCGGCATCAACTACAACCTGACCACCGCAGAACTCCCAAGGACCGGCGGATACAACCCTCCAATCTGGACATTGCTTCTCGTAGCCGGGCTGGCAACAACCGCCGCCGGGCTGGGCCTGGGCCTGATGTTCCGCGGCCGGCGAGCTATGCGAACCGTCTGAACAGGCTGACGGGTTGGCGCCGCAGTGGGACCGGTTCCCTCAGGGTCGTGGCAACAGTCGCGGCCCCAGGCCCAAAAGTACCGAAGACGGCTTGTGTGGCCAGGATTCAACAGTTGGCTGGAGACGTCGTGGCTCCAGCGGATTAGGACGTATGACCGGCGACTCAACCGCACATTTACGATCATTGTTCAGGAAAATTACGCCCACTTTCAGCACTCAGCACGCCTCAAGTGACGAGAATCGTTCCTCTCATCGTCTGAAACAGCGGAACCATGTGCTACTTTAGTCTGTATACATGGCAGTTTAGAAATTATGTCCTCTTGCTTCGCTTGGAGACCTTCGAATGAATCTGCTCATGTCTTTCGGGGCATTTATTTCAATACTGGCGCTGTCCCTTTCCTTCATCTTGGGTGGTGTTGGTCCGCCCTCGGGTCAAGGGCTCCCGGAGAACGCAGCATCGACCCCTCGTCCGACCTCGGACGGGAGAGACGACGATGCCGAGCGTGACGACGACATTGGCGATGACGACGGGCTTGACGGCCCGGAGACCGACTACGACGGCTTCGATACGCCGCCAACTGACGACGACGGCGTCGACACCCCCACGCCGACCGACGATGATGGCATCGACACTCCGTACACCGACTATGACGGAAACGACACACCCACCGATCACGACGGAATCGATACACCGACGCCGACTGACAACGATGGCATCGACACCCCGTACACCGACTACGACGGCGTAAACACACCTGCGACCGACGATGACGGCGTCGACACCCCCACGCCGACCGACCACGATGGGGTCGACACCCCTTACACCGACTATGACGGAACTGACTCGGACGGCATCGACACCCCGACACCAACTGACAACGACGGGACTGATTCCGACGGCATCGACACACCAACCCCAACTGACAACGACGGGACCGACTCCGACGGCATAGACACACCGACGCCAACTGACAACGTCGGGACCGACTCGGACGGCATAGATACCCCGACGCCAACTGACAACGACGGGACCGACTCAGACGGCATAGACACCCCAACACCAACAGACAATGACGGGACCGATTCTGACGGCATAGACACGCCGACACCAACTGACAACGACGGCACCGACTCGGACGGCATAGACACACCAACTCCAACCGACAACGACGGCACCGACTCCGACGGCATAGACACCCCGACACCAACAGACAACGACGGCACCGACTCAGACGGCATAGACACCCCGACGCCAACTGACAACGACGGAACTGACTCGGACGGCATAGACACCCCAACCCCTACCACAGACAGTGATGAAGATAGCGATGACAGCGACGATGACAGCGATTGAGTCGGATGGTCACCTCGCCGACAGTCATACCGCTTTACCCAGAGGTCTCATTCCCCGAAGACCCTGACCTGCCTGACCTGCCGAAGCTCTTCGACTCGGACTGGATATGGCATACGTACTGCCGGCAATACGGGAAGCCGCGCACCGACCCTCATCGAATCCGCATTCGCCAGTTCGCTCACAGCCTCGGTCGGGTTGCACTCGTTAGCTATGAGATGGAATGGCCGGGTGACGAGTTCATTCCATCGCAGCTCTTGGCGATCAGGGCAGAACGCGGCAAGCCTGTCGAACTGTTCAGATACCCAGACGACAGCCGCCTGCCGGGACTCAAACAGGCGGCCCACCCCGAATCCGCCTTGGAGTTGTTGAACAACCACGTGTTTGCCGTTCGTGCGCGGCGTCCACGAGTCGAACTGATTCGGTACAGGCCTGCCAGTCGTGCGGTCCTGCGTCACAGTGTGAGTGGCGTCCGGTTCTACGCCCGGGTTATGCGGCCCCGGGGAGTCGCCCCATTGCTGACGGCCCAGGGGATCATCGGGCAGTCAGGTTTCGTTTCGCCGCGGATCGCCGGGCACTGGGCGGCGGGAGGGATCGTATGGATGTCGGAGATCCCAGGCAAGAACATGCGCCAGAGCATTCAGTCCGGGAAGCCCCCCGATGCCAACCCAATTCTCGACGGACTCCAGACCCTGTGGAATACACCGAAAATCCCGGACGGCGCCCGCCCATTCAACCTGGCGGCGGCATATCGGCGCGCTAAACGCACCTTCACACACCAGGTACGCGATGGCAGCGCTGCATCACGCAGCTTGAATGACGCCGCCAGGGCATTGGACCCATTTGTCAAATCATGGCGCCCAACCGGCGTGGCCCACAACGACTTCTACGATGATCAAATGTTGGTACTGAGCGATGGCAGGATTGCGCTTGTGGACTTTGAAGAAGCGGGCCCCGGTGAACCCATGCTGGACGTGGGCAACTTCCTGGCGCACCTGCGATGGGCATCTTCTTTCGCGCGCAGAAGAAGGACGAGAGATGGCAGCAGCGAATGCTACAAGCTGTTCCGGCCTGCGGCGATAGAACGTTTCAAATGGTCCGAAAAAGACCTTGCCATGTGTGAGGCCGTCTGCCTCTTCAGAATTTGTACCAACACCATTCGCCGTCCCCGGGCAGACTGGCGCAACAGGCTTCAGGCCGGCCTGTCGCTGGTGAATGAGACTCTTGGGTGAACTCGCTGATGGGCCAATTTGAGGGCGGGAAGTCCCATCCTCATCTCGCCGGCTGTGCCCACCCCTGCTCGTACGGACCTACGTGAGCCGTCCCTTCTCCGAACGGTCACGATTCAGCCTGATACTCATAAAGATCGTGTCTTCTCCGTGCTGATAACGCCTTGGGATGGCCCTTCTGTTCTAACGGCTGGCCGCACACCTGTTTCGCGTTTTGCCTGACCCGCGCCGCCTGCTCACACCGCCATTGACTAGCCAATAACCGCAGTGCCAACACGGTTCCCCGTCCTTCTTACCTGTTAACCTCGACGCTCCCGGACTGCGCGCCCCGTCCCCGGGTGACGCCCCTGGTAATTTCCATGCCATCCTTCAGGCCATATGTTGTCTACCTGTGTTCTATTTACTTCCTTTCAACCCTGGCCTTGGCCGGTCTGCTCGCCTGCGGCGGCGAACAATCCGCGGAGGATCAGAAGACAGCCACGATTGAAGCCACACCGGCCAACGTTGAAACGCCCGTAATGGCAGAGGCGACCAAAGAGGTCGCCAAAGAAAAAGTCGAGGAACCTACGGCCGAACCCACGGCCACCGCCCCTCCGGCCCCGACTCCGACAGCCACGCGGACATCAACCGTCGCGCCAGGCGAAGACCGGGAAGCGGCACAATCCGGGTTTGAAGTGCCGCACAGGGATTACAACCTGGTGGGCAATCCGGACGCTCCCATCACGATGTTCGAATTCTCAGACTTCACCTGACCGCACTGCGGCACATGGCACCGCGGCGCGGCTGCCCAAATACGTGAGACGTACGTCGAAGACGGCCTCGTGAAGATGATCTACTTCCACTTCCCAATCCTGGCGCCGATATCGAGGACGGCCGCAGAGTATGCCGAATGTGTCGGCGAACAGGGACAGGAACACTACTGGGACTACCTGGACGGCGTCTACGAAGGCCAGGGAAGTCTTTCCGAACAATCGCTTGAGGACCTCGCCTCGAGTTTGGACATTGACAGCGAAGCGGTCGAAAGCTGCGTTACGTCAGGCCGGCACACCGCAACATGGGAGAACGACCTGGCCTTAGGGCAGTATGTCGGAGTAAGCGCCACCCCTACCATTGTCGTCGTCTACGTCAGTGAGAATGGCGAGTTAGCCGTGCTGCCTTTCCTGGGCGCAAGGGACTTTGACACCATGTCCAGGGTTCTGGATTCCATACTGATGGAAATTGGACAACCGGAATAGCCCAGGAACTGGCGCCAACTCCGAAGGCAGCGACCAGCCGGAAACCCACCGCAAGCAAGGACGCGGGTCCTGTTCGCCGGCTCCTCTCTTAAACCGAAGGTTTGGCTATCGGACCGTATCCTGGAGCACGGATACAAGCCACAGAACGTTGCGGCTCCACTGTCCGCAGTTCCGGAATAACTGCCGAGCATTCGTCGACCGCAATTGGACACCTGGTATGGAATACACACCCTGACGGTGGGTTCAGTGGGCTGGGTACTTCGCCTACCAGGGACCGCCTCACCCGGGCCGCTTCAATGTCTGGATCAGGTAGCGGTACAGCTGAAATCAGCGCCTCGGTGTAGGGGTGGGCCGGTTGCCCGTACAAAATATCGGGCGTGGCGACCTCCACGATGTGGCCCAGGTACATCACCGCGATACGGTCCGAAATGTGCCTGACAACGGAAAGATCGTGGGCGACGAACAGGTAGGTCAGATTTAGCTCGTCCTGCAACGCTTCGAGCAAGTTGATGATCTGCGCCTGGATGGATACGTCAAGCGCCGATACCGGCTCATCGCACACGATGAACTCCGGGGTAACGGCCAGGGCTCGGGCTATGCCTATTCGTTGACGCTGACCGCCACTGAACTCGTGCGGGAACCTTGACGTGCTGGCAGGGCTCAGGCCGACGAGATCGAATAGCTCCGCGACTCGAGCCCGGTACTGGCGCCGTGTCTTCGTAAGGTTGTGTACGAGCAGCGGCTCGCCGACAATGTCGCCGACCTTTTGCCGGGGATCCAGCGAGCTGTACGGGTCCTGGAAAATGATCTGAGCTTTACGGCGGAAATTGCTCAAATCACGACCCTTCGCCGTCGTGATGTTGACGCCGTCAAAGTGGACCTCACCCGACGTCGAGTCCACCAGGCGAAGCAACGCTCTGCCGAACGTGGTCTTCCCGCAACCGCTTTCTCCCACCAGTCCCAGCGTTTCGCCCCGGTTGATCTGCAGCGAGACTCCGTCCACGGCCTTCACTGCGCTGGACTTGGTCCAGAAACTGAACCCTGAACTGACAGGAAAATGGACCTTCAGATCATCAACTTCAACTAGCACGTCCGCGGGGACGGGCTCTGTCGCAGTGGCATCCGTTGCGGACGACAACTGGGTCACCGGTCACCCCCCGCCAAGATCTCTTCTGCAACCCAGCAAGCGGACTTGTGCGTGCCACCCAGGTCCGTGAGTTGCGGGTACTCGGCCGCGCACTTGTCGATCGCGAAACGACACCGGGGTTGGAAATGGCACCCTGTAGGAAGGTCTGCCAGGTCGGGGGGCTGGCCTTCGATAGGTTCGAGCTTCTCCGACCTGACCCCGTCAAGTCTCGGAATAGAGCGGAGCAGGCCCAGCGTGTACGGATGCCCCGGGTTCCGATAAATCTCCCGAGCCGTCCCCTGTTCAATGATTCGCCCGGCGTACATGATGTTTATCCGATCGGCGTATCGGGCGACTACACCGAGATTGTGAGTAATGATCATCAGTGCCACGCCGCTTGCCTGGCACAGGTCCTTCAGGAGGTCCAGGATCTGCGCCTGGACTGTAACGTCCAACGCTGTGGTAGGTTCGTCAGCAATGATCATTCGCGGCTCGCAACTTATTGCCATCGCGATCATCAGACGTTGACGCATGCCCCCGCTGAACGAGTGGGGGTACCGCCCAAGCTGCTCTTCCGGATCTGGAATCCCAACCTTCTCGAGGAGCTCGACAGCCCTTTGCCGGGCTTGCTGGACGGTCATGCCCAGGTGAAGCCGGACCGCCTCGGTGATCTGGCGCTCCACTGACAACACCGGATTCAGGGACGTCATGGGCTCCTGGAACACCATGGCGATTTGGCCGCCTCGTACCCGCTGTATCTCCTCCTCGCTGAGGCGAAGAAGGTCGCGACCCTCGAATATCACCTCCCCGCTTTCGATCCATCCCGGCGGGCTCGCAATGAGGCGCATGATCGAGAGGGCCGAAACCGACTTCCCGCAGCCGCTCTCACCCACGATGGCCAGCGTTTCGCCTTCCTGAACCTCGTAGGTAACCCCGTCCACGGCCTTTACCACCGAGTCGTCGACTCGGAAGTAGGTGCGTAAGTCGTTTAGTTGAAGTATCCCGGGCATCGAAATTGCCCCTAACGATCGTTCGCCAGTGGTCTCCTATCAGGAGCGGCCCCTGAGACGCGGGTCCAGCGTGTCCCGCAGCGCGTCACCAAACAGGTTCACGGCTAGGACCGTGATGGCGATGGCGAATCCCGGCACCAGGACTATGTGAATACCGGTTCGAAAGTACTGCTGGGCATTCGAAAGCATGGCCCCCCACGTGGGTCGCGGCGGAGCGATGCCAAGGCCAAGGAAACTCAAAGAGGCTTCTGTGGTAATGGCTCCGCCAACGCTCACCGCAAAAAGGACCATCGCCGGGGCGAATGAGTTAGGCACAAGGTGCTTGAGAATTATCCGCGCGTTTGAAGCGCCCATCGCCCGCAGCGCTTCGACGTACTGGCTTTCGCGCAAGACCAGGGCGTGAGACCTGATCACGCGCGACACGCCGCCAACCATGTTTATTGCAATGGCAAGGATCACAATCTCCACGCGAAAACCCAGCGACAACGTGATCACCATGGCCAGTACGAGCCCCGGCACTATGAGGAGCGCGTCGACCACTCGTTGCGTCAAGAGATCGATGATGCCGCCGAAGTAAGCGCTGGCGATGCCCAGAAGCAGTCCAACTCCAACACCCAGGAATGGCGCGGCAAGCCCCACGTAGAGGGAGGTGCGGCCGCCGTGCAACGTCCGCGTGAAGATATCGCGACCTGTCTCGTCGCCCCCGAGAATCATCGTACCGCCGTTCCTCGCTTCAGATCCGGGTGGGGAAAGCCTCGACCCGACAGACCTGTCATACCGGAACGGGGAGAGGAAGCTGGCGAACAAGGCCAGGAGGATGACGATTATCAGTATTACCCCACCGACGCCGCCCGCTGGATTGGTCTTGGTAAATTTCCACGCCGTTCGGACTACACGACGTGCCGTAGCCCGCGCCGACCAATCCCTGGACGGCATGCGCGCCAAAGCGGCCTCGCTGCGATCTGTACTGCCCGTTGGGCTATCTGAGAACCGTTCGGTCATTACGAGTACCTGATCCTGGGATCGAGCCAGGCATACACCAGATCAGTCACCAGGATCCACAGCATCATGAATAAGGCAATGACCAGGACGATCCCCTGTACCAATTCATAGTCCCGGCGCGTGATGGCCTCCCGGATCGTCAGACCCAACCCCGGCAAGTTGAAGATGACTTCTATGATCACCGCGCCGTCCACCAGCCCCGCCAACAATAGAGCCGCCAGGGTCAAGACAGGAAGAGACGCATTGGGAAGTGCGTGTTTGACAGTTACGGTCCACCGGTTCAGGCCCTTCGCACGCGCCGTCCTGATGTAGTCCTGGCTGATCACTTCTAACATCATGGACCTCGTCATACGCGTGATGACCGCGGCGGACCTGAACCCTATGACAGCTGCCGGAATGAGCAACATCTTCAGATTTTCAATCGGGTCTTCGGTAAAGCGCACGTACTGGACGGGTGGACTCCAGACAAAAAGCGCAACCAGCAGCAGCAGGACCATGATCGCCACCCAAAAATTGGGCAGCGAAATGCCGGCCGTGGTTATTATCCGAATCCACTGGTCAATCCACGAGCCCCTCTTGAGCGCCGCGACTATTCCAAGCGGCAGAGCCCATATGAGCGCGATAGCAACCGCGATGACCGCAAGCTCAAGCGTGATGCCCATCTTGGACCAAAGGATGGAAGTTACGGATGCGTCGAATAGAGGGGAATTGCCTAGGTCGCCGCGCAAAATTTCCCCTACCCACCTGAAGTACTGTTCAATGGGATGGTCATTGAGACCCATGAACTCCCGCAGTTCTTCGATCTCCTCAGGTGTTGCAGACGCCTCCTCAGTTGTAAGAAGACCTACCGCGATGTCTCCCGGTAGTACGCGCAACATGAAGAACAGTGCCGTCCCCAACAGGAAAATCGTGGGGATCATCAAGAGCAGCCGCCGGGCAACGTAGGCGCGCATCAGGCTACCAGGCCCCCATCACCCGGATACGACAAGCCCCGTGCCGGACGGGATGCGCGAGGCATTCCTGTGGCCGGCACGGGGCTCTCTGTCTTCATGTGCGTACGGATCGCTTAGCGACCCGTCGGAGCATCGTCCGTCATCCAGATGTCCTCGAGTTGGAAGCACTTGAATTTGCATCCAGGCAACGCGTCGAAGTTCATCACGTAGGGCTTTGAAACCACCGATGATCCAGATACGCGCTCGAGTGGGACCGAAGGAATCCACTCCTCGCGCATGATGCGGTCCATCTCCGCAAAGATCTCGTTCAGTTCCGGGCCCTGCAACGTCCGCTTTGCTTTCTCGAACAGGTCGAGCCAGTTCTGCGGGGCCTCCCAGCCGTAGTTGCGGCCTGCGCCCGGCGCCCAGTCCGCAAGGATCTGCGACATCGGGCTCAGATGGAGCACGCCGGTTCCGTAACGGCCAAGGTCGAAGTCACGCTCGCCGAACCGGGCGAACATCGCGCCCGTGTCCGTCACGTCCAGACCTACGTTCAGGCCGAGCGACTCATCCAGAAGCTGTTGGATGACCTCAGCCTGCGGCGTGCCGCCCTTGTTCACCAGGATATTCAACTGGCCGTCGAACTCCATCAGTCCGGACTCTTCCGCAAGCTGCTTCGCCCTGGCGAGCGCCTCATCGCGAGTCGCCGGGTCGTAACCGAACAGCTTCGGAACGTCGTCCCACGCCGGGTCGGTCGATCCGAAGAAGCTGGCAGGCTTGTTGGTCTGGGGGAGACCCGGCGTCTGGAGTATGTCCAGCAACGCAAGCCGGTCGATGGCCAGGTAGATCGCCTCTCGCGCTCGCACGTCGTCGAACGGCGGCTTCGTGTTGTTGAGCGCCAGGCGGGTCAGACCGGGGTTAATCCACTGCTTGTATACCAGGGAGTCGCCCTGTTCCTTCTCAATGTTGAAGGTGTTTTCAACGTTCTGTTCGCTCAACAGGTCGATGCGACCCGTCTTCAAAGCTGCGATAGCGCTCTCATTCTCGGGGAACTGGATCGAGGTTATTCCATCCAGGTACGGGAATGGACTACCGTCCGGCGCATCGCGGTGATAGTTCGGGTTGGGAGAGGACGCCACGAAGTTGTCCCGCTCGTAGTTGTCGACTACCCACGGACCGGTGCCTATCACCTTTTCGGCAGCGTCGATCCCCTCTTCGGCTATGTGCCGCGGGACCATGACGTGCCAAGGGTCGGCAAGTTCAAGCAGGAACCCAACGTTGGTTGCATCAATGGTGAGCTTGATCTTGTCGGCGGACAATGCTGTGACGTCGGTGATGCTCCTGAAGCCTGCCACCCTGGGCAACTTGATCCCCTCAGGAGGATCGGCCCACCTGGCTACTGACCAGACAACGTCGTCGATCGTCACGGCCGTGCCGTCGTGCCACGTGAGACCGGACGGGATGGTCAACGTGAATTCAGTCGCGTCTCCCTCGATCAGCCATTCGGTGGCCAGTGAGGGAATCACCGTGCTGCCGTCCCGTGCCGAGAACTGCAGAAGACCGTTGTAGTGCCGCGCCAGGTGCTGCGGCGACGAGAAGACGGAGTCCTGGGTCATGTCCCACTTCGGCGGGAAGTTAGCCCCCACCCCAAAGATGAAATGTCCGCCTCGGTTGGCTGCCGATACCGGAGGCGCCTCGGTAGGAGCTGCCGTCGGGGCAACCGTCGCCGCCGGGGCCGCGGTCGCTGCCGGTTGCGCCGTCGCCGTGGGTGCGGAGGTCGGTTCGGGAGCGGCGGTAGTAGCCGTAGGTTGCGGCGCCGCGGTGGCCGCCGGCGCTGCGGTCGGGTCGGGATCGTCACCACCACAGGCGGCAATGATCAAAGCCAAGACCACGATTACCGCAACCGGTAATGCACGAAACGTACTTTTCATAAGACTTTCTCCTTGGCACATTGTGTGTTTCGTTGCCTGGAAATCATACATGATACAAACTCGAATCCCTGGCGGATCCACGTGCCCGGCTGGGCTCACTCACCGGCGAAAAATCCGGCCACCATATCGCCTCCCTGTGTCCAGACTCGGTCGCCAAATCCCTTGGCGTCTGTCCCCTTCTCCCACGCAGGAAGTTCTGTGCGTCGCTCATAAACCGGGTCCACGTGGTCCAGGAAGTCACGCGGGACCTGGCCCTGCGCCTGCGCCGGGGGTTCGATCCCCAGCAAATGGCTCACGATAGAGACCACGTCCCTTTGGTGCATGAAGCCGAGTTCATCGACGGGCCGGACATAACCCTGCTTGAGCCCAGGCCCTCTGCCAATGAATATCGCCATGTTCGACGATACCTCCGTTCTGGCCGTGGGCAGATACGGGCCGTGGTGGCCACCGTACGCGGCCGGTGCCCACACGTAAGGATCGGCGTTGGCGTCCCCTTCAGAACTCGGATACCCACCTACGTACCCATCCTCCATAATGAAGACCACGTCGCCGCACTGCTCACCCCAAAACCCCAATAGCGACGCGTGGACCTTCGGCAGAGCGACGGCTATCGGACTCTGACCTCGTTCTTTGTCCACCCAACTCCTGAGCAACGTCAACGTCTCCCGCTGGATCTCCTTGTACTCAGGTGACCCTTCAGGCGCATTGATAAAGAGCTCAAAACTGCGAAGCGGCGTCAGGAAGATCTTCGTTCGGTCCATGTCGACCTCGTCGAAGTCCTGGTTCGGATTGAATCGTTTCGAGAATCCCTCCTTGAACACCAGCAGCCCGTTGTCCTCCAACAGCTTGAAGACATCGGTAGCCCTGAATTGGGGATACACGGCGTGGTCGGAGACGATCAGGATTGCCGTGTCCTCATCGGCCGCATCCAGCAACTTGCCAAACAGCCGATCACACACCTTGTAAGCCTCTCGGAACGCCAACCAGCCCACTTTTGCCTTTTCCGGGTCGTATCCCGGACCCGCCGGGTCCACGTCGGCTATGTGGTGGTGATTGAAGTAATCGAAAAGGTGGATGTGGGTGTAGAAGAGAGAGAATTCCTTTTCGTGAAGCAAGTAATTGGCCACGTCCCCAAACCACTCGCACTGGTACTCGATCTCGTCCAGTGCAGTCTGGAGATCGGACAGTCCCCACGTGTACGGCATATGAGAGGCGTGCTCAGGGTATGGTCCGAATTTAGACGTCAACTCTTCGCCAAGTTCAGCCGGTTCCGCAAATCCGGACGCATACGTGACCTGAGAGCGATAGAGACGCAGATTCTTGCCGTCCTGCGACAACTCCAGGGGCTTGAACCGGAAGACCGCCGGCACGTTGCCCTCATCCGTCAACGTGAAATCGCACGTGATCCAGTCACTCCATTCACCGACTTTTGCTCGTCCCAGCTCGGATGACGCATCGCGCTCGGAAAACAGCGCAACCGTGTCGAGACCGTTTCCTTCAGAGCCGATCGCCAACCCGACGAACGTCCGGTTTTCGCCCTCTTTCTTCGTGATGATCGGGAGCGGAAACTCAAGCGCCGCTGAGCCATTTGCGGCCGGACTCGACCACGAAGCGGCTGGCTGCAGGTCTATCTTGTAGCTGTTCCTGATGCTGTCGTCAGTGGTGTACCCGTGAGCCGGCGTAATCTCAAACGGACTCGTACCGAAGCCGGGGTGCCCGAAGCCGTCCACCTTGTATTCCAACTCGGAGCGGGCCGGGCCGGACGCGGGATAGTGGATAGCGATGCTCTTCAGCCCTGCCCTTGAGGTAGCCTCAAATATGGTTTCGGCCTTTACCGCGTTACCCATGAACGCAGACAACGTGGACTGCGAGTCGCGCGGCGATGGCGTGTTCAGGAACCAGCGCGAGACGGTGTGGGTCCCTGTATTGGCGCCGGTCATCAACGTCGCCCAGTTGGTAGGCGTCCACGTCGGAAGCGCGCAATAGGATTCCGTGGCAACCCCCTCATCGCCCATCCGCTTGAGATTGGGCGTGATGCCCTCGTCGCAAAACTGCTTCCACATTGGAAACATCATGCCGTCCATGCCAATTACAAAGACCTTTTTCGCCTTTCGCATCAAACGCACTCCCTGGTGACTAGCCGAACCCCATACAACCGAACCCTCACTCAACTGGCGTTAATGTACCGCAGATCATCGGTATGGGGTTGGGTCCCTCATGTAACCAGCCCTGGTCCAAACCGGCACGCGTCCCCAGGAACACCGGTATCCACAATGGGCCCGGAGATGGGGTCCACTCGAAATGTACAACCGCGGACTGGCCGGCAACACCTCAATCTACCCTAGAAGCCCCAACCCAACCCGGTACCAGCGAGCCTCAACCGACCGCCCACGGTCACAACGGCGAGCCTGACTGACGGCGTAATCCGCCTTATCATTCACGCTGACCCCTCGACCCCACAATGAATACCCTCCCCCGTTGACCGACCCACCCCCGTCTGGCCTGTCCGCCGTTAGCCGCGCCCTCCTGCGCCTGCTGCTCGGCTCCCGACTGCCCATCACGAACGGCGCGCTGGAGGTACAAGGCCCCCGCGGACCGATCACGATACGCCGTGAACGTCACGGCATCCCCATGATCGAGGCAGAGGACGAACTGGACGTGTTCTACGGCTTCGGCTTCTGCCAGGGGCAGGACCGGTCGGCGCAGATCGAGCTTATGAAGCGCGCCGCATCCGGAACGCTGTCGGAACTGTTCGGGCGCTTTACTCTGCCGGTGGACCGCCTTTTCCGCCGTACCGGGCTGCACAACGCCGCAGAAGAACAATTCCGGCTGTTGTCCCCCCGCGTCACTTCCATGCTCACCGCATTTGCATCAGGCGTGAATGCAGGCCGGACTGCGGGCCAGCCGCGTCAGCCGCACGAGTTCGCCCTGCTTCGAACTCAGCCCAGCGAGTTCAAGCCGGCGGATGTGATAGCCATTCTCAAGCTTCAGTCGTTCGCCATCCCGTCCAACTGGGACTCTGAACTCGCAAGGTTGATGGTCCTCAACCTGGACGGCCCCGACGCGCTCCTCGATCTCGACCCCGAATATCCGGAGTGGCAACGGGTCGCCGCGCCGCCCGACAGCGTCGCCGGCAAGGCAGCCGAACGACTCGCCGAAGACCTGGACAGGTTCCAGGAGACTATCGGGACGGGCGGCGGCTCCAACAATTGGGCAGTCTCTGGCGCGAGGACCAGATCAGGACGACCCTTGCTGGCCAACGATCCGCACCTCCCGCCCATAATGCCGCCGCATTGGTACCTGGCCCGGATGCAATCGCCGGACTGGGCCATCACCGGCGCAGCTCTACCCGGAACTCCGGCAATCGCCATTGGCCACAACGGGAACTGCGCCTGGGGCGTGACCGCCGGGCTAACCGACAACACCGACCTCTTCCTGGAGCGCATAGGACCGGACGGACGGTCGGTCCTGCAAGACGGCGAGTACGTCCCCTGCGAGACCCGCCGGGAGGTGATCCGGGTCAGGGGCGGCAAGACCGTTGAAGAAGAGGTCCTCGTCACTCCACGCGGGCCAATCATCAGTCCCGCCTTGTACGGCGAACTGGGGGCAATTTCTATGCGGGCGGTCTGGCTGGACCCGCTCCCGGCCGTTGGATTCATGGGAACGCTGGAAACAAAAACGTTCCAGGAATTCCGCGCCCCGTTCGCCGAATGGCCCATCCTTCCACTGAACCTCGTCTACGCCGACACCCGCGGGGATATCGGCTACCAACTGGTTGGACAAGCGCCGCGTCGCCGGAGCGGTTCCGGCGCCGTGCCAGGCGCCGGATGGGACCCGCGCGCGGGCTGGCATGATGACGGCGTTCCCTTCGACGAGATGCCGCACATCATCAACCCCTCCTGCGGCTTCGTTGCCAGCGCCAACACCCAGCCCGAACCCCACGGCGCCGGGCCGTTTCTGGGTGTCGACTGGATCGACGGCTACCGCTTCGGCAGGATCGTGGAGGCTTTGGAACAACGTTCGGACTGGGACGCAGATTCGACCGCCGCGCTCCAGATGGACGTGAAGTCATTGCCTTGGCAAGAGATACGGGAGCACGTCCTCGACAGAAATCCAGCGAGCCCAGAGGTACGGGCGGCCCGCAAAATTCTCGAAAACTGGGACGGCCGCATGGCCTCTGACTCCGCCGGCGCAATCCTGTTCCACCTCTTCTCGAAGAAAATGTCACAACGAATAGCCAGGGCGAGGGCTCCCCGTTCAGCGCCGTGGCTGCTCGGCCGTAGCCTTCACGGGGTATCCGGTAGCTCCCTGTTCGCAGCGCGGCGTGTGGGCCGCCTGTCCCGACTGCTCAGGGACCGCCCTCCCGGATGGTTCGACGAAGGGTGGCAGAATCAGATCGACGACGCGCTGGGCGAAGCATATTCGCACGCGTTGCGCAGGCTGGGTAAACAGGCGGACCGCTGGCGGTGGGGTCGCGCCCGCACGGTCACACTGGCCCACCCAATGAGCCGTGTGCCGTCGCTGGGAGGAATTTTCAACCTCGGCCCGTTCGAGTGTCCCGGAGACGAAAACACGGTCCTCCAGGCCGGCAGCATCGGAGACGACCCGTTTGGCGCCCCTGGGGTCGTCCCCTCCCTGCGCATGGTCCTGGACGTCGGCGACTGGGACCGGTCGCTATTCTCCCTGCCCGGCGGACAATCTGGAAACCCGTTCTCTCCCCACTACAGCGACCTCCTGCCCAAGTGGCTGAAAGGCGCCGGCGTCCCGATCCCCTGGACCCCTCATGCCATCCAGGCCGCCACAGTAGAAACCCTCACCCTGAAGCCCACCTCTAACAGCCCACGTCCGTAGGCCCAACCTCGTCGTGCCGGACTCCGATCCGGTACCCATGGTTGACTGGCGGGGTGGCGGGGCCACACCCATCCCACAACCACACCACTCCCGCTAGGGGTAGCCTGCCCCGAACTCGATACGGGGTCGTGCCGGACTCCGATCCGGGTACCCATGGTGGACTGGCGGGGTGGCGGGGCCACACTCATCCCACAACCACACCACTCCCGTTAGGGGTAGCCTGCCCCGAACTCGATACGGGGTCGTGCAGGACTCCGATCCGGTACCCATGGTGGACTGGCGGGGTGGAGGGGCCACACCCATCCCACAACCACACCACTCCCGCTAGGGGTAGCCTGCCCCGTACTCGATACGGGGTCGTGCAGGACTCCGATCCGGTACCCAGGGGTCCGGGCGGGGCAGCGCCATTGCCACCACCACACCTCTTCCTCTACCCGCCGCGCACGTCATCATCCTCCGGTAGGCGCGGTTCGAGAACCGCCCATGTGAGACACAGTTCATCCCACTAGAAACTGAACAGTCACGAACCTCATACCTCTGGGACTCCCCATCCACGCCGTCACACGACCACTCGTAGGGGCGTTGGGATGTGGGCGCCCGAGGGGGCGGGGCGCGGCAAACGGGATCCCGGTTTAGGCAGATCGAAGCACGTGGTCCACGTCGCGCCACCTCCCTCAACTCATAGTACAAACCAGTCGTGCACCCCGCGCCTCCACCCCATCAATAAACCCCCGGAAATATCCGGTACGGCACCCTCTCCTGGTACTCCGCCCACTTCTCCTCACCATACTTCTCCGCGCATTGCACGTCGTCCCCGCGTTGGCGGAACGTGAAAAAAGTGACGACGAAGACGAAGTATGTCCACGCCCACGGGTTCCCGAAGTGGCCGAACACCATGGCGATCGAAAACGACAGAAATCCCTCGCCCATGTAGTTGAAGTGCCGGGCCACGCCCCACAGTCCGCTGCACAGGATCTTGCGGTCGCCGGCCTGGATGTACTCCGGCTGGATGATCCCCAGGAACTTCCGGTCGGGGAACCGCTTGAACCAGTACTTCTGCAGACTCGCGCCCCGCGAGATGGACCACCCGGTCAGGAACAGCGCGGCCGTCCCGATGAGCCACACATACGTCCACGTCGTCGAGAATCCGGGGTCCGGGTGCGCGGCCATGCCCCAAAGCGGCAGGATGAACACCCACCCGTAGATAACCAGCCCACCCCAGAACAACATGTAGCCCATCCTCTCGTGGATCAGGTCATACGTATAAAGCTGGACGCGCTCGAAGATGAAATAGTCCATCACGTAGAACGTGAAGAACGCCGCATACATGAAGACGCCGGGGTTGGAGTTGTCGCCGAACTGTTCGTAGTGCCACACGGCCCCGGACAGTGCGTTGAGCGAAAGCATCGTCCCGCCCACGACGTAGAAGTACATCTTCACGTCGAACCGCTCGTTGAAGAACGATATCTCCTGCGCCCGCCCGAACCACAGCGCCAGCAACGGGTTCTTGACCTCTCCCTGCGGCTGGCTGAACACCGCCGGGATCGCAAAGATCAGCGTGAAAACCGTTCCGCCGGCGACGGCGAAGATCGACGTCCGGTAGAACCAGTCCCGCGGTATCCCCATCGGCTCGAAGGCGAAGCCCCACACGAGCAGCGCGATCGCAAATACCAGCAGGCCGTTCAGACGGTAGTTGCGGGGTTTACCTGTCTCCGGGTTGATGACGTACCCGGGCACCCGCCTCCCCGGCAATATGAACTGCGCCACCGCAAACACGGCGAATATCGCCAGCGGGGTGAAGAACCCCAGGACCGCTTCCGTCGTCGAAAGCTCGAAAAGGTGCTCGATCCCAAGCCACTCAATCATGTTCGAACGCCCCTTCCGCCTGCGGTCCGGCCGCTAAGAAAGATGTGACGAGTGTCCTGCCCCAAAATTCGCCGAGTAAACACCAGACCGCGAAAACCCCCTCTCATGGAGGGAGAGGGCTGGGGTGAGGGCGAATCGCCAGTTCTGAGCAGGCCACTGTACCCCTCTTTCGCCGGCAAATCGGAGATTACGCAAAAGTCTCTTCACGCGAAGAATTACGGATTCGTAACCCTACCCCGTCTCCTCGATCACTTTCGTAATCGTCGGCGCGCCCGACAGTCTAACCCAGTCGCTCTTCCCGGTCGGCCCGCCGACAACCACTATCTCGATCGTGTCCGGGTCCGGCACCGTCGATATCTGCGTTTCGGGGTCCATCTCGAAGATCCATTTCAAATTGCCGGGCAGGGAATCCACCGATGTCGGCAGGTTCGCCACCATGTACTTCAGCGGAGTCTTTGCCTCGCGTGAGATGAACTCCCGGATCGACTTCTTCGTATGGCCGTCCTGGCCGAGGTTCCGGGCGTGGTCGGGCGACATCAGCATCACCGCGTGGTTCTCGTCGAACTCGAACCGGCTCGGTATCAGCGGGGTCGTGTGCCCGGCCGCGGCGGCCCGCGACGCCCACGCCATTAACAAATGTTCCGCGTCTCGCTGGTAGCTCCCCATGTGGATCACGTCATTGACGCCGAAGATCGTCACCGCGCTCTGTTCGGCATCCAGGCCCCGTTCGACGTGATAAGCGTCCCACGGGTTCTCGCCCACGTTCTCCGCCAGGCACATGCTGTACTTGAGCGGACTCCCGATCGTGTCCATGTCCCCGGTGCCAGGGTAGCAGTGGCCGACGTTCATCAGGAGCAAACGCAACGCGCGACCCAGAGCGGTGTTCACCTTCGACTGCTTGCCCGGCCCGAGCGTCGCCCGCCCGTAGTTGATGCCCAACCGTTCGACCATTGGCCCGTTCACCAGCATCATCAACGCGTTGGGGCTCGTGGACATCGTAATAGCCCGCGCCGGAAACACCGACTCCGGCGTCTCGGTGATCGCCTGCACGGCGGCGATCAGCACGGGAAGGTGCTCGGGTTCGCAGCCCGCCATCGCCGCATTGATGGCGATCTTCTCCACCGTAGCCACCCCGTACGCCGGCGCCAGGTTGCCGACGACCTCGAGCGGGTCCCGTTTCGTATACTCCAGGAATGCTTCGACAAGCTCAGGCGTCGGCGCGACGAGCGGAAACCCGTCGCCCAGTCCCCTGTCCAGGTAGTCCCTGTTGAAGGCGCCCCACGCATCCAGCCGGTCGGATCCCTCGAACGACTCTGTCTTGGCGGCGCGTACCGACGACGTCGGGGCATCGCCATCGACCGCCACCGGCTGCGACGTCATGCCTGCAACCAGGTCCTCGAAAACGCCCTCGACGTCGCTCGCGGCCTCATCGCGGTTCCGACTCGTCATCGTGTGCGGCACCACGACGTACGGCGCCTCCGGCAGGCCGAACACCCGCGCCGAAAACACCCAGTCGTCCTCGAACCCACGCGCCACCAGAGCCATCGTCGGCAGACCGGCCCGTTCGAGTTGGATCAGGTCGTACGCAAGGTACGACGTGCAGGACCCTCAGTCCGCCGTCGCGCCCACCACCACATCGCAGCGGGCCCTGATATCGGCAACCACATCCTCCGGAATAGGCCGCCGAGCATCAAACAAATGCCCCTCAGTGCCAGGAAACCGCTCCGCCAACAACTCACCAACCCGCTCCAACGCCCAATTCCCACCCGGCTTCCGATTCCAATAAAGCCCAACCCTCCGCCCCTCAATCGACCGCGGCCTCTCCACCGCCGCCTCAAACACCCCCAACTCCGCAGCAAGCTGCGCCACCGGATCCAAAACCTTCAACTGTGCCATGCTTGCTACTCCTACGTCGCATTGCAGTGAATTCAACCTTGTATGACAGGCAGTCGTAACGTGACCGCCCAACCGACCGGATGGGCAGTTTATCCTGCCGACCACGGAGAAATTGTCTAACCATTCCTCCGCAATAGTTGGTGCCACAGCAAAGCTATTCCGAGCACCGATCGGGGACCTCGCGACTCGCCCACAACCGGCGTTCTCGCGACTCGTCGTACCGCACCCCGACGCGAAACCCACGGTGGCGTCCATACATTTTCGTCGTACCGGACCCCGATCCGGTACCCACGGTGGGCATGGGCGGCGCTGCTATCCCCACCAACCTGCGACACAACCACATCCCGGCGCTGGCAAAACCCACCTGTAGGGGCGTCTCTCGTGGGCGCCCGCTGGGGCTGACGGGCGGCGCGGCTACCCCCACCAACCTGCCACCCACCCTGCACGTCGTCGGGCCGCGGAAACCGTGTAAGACGAATGGGACGCGCGCTTCAACTCGTCCTACCGGGGAAACCCGGTACCCACGGTGGGGCGCGGGACGGGCGCGGCTATCCCCACCAACCCGCCACGCTCACACCCCCCTCCCCCGTCGTGCCGGACTCCGATCCGGTACCCATGGTGGGGCGCGGGACGGGAGCGGCTACCCCCACCAACGCGCCTACTACCCACCACCCCAAAAATCCGTGCCACCAAACATTTGACATGCACGAACATCTGTTCTAGCATCAATATCGAGTCGTGCATAGCGGTGCGTTCATGACAGCCACTCTGATCGAACAGCAACGGGGACAAACTGCTGCAGCCATCGGGGGTAAAAGGTCCTCCCCCTTTGTTAAA
>DAOUKO010000022.1:0-158411 GCA_034421215.1 Dehalococcoidia bacterium
CAGGATGCGTGGCCTGCCAACGCCCTGGACTTCGTGATCCGGCTCCATGTCCTCCAGGCACTCCCGAATGAATTTCTCAATGTTCCCAACCGTCTCTGTACCGGCAATGGCTGTACTGGACATCTCTAGACACTCCTCCGCTGAGTAGTCATGTCCTTCTACTACTCGGAGGTGTCCTACCCAAAGGGTAGAACGGTCCCGATATCAATTAGTTGGAACGGATGGTTCGCGAACCGCCCCTACTCGTTAGGCCACGATCCGGTGGATGCGGCATTTGGACATAAAGAACTCAGAGCAACTCCCTCTTGAACGTCTTTACCCAGCGGCGTTGATGGTGCGGGAGGCCATTCATACGAACGTCCAGGTCTATCGAGACGTGAAACGAATCTTCTGTGCTGCGGACGTTGGCGGAGGTGTCAATGTTGATCACGCCGTCCGTCCGGGTGATGGTCCTGTGATGTTGCCCAATGGCAGTGGTCTGTGCCGGGTTGCGGTTGTCCGCCCACACCTCCAGCCTGGATACCATCTTGACCGTCATATCGGCGCTGGCCCGGTTTTCGTCTACGCGGTAGACTTTTAGACCGACACGGTCCCTCATCAGGTCGTGCGTGATCTCCCAGGGGACCACGCGGGGCGACACTTCCGGGTACCTGATCGGGTTGGCGGAAGGCTCGTAATCCATCTCGTCGGGCGGCAATTCTCCTGCGGGCGCTACCCGGGTGGGTACGGTCGGCAATTCGAGGTAAGACTTGCGACCGGCGTCCCGATATACGCGGTTGGTGCCGCGGTATGGGGTCGGCCACAGGTTTGGAAAGTCTGCGCTGCTGATCGAAAGCCTGATCCGGTGCCCGCGCTCGAATCTCCAGGCCGTAGCGTCCAGGTCCACGTGCAGGTCGTAGACCTCTCCCGGCTGCATGGGCTCCGGGTCGGTGAGCGAGTTGCGACGCGTCCCGTTCAGCACGCCTATCGATACCTGCGCGCTGGCTCCGTCCGGAGCGACGTCCGAGAGTCTCGCCACGAACGCCATTACGGGCGCCGTTGAACTGACGTGGACAACGGCCTTGCCCATGCCGATGATCTCAAGCGGTTCGTCCAACGGGTCGGACGTGTAGTTTGCTGAGTAGATTTCGTCCACGCGCTGGTCGCTGGGCAGGGTGTACGGAACGCCTGCGCTCCATAGTCCGCCGGCTATTCCGACCGACGGCCTGTATTCGTATTCTTCGTAACCGTTCCTGGTCATGCCGGGGCTGTCAGGTTTCAGTTCCTCGCCGAGATCGAGCCGATGCGTTCGACTGCCGGGAATGGGGAACGCCGGCTCGGTCCGCCAGTAGCCGGAGGTTTGGGTGCGGTAGGGGTCCGGTGTGTCGAACGACTGGACGTATACGTTGATGTCCGGCTCGTCCATGATTCCGTTGTCGAGCCCCTTTAACCAGTAATCGCACCAGCGCACGGTGAGATGCTCGCGCGCCAGCGACGGTCCAGGCGTTTCGCAGTCGGGGCCGGAGTGGTTCCAGGGGCCTATGAGGACTTTGCTGGGCGACGCCATGTGTTCATACGTCCTGAGTGGCGAATTGCAGTAGCCGTCGCGCCATCCTCCGATGAGCAACGCCGACGCCTTTATCTCGTGGTAGCGGCCCGTGATGCTGCCGGGTCGCCAATACTCACCGTCCGTCTGGTTGGCCAGCCAGGTGAGGAGGTACGGGTTGTTCTGCTCCAGGTGCTCCTCCCAAAGCTCGGCCCACCGTTCGCCGCTGTACTCCGGGTATGGGGGCATTGAGTTCATGCCGATCATGGAGCAGCCATACGAGCCGATGTCGTAGTAGCAGCGCCAGGCCCCGCCGCGGTAGTGGCAGTCGTCTGTGTACCTATCGTCGGTGTAGAACCATGGGATGATCGTGACAAGGTGTGGCGGCGCGAGGGCCGCGACCTGCACGCTGGTAAATCCGCCGTAGGACCCGCCGGTCATGGCAACCTGGCCGTCGCACCAGTCCTGCCCGGCGATCCATTCAACGACATCGAAACCGTCTTCCTGCTCCATCAGGCGGTACTCGTCGTCATTCGAACCCTCGCTGGAACCGGTGCCGCGGCAATCGACTCTTGCGCCCACGTAGCCGTGTTGCGCCCAGTGGTGCTGCATACCGCTGAGCGGGGCCTGATCGTCCTTGCGGTACGGGATGTAGGTGAGGATCACGGGCCACGGGCCTTCGCCGTCAGGCACGTGAATGTCCATCGCCAGCCTGGTGCCATCGCTGGTGGGCGCCATGATGTTCTTGACGAACCTTATGCCCTCGGCGCTGATCGCCATGGGCCGGACGCCGGAGTAGGTGTCATTTGGCATGTACATTTCTCCTATGCCTTGGTGGCATGCCCATGATTTTGGAGATAGCATGAATACCGTGCTACCATGCTATAGTGATTGTCTCGTTCAAAGATAGCGGCACCCTAGAGGATTTCAACGGGCGGGATACTCGAATCGCACGGCGGACCTGTCCCGCTGTTATTTGGAGAGTGGCTCAGCGAAAGTTGGATCAGCTTGATTCCGCCCCATTTCTGGACGATCTACGCGTACCTCCAGGTAACCGGTTAGAACGACTGTCCGGAGATCGAAGTGGGCAGTACAGCATCCGCATCAACAACAGGTATCGCATTTGCTTCGTCTGGACCGACATGGGTCCAGCGGACGTTGAGATAACTGACTATCACTGAAATGGAGATTACGCATGGTGCGTGTTCCAACCGACCGGGAGCCGACCCACCCGGGTGAGATGTTGCTGCAGGAGTTTCTGCTACCGCTCGGTATGACCCAGCGCGATTTGGCGACTGGTATTCAGGTGCCGTTTCAACGCGTCAATGAGGTGGTCCGAGGAAGGCGCGGGATCACGCCCAGCACGGCGCTTCGACTTTCCAGGTACTTCGGCACGACCCCCGACTTCTGGATGAACCTACAACTGCGGTGGGACCTTTTTCACGCCCAACGGACTGAGGGGGAGCAGATCGACAGGATCCGGCCGCGTGAACTGGTGGAAGCCCCTTAGGGGGTGTCAAGTAAGTTGTTGGCAGGTTACGAAAAGGCGTCGTGTCAGTTGCCGCGCACCGCCCATTCGGGCGCCCACAAGAGACGCCCCTACAAATGGTTGCCGGAGAGCGCGTAAGGGAAATGTTGCGCGGGCTGGTGCTCACCAATGTCGCTTGGACACCAGCTCAAGGGACCTGAGCATTCCCAATCGGGGACTTTCCAGCCTGACGCGCGACATATGCGTGGCGAGGACCCAGGCCGACGCGGTCTTTAAGTGGAAAGCGGTTCAGGCTGGCGAGCCGTCAGCTGCGAGTTGGACGGACAGCATCCTGCGGACTTCGCGGGCCACCCGGCGTGCGCTGGCGTCGAGGTGTTCGCTGCCGGTGTCGATGCAGATGTCGTACAGGGACTCGTCGTCGGGATGGGCGCCATGGAACCGGCCGAAATAGTCGATCTGCGCCTCTTGCCGTTCGCGGATGACGCGTTCGGCGACGGCCGACCGGTTGATGCCCTCCCGGGCCATTATCCGCTTCACCCTGTCTTCCCAAGGCGCGAAGAGTCCGATTCTCAGGGAGCCGGGCGCGTCGCGCGCCTCCAGACAACCGGCGCGATGTACCAGGACGGCCTTGCCGCGTTCCGCCAAAGTCCGGAGCCGTGTCTCAGCCAGTTCTACCGGGTTCGGCGCGTCCATCTCCGCAGCCCTGATGCGCGGCCCGGATGGCGACACGTCCCAGGTGAGCGGGAAGAAGTCCGGCTCGGACATGGTGAAGTAGGGGTCTCCGGCCGCGTTGCCGAGCGCAAAGCCGTTTATGGCCCGTTCCACCGCGGCCCAGACCCGGTCCGAAAAGCGCGGCGTTGGATCGTCGGCGCTCGTCGTGGCGACCGGCGCCTTGACCTGGCCGGGCAGTAACAAGCGGTCGACGTAAGTGAAGTCGAACCTGCGGGCAATTCGGCGCCCGACTTCCGGCGCCCCCGCCCCTATATGTCCATCGAGAGTAACGAGCGCCATGTCGTGAGTCCTCGGGTCAGTTGCGACCCATTCTGGGCTACGGCATCGATCGTGACGACGACGTGGGGGTATGTTATTTGGCTTTCGCGAATGGCGCAAACCCACGGTGTCGAATCAGGGCGCCGAGATGGCGTTTAGCACCTTACGAAGAACGTGGGCCGCGGGCGGGTTTCAATCCCGCCGCTACGACGGGATCTTAGAAGCGCAGCCGACGGCCGCCCCCTCGGTCACATTTGACCCGGAGGGCGGCGCGGTCTGGCTTAATTGCCGCTTTCGCCGGATGGGTCTTGCAGGTACTTGAGGAGGTCGCTGTCGGGATCCAGGACCACCGTGGTCTGGCCGTCGAACGAGTTTATGTAGGCCTCCAACGAACGCCGGAAGTCATAGAACTCCGGGTCCTTCTCAAGCGCTTCTGCAAGTATGTTGATCGCTTCTTGTTCCGCCTCGCCGCGTAGCAGCGCGGATTCACCTTGCGCAGATTCGAGGATGACGTTAACCCGCCTGTCCACGTCGGCCCGTATCTTGGCGTCCTCCTCGGCTCCTTCGGCCCGCAGTCCGCTGGCTATGCGCTCTCTTTCGGCCTCCATGCGTGCGAAGACCGAGGTGGCGACGTCCGGCGGGAAGTCTGCGCGCTTGATACGCACGTCGATGATGTCAATCCCCAGGGTGCTCCGAACCGGGAGGAAGTATCTGACCTCGAATCCCTCGAGCGTGGACGGGTCACTTCTCAAGGCCGTACGTTCTTCGAGTGTCGGAGGTCTGCCCCGTGCCGGTTCCTCGTCGGGCCCTCTTATTTCGGTCACCTCGACAGTGACTTCTGGGTTGTCGAGCCCTCCGGGCAACCCTGCGAGGTCACCCACTTCGATTTCGTCCCGGTTGCTCGCTTCCGTCACGCGTGCCATGACCTGTTCGCGCGTCTCCGAGATGACCTCTTCCTGGAGGTCTAGCGCGACCTCTCTACGCAGCCGTGATGCGACGATGTCTCCAACGCGTGCTTCGGCCTGAAGTTCGCTACGAAGCGATTGGAAGAACTTCAATGGATCGACGATCTTGTACCTGGCGTATGCGTCTATCACCAGGTTCTTCTTGTCCCGTGTGAGGAGCGATGCCGGAGGAGCGTCGACGCGCAGCAACCGCGAGTCGAACCTCGTGACCGCCTCCACGAACGGAGTCTTGACGTACAGTCCGGGTTCGTCGTGATCACGCTGGAACGCGCCGAACCTGGTGACAATAGCGAGTTGCGTTTCGTCTACTGTGAAGAATGTTTGCGGTATTACGATGAGTCCTGCGATGACCAGGACCACGAGGACGAGTAAGGCTCTCATGGCTGACCTCCCGCCGAATCAGCGGCCGGCGCCGAGTTTGGCTGGCTGGTCGATCCGTCCAGCGGGAGGAACGGCAGCACGCCCTGATCGGAGAGGACGAACTTCTGTATGCCTGGGAGGATCTGTTCCATGGCCTCCAGGTACAAGCGCCTCCTGGTCACCTCCGGAGAGTCCTTATAACCCTTCAGGATGGCATTGAAACCGTCCGCCTCACCCCTTGCCCTTGCGATGCGTCCGTCTTTGAAACCCTGTGCTTCCTCGGTAATCTGTGCTGCCGCACCCGTGGCTTTCGGGATTCGGTCCGCTTCGTAGGCCTGGGCGAGATTGATTATCCTGTCTCGGTCCTCCTGGGCTCTCACGACGTCCTCGAACGCGTCCTGTACTTCAGCCGGCGGGTTAACGTTCTGCAGCAGTACCTGCTGGACCGTGATACCGGTCTTATAAAAGGCGTTCAACCTGCGCATCGTTTCCAGGATGTCAGTCTGGATCTGTTCACGCTGGATCGTGAGTACGTCGTCGATCGGGCGGGCGCCGACGACCTGCCGCACGGCGGTTTCGGCAATGTCTCGCAAGGTCCGGCCCTCCGGACTGCCCTGCGGCACACCGCGATCGGCGTCTCCCGGATCATCCACCTCGAACAGGAAATTCTGAAGGCTTCCAATCCGGTACTGGACGACCACCTGAACGTCGACGATGTTTTCGTCTCCGGTGATCATCAACGATTCGACCGGAACGGGCTGGGTTATGTTGAGTCCCTCACCGCCGCTCCGGAAGCCCAACTCCATGCGCCTGGTGGTTGTGACGGCCACGACGTTCCTGGTGCCTATCGGCGCGGGCCACCACCAATGGAGGCCCTCTTCCGCGACGCCCGTGTAACGCCCGAACAGGCGGAGAGCGCCTTCCTGGTCCGGCCCGACGGTGTAGATTCCCGTCGCGCCCCATATGACACCGATAACCAGGATGAGGAGGACGACGATGATCGACGCGCCGCCGCCGCCGAGTCCGGGTATACGCGGCATCCCGGTCTTGAGACGACCCAGGATGTCATCCAGCGTAACCTGGGGTTCCTGTTGCTGGGGCGGCCGGTACATATGGTGCTCGGCCACACCCCCTTGCTCTTGGGTAACGGGCATCATTCCTCCCGCGCTGCGGGCGCGTTTACAAATTCACTGATTTGCGCTGAAGATAGGTTTTTCGTGTTGCGCAGGGCTTTATGTTCAAGATTAGCCGTTCGATTGGCGACGCGCGCCAATCACGGCACGAACTCTATTGTGAATAAAGGCTGCGACATTCGTTCACGACGATAACGCGAGTATATCGGAGAGGGAGGACTCGGACGGGTGGACCCAGGAAATCGTCTTGTATCTCATTGCACCGTCGATTGCATGCTTTCGATCAGGTCGTCGAACTCTTCCGGCGAAGAGACTCCAGCCACAGTCTTGAGGAACTCGCCGACGCTATCGCTGCGCATCCTGAGGTCCCACAACTGCGCGGCTACGGGGCTGACCGACGCTCCGCTCTCACCGTAGCTGCCGGTAAATGCGAAGTACGCCTGGTTGATCTTCGGTATGTAGATGCGGTGGTCTTGCAACTCGATCCGCCGATCCTCCATGTACCGCTCGGCCTCTTCAATCCTGCCTTCGGCCAGTAATTCGTCCGTTTGCAGCCGGGTTTCGCGCATGAAGCGGAAGAAGTCGAACTCGTCTTCGGAGGGTTGTTCGTTGGACTGAACGTCACGAGGCGGCACGAGGAATTCGACCTCTTCGCCGGTCATCGCCGTGTAGGCCATCCTGCCCAGTTCCCTGCCGGCCATGTCTGCCACCGTCTCGTTCAGGGTCATCATCTCCTGACTGCTGAAGAACTGGATTCCCAGGGGTTTGAAGAACAGGTAGTTGTGAATCCACTCGTGCCCGGCGACCTCCAGCAGGCGCATTGGGTCACTTCGCGGGGTAACAGTTGCCGGAAAGCTCCCCAGGCCGCCTGTCCGCATGATTATGGCGGAGACGTTTTCGTCTTCCTGGATGGCTGCTTCAATGGCGTCTGCTTCCTCGGGCGGGATGTCGGGCTTGATCAGGTAGTTTTCGATCCTCTGGATGCGGTCCCTTGGAGACGTGACGAGCAGACTTGGAGACTGATCGAGCCGGAAGTCGACAGGCGGCCAAATCATGCCGCCAAATGTGTCCAGGTCCTGCGCCGCCACCTGTTCGCTCAGGGCCGATTCGAGGTACTCCTCTACGCCGTCCCTGAGGCCGGCGCTTTCGGACGACAAACGATCGAACCTGGCCTGCAATTCCGAAAGCGCGGCGCGGTCAGGCGATGCGGCAGATGATGCGCGATTCAGTTCATCTCGAACCTCCGACAGTTCGGCTGTCAATTCCTGGTATCGCTGGAACTGGGCCCGGCGATCGGCCTCTCGTGTGTCGGTCCACGGCATCCACGAATACGCGAGATGCAGCCACTTGTCCGGGATATTGTCGACTTCCCAGACGATGAGATCGAACAGCCAACCTGCTGCGTGTTCCCGGGCCGTCGTGTTCCCGTACCAGTCTCCGCGCGACACTAAGACTCCGCCCACGAACAGGAGCGTGCAGGCTACGATCAGCGCGCACTTTCGTTTGCCGGCCCGCGGCCGCCGGACGCGAGTTACGGCAAGCAGCGCCGCCGTGGTCAGGGTCCTGGCGGCATTCGCGCCGGTACGGATGCGGTCCATGTGTCAGTCCTGGCGAACGGCAATGCGCCCTTTTGTCCGTCTGCTAAACGCAACTGCGCCTCAACGCCAAACGTATACCCTCGAACACGGTCATGCGATCACGAACGTCCATACACCTGCCCCTGGCGCTTGTAGCGTTGGCCTCAGCCGTGTCGTTGGTTGTCGCCTGCGAGCGCGCCGCCGATCAGCATCGACGGCCCGCGGCTCCGACGGTTGTAGCCGCCCCGGTCCCGGGTGGGGGCGAAGAATTGCCGCTCCCAACGGCAACTGCGGCTGTCCAATTGCCGGGGCCAACACCTTCGATGGCGACACCTGGTACGAACCCGAGCCCTACTCCCCCTCCTGCTGTTGTACTTCCGACCGTGCGATCCACAAGCCAGCCTGCGACTCCCGCCGGCACTAATTCAACGGCGACCGTGGCCCCAACGCCGGGCCCCAAACAAGAACCCGGAGTACAGGCTCCAACCTCGCCGATTTCGGAGCCCCCCGCAGAAGGGATTTCACGAAACGCGTGGACGCGCGGCAGGATTGCTTCAACGCAGGCTATATGGAGTTTTACGGACGCTGGCCGCGAGTGGATGGACGGGTACGACTTCCGCCAGATGTTCGGCCGACCGGCATGGTACGGGAGCCACGGCGCGGCGGGATGGGCCGGCGCAGGCGAGGCGGACCCGCGCATCGTATTGCACGAATTGGGTCACTCGTGGTGGGGAGCGTTCCCGGTGGAAGGCAGGCCGGACCTGACATGGGACCGCGTGGACGGTCAGACTCCCAGGGCATTGTTGCAGTTTCACGCCGACGTGGAATGGTTTCTGCGCCAACCACCCGACTCTTTCGAACCTCTCAGAGACCGCTTTCGCAACATGCCGAACCTGTCCCACGGAGACTATCCGGACCTGCAGCATTTTTCGGAGGCGGACCTGGTAAACGTTACGGGCGGCAACCTTGCGCTGATTCCGCCGGTCTTACGCAAGTACTTCTCGCCGTTCCTGGCTGCGGAGGGGGTGGCGTCTGACCAGGTATCCGATTGGCCGTCTGCGATCGGCTGGTTCCGCGGCCTGCCCGAAGAAGAGCGCCGCATTGCCAGGGAGGTGTTTGGACTCCAACACCTTCCGCACGACCTGTACGAAGACGTCCAGGAACTCTCCGGGGCCGAACTAGACCCTCACGTAGTCAGCGCGTTCCAGGCAGAGGAGCGGCAGCGGTTGCTTGATTTCGCCGAACAATTCGACCTCATCAAGCAAAGTAGTTCGGCCGTCTACGACGCGGCCAACGTGAACCGGGGGTTTTCGTTCTGGAGAGGTTACCTTTCAGACAAGAAACGACTGCATGGTCTGTACCCGGATGTTCTGGGGGACCATTCTTCAGCGACTGCCCGAATCCTGGGCGAAGCATTGGATTTCTATATTGCGCTGGACGGTGAACCGGCGGAGTCGCAGGTCCGGGCCGCGGCGGCAAGGCTGCAAGAACCGACCATCCGCGAGTTCGCGGTGCTACTGAAGCCGCGCGCCATCGTTCAACTGTTTGCCGAACAGGCCGGCACTGATGTGATCGACAGGGCGATCAGCGAACGAGCCAGGGAATTGGCGGAAATTGCACGCAGGGTCGACGAGATCGTGCAAGCTGCCCGAAGGAGCGATCAAGAGGGTGCGGCGATGCTGGAGGCCTACCTCGACAGCTATTCCGACGATCAGTTACGGAGTGGCCTGAATATTGCCGTGGCCCTGATTCGTGACACTGACAGGGACATTGCGAACCGGATATTCCCTCTGATGTCTGACGCCGCGTTGCTGAGGATCCTGGAAGTCAAACCGGACCAGGCGAGGGTGGCGGAGATTGGGCCCCAGAGACTGTTGGAAGCGGTCGGCGTCACCAGCGGGGCCTCGGCCGCGTCGATCGGGTCCGGCGCGCGGCTGCTGCAGGAAAACTCTTCCGGCAACTACGCCATCGACCGGCCGTACAACGGTGCTGTGTACGACGTGATCGAGTCTCTCGGCGCATCGGATCCCGCAGCGGCTATCGCGGTGCTGGGTGATTCGGGCATGCGTTTGCGGCCGTGGATCCACAGGCGGACGGATGAAGCGCTGGCAATGATGCGTAGCGAACCCGGCCTCGCCGCCGGGTTGCTGGCGGCCGTGACGGGACCGCGGGAGACACCGGATGGGTTGTTGCACGAGATAATCGACCACAATCCTGAGGTCGCCGCGATGCTCCTCGTCGCGATGGAAGATCAGGGCGTGGAAGATATCGCTGCGCGCACACTGATGACGCTGGCGTTCGACGCGTACTGGACGGAATGGGGAGGCGTGGTGGGCGTGGACCCTGATCTGGACGCGCGGTTCCTGGTGGAACTGGCGAGACTGCGCGGGAACGACTGGCTTGAAAGCAATTTCAGAAATGGGGTGGAGCGGGTCCGGCTTGAAATAGAGGCCGGCGACACCGATCCGCAGTTCATGGAACAACTCCGGCGCACGTTGACCGCTGCGCTCGGACCATCTCATCGGTCGATGATGTTGAGACTACTGGCAATAGTCAGGAACTGAGGCGTACCCGGCCGGTTTCCGCAAACGTCCAATGGGCCGTTCGCTTGTTATCATCCGCCTATTGAATTCTCATTGCTGAGGGAGGGACCCTTTGGCCAATTACGGGACTGAGCAGATTCGCAACATTTCGCTTGTTGCGCACAACGGCGCCGGCAAGACCACGCTGGCGGACGCGCTTTATTTCACAGCAGGCGGCACGAACCGCCAGGGCCGCGTGGACGATCAGACTAGCTTGTCCGACTACGAACCTGAAGAACAGCAGCGCGGCTCCAGCATTCAGACCGCCGTCCTTCCGTGCGACTGGAAGGGCCACAGGATAAACGTCCTGGACACCCCCGGTTACCCGGACTTCCGGGGGGAGATGATGTCTGCGCTAAGGGTTTCCGATGCGGCGGTAATGGTGGTCTCGGCCGCGGCCGGCATCGAGGTCGGGGCGCGGCAGGCGTGGCAACTCTGCGACGAATTCGAACTCCCGCGGGCCATAATCGCAAACAAGCTCGACAGGGACAACACATCGTTTGAAGAGGTGGTCGAGGAGTTGGTGGAATTGTGGGGGAGGAAGTGCGTGCCGGTCCAGGCGCCCGACGGCGAGGCAGCGTCGTTCAACGGCGTCAGCTCATTACTCGACAACCCCGACGTGGACCCCGACGCCTACGAACGGCTGGTCGAGGCCATCGCAGAGACCGATGATGACCTGGCGGAGAAGTACCTCGAGGGTGAGGAGTTAACGAAGGAAGAGCTGTCCGCGGGGCTGAAGTCGGGATTCATGTCGGGCGAGATCGTGCCGGTATTTGCGACCTCCGCATCCTCCAACCTGGGGACCTCCGAATTGATGGATGCCGTTGTCGGGTTCTTCCCCTCTCCCGCAGACGCCCCGTCCCCGGACGTGTCCGACGATACGCAAGCCTGCCTGGTGTTCAAGACCACAGCCGACCCGTTTGTGGGAAAGCTGTCATTCTTCCGCATCTACGGCGCGCCGCTGGCCGGGCTGGACCAATTGTGGAACTGCACCCGCGGCGCCAACGAACGTCTCGGCCAGGTGTACCAGCCTGCAGGCAAGGAGACGATTCCCGTCGATTCCCTGCCCACGGGCGACATTGGTGTTGTGGCCAAGCTGTCGGAGACCAAAACGTTCGACACGCTGGGCGACCGTAACAACCCGGTGACCCTGGAGGGCGTAGAACTACCGACGCCGATCTACTCCCTGGCCGTATCTCCCAACTCGCAGGCCGACCTCGACAAGATGGGCCCCGCGTTGCAACGAATTTCGGAAGAAGACCCGACTCTCATCGTGGAGAGAAATAGCGACACCTCGCAGACGGTGCTCAGCGGGCTGGGCGACATTCACGTCCAGATGGCGATTGAGCGTATACACCGGAAATTCGACGTGGAATTGAATACGAGCCTCCCGAAGATTGCTTACCGCGAGACGGTCTCGACGGGTACCACGACTGAATACCGTCACAAGAAGCAGACCGGTGGGGCCGGGCAGTTCGGACACGTGGTCATGGAAATCTCCCCGCTGCCGTCCGGCCAGGGCATTACCTTCGACAGCAAGGTGGTGGGCGGAAACGTGCCGCGGGAATACATCCCGTCAGTTGAGAAGGGTGTTCGCTCGGCCGCCGCCGCGGGCGTGCTGGCAGGGTTTCCAGTCGTGGATGCTTCGGTCGTGCTGGTGGACGGCAGTTCACACTCCGTGGACTCTTCAGGAACGGCATTCGAAATCGCCGGGAGCATGGGTTTCCGCCAGGGAGTGAGGGATGCGCGGCCGCGGTTACTGGAACCGATCGTGAAGGCCAACATCCTCGTTCCGGACGACGCCGTGGGCGATGTAATGGGCGACCTGAACACCCGGCGCGCCCGGATCAGCGGCATGGAGCCGCGGGGCGTTGGATTTACGGAGATTTCGGCCGAGGTGCCTGCATCCCTGATGCTGAGATACGCCGCGGACCTACGCTCGTTGACCCAGGCCCAGGGGATTTTCTCTACCGAGTTCGACCATTACGAACCGGTCCCTCCGCAAGACGCAGACAAAGTGATAGCTGCGGTCACCGCAGAGGACGCCTGAGCCGGGAGGCAGTGGGCAATGGAGCTTGTTCTCTCCGGGGTCGCCGCCAGGGGTGACGGGCTTTGCGGCAGACGCGGTGCAGCGCAGATTCTTGGAGGCGATGGAGCGTCGGGTTGTCTTGTCAGGGCGACTATGCCTCTTGTCGGTGCGGCCTATTGGTCCTCTTGAGAGTGCCTGAAACCGACGGTACCTCTTTGTGAAATGATCAGATTGCTCAACTCGGCGAACTGATTCCTCAACTCGACGAACTGAATTTTCATCTCCCTAAAACCCACTAGTAGGTCCGACCTGAGACCAGCGAATTCCGCTTTCAGTTCAGCAAGCTCACTTTTGCTGGCCATGTGCTCGTACGACCTTTCGAGCCGGCTGACTCGTTCTTCTGTTTTCAATTCAGGTTCTGCCATTTTTGGCGTCTCCTAACGGCAAATATACATTGACTCGAATCCGAGGACCCAAACGGATGTCATTTCACAATTAACCAGAAACCGGCTGGGCCCAACCTTTTGGGCGATGGTCCCGGCAGCCCTCGACGCGGCGGGGTCAGGCCTTACGGGCCCAGATCGTCTGGTACTGGTCGCCGCGTATCAGGGCGCTGATTTCCTGCCGTTCGTAACGGCGGAGGTCGCCGAGGCAGGCTTTGGCCGTTCGTATCGCGTCCTTGTGACCGGCGGCTTCGAGCCTTTGGAGCAGGCGGTCCCACACGCCGGATGACACGACGTTTTCGACGTAGGTGGCCCATGGGATCGCAATTACTTCCGTTGGCCTGGGCAGATGCGGACGTTGGCGCTTGAGGCTGCGAATGCGGTCCGCCGCCGACCGGGCCATAGGCATCACGCGGACCAGCGGGTCCTGGTCGGGCGCTCCTCGCAGATCAACCACAAGAGCCCGTCTGAGAATGGGGAAGAAGATCGAGAACACTTCTGCGTTCCCGACATGGTGAATTACTGTGTCGAGGTCGAGCCCAAAATTTCCGTCCACTTGATTCCTCTCCGTGGGAGTGATTGCAGGCGCACCCGTATAAGTCTATCTGGTCAACCGCCTTGCAGGTCGCGCACCGTTGCGATGAACGCTGGCAGCGCCTGCCTGCAATCGGCTATGACTCCAAAACGTGCGTCCCGGAAGATGTTGGCGTCCGGGTCATTGTTGATTGCGACGATGTTGCGGGAGCCGGAACAGCCGGCCATATGCTGGCTTGCCCCTGAAATACCGATTGCGATGTAAAGCGACGGAGTGACGGTCTTGCCGGTGAGGCCCACCTGGCGTTCGTGGTCCGTCCATCCGGCGTCACATGCGGCTCGCGATGCGCCGATTGCGGCGCCGAGCAGGCTGGCCAACTCCTCGATCTGCTCGAACGTTTCGGGCCCTCCCAGGCCGCGGCCGCCGCTTATTACGATGTCTGCATTTTGTAACGGGACGCCCTCGGGTTCTACTTTGACGGTGTCCACAAGACGCGCACGTGGTCCGGTGATTGCGTCACCAACGTCGCGGTGCATGACCTCGGGCGAACCGTCGTCGGCCTCGGCGGGATCGAACGATCCGGGACGCACGATTACCACATGCGGACCGCGGCCGGTGAAATCGTAGACCGCCATCGCATTGCCGCCGTGCACCGGTCGCTTGACGTTCAGGCGGTCCGAATCGCGGTCGATTGCGAGGTCGATGCAGTCCTGGGCTGGGCTGACGCCGAGCCTGAAGGCCAGACGCGGTCCAACGTTGGCCCCGTAATCGGTCCGTGCAACCAGGACGATGTCCGGGGAATCCGCCTGGCACAGGTCGTGCAGGGCCGCCACGGGCGCATCGAACACACCAGCGTCGCCGTTTTTCAGCAGCGGATGTTCAATGAGAAAGACTTGGTCGGCCGGCAAGGTAACGGCGCTTGCCGCGATTCCGGAAAGATCATCACCGACGACAGCCATTTGGCGCCTGTATTCGGGCAGCGCGGTCATCGCCGCCGTCAATAGCTGACGCGTTGTGGGAGACACCTCGCCGTTTTCGATCTCGGCGCAGATCAGCACACTCGGCATGTCAGATCAACTGCTCCGCCCGTAGCCTGATAGCCAGGCGCCTGCCCGCATCGGCGGCGTCCTCGCCTTCGATGATCTCGCACTGTCCGCCTCGTTCCGGCTCGTAAAGGCGTTTCATCCGGAGCGAGGACGCGAGGCTGGACGGCTCGATAACGAGGTCGGCCAGCGACAAATTGATGGGCTGAGTCCGTGTTGCCGCCATGATGCCCCGCAGGGTTGGGTAGCGCGGCTCGCCGAACTCGTTCGTCACCGTCACGACCGCCGGCAACGCGGTCTCGACCGTCTGGTAACCGTCCTCGAGGGCCCGGTCCACGCGCAGCATGCCGTCACCGGTTCGCGCCATTCCCCTCGCCACGGTTATGCAGGGCGTTCCGAGGACCTCTGCCAGACCCATGGGTACGTGAGCCTGGTCCCAGTCGGACGCCTGCCTCCCGCACAGGACGAGGTCATACGGACCGGTCTTGCCGATTGCCGCGGCGAGCACGCGCACAGTGCCGGCCGCGGACGTTTCGGCAAGCAGCGGGTCGTCGACTAGCACGAGCCGGTGAGCGCCCATGGCCAGCGGCTTTTTCATCACGTCCATCACGAATCCATGACCGGCCGAAATGATCGTTATTTCGCTGGCGGACGACGTATCCGAATCTGCAAGTTGGATGGCGGCCTCGGCGGCATTCAGGTCGAACCCGTTGACAACCGGGGGCACTCCTGCCGGCGGCAGGACTCTGAGCGCTTCCTTGTCCACGGTGAACAGGGACTGGGGGATGTCAGGGTCGGGGACCTGTTTTGCACATACGGCGATTCGCATGGGACTATTGTCCTACGGAAATACTGCGCCGCAATGGCGCCGGTGAGCCGGTGGGCGACCGGATTTCGGGCAAGGCCCGGCTGACACGGCATCGGAACCTATCACCCTCTCGTATGCCGGTCAATTGCCGCGACGTGTGGGGCTCGCTGTGCGGCACTCACCACCGCTTGCCGTCCCGGAGTACCCTTTGATATTCACGCCGCGGGTCGACGATGCCCGCTGGCGCTGTAGGACATGATGGACAGCCTGCAAGAAGCTCTCACAAGCGTTGGCGCGCCTCACGACGGGGTGCGTATCCAAAGGTTTGGCAGATACTGCGAACTGATCGAAGAGACAGCCGGCAAGCTGAACATCACTGGCGTGCGCGGCGTCGAGCGAATACGTGTGGAGTTGATCATCAGGTCTCTTCGACTTCTTTCGTCAGCGCCGGGCGGGTTCGTCTCCACGGCCGGGTGGTTCGACGATCTCAGGGTGCTGGACGTCGGGACAGGCGGCGGGATCCCGGGAATCGTGCTCAAAATCGCGTACCCGGGTATGAGCCTGGTGTTGCTCGACAGTTCCAGCAAGAAATGCGCGTTCCTTGAACGGGTCGTCGCAGAACTCTCGCTCACCGACGTCGAGGTGATCGACTCCAGGGCGGAGGAAGCGGCGCACTTCCCGCGTTACCGGGAGCAATTCGACCTCGTCGTGTCGAGAGGCGTGGCCGAACTTCCGGAACTGGCCGAACTGACCCTGCCATTCGCCGGGATTGGCGGGACCGTGGTATCGGCCAAGGGCCTTTCGGGCGAACGTGAGATCGACGAATCGGAGTGGGCGGCGAGTGAACTCGGCGCGGCTCCGGCCATTCACCAGGTCGTGAATTCACCCGGCTCATCGCCTCCGGACCTGCTCGTCTACTGGCTTAAAATTGCGGCGACGCCGGAACGGTACCCGCGGCGGCCCGGAATACCTCACAAGCGTCCGCTTGTCCGACCGGAGGCGGTGAGCCGGTCGTGAAGAATCGACACGGGAGGCAGTTGGACGCCGCCGCACTTCGGCGAGGGGTCTTTTCACTGCCAACACTGGCGGTCACACTTGTGGCCGGGGCCCTTCTGTTCCTCACTTTGTACCGGGTCTTCGATATCGACTGGGGCGAGTTGTGGGACAACGTGTCGACGGTCGATCCGCTCATGTACGCCGTCGCACTCGTGTTGTACTACCTGAGTTTCTGGTTTCGCGGGATCCGGTGGCGGCTCATTTCCCGCACGGCTGGGCTCGAACGTTCGGCAAGCGCCAGGGTCCCGGGCGGACTCAAGTGCGGGGCCATCATTCTGATGGGCTGGTTCGCCAACTCAGTCGCCTTTTTCAGGCTGGGCGACGCGTACCGTGGGTGGGCCCTCTCGAGGGAGTCCGGCGCGGGGTTTGCGCCTAGTCTCGGCACGGTCCTGGCCGAACGAATCCAGGACATGGTGGTGGTCCTGGCCATGGTGCTTGCGGCCACTGCCTGGGTGACGGTTTCCGGAAACGTTGAGGTGCCCGGGGTTGTGATCGTGGCCGCCGCGGCTTTGGCGGCTGCTATGGCGGTGCTGCTGCTGGCAATGCGGCTCTTCTGGCGATCGTTGTCTGTGCGTTTGCCGCACACGTTGCGCCGGTTCTCGCAAAGGTTTCAACTGACCACTCTTCGCAGTTTCCGGGGCCGCGACCTGCCGTTGCAAATCCTGCTGGGCATAATTGGCTGGTTGCTGGAGATAGGCCGCTTCTACTTTGTGGCCCAGGGTCTCGACATCGAGGTAGGGTTCGGGATCGTGATGTTCGCCGCGTTGGCAAACGCAATGCTGACGACGATCCCCACCCCCGGCGGGTTCGGCTTCGTCGAAGGCGGCTTGACCGGCCTGCTGATCCTGGTCGGCATCGACGACACGAACGCACTGTCGCTGACCGTCGTCGACCGGTCGATTAGCTGGCTGAGCGTGATCGTATTCGGCGGACTGGTGTTTTTCGGCTGGCAGATTTACCGCGGGCGCGGCCGGACGGCGGACCAGACCAACTAGCGAACGGCCATCTGCCGCCAGTCAGGGCCGGCTGGTTCAGTATCCCGCCGCGTGGGTGGGTTTTGCGACCGGGTATACGGCGCTCTTGAGCAAATCACCTTCCAGGTCAACGCCATTCGGCTCGGAGTATGGGGAGTACGTGTAATGGGGTGTGGCTTCGAGTAGTACGTGGCCTCGGCTAGCGAGGTCTTGTCGTACCGCCTCGTCGATGCGCCCGTCGATCATGACCAGGTCAGACTCGGTGTGGAACCGCGGCTGCTGGAGCGCTTCCTGTAACGGCATGCCGCGGTCGACGTAGTTGACGATGGTCTGCACGAGGGCGGACCAGATGCGCCTCCCACCCGATCCGCCGAATGCGGCCTTCAACCGCCCGTTTTCGTGTAGCACCACCGGGGTCATGTTGTTCACCGCACGTGCGTAGGGCGCCTGGGAATTGATAGTCCCCGGGATCGGGCAGCCCCAGCCCATGCCGTTGTTCATCATGACGCCCACACCGGGGTTGACGACGCCGGAATAGCCGTGGTTGGTCTGGGTCAGGCTGACGGCGTTTCGGTCCCGGTCTACCACGGTCAGGTGGGTCGTGCCGTCGTCCAGCGCTACACCGGCCGGGGCGGGGAAGTCGGTCGGCCGCGGGCGTTTCGAGAATGGCCAGGGGTCGCCGGGGTCGTATTCTGCCGCCGTGGAATGGTCCAGGTGCGACCAGCGCGTGGCGGCGAATTCCTTCGACGAGAATGCGTCGACGGGGGAGTCCGTGATCGCCGGGTCTCCCAGGTAGGTGTAGCGGTCTACACCTGCCATCCTCGTCGCCTCGATCATCGTGTGAAGGGCCTGCGCTGGATCGGCGCTGCTGCCCAGCCCATCGACGTGTTCGAGGATGTTGAGTATTTCGACGAGCGTCACGCCGGCGTTGGGTCCGTCCATGGCGCGAATGCCGACACCGCGATAAGAGCCTTCAAGCGCCGAGTCGGAGACGATGGGCCGGTACTGCTCGAAGTCAGATTTCCGGAGGAATCCTCCGTGCTTTTCCGTGTCGTCGCAGATCATGTCTGCGATGTCGCCTTGATAGAAGGCACCTGGGCCGTGCCGGGCGATTTTTCGCAGGGTCTCGGCATGTTCCTTCTGAGCCCACGTTACGCCTGGAGAGGGTGGCCATCCACCGGGCAAGTAGATGCTCGCAGTTTCCGGAAAGCGTTGGAGCAGGTCGCGGCTTTCGACTAGCCACAGGACCATGCGGTGGCCAATTTCAAACCCGTCTTCTGCCAGCGGAATGGCGGGTGTAATCGCCTGGTCGAGGTCGATCGTGCCCCACTTTTCCAGAGCCGCGGCGAGGCCGGCGACGGTGCCCGGCACTCCGATGGACGTGTAGCCCTCCACGTTGGCGTTGTTCTTGACGGGCGGGTAAGAAAAACGTCGCGACAGCCGGATGGATTCGACCGAGGCGGGGACGAGCCCGTCTTCCAACTCATACATGTCGCCCCTGGCGAGTCCCGGCGACTGCATGCCGTAGTCGACGGTCCCACCGCCTCCTCCGTCGAGGTGGACGACCATCACCCCGCCGCCCCCGATGCCGTTCATGAGGGGCTGCAGGACTCCCATAGCGAACGCCGTGGCGATGGCCGCATCGATGGCGTTACCGCCGCGCTGGAGGACTTGTACACCCACCTGCGCGCCGAGCGGGTGCTGGGCCGCCACCATGCCATTTTCGGTGGAGATCACCTCGTGAGCCAGTACGGGGTAAGACATCTTCATGGTGAGATTCCTTTGGATGGAGAGGGTTAGTGGGTGCCGTCGGCGACAAACTTCAGGCCGTATTATCCCTTGAGATTCATGCCTCGGTATGGAAGGCACAAGAATAGCCGCGTTGATACGGCACGGAACGAGATGCGCGAAACACAGTCTGACCTGCGGCGCCTACAGGGCGTGCTGGACGAGTCGTACGAGAAGTCCGGTCCGCATTTGCGGTCGATCATCACGCCTGAACGGAGGTTGACGGCGGCCGATCTGTCGGGCCGGCTGACCGGTATGAAGATCCTTGCGCTCGCGACAGTGAATTCTCGGGGCGCCCCGATAGTCGGCCCGGTGGACGGTATCTTCTACCGCGGGGAATTCTGGTTTGGGACGTCGCCCGACGCCCTCCGCATCCGTCACATCCGGCGAAACTCTGCCGTCAGCGCTACCCACCTTCCGAGCGAGGAGCTTGCTGTGACCGTTCATGGCACGGCCCGCATCGAAGGCGCGCCTTCGGATTTACCTGACGGCTTCAGAGAAGTCTGCCGTGAAATCTACGGAGACGGCTGGCTGGAGTGGGGCAAGGACGCGGTTTATTGTCGTATCGAGCCGGCACGGATGTTCACGTTTTACTTGGCGGAGGAAGGGTGAGGGTGAGGTTAACGAACAGAGGATCCGGTCACGCTTTAGCGACCGGGTCCGCGCTGTCACGTTACCTGGCTATCGTAGCTGGCGTGGAAATTACGAGGACTCATAAATCACCGTTCCCTGTCGGAGGGCCGGCTTGATGATCAGTGCGTGGGAATCCTTGTAACGCTCCACATCCTCTGGAGAAACGACAATCGCATCAACGGCGGCGCCTACTCCGTAGAGCCGACCGTAGATTTCGGCCATTAGCTGCAGCGAGTCCACTCCGTCTTTGACGATGAGTAAGTCGACGTCGCTATTGCGGGTCATACTTCCGCTGGCCGCGGATCCAAACAGGATGATCTTCTCGGGTCGCGCCACCTCGACAATGCGCCCAATTATGTTGTCCAAAGTGTTTTGGCTAACCATCGTTAGAGCTTTTCTTGACTGGCGCTGACGAGCAAGTCGTGATCATGCGCCATGATAACGCTCCGCAAACCGGCGATACCACGAAAACGTGACTCACGCGCCAGCACCTACCCGGTCTGGGTAGTTGGCACAGAGATTACGGCGAACGGGACACGGCGCCGTTCAACGTCGTTCAGCTTGACGAAGCAGACGTAGTCCCCGGGATCCCTGAACGTGACGTTCCAGTTGGCTGCCATCTGCGATATCTGGGAACTGCCGGGTGGGATGCCGACGGGTCTGCCGGTCTCGATCTGGCCTCCGATGCTGGCCAGTGTCTCGGTGGCGTCGTCGTTCTGGACGGTGATTTCGAACTTGTGAGGCCGGTTGGTGAGGGTCCACGGTACCCGGATCGCCAGAGCTACCGAGAATGACTTCGTGACAGGGAAGCTGCCCTTCGTAGCCACCCGATTCCAGCCGCCGCCGTTCATGTACAGCTTTCCGCCGATCACCTCGGCGTGGTCAGCCAGGATCAGCCAATCGACCTCAATTTGCTCAATCCCCAGATCGATGCCGTCGATGTCTGATTCGGTGGTCACTCGGAACCTCCCCGGTAGCCAGGCAGTGATATAAGCCAGGGCCAAAAGGTCCAGATTGGCGCCCTTTGGCTACGCGGCTGCTCCAATGCTAACGCGCTGACGCCGCGTGCGAACCACAAGGCATGCCATAAAATCAGCCGGGGAATTCGGTACGGACGACATTCTTATGACGCACGCAAAACACGCCGACCGCTTGATGACGACCGCCACTCTGCTGGACAACGGGATCGCAATGAGCTTCGCTGACGGGTCCAGCGGCCTCATTCACTTCTCCGAAATTCCTGAGATCGGGGAACCTTCGGAACTGTCCCGTATTGAGTTGCCAAACCCGTATGAAATGCTCTTGTGGACGGCCCGCGGCGAGCGGATCGAGATTCCCTGGGACTTCGCCCGACACTACTGTGACGCATCCTATCGCCCAGCAGTCGAGGCAATTGCCGTGCGGGGCAAGCAGACGCTAGGCGAACGTATACGACAGTTCAGGGAATCCGCGGGGTTGACCCAGGAGGAACTCGCCCGCGCGGCGAACATTGGGCGGGTGACGATGATCGGGTTAGAAAAGGGTGACCAGTCGCCCCGGTTCAAGACCCTGAACGCTATTGCCAGCGCACTCGGAATACGGGCCCGCGACTTGCTAGTGAGCCCGGACCTGCTTCTGCATTAACGGCCAACTGCATTGAGCCGACATATCGGGCTCTTTTCAGCGTGAAGCGGACTCGATGCCGTGTTCGAGTGCCATTTCGCACTCCGGGCAAGATATCCGCAGGACTCGGCCGCGCGTTACGTGCTCCCCGACCCGGTAACCGCCTACGTCGCTTTCCACCATTGGCGCCACATCAGGTTTGTTGGGGCCGGTATGCTTTGGCGCAACGGGGGCAGTTGCCGGATGACCAAATGGGACCGGTGGGGAACTTATACCAACATGGCGAAAACCAGCGACAGCAACGAATTATTCCGGTCATCGATTGTTATCGACGGCCTCGACACTTCAATGTGGGGCAGGGAGGCGGTGTACAGAGACCTCCAACTGGGGGGTGTGACGGCGATCAACGCCACGATCGGGATCTGGGACAACTTTCTCTCGACGATGGACAACATCACGAATTGGCTGCGGTGGTTCGAGGAGTACGAGGAGTTCGTAAGGCCTGTCCACTCGGTGGCCGACATCCACGCCGCCAAGGAGGAAGGCCGCTGCGGGATCATTTTTGGCTGGCAGAACGCCACTCCCATTGAAAACGACATCGGACGCCTGGCACTCTTTCACCGCCTGGGCGTGCGGATAATCCAGCTCACGTACAACGAGCGGAACCTGCTTGGCAACGGCTGCTATGAACGCACGGACGACGGCTTGTCGAAATTCGGGCAGGCGGCAATAAGGGAGATGAACCGGGTAGGGATCCTGATCGACCTGTCCCACACCGGTGACCGCACGGTGCTGGAGACTATCGAATACTCGGAGATGCCGGTGGCGTTCACTCACGCCAACGCACGGGCACAGTTCGACCACCCGCGCAACAAGACCGATGAGGCGATTCGGAACCTGGTCGCCAAGGGAGGAGTGATCGGCGCCAACGCGTTCCCGATGTTCTTCGAACGGCAATTCGACTCGACACTGGACGACTACCTGGACGCAATCGAATACCTGCTGGACATGGTGGGGTCGGACCACGTCGCCCTGGGGACCGACTTTTGCCAGGAACAGCCGCACGAGTTCTTTGAATGGCTGTTCACCACGCAGGGCACGATTCCGGCAGACAGCGTGCACTACACGCCCGAGCCTTACCGGCACCTGCACGGTCTGGAGGGGACGAGGCAGTTCGAAAACATCCCCGCCGGCTTGAGCGACCGGGGTCTGAGCGATGATTCGATCCGCAAAGTGATTGGCGGCAACTGGCTGAGGCTGTTCAGCCAGGTCTGGGAGGGCAAAAAATGAGGTTCGCGATTCTCGGCATATCCCACGAGACAAACACGTTCTCGCCGGTCCCCGCCGACTACGCAAGTTTCGAGTCGGAAGGCATCCTGCGGGGCCAGGAGATTGCGCAAGAATTCGGCGGCTCGGAGGCAACTGCAGAGGGTTTCCTGCAGGCGGCGCGGGAGCTCGGCTTCGAAGGAGTACCGCTCATCCACGCACGGACCGGCCCGATAGGCACCATAACGAAGGACGCGTTCGACCGCATTGTGGGCGAAATGATCGACCTGCTGCGGGAGAACGGGCCCTGGGACGGCGTGCTGCTGGCCAACCATGGCGCGGCAGTCTCGGAGGAGTACCCCGACGTGGACGGCGAGGTGTCGCGCCGCGTGCGCGAACTGGTCGGGCCCAATGTGCCAGTTGGGATCGCGGTCGACATGCACGCCAACGTTTCGCAGGAGATGGTCCGCCAGACAACGGTCGTGACGGTCTACCGGTCGAACCCGCACCTCGACGCGCGGGAACGGGCGTGGGAGTGCGCCGAGATCATCTTTCGGACGGCCAAGGGCGAGATCAAGCCGGTCCAGTGGCTTGAAATGCCGCCGATGTACATAAACATCGTCAAGCAGTTCACCGGCGAGGAGCCGATGAAGTCGCTTGTCGCCGACTCGCTCGAAGCACAAGAAAACCCGGGAATTATCTCCACGTCTGTCGCGGAGGGCTACCCGTACGCCGACGTGGAGGAGATGGGGATGTCTTTCCTGGCCATTGCCGACGGTGACCTCGATCTCGCGCGTGAGAAGGCCGTGTGGATGGCGGAGCGGGCGTGGGAACGCCGGGCGGAGATGCATATCCACGTGCCGTCGGTCCGCGAGGCGCTGGAGACGGCCGGAGCCCATGCAGACGCCAACCCGAACACAGGGCCCGTGGTGCTTATGGACGTCGGCGACAACATCGGGGGCGGCTCGTCCGCCGATTCGACGCACATTCTCGAAGAAGCGCAGCGCATGGGAGTGCGGCGATTCCTGCAGAGCCTGTATGACCCGGAGTCAGTGCAGCGGTGCGTCGAGGCCGGCGTCGGAGGCGAAGTGAGTATCGAGGTAGGGGCCAAGACGGACGACCTGCACGGCAAGCCGGTTGCGGTTACCGGGCGCGTGACGCGGTTGTCGGACGGCAAGTACGAGGACACCCGTCCGACTCACGGCGGGTACCGTTTCTTCGACGGGGGCACGACGGCGGTCCTGGAAACCACCGACGATCACACGCTCCTGTTGACGAGTAAACGGTCCGGCAACACGTCGCGGGAACAGATGTATTCGGTGGGAATATGGCCGGAACGGTACCGCGTTGTGGTGGCGAAAGGTGTCGTATCGCCCCGGCCCGCGTATCAGCCGATAGCGTCGCGCATCATCCTGGTAAACACGCCCGGCGTCACGACGGCCGACATGACGACGTTCACCTACCATCGCCGCCGCGAGCCCCTGTACCCGTTCGAAATGGATGCCGAATACCGACCGTAGACGTAGGCTGGCCTGCCGCGCCCGCTATCGAGGTATAACGGGCAGGGTGATGCGCGAGGGGTGTGCGGCTTCGTGCAGGATGGTCTGGCGCGCCGGTTGCAGGGCCGACTCGAAATAGTCGTTGCCGCCGGTGTTGTGGTTGCGGTCGAAGTTTGGGAAGTCGGAGCTTGTTACGTCTACGCGGATGCGGTGGCCGGGGAGGAACAGGTTGCTAACGGGATTCACCGTGATGGTGAATTCGTACACCTCGCCGGGGTTTAGCAACGAAGGATTCTCGTAGCTGTCCCGGTACCTGGCGCGCAGGATGCCATGGCACAGTTCCTGCGTGAATCCGCTGGGCCACACGTCCTGTAGCTTGACGACCCAATCGGTGTCGGGCGCGGAGGACGCAGCGAACAATGTCACGGTAATCGGGCCGGTTACTTCGACCGGCTGTTCGAGGGGCGGCGTCTGGTAGACGAGTACGTCCTGGCGGCCGTCAAATGTCCGCTGGTCGTACGGCTCCTGTTGTCCGACGGGGGAGTAGAGGGTCATTACAGGATCGCGCGGGTCGTAGACGTAGCTGTCCGACGGCTCCTCTCCGGGCGGCGATTCAGCGGACAGCGTCCCGTCGCCCAGCGGTGTGTTGGCCGAGCCGTCACTGCGCAGGTAGAAGTCGGTGTACTTCGTCCTGGCGAGCGGCCATTCCTGTTCGTCTCGCCATCGGTTTTCGCCCATGACGAACAAGCGCACGGGCGGCCAGCCGGCCGCGGCGCCTTCTGCATCGTTTTTGAGCCATCGGTCGAACCAGTCGACGCAGATTCCAACGTAATTGCCGGCCGCCTCCGGGCCGAAGTCGACATCACCTACTACGCCGCTCAGGTGGTAGCCGTGCGTCCACGGTCCGATGATCAGGCGCTGGTTGTCGCGGGCATGTTCAGTCTTGCCGTTGGCCGACATGCCGGTGAAGTGCTTGATCGTGCCGATCTGCTGGTCGTACCACCCGGTGATGGACAGTACCGGGACGTCTGTTTCGGAGTGAGTTTTCTCGAAGGCGAAGTGGTCCGTGGCGTGGTCTGCCAGCCACTCTCGCCAAAGGTCGCCCGTGCCCGCCAACGCCTCTTCAGGAATCTCAGCCAATGGCAGGTACCAGAGCCACTTCGAGCGGTCCTTTTCGACAAATTCCCTCGGCGCTTCGTCCCGATCGCGAACGCCGGGCAAGTCGAAGCGAATGCGCGTGTCGACGCTCAGGTTTGTGACACACCAGGTCAGCACGCGGCCGAGGCGCAGTACGCCGGATAGCTCCCGTTCCAGCAGGTTGGCGGCGATCATGCCGGGGACCATCGTTACCAGGTGCGGAGGGCGAGTGTGCGCCAATGCCCACTGCGTCCAGCCGTCGTACGAACTGCCCCACGTTCCGACGCGGCCGTTGGACCACGGTTGAGCAGCCGCCCATTCCACGGTGTCGTAACCGTCCTCGGCATCGTGAACGTCGGAACTGAAGAAGCCCATCTTGAGATCGCCGCCCGAGGCGTACCTGCCGCGAACGTCCTGCACGACGACCGCGTAGCCGCTCTGGACGAACTCCGTCGCCTGATCCACGGTCAGGTCGCGGAGCTTGTCATACGGCGTCCGTCGAAGAAGGGTCGGGAACGGGCCGTTGGTGTCGGGGGTGTAGACGTCGGTACGCAGGACGGTGCCGTCGCGCATGGTCGTTTCGAGGTTGTGAAGGACTTTCAAATTTGCCTTTCCGATTCCGGTTTCAGGCGTTTACGACGCACCGGAATCCCATGTTGCCGGTAGACGAATCGGGCGTATTGGCGCTTCGTGCGCCGACTCGGTATCGATTGCAGTAAGACTCGTGGCACAGGTATGAGCCGCCGCGTATTACGCGTGATTGTCCGTCCGGCGGTCCGGTTGGGTTGTCCCGCGGTCCGTCTCGATGAAAAACGGGGCTGAACCAGTCTGCGCACCACTCCCACACATTGCCGGACATGTTGCGCAGTCCGTAGCCGTTCGTCTCGAAGGCGGCCGCCGGCGCCGTGCCGTGGAACCCGTCTTCCAGGGTGTTTTGTTTCGGAAACTCCCCCTGCCAGATGTTGCAGCGATGCTCGCCGCCGGGGGTCAATTCATCGCCCCACGCATAGCGCGCCTGCTCCAGGCCGCCGCGCGCTGCGTATTCCCACTCCGCCTCCGTGGGCAGGCGCTTGCCGGCCCACGCGGCGTACGCGTTGGCGTCGTTCCATGAGACGTGGACCGCCGGATGATCCCGGATGCCTCTCAGGTTTGAGCCGGGCCCGAAAGGCCGGTTCCAAGTTGCCTTGTTGACCGGCCACCACCACTCGGCTCCCTGAACCGCGCGGTCGATCTTCCGCGCGATTGCGGTGGGCACGAACTGGTAGAAGACGAACGACCAGCCAAATCGTTCCGCTTCGGTCCGGTAGTTGGTTGACCTAGCGAACTCGATGAACTGCTCGTTCGTTACCGCCGTTTCGTCCATGTAGAACGGGCTGACAGTTACCTTTCTCACCGGACCTTCGCCGTCGGCGGGGAAGCCGTCGCCGTGTTCTGCGCCCATCAGGAACTCGCCGCCGTCCAGCTTGACCATGCCGTCGAGCGACGCCCGGCGCGTGCTCCTTGCGGGCACAGTGCGTGACGTGCCGTTACCCGCGCCGCCCTGGCCGGGCGCGCAGCAGGGGTTTCGTCCCACCGCGTCCATCACCCGATGTCCGAGAGCGCAGCGCGGGCTTTGGTCGGCGATTCAAGCATTGCCCGGATGTCGTATTGGTCTGGCAGGAGTCTGTGTGTCACTCGTTAGTTTGGCGGAGTTGCGTTTCGGGTCGGGGACGCATAGATACTAGCGCGGCGTCACCGGGTCGTCCGCGTCAAGTACCGGGTGAGGCCACGGACGTACCCAGCCCTCCCGGCCGAATCCTGGGTCCTGCGACATGTCCCCGGCGTGCGCCAGCCGGTCGTGCGTGGACTGCGCCATGGAGACCATCACCTCGCTGACAAGCTCGGCGTCCAGTCGTCGCCTCACATCAGCGTGGTCGGGGTCCGCAGCCAGGTTGCGTTGCTCCCCCGGGTCTTCCTTGAGGTCGAACAGAAACTCGTCACCGGTGGCGTAGCGATGCAGCTTGTATCGGCCGTCGAAGTTCATCCACCCCTCGGACAGCATGCCGAATATCCGCTCACGGCCCCGTCCACCCTCCAGGCCAAGTCCCGGCATCGGCTGGGCGTCCATGTAGTGCGGCAGGTCTACGCCGGCGAACGCGAGCATCGTCGCCGTAACATCTCGCAGTTCGACCATGTCGTCCACGACGACGGAGGTGTCGGACCACGGCATGCGTACGAGCATCGGGACCCGGATGGCCGCCTCGTAGAATGATGCCTTGCCGATCAGGTCGTGGTCGCCAAGGTAGTCGCCGTGGTCGGAAGACAGGACGATGACGGTGTTTTCGTACTGCCCGGCGGCCTTGAGGGCTTTGATAATTTCGCCGACTTCGTAGTCGATCTGCTTGACCAGGGCGGCGTAGTGTTTTCGGATGAGCCGCTTGGTCGACTCCGGAAAGTCGGTGTAATCGACGCTGTTCCAGGGCCGGACATTGCCATCGATGTTGATCTGGCGGAGTCCGGCGGAATCAGCCTCCACGGCGGGCACGGGGTCAGGGAGTTTCGATTCGTCGACATCTTCGAGGAATCGTTCGACCGGATCGTATGGGCAGTGGGGTCCGGGGAATCCGACCATCATTGCGAAAGGTCCGTCGGCGCCGTACTGATCGATGAACCGGACTGCCTCCATGCCGACGAACCGGTCCCATGAGTACTCCCACGGCGTTCGACTTACGACGGCGCCCTTGCCTTCGTGGTACCCGTAGTGCTCGTTGCCGTGGTACTTCCGCAGGCCGTTCTCCTTGAGGAAGTGGTAGTAGTCGTCCCGCACCTCCAGCCAGCGCTTGTCTTCGGCGGCCACCTTGTACTGGAAACCCCGCTTGTCGTCCCACGGGTAGAAGTGCATCTTGCCAATGGCGGCGGTGTAATAACCCTCTTCAACCAGGATTTCCGGCCAGGTGCGTATGCCTGCCTCTCGGTAGTCAGGCCGCAGGTTGCCCAGGTTGCCGGTTACTCCGTTCTTGATGGCGTTCATGCCGGTCAGCAGGGCTGTCCGTGCGGGCACGCACACAGGCGAGGCGGAGAAGGCGTTGCTGAAACGCGCGCCGCGTTCGGCCAGTGAGTCGATGTTGGGTGTGCTTACGAACTCCGCGCCGTAACAACTGAGGAAGTCGGCTCGCAGTTGGTCAGGGAACAGGAAGACGAAGTTGGGTTTGCTCACGTTGGTCTCGGCGCTGGTTTGATATCAGTCCCTTAGAACGGGTACCGGGAATAGATGCGGCCCCGGTCCGCTGGGTTACGGGCAGAACTGTACGGTCTGAACGGGCCTGACACAACTTCCCACATACGGACGTATCCGTGTGTATGAAGCGAGCTGCCCACGCCAACGGAATGGGCGGTAGGCCATTCGCGTCTAGTTCTAAACCGCGCCGCGCTCGGTGATGCCCTGGCGAATCGCCTCGGCCAACTCGTCGGGCCGCGCCGACGACACGAAGTAGACGAGTTGACGGTCTTTGCGGACGGTCACATTTACCTCCACGCCGTGGCTCACGCCGAGCAGGCTCCAGGCGCGGCGACCGCCGAACGCGATGCGGATGCCCCAACCGCCGTACGAAAGCCAGTTGTACGGCTTCGCCTCTGCCCCGGTGATTTCACTCCAGCCGAACCGGCGCGCAAACAGGCCGAACCGGAACTCGAGGCCGTCGTCGCTGACCGTGGTCAGGAGCGCGAGGAAGTTCACCATTACGAAGAGGACAACCAGCATCGCGATGCCAAGCGCGGCGTAGACGACGAGTGACCCGTTGCCCTCGATCGCGCCGATCGCGCCGGAGATCGGCAGGCCGGTCAGCAACCCCGCCAACAGTCCCAGGACCGCGCCGAACAGCAAGAACACCCAGTTGGGCGACCGTACGGATTCGTCGAATCGCATGCGTCTGAGGTCTGTGGGGTTGTTGCGCATGATTGGACCGGGCCTTGTGCGATGCGGACCTGGGCTGAGAAGTTCCGGTTATTTTAGCGGCCCACGATGCACGTGCCCGAGCACCAGTCGGGGTGCTTACGCCGTCATGTTCACCGAATCGGTCTCGAGGATTACGTCGCCTATATCGAAAGTGTGATGCGCGTCGTTGATCGAGAGGACGGACCATCCATCCTCGCTGAATCGGAATCTAGAAATCGAGCAATTGCCAATTCTGAAGTTGAAAATCAGCCGGTCATTGAATCCCATGATGAAGTGGAAAATGAATCGCATGGCGTCCCCGTGAGAGACGATGGCGATCGTCTTTCGGCCCTCGGACGAATCCCACGCGGGGTTGAACATGAATTCGTCTTCCAGCCAGTTGGAAAATCGGCGCTCGACGAACCTGGCGGACTCACCGTCGCCGGGCTGGAACCATCTTCCCCGGGTGGCTGATTCCAGCGTCGTCTCCGGGGTCCACACCTCTGTTTTCAGACGCCCTCGCCAGGAGGGAATCTGCCGCTCCATGATGGCCGCGACTTGCTCGAACTCCCTGTCAGGCTGTCCCATGCTCTTAAGCATTCCCTGTGTGGTCTGGACAGCCCGCACCATGGTCGACGAGTAGATGTGGTCGAACTCGACACCCTCATCGGCGAGGCGGCGCCCCAAAGCCTCGGCTTGCCTGTGTCCCCGTTCCGTAATAGGTGCGTCGAAATTAGCGCCTGCGGCCAGGCCGGGCGCGATGTTCGACTCCGACTCGCCGTGCCTTATGAAGTAGAAGTCAAATTCTGTGTTGTTGAGAATCAAGTGTCTGTTGCCTTTCGTGGGTGTTTGAGGCGGTTTGGTGCCGCGGCGTCAATAAAAAAGTGTTGACCGGGAGTGTTAAACGGGTGTGAGTAGCCTGACGAAAGATGTGCTTAACGGTCAGTCCGGACCTCTGTGCGTTCGCGGTGAATTGTCCGGCCGTCGTCGTCCTGGTCCTCGTAGAAAATGACGCGTGTTTTCTTGCCGCCGTGGATTTGTGGTTCTGCAGCCAGCTTGCGCCGCAGCAGGTCGATTGGCCCGCCTGACTCGCACAGAGAGGCTGGTAACCCCAAGACGTCGATGATCAGCCGCCTGTCCAGTTCGGCGCGGGCGGGGTCCTCGTCTATCTGGTCGAACGGCAGGAAGCGCAGGTCGCGCATTGCGTAGAACGCATCCCGCGCCGCCGCGTGCTGGTCGGCGCTCAGCGCGCGTGTGTCGAGCGTGGGAATGTTGGGAATGCTCGTAACGGTGGTCGTACCGCGGCCCGACTGCGTCTTGTTGGAAGTCCACCAGTGCATCAACAACCCGAAGGTCGAGTTACACCACAACGCAAAGGCGTACTCCTGCTCCTCATCTTCGAATATCACGGCGGGCCAGGCACGGCCCCCGATACACTTCCGTTCCGTCATCGCGACGATTAGGGACTGGGAGTTGAAACGAAGATCTGGGTTGTAATGGGTGCGGGTTGCGGTGGACCAAATGCGCAGTGCATTCTGGCGCAGATCATCTTCAGCATCCCTGACGCGATCTGTGACTACGCCTTCCATACGTTTGTCGAGGACTTCCTTTGTGTAACCGTGCTGCCGCCGCGCCTGCGATTCGATGTGTGATCGATACTTCTCTGAGACTGCTTTTATCTGCCCTTCTGCATCTGGCTCGATGACGAGATTTCTCTCCGCCTTGGCATTGTGCGCCCAAAGGACGGGATACGTAGGAACGGCTACGTCCGGCGGCGAAATAATGTCAAACGGCCCTCGGGGCAATCCGGTCGCGGTGTTCTGGTAGATGTCGAGGTGATAAGGGCCAGTTTGTGAAATTGATCCAACGTTGGTGACGCGCACGGCGGGCCAGTCATCCCGGGGCGAATCGGCGAGGGCGATACTGCCGCGGGTGAGGTGGTAAGCGGACTGGGCGAGTGAAACGTCGTCGATTCCTGCCATCGTCCAGGGACCCGAGTCCGGCAGCGGGCAGTCGATCAGTTGACCTGCCGACGTGTCACCGAGCTTGATCGCCGTTCCGCCCAATGAGATGTCCTCCAGTCGCCGGACTCCACCAGAGCGAATAGCCCGCGTAATCTCTTCGGCGATCAATTCACTGGCAACCGGGGATACTGGTTGGGTTTCGAGAATAGCGAACAGGGCTCTGGGTTGGGCGGACGGCGTACCCCTCCGAGCAATCAGCAGGCACTCGGCAATGCCGGTGTCGGCCGAAAACGATCTTTCGTAATTCCCGGAAGCGGCGACGGTAACCACGATTATTTCGGAGTACTTACGCCGGATCTCCTGGCGGGCCCGCTCCCACGCGCCGCCGCTGATGGCGCTGAGCGGCAGGACCAAGGCCATGACGCCGTCGTCTCTGGACTTCCGCATTACGAGGTCGAGAAAGTCAGCCGCCAAGCCGGCGTTCCCGTTTCCAATCGGGCTCTTGCCGCGCTTGCGTACCAACGTGGACTGCATCTTTTTCTGGGTCGCGCGGCCCGTCTCGAACGCCGCAAACGCTGCATTACCGGTCCCGACGCGTTCCCCTTCCAGCCCTCCCGAACGCGTAAACGGAGGGTTCATGATTACGAGGTCGAATTGGTCGTGGGCCACTCTTTCGACCAGGTCCTTTACTTCATCTTCGCTACGCCCGCCCACTCGGGTGGCGGTCTTGAGAATCGAGTACTGGCCGTTCTCCTCCAGGAGGTCGAGAGAGCCTATGGCGACGCTGCCGTCCGGCTGTTCGCCGTAGGGCATGGTGAGCAGGCACTCCCCTTCGAACGGGGTGTCGGGGTGGCTCCCCGCCAGCATGGCGGCGGTCAGGTGGACACCCACGTTCAGCACGTCCAGTCCGACGATGCCGTGCTTCATGAGGGGAGCGTGGAGTGACCGGGGATCCCCGCCGTGCAGTTCGTGCAGCAACGACATTCGCTGGTAGGCCGCGGAAAGCAGCGTTCCGGTGCCGCACGCGAAATCACCTATCTGGACAGCGGCCAGAGTTTCGCGGTCACCCCAATCGGCCCCGCCGGGTGGCCGGTCAGTCGGCATGGCAAGACCGGCCAGGAGAGACGCCGCGGCCGGCCTCGTATAGAACGTGGCCAGGAACTTACGGTCTGCGATCAACCGTTGAAAAACGATACCGGTCAGATCTTCGGAGCGTGTCACTCCCCCTGCGACAAGCTCCTGGACCGTTCGCCAAAGAACGTTCAGCGTCTTCGCAGACTGGCTGACGGACATTTTGTTGAGGACTTGAGTCGCGGTCCAAAATATCGGCCAGTAATTGACTCGCAGAATGGCCCACCACTCGTCTTTGACCAGTGACGGAACGGAGAAAAATCCTGACACCTTCAGATCATCAACGTGCATCAGGTGCCGGTCTTCGCCGTGCTCTTCCACTACGAAGTTGGATTCGGCCAGCGCCTCGTGGAAGATCAGCGCTGTGACCACCACGGTCATGGCCATTCGACGGGTCTGGCCGTCTTCATCGTCAGACTGGCCGAGCACGGCCGCAACCTTCGCCCCCCCGGGCTCTCCATATGGGTTCCACTGTGTAAACCCTTCAGTGGCCCATTGAATCCCCTGTTGGAGTCGACTTGCGAGATCATCGACTCGACGCGGCGGCGCGGTTGCTCTCTGCACAAGGACCGCGAGGTCCCGGACGTTTCCAGTGAGCCATCCTGAAGCGGGTAGACGCTCGGGCGGACGGTCGTCCATACGCGTGTAAAGTGCGTATTGGAACGATCCGGTTTTGCGAATTGCCTTTCGTAGTCTTGCTCCGTCAAGAGTGTGCAACTCGCGCGGATAGACGAGCGCGATAGCAGTCTCTATGGTCAGTCCGGTGCGGCCTACAACGCGGCCGAGGCGGTCGACGGCGTCCTTGTCGGCGCCGACGCGGTTGCTCAACTCCGCTTCGATGACGACTGGCCAGCCGCTGGCTTCCTCGACCAGGACATCCGGCCTGCCGCCGCCTTCGAGTACGTTTCCCGTTCGCTCGGACTTCACGGTCCAGCTTCGGCGGAGCCCGTCCAGGACCTCTCCCAGAGCGACGTTGACGGTCTGCTCGTGTGTCGAATTCGGCATCGTGCGATTTTACCGACCGCTGGGAACAGGCGGGTCCGGGATGTCGGCTGGTTCGGCAAGTCTCTTAAGCGAACTAGCGTGTATGGTTTGCAGGCCATGACTACGGAAAGCTCACTGCCGGATTTTGTTTGGGAACGGGCCAACGAGATTTCGGGGCGCGTTCGCGAAATTCGTGAGGACCTGCACGCGCATCCGGAGATCCGGTACGAGGAACATCGCACCGCCAAGGTGTGCGCCGAAGAACTGGAACGGCTGGGCATTGGGGTGCGCACCTGTGTGGGGCAGACGGGCGTGGTCGGACTGCTGGCAGGGACCGCGCCTGCGGACCACGGCACGGTGGCGTTCAGGGCTGAGATGGACGCGCTGCCCATGGACGACATGTGCGGCACGCCGTACGAGTCGGTTTACCCCGGCGCTGCCCACCTGTGCGGCCACGACGGCCACGTCGCGGCGCTGCTGGGCGCGGCGCAGGTCTTGTCGGAGCTACGGAGCGAGATACCGGGCAGCGTGAAGTTCTTCTTCGAACCGGCCGAGGAGATGACCCCGCCGGGCGAGAAGATGGGCGCCAAGGCGATGATCGATGACGGAGCGCTGGAGGACCCGGAGCCGATCGCCATATTCGGCTCGCATTTCTACCCCGACTGGCCGGCCGGATCGATCGCCCTGCGTGTTGGCCCAGCCTTCGCGGGCAACGACAGCGTTCGCCTGACCATTACCGGCAGCGAATCGCACGTGGCTTCGCCGCACGACGGTATCGACGCCATAAACGTGGCTGGGCACGTCATCACCGGCCTGCAGGGGTTGGCGTCGAGCTTCGACATCGGGGAAACCGTGAGCATGCACTTCAGCGAGATCAGCGGGGGACGCATGCCCAACCTGATCGCCGAGCAGGTGAAATTGACGGGGACGTTCCGCGTCTCCGATGAGGCGATACGGGACGAGATACCCGCCAGGTTCGAAGAGATGGTCCGCGGGATATGCGCCGCGTTTGGCGCGTCGTACGAGATGGACTACCGGTCCCGCAACCTCCCGCCTGTCATATCCACGGCGCACGAGGTGAACGTGATGCGGTCGGCACTGCATGAGGTGTTGGGGGTTGAAAAGACGATCGAGATGCGGCACCCGCGCCTGGCCGCCGACACGATGTTCAATTGGCTGAGACGCAAGCCGGGCGTGTTCTACATGGTCGGGACGGCGAACGACGACCCGTCGACGCACTACCAGTCTCATCACCAGCGCTTTGACATCGCTCCGGAGACGTGGCCGGCCGCCGTGTCGGCTATCGTGATGACGGCCATACGGTATCTCGAACAGGCTGGAGAGGAAGGAAGCGGTCAATCATGAACGCAAGGGAGTTGAAGCGCCGCCTCGCTGAGGGGAAGACCGTCTTTGGGACGATGTTCGACTACGTCGTCAATCCGCAGTGGGCAGGGATCGCCGGGAACTGCAAGTTGGACTACGTGGTGATCGACGCCGAACATGGCTCGCGGGACCGGCTGCATTTGGCGACCCTCTCTATCGCATTCAAAGCCGCTGGCCTGGCGACGATAATCCGGATCGCTGCGCCGGACCCCACGTTGATCGCCATCGCGCTCGACGCGGGGGCCGACGGCGTCCTGGTGCCGTACTGCGAACGCATTTCCGACATTCGCGCGTGCGTCGCCGCCGCCAAGTTGCACCCTCTCAAAGGGGAGTACCTGGAGCGCGCGGTGGATACAGGGGTGTTTCCGAGCGAGAAGTCCGAGCGGTACCTGAAGGCCCTGCACGATGACCACCTGATCATCATCGGCATCGAGAGCGAACCCGCGCTAAACCGGCTGGACGAAATCCTGGACGTCGGCAACATCGACGGCCTTTTCGTGGGCCCGAACGATCTATCCACTTCGCTGGGCGCGCCGGACGAACTGGAAGGCGAAAGTTACGTCGCGGCCCTCCACACGATCGTCGAAAAGGCGGAAAGCCGGGGTGTGCCGGTGATGATCCACCACGACGAGCCGGAAGACTCGGTCAGAGCGGTGAAGATAGGCGCCCGTTTCGTGCTTCATTCGTACGACGGCGGCGTCATGATGCGGGCGTACCGCCGGGAGTTCGGCGAATTGCGCAGGCTCGTCTCGGAGCTGCGCGGCGAGACGTTCGACGTGGACGCTGCGAGCGACGTCCAGATCATCTGAACGCGGTCTTCGACACGTATTCCTCTTACACCCTGAACACGGTGAACGCTGGAAGTTGACGTTGGGCGATCCCGAGAACCGCGAGCTATACGACCTGAACGCCGACCCGCACGAGATGAACAACTTGTACGGCGCACCCGCGCAGGCCGACCGGATTCACGAACTGGCCGGTCGAATCCGGGCTTGGCAGGATGCGTCTGGGGACGACCTGGTACTGACTGTTCCGTATGCGCGGGAGATTACGTACCTGTTGGGTACGTGAATGCGGCCTGAACGCGAACGGGGCGCTCGAACGAGCGCCCCGCTGTTGTTTATTCGCCGACCAATTACTGGGTAGGCTGGATGTTGTGGACGATCAGGTTCCACGCTTCCCACGGCGGGTAAGGCGCAACATACGGGTCCACGGAACTGGGCCAGCCGGTCCAATAGGTCTCGTTGAAGATGACCACGTGGAGCTCCTCGAGCGTCATGATCTCCGGCATTTCGCGGAGATAGATGTCGAGGGCCTGCTCGGCCAGGTCCATGTATACCGGGTCGTCCGGCGAACCGACCATCGCTTCCATCTGGTCAATGATCGCGTCGTACTCGGGGTCCTCATACCGGGTGCAGGCGATGATGCTCGGGCATTTCTCGCCTATCGGCCTCGAGAACTTGGAGTGGAGGTCCTTGAGTGTCTCGTACGGCTCGGAAAGGCTGCCGCAGTGGACGAGGAAGATCATGTCTGACTGTCCGGTAGCCAGGTCGTCGTTCCAGGCGGTTGAGCCTGCCGGTTCGATCACTTCTATGGCGTCGAACCCGGCATTACGCAACTGCTGTGTCAGCGGAGGAGCGATCGGCGCAAAGAACACCGGCCCGCGCACGGGTACGACCAACCGTTCGCCGTCCTTAGCCCAGTACCCATCTGAGTCCTTGGCGTATCCCGCGGCGGTCATGTGCTCTTCGACCAGGCCGAAGTCCTGCCTGTCGCGGTCGTACTCGTCCAGCAGGGCTTGCAGCCTGCCGGGGACGTAGTTCTGGACTGCGTAGGAGGAGAATGGCGCCACGATGGGGAAGTTGGCGTTCTCGTAACCTAGCGTCGCGAGCTGCGCCCTGTCGATGGCGTAGTTGATAGCGATGCGGACATCGCGGTTGTTCCACGGCTCCTTCTGGTTATTGAACACCAGGTTGTAGCCGCAGCCGTCCGGCGCGCCCCAGACCGGTCCCTCCGGGTTCCATGACTTGAGGTTTGCATTCCGAGAACGCGCGGCAGCGAACGTGCCAGGCTGAAGCGGGTTTCCGCTGTCGACCTGGTTCGAGATGTAGAGCTGCGCCATTGATTCGTCGGACGCGGCGGGCACGATGATGATCCGTTCCGGCGCCGGAAGGTCGCTGAAGCCGGTCTCTACGCCCCACCAGTCGTCACGGCGGTCATAGACCATCTGCAGCGAGCTGGACCTGACCAGCTTGTAGGCGCCGGTACCGACGGGCCAGCCCTTTTCGAAGTCGATGTTCTTGAAGGTTTCCGGATCTTCGTTGGCCCAGATGTGCTCCGGCAGCATTACCTGGTGGTTCTCATGGCCCAACGCGAGGTTTTGTTGGAACCAACGGGGTCCCGGCTTGGTCAGGTTGATCACCACCGTAAGCGGGTCGATGATCTCGACGTCCTCGATCCACTCTTCGTAAATCGTCGAGTAAGTGAACTCGGGGGAGTTGTCCCTGAGCAGTTCAACCGTGTACTTGACGTCTTCGGCGTCGAATTGCTCACCGTCGGACCACTTGACGCCGTCCCGCAGGTTGACAGTGACCGACGTGTAGTCGTCGTTGTACTCGAATGACGTGGCCTGCCACGGGATGATCTCACCAGTGTTCAGGTTCGTGTACATCAGCGCTTCAAAGATCGTCTTCGATCCGCTCTCGCGCTGGTGACGGACACCCGTCTGGTAGATGTGGTAGCTGTCGCTGTTGGGGATCTCGTTAGACAGACCCCAGGGTGTTATGACCAGAGTCCGATTGCGCGGCACTTCTTTTATCTCGCCAGAATCGGCGGGCGGTTCCTCGGGTTCGGGGGTGGCCGTGGGGTCAGGGGCCGTGGTAGCAGCGGGGGCCTGTGTAGCGGCCGGGGCAGTGGTTGCTGCCGGGGCCGTCGTGGCGGTAGGTTGTGCTGCCGGGGCTGAAGTGGCGGTTGGGTCGGCGTCTCCGCCGGCACACGCCACGGCAGCGACTAGCGCAATTGCGAGCAGCGCACCCAGAATTACCGTTAGTCTCAAGTTTCGGATGATTTTCATACGTTCGTTTTCCTCCGACCTGCCCATGGCCACCGGTTTGGCGCACCTGCTCGCCACACTTGACAAATTCGTTCTTGTGGGCGAAGTTTCCAGACGGCAGCCCGCTATCAAAAGCCGATGTACGCGCGGAATCAAGCGAATATACCAGAAACCTGTGCGCGGAAATCGACGACTCGCGCGAGTTATCAAAACGCGAACAAATGAGACCTCCGGGAACCTATTCGAGGAATAACCGTGCCTCTTGACTACGTCCTGAAGCGCTTCGGGCAGGCCCTGCTGATCATCTTCATTGCTGTCAGCATCAACTTCATGATCCCTCGCCTGATTCCCGGCGACCCGGTGGAGTCGGCGTTGTCCACGAAGATCGCGGTTTCCGGCAGCCAGGCCCAGGACGTTGAGGCGATAGCAGCCCACTACAGGGCCAAGTTTGGCCTCGACCAGCCGGTATGGAAGCAGTACATCAACTACTGGGGTGACATCCTCAGGGCGGACCTGGGCGTCTCTCTCGCCAGCTTCCCCGACCGGGTCGCGAACAAAATCCGGTCGGCGCTTCCGTGGACGCTCGGTCTGCTGATGGTCTCCACTTTGCTGGCATTTGCCGTGGGTTCCATTCTTGGCGCCCTGCTGGCCTGGCCAAGGTCTCCGGCCGCTCTGAGGTCACTTATTCCCGGACTGATGCTCATGTCAGCCATCCCTTATTACCTCCTGGGAATAGTCATAGTGTTCCTGTTTGCCATCCAATTTGCGTTCTTCCCTCCCGGCGGCGGATACAACCCAATCCTGATCCCGGGCATGAACTGGGAGACCACGCTTGACATCCTCAAGCACTCATTCCTGCCCGGCGCATCGATAGTCCTGGGCAGCCTGGGTTTTTGGGCGCTGGGCATGCGCGGGATGACAGTGAGCGTGTTGGGAGAGGACTACATCACATTCGGAGAGGCGAAGGGTCTTTCTCCACGGCGGATCTTCTTTTTCTACGGGATGCGGAACGCGGTTTTGCCGCAATTCACCTCGTTGGCGCTGAACCTCGGCCTGATCCTTTCGGGCGCAGTGTTGGTAGAGATCATCTTCAGTTATCCCGGCCTGGGGCAATTGCTCTTCGCCGCCATCGCTGGGAAGGACTACTTTGTCATCCAGGGGGTGGTCCTGCTGCTGATACTGGCGTTGGCGTTTTCGCTCTTCGTCGTTGACCTTTTGTACCCTCTGATTGATCCCCGTATCAGGTACAGCCGAAGCTGATGACTACCATTTCTTCTGCAAATCCCGTTTACTCGGCCGCGCACGCGGCCCGCACGTATGTTCGCGGGTTGGTCCGAAGTCCCCGTATCGGCGGCTCACTCATAGCGGGAACGGCGGTGATCATCATCGTCCTTGGATTCAGCTATCTCGGCCGCCAGTTCGTGGACGAAGAGCGGGCAAACGTGGGCTCCGTGGACCCGCGGCAAATGCCAAACTCCGAGAATTGGCTGGGGACGGACGCACAGGGCCGGGACATGATGACGATCATGGTCGTCGGCACTCCGGAGACTCTGAAGATCGGCCTGATTGCCGGGGGAGTCGGCGTTGTGGTCGGCTTGATCCTGGGACTGATTTCAGGATACTTCGGCGGAGTGATCGATGCCTTTATTCGAGTCATTTCGGACGCGCTCATGACCGTGCCGGCAATAGCCATTCTCGTGGTCATCGCGGCAAACGTGAACCAGATGTCGGTGGAACTGATGGGATTTACTGTTGCCGTCCTGGCGTGGATGTTCCCGACGCGGACTATACGTTCCCAGGTCCTGTCGATTCGAGAGCGGGGCTACATCGAGGTAGCCCGGGTCAACGGCGAACGCGGCCTGGAACTCGTGTTTCGCGAGATAATGCCGAACTTATTGCCCTTCGTAGCCGCAAGTTTCGTAGGCGCCGTCGCAGGAGCGATTCTCGCTTCGGTCGGCCTTGAGGTACTTGGGCTCGGGGCGAACAACGTACACACACTGGGTACGACGATCTACTGGGCCCAGAAGTTCACGGCGGTGCTGCGAGGCGACTGGTGGTGGTGGGCGCCACCGATAGTCATGATTGCCATAATTTTCATCGGCCTTTTCCTCCTCTCCGCCGGTCTGGACCGCGTCGCCAACCCCCGGTTGAGGCAGAGAACGTGAACCAGGGTCCTGCCGCATCAGCGATAAGCGATTCGGACCGGGCCGTTCTCAGGGTAGAAGACCTGACGGTCTACTACGAAACTCCCGACGGCGACGTAAAGGCCGCTGAGGGCGTATCGTTTTCGCTGAAACCGGGCGAACGCCTTGCCCTCGTCGGGGAGTCCGGCTCCGGCAAGACGACCGTGGCGACTGCTCTCCTGAATCTGACCCGTCCGCCGGGACGAATAGTGCGGGGAAGCGTGTATGTGGGCGACCAGGACGTTCTGTCGTTGGATGAACAAGCAGTTAGAAGGATGCGCCTGTCTGAAATCTCACTGATACCACAGGGCGCCATGAATTCCCTGAACCCCGTGCTGCGAGTCGGAAACCAGATCGAAGACGGGATCAAAGCCCACCGGCGCGTTTCGCAGCAGGACCTCGGGGCCATGGTCCCCCAATTGCTGCAAACCGTGGGTCTGCAACCATCGGTGGCCAGGCTATATCCCCATGAACTGAGTGGCGGGATGAAGCAACGAGTCGCTATGGCGATTGCCACGTCCCTGGAGCCGAGGGTCATCGTGGCCGATGAACCGACGAGCGCGTTGGACGTGGTTGTGCAACGGCGAATAATGGAGACGCTGGGCAGATTGCAAGCCGGTCTGGGCGCGGCCGTGGTCCTGATTGGGCACGACATGGGCCTGGTGGCCCAATTCGCCGACTACGTGGGCGTCATGTATGCGGGGAGGCTCGTGGACCTGGGTCCTGTCGAGGATGTTTTCGACAACCCGCTCCACCCGTACACGAAATTGTTGATCAGCAGCCTGCCGAGCTTGGACCACAGGTCCGATGAATTGACCGGCATACCCGGGCTTCCTCCGGCCCTTCTCAATCCACCGGAGGGCTGCGCTTTCCATCCGCGTTGTCCGTACCTCTTCGATCCCTGCGCGGACCAAACACCCCCACACGTAGAGGCATTGCCCGGAAGGCGCGTCGCCTGCCACCTCTATCCGGGGAGGGACCGTCTGCCTGAAGAAACGCGCAGGTCGATGGTCGAGATCGAAATTGCCGCAGCCGAGGCGGGCGAGGGCGCGCCATGACCGCACTGGTTGAACTGCGCGACGTCACGAAGGTGTTTGGCGGCGGATTCCTGCGGCGCTCGCAGACCACGCTCGCGCTCGACAGCGTGTCCATGACTATTCCTTCGGAGAGTCCTTCAATCACTGCCATCGCGGGGGAGAGCGGCAGCGGCAAGACCACCCTGGCGCGGCTTTTGATGATGTTCACCGAACCGACAAGCGGCACTGTCAAATACAAGGGCCAGGACCTGTCATTGATGTCCGCGGCAGACCGGCATCGTTTCAGGCGTGAAGTACAGCCGATCTTTCAAGACCCATTTGAAGTGTTCAATCCGTTTTACCGGGTGGACCACGTATTGAGGACCCCGGTCAGAAAATTCAAACTCGCCAGCTCAGAGGCAGAGGGCAGGAAACTGATCGAAGAGGCGCTCGAGTTAGTCGGCTTGAGGCCTGGGGAGACGCTTGGCAGGTATCCGCACCAACTCAGCGGCGGCCAACGTCAGCGCATCATGGTCGCCCGCGCCCTTCTTCTGCGGCCAAGCCTGATCGTGGCGGACGAACCAGTGTCGATGGTAGACGCATCCCTGAGGGCCACCATCCTCAACAGCTTGACCAAATTGAACCGCGACCTGGGGATCTCCGTCCTTTACATCACGCACGATCTGACCACGGCGTATCAGATTTGCGACAACATCGTGATTCTCTACCGGGGTTCAGTGGTGGAGGCGGGTTCTACTCATCGAGTCATCAGGACGCCGATGCACCCGTATACCCAGTTGCTGGTCTCGTCCATTCCCCGGCCGGACCCGCGCACCCGATGGGGCGCCGGCGAGAGTGAAGCGACCCCCTCGACCACCGGGATGGCAGACACAGGATGCAAGTTCGCTTCCCGATGTCCAGCAGTTATGGAAACTTGCTGGTCAGAACCGCCGCCGTTCTACCTGCCGGATGACAACCGGACGGCCGCCTGCTTCCTTTACAACACCGCCGATGTGCTGGATTCATCCGACCCGAGCGAGGTCTTCGTACAGCCGCAACGCCGCAATGGCCCGGTGGCTGAGCAGGCCTGAATCACGCCCGCTGAGGAGACGACGCGCGCTTTCGATGCGTCTACCTCAATGCAGTGGGTAACTAACCTGACTTTGGCCGTCTGAACAGGGCGTGGTCGACTTCTTGAGGGTCGTCTGTGGCGGCGGGCGTGGCTTGGTCCCCGGCCGTTACCGGCTGTGTGGGCGGCTCGCCGGGTACGTCGGCTGTTTCACCCTCGCTGGGCGGTCCGGCATCGTCTTCGGCCGGTTCGACAACTTCCTGTTCCTTAGCGGCCGCGGGTTCGTCCTCAGGAACCGGCTCACGTTCTTCGACGGCTGGTGGTTTGGCTTCCGCAGTGGGAGTCGGCTCGGGCGCGGCTGGCCTGGCGATGGCGGCGAATGGGTTCACGGCGGATGCGCGGGCGGCGTGCTCGGACGACGCGCGAATCTCGGGCGCGCGTTTGACCAGGCCCAACTCCGTCATAGCCAGTTGTCCGTCGTGGAAGCGATAGATGTCGTCCGCCAGGTCGAGCAGCGTCCGGTCGTGCGTGGTGGCGACGATGGTCATGGACTCGCTGTCGACCATTTGGCGAAACAGGCCGAAGATCGCGCCGGCGTTGTCGGAGTCCAATTCGCCGGTAGGTTCGTCGGCCAGTAGCACATCCGGCCGCATCGCCATGGCGCGTGCGATGGCCACGCGCTGCTGTTCGCCGCCGGACAGTTCGAAAGGTCGGTGGTCGGCCCTGCGAGAGAGTCCGACCATCTCCAGTACCTCCTGGGCCCGTCTGATGCGTTCCGATCCCGGCACGCCGGAAATCCTGAGCGGCAGTTCAACATTTTCGTACGCAGACAGCAACGGCAGCAGGGCGAATGACTGGAAGACGATGCCAAGCCGGTGGCGGCGCAGGTCGTTCACCTGCCGCTCGCCGAACTTCGATATGTCCTGGCCCTCGAACAGCACCGTGCCCGAGGTGGGGGTGTCGAGGCCCGCCATCAGGTTCAGCAAGGTGGTCTTCCCCGAGCCGGACCGGCCGACAAGCGTGATGAACCGGCCGCGCGGGATGCTCAGGTCCACGTTTCGCACAGCCTGGACGTCTACTGTCCCGATCCTGAACGTGCGCGTGACGCCCTTGACCTCGATGATCGGGGATTCGTTCCGGCCGTTTTCGCCCTGCATATGCTCAGTCCCCCGATTCCAGGGTAACTTTGCCGTCCTCGACGGCGGCCTGCATGCGCCTGCGGATCGACAGCTCCTCCAGCATCGGCCGCGGGATCTGGACCGCGCCGCTCGAGTCCACAATCAGGTATTCGCGGGTCCCCGAACCCGTGCCGCCGATTCGCTGATCGAACGACACCTCACGGACCGTCTCGGTGCTCGTCTTGCCGTCCCGAATTGAGATCGCCCTGCCCACGCTTGTGGCGATGGCCGGATCGTGCGTGACGATGACGATTGTCGTGCCCAACTCCTGGTTGAGTTCGTTCAGGAGGATCAGCACCTCCGCCCCGGTCTCATTATCGAGTTCGCCCGTGGGTTCGTCGGCGAGGAGCAACGGCGGCCGGTTGGCGAGGGCCACGGCGATTGCAACGCGCTGTTGTTCGCCGCCGGACAACTGCGCAGGTCGGTGGCCCGCCCGCTGCGATAGGCCGACCATCTCCAGCAACCGGGGCGCCCACTCGCGCCGTTCGTAGTCGGGCGCGCCGGCGAGGAGCATTGGTAGCTCGACGTTTTCCAGGGCGGTCAGATATGGGAACAGGTTCCGTGAGGTGTCCTGCCACACGAAGCCCACGCCCCGGCGACGGTACTCCACCACCTCCGAGCCGGACATCTGGAGCAGGTCGAACTGTCCGACAGTCACCCGTCCCGCCGACGGGGTGTCGTACCCGGCGAGGATGTTGAGCAACGTCGACTTGCCACTTCCCGATGCGCCGACAACCGCGATGATCTCCCCGCGCTCGACCGCCAGTTCGAGACCGCGCAACGCGACGACCTCCAGGTCGGCGATCTTGTAGATCTTGTACAGACCGCTGCAGGTTACGTAGATATCTTCCCGGTCAAAAACCATGGTCTCGCTTGTGCGCGATTAGCGCTCCTCATTGTTGGATAGTCGAAGCTGGCGGATTCGCCATTGCGCCGTTGCCTGTTGCAATGACTTTGGCCGGGTCATGGCCAAAACAATTGGATATGTCCCACGGGCGGGTTTGAAACCCGCCCCTACGGCGTGTTGCGGTGGCATTGCTGGATTTGACGGAATCATCACCACTTGATAGGCGGTTCGGGCACGGGGTTGAATGATGTCACACCCGCAAGCCGCGCACACCTTCGGGCTGACAAGAACGGATGTTGTAGCCACTCCACTTGCTCACTCACCTGAACGCATCACCGCGTGAATTGCCGTGCGGTGGACGGATATGACCAACGCGCCGAGAACGGCCGCGAATACGAGGAAGAATAGCCCGAACGTGACGCCGAATCCGGCCCACTCTACCTCCAGGATCATCGGAGGCGTGACCAGTCCCGATTCGGAAGTGTTTGCCAGGTACGGCATTACCACCGCCCCGACGCGCAGTCCCAGGAATATGCCGAACCCGACCGCCACGCCGATTACCAGCAACTGCTCGATTAACACAAGGCTGGTGACTTGACGGATCGACAGCCCGATGGACCGCAGGGTGGCGAACTCCCCGCGACGGGCATCGAATGAGATCCGGGAGTGGACGAGAAAGCCGAGAGCGGCGACTATCAACACCGTCAGGAATGCCAGGCTGAGCAACGCCCTCCACCCAGCCGATACAAGCGGGTCGATCGCCGCGCGGTGGAGCTCATCGGACCGGTTGACGACATCACGGAAGCGCCCTCTCGTGGGTTCCAGGGCGGCCTCTATGGTCTCTTCCCCTATCGGGCCCGAAGTGCTGATCCAGTACTCATTGGGATTGCGCTCTATGAAAGCGGTCGACACGTTCACCCGCCGGTGCAACGCGTCTGCGCTGACAATCATGAATGGATCGTCATTCGGATACATCGTGGGGATGTAATCGATTGTCTCGACGACTTGCGCCTCGAACCGGGTGGACTGCGTGGACATGTGCAGCGTGTCGCCTAGGCGTGCGCCGTATGCGTCCAGCAGAGACTGCGTTCCGAGCACCGGCAACGGTCCGAAGGACACCGCGGAAAAGCCCCGAGCTTCGTCCCTGCCTCCCTGCGTCCAACGGAACCTGGCGACGCCCGGGATCGGATCGCCGTTACTGTCAACTGCGGCTGAGATGGTGTCCCCGAGCGAGTTGCGGCCCGGCCTCAATTCGTGCCAGCCCTCGACGGAATCGAAGTTCTCGATCACCGTTTCCTGTGATGTCAATCCCACGTGGGCCGTTATGTCGTCTATGAACATCTGCCCCGGCAGGAGTCCCTCAAACGACACCAGCCCGATGTAATGCAGATATAGCGGTGGTTCCGCCGCCAATGGTCTACGGCTGGAAGACACAATCGAGCCGCCGATGCGGCACCAACCGCCGTTGGCCTGCAATTCATCTTCGGTACAGGTGAAGGCGGGCGCGTCCGACTGGGGGTTGAGCCGACCCAGATTGGTGTAGTAGTAGCGGCCGTTCGAGTCGCTGATTCGCGCCAAAACTCTGACATCCGGTCGGGATATCGGGACGCGTACACGCATGCTTAGCCACCTGGTGCCCTCCGGCAACTCGATAGGGGGAGGGTCGTCCACTGCCAGCCTGGTGACAGACTCCGACAGGGTCCCGTCAAGGAAGTCTTCCCGTTCGAACGCCACGCTGGCGAAGTCTTCCACGTCTACCGCCAGCAAGTTGAACGTGGAGAAATTCAGACCTCCGGAAGGGAAACTCCGCTGTCGCCTGACGGTGGCCACGGTATCGACGCCTTCAATTTCCTCCAGTACGCGTTCTACGGAGTGACTTTGGCCGCCGGCCGGAATGGAGAACGAGGTTATCCGCAAGTCCGCGCCGGACTCGTACATCGCCTGGTCTATGGCGCTGCGCTCTAGCGAGGCCGCGAACGTGGATGCGAACACGCCGAGCGCCGCCCCCAGGATTATCAGCAGGCCCAGTTGCATGTAGTGGGCTGGATTACGCGACATCTGCCAGACGCCAAGCACGATGGCAGGCGGGGTCAGCCGGCTGGCGTACCTGCTGGCGAGGAGCCTTCCCAGGAGGTCGAGAAGTAGCGGGAACACCCTGAGCAACACGAGGGCGGCCGCCAGGAGAAATATGGCGGGGACCGCCAGTATCAGTTGGTTTACCGCCGTTTCGCCGAACAGCCTCGTGGCGACGAACGAACCCTGCTTCGTCAATTGCCAGAACAGGAAGATGACGATTCCCAGGAATCCCACGTCCAGGTAATAGCGCTGTATGACAGCCAGGCGGCCGGGGCGGGCCCGCGATCGGCGTTCCCGCAACATGCCCAGACGGGAAGCACGAACAGCCGGCACCATGAGCGCCAGCAGGGTCAGCCCCGCGCCGAGTCCCGCCAAGCGATACACGTCAGCGGTCAGTCTGACCGGCAGGAGATCGCCGCCATTCAGTTCGCCGAACCCGGGAATGATGCCGATTACGCTCACGCCTACAAGGGCCAGTAGGGGCCCGATGACGAACGCGCCCGCAGATAACAAGGCCGCCTCGACCACAAATACCGCGAGGATCTGGAAAGACGTGGCGCCGCGCGAGCGGAGCAGGGCGATCTCAGGTTTTTGGGCCTCCACCAGCATCGAACCGAGCGTTATGACGTAGTAAAGCACCACCAGGACTATCAGGATCAAGATGATGAACATCGGCAGCCGGTTGAAGAAGAGTTCGATCTCGAACCTTTCCAGCGCGTCCGTCAGTTGACTCCGGAACCTGAAGCCGTCCACGTTGGCCCTGAGTTCTCCGACCAGGTAGTCGACTGCGCCGCGTATACGCGGCGTGTCCCAGGGGCGGATGCTCGAAGCGTTTGTGTCCAGCAGCCAGGCATACTCGGCGCCCATGGATGGGAAGTAACCGCCAACTCCCTGCCTCAGCGTCTCCTCCGGTATCACGAAATCGGCAAAATCCAGGGTGGTCCCCTGGTACCTGAATGACTCACCCCAGATGCGCCAGACCGGGTCATCTTCATCGGTCCGTTCGTATACGCCGGTGACCACGGCTTTCAGCTGTTGATGCTCATCCTCCCAATAGGGCCGCGCTTCAACAACCGAGCCAACGTCAAGGCCGAACATCTCGGTCGTTTCGACGGGGATGATCGCTTCTATCGTGAGGACCTCGTCCCCTGCAGGCGGACGGGTTACGGGTTCGGGGGCCCGCCCCCTTATCACGGTTAACCTGTCATCCGGCCGCGGCACTGAGGAGAACGAAATGCGGCGGCAGTCGCACTCGATGATTGGAATTGTGCCGTCATCCTGCTGGAGTTGCGGTCTATGCACGCAGGGGCACTGGTCCGCGCGGACCATCGCCGGGGGGTCGTCGAAGAAGAACGTCCAGGTCCTGATGGCCAGGTCCTTGCTGTTCAGGTGCTTGGCGAGGGGCAAAACGACGCGGTTGTCGATCACGGAAGTAATCGAACCGTGCGACCCGTCGTCGACAGGCCGGACGGAGGCGTCGACCAGCAAGTCGAGTTGCGTGTTTTCGTAGTCGGCCAGCGTCCGCCGCAGTCCCAGTTCCCGCAGGCTGTCGAAGTAGACGCTCGACGTTGCCATGATGGTGACCGAGAGGAGCACGCCCACAACCACCGCGGCCAGCAACCGCCAGTGCGCGAGTGCGCGCTTCACGATGAGTTGAAATGACGCAGCGAGCATTAGCTGTGACCTAGCCCCTCGCGCTCGTCAGTTCGTGAATCGGCAGATTCGGATAGGCGCGCCGCAATGTGACGACTGCCAAAACGGTGATGACCACCATGATCATGATTACCAGACCTGCTGGGGCCCAGTTGGTGTCGGCCACGAAGGGTGGGATCAATTCGCCGCCGGCCTGGGTGTGGGCGATGCTGGAGATCGTAATCCGGCTGGCGATTACCCCGGCGGCGATGCCCAGCACCGTTCCCAGCACGGATATGAGGGCGTGCTCCACGAGGACGAGCAAGAGGAACGCCCGGCGCGGGAATCCGAGTGCGAGCAGGAAGGCCGATTCGTTGCGGGTGCGACGCTCATGCGCCGTCATATAGGTCGCGTAGCCCAGCGCCACGGCCGCCATTGCTATTGCCGTTGCCACGAAACCCATACCTCGCCAGCCCGCCACCACCAGCGGGTCGATCAGCGAGCGTTCCAGGAAGTCGCTACGGGCCTGGATGTTTGCCACCAGGAAAACATCCCGGGCGTCTTCCTTCGCCTCGTCCGAGAGGCCTGGCGCGGCGTCTATGAGGACCTCGTTGGCCAGCGTTGGTTCAGTCGCCCGTAGCGACAGGAAGTCACGCAGCGCGTCGATGTCGACTATCAAGTACGGCAGGTTGGTTGGGTGAATAGTAGGGAACAGTTCCACTGTTCCAACAACCAGGGCGGGGGTGATTTGCCCGTCTATCTCAACTACAAAAGCCTGGTTCGGTTGGGTCTGGGTGCGCGAATCGAAGCCCCTTGAGGCGAGCATGGGTATGGGGCCGTCGCTCGCCGAGCGGTAGATCCCCCGGATACCGCCGTTTACGCCCCGTCCCATGGACACTTGCCCCACCCGCTTGCCAACGAACTGCCCGATGTGACCACTTCCCGAGTCTTCCGGCGAAAGGGAGAACTGGGTGTCGAGGCCGTTGGAAGTTGGCAGCCCGGTCCAAAACTCTTTGAGTTCGAAGTCCAGGACCAGTTCCTCCTGTCCATCCGCTCCGATAGCGACCAGGTCGTCCAACAGGAGGGTGGTGGGCGTGCCCGAGTCGGGACCTGCCGGCTCGAACACCTGTATCGAGACCAGTTCGACGGGATCGGGCAGATTGCCGGTTCGAGCCGTCAGGCGCGTCCACTCGCCCTGGATCTGACCGAAAGTGACAGTGTCCATCGCTCCGTTGCCGCCTCTGAAGGCCATCCACAGGAACGCGTCCTGGACCCTCGGAGTTGCCTTCGCCCATACCGCAAAGGACTCCGAACCGGGCGGCAAGACTATCGGTTGGGGTGTTGTGTCGACGTGGATGCGGCGCAGCAGGGTTTCCAAAGGCAGATCGGCGAAGTCTTCCCTGAACCATGAGACCTCCCCGAAGCTTGCGGGATCTATGGCCATCAACTGGAAGAACTGTCCGCTGCCGGTCGTGCCGATTCGGCCATCGGTCCTGTAGACGGGCGTCGCGTTGATGATCGAATCGTTTGACACGAGGCGGCTGATGGTCCGTTCGTTGACCGGGAAGTTTGCGGTGCCGGGAGTTACACGCAGGTCACCGGCGGTGTGGTAGTAAATGCGCTCTTCGTTGGACCGTTCGAGCGTCGAGGCGACAGTCCCGGAAATGACGCCCAGCCCGGCGGCCAGTACGAGCAGGATCACCGGCCACGTGTACCAGTATGGGCTCCGGCCCAGCCTCCAGAAGCCGAGGACCAGCCACGCACGCGTCGTGCGAGCGGCTATCCAGGCGGAGACTCTCACGACGAGGGGGAACACGCGCAGGAATACAAGCGCGGCGCCCACGAGGAATATGGCCGGGAAGAAGAGCAGGGTCATGTCCGCCGAGCGTTCGCCGAACTCTCCGGCCACGACCGATCCCCGGGAACGCAACTCCCACCAGACCAGGCCCCCGAGCGCGAGTATCAATACGTCCAGGAAGTACCGCTGAAACAGCGGTGGGCGGTCCGGCCGCGCCTCTCCAGCAACGACGCCCTCGACGACGCCCCGCCTTGCCTCGATCAGCACGGGCGCAAGCAGGATTATCGACACCACAATTCCTCCGCCCAACGCCCATACGTAAGACACCCACGTGAACTCAACCGGCAGCGCCCCGCCGCCCGTGATTCCGTGGTACACGGGAAGCCGCCCGATCTGCGATACGAGAAGCAGGCCCGCAAGGGGGGAGAGGGCGACGGGAATGCCGATCAGGAACATCGACTCTATCGATTGCACTGCGGTTATCTGCCAGTAGTTCAGGCCTCGGCTGCGAAGCATCAGCGTCTCAGACGCGCGGCGCCTGGCCAAAAGACCGCCAACCAGGAACAGGTAGTAGGCCACCGCGGAGAGCGCCAGCGCAGCCATGAGGAGCATTGGAATGCGCGCAAAAATGAGGCGGTTGCCCAGATCGATGAACGAGTTGTCGAGGGCGGTAATCAGGCTGCCCCGGGCGATGTCTGCCTCTATCCGAGACTCGAACTCGTCAGTCATCTGGACGAGTTGGCCTGCTTCCATCTCGCCAAGCACGTCGTGGTCGGTGTACAGAAACCACGCGTAGCTCCCTGGCAGACCGCCGTGTGCCGCGCCCACGCCGTCGATGATGGACTCCCCCGACGTGAATAGCGACAACGGCGGGAGCCGCTCTTCCACAGCCGCTCCCGGCGCGATGATAGGTATCGAGAGGTCGAGCCAGAACACATCCTGCGGGTCGCTGACCAGGAAGGCGCCCGATATGCGGGCTTTTACTTTTTCCCCCCGGACCTCCTCCGCGACGCTGTCGATCACGTCTCCCACCTTGACGTTCAACATGGATGCGCGTCGCGCGTAAACCGCGGCCTCCACCACGATCGCGCCGTCTTCGTACGTCACCTCGGGGCTGGGAGGCCCGCCCTCGATGTAGTCGACGTGCTGGTCGAGGTCGGAAATCAGGTGAAAGAAACTCCTGGAATCGGTGATGTCCTCTTTGGGAGGAAGGCCGTCGAAATTCCAGAGATGACCCCTCGACTTTACGAACCTTGTCTTGCCGGTGACCACGTCTGCCACGTGATCGTCGCGGGCAGCGTCGACCTTTGCGTCCGACTCGTGGAATTCGGGCCGTTCGAGGGGTATCCAGGACGTGCTTATGTGAAAGGCCGTCCTCGACTCGGTAAGTACGTCGAGTCGATGCTTGACCCCTGCCTTTTCGAGCGACCTCAGGTAGACGGGGGCTGCGGAGACCGCCACTAACGCCACCACGATGGCCACGGCGGCCCCGGTAAGGAGCCGCGCATCGCTCCGGGCCCGTCTGAGCACGTAACGGGTGAGGTTCAACTGGCGCTCGTCTTCATTGTCTGTTTGCGGCCGTAACTTATACTCGGTGGAACGGCGGGGCCTGATCCGGCGGTATTCTGTGAATCAGCATACGTAACGAATTGCGATTTGGCCTGCTAAGCGCCACTGCTTCGGCTGAATAGCAGCCACGGATTAATGTACATTCGGCGACGCGCAACCCTTGTAATCGTCGCGGCCATTGCCGCCGCCCTTGTCGTCGCGTGCGCCGACGCAAAGCCCCTTCAGACTCCGACGCCCCGAACGTTATCACCATCGTCTGAGGCGGCGACCTCATCCGGCGCAGACGCGGCTTCACCTGAAGGGTCCGCGTCCTCCTCGGGCAGCCACCCGAACACTTCGGCCACAGGCCACGCGCAACCTGCCCTCAGCACTCCCGACATCGTCGAGGCCGTCAAAGACTCCGTGGTGCAGATTGCCGTGACCGTGCCGGGCGCGCCGCGGCCCAACGTGGGCACGGGGATCGTATTCGACCGCTCCGGTCACATCCTGACGAACTACCACGTGGTAACCAGGGCGGAGGCAATAAAAGTCTCACTCTCGGACGGCGAGGTCCTGACGGCGCAGCTTTTCCGCGAGGACCCCCCGAGCGACCTTGCGATAATCAAGATTGAGTCGGATTCCCTGACTCCGGCGGTGTTTGGGGATTCCAAGTCGCTGCGGGTTGGTGAGGACGTCATCGCCGTTGGCCATGCACTTGGTCTCGAGGGCGGACCCACCGTCAGCAAGGGTGTGGTGAGCGCGCTTGATCGGGCCATTGCGAACTCGTCCGGCCGTCAACTGAGCGGCCTGATACAGACCGACGCAGCGATCAACGAGGGCAACAGCGGCGGCCCGTTGGTGAATTCGCAAGGCCAGGTCATCGGCTTGAATTCCGCCAAGATGGGCATCGGGGAAGGCGTCGGATTCGCACTGAACATAAACCTGGTAAGGGGAATAGCGGAACGGCTCATCTCGCTGGGCCCACCTCCGCCGCCGGGATATTTCGGAGCGTATGGGATCGACATTCGCCGCGCCCTCGCGGCGGTGCTCGGGTTGCCTGTTTCGGCCGGGTTCGGTGTGACGGACATCGACCCCGGCTCGCCTGCCGACCTGGCTGGCATTCGCGTGGACGACATAGTGGTGAAGGCCAATGACACTCCAATCCAGGACAGCGCAGACCTTAACGATTTCCTCCGCCTTCACAGCGCAGGGGAGGAGGTCCAGTTCACCGTGATCAGGGGCAGTACCCTGCGCGGCTTCACGCTCTTCGAATTCGACGTGACGCTCGGCGAGTCACCCGGGGTCTAACCAGTAGCGGCGGCAATTTGTTGGTTTCGTACTCGCGTGCAGTATGCAGTATGATTGTGCGAGTAAGTAATTCATACCGGAGCGATCATGAGAATATCCGAAAGAGGCCAGATAACTATTCCCAAGCCCCTGCGCGACCGCTTCGGGATGCATCGCAACGTCGAGGTTGAGATCACGCCTACTGAGAACGGCCTGCTGATCCAGAAGCGCGCGGCTACGCTTCATCCAGTCGACCGGGTCGCCGGGATATTGGATGGCGCCGATTTCGACATCGATGAATACATAGAGGAGATCAGGGGAAGGTGATCACCTCGATTGATTCGAATGTCTTGTTCGATCTGTTTAGGACCGATTCGCTACACCATTCCCAGTCGCGGGCGTGGCTTCGCGATGCCTACGATCGCGGTGCCGTCGTCGTCTGCGACACCGTATACGCGGAACTGGTGCCGAAGTTCGGCGAGTGCAACGCTCTGGATGCTGCGCTGCAGGAGATCAACGTAACCGTTTCTCCAAGCGACAGGTCAATTGCCTGCGAGGCTGGAATTCGGTGGATGCGCTACCGTCGGTCCGGTGGACCGCGGGAACGGATCATAACCGACTTCCTCATTGGCGCTCACGCCCTCGTTGCGGCTGATAATTTCCTGACCCGGGATCGAGGTTTCTACTCGACTTATTTTCCGGAGTTGAAGGGCCCATTCACCAATTGACTTCGACCGCCCTTCTCTAAACGGGGGGAACCACCGCCTCCGGCTGTTCGCCCCTGGCGGCTTGGGCGGCGTTTCGGACGCCGAACTTGACGGAGGCGATCGTCGACTCGATTGCCATGCTGGCCAGGTGAGGGGTGATGACCACGTTGTCCAGGTCGAGCAGCGGGTTGTCCGGTGGGGTTGGCTCCACCTCGGTCACGTCGAGCCCGGCCGCCTTGATGATTCCCGCCCTCAGTGCCCGGACCAGCGCCGCCTCGTCGACGACAGGGCCGCGGCAGGTGTTTATCAGGATCGCGGTCGGCTTCATCATGCCGAATTCGCGGTCGGAGAGGAGGTGATGGGTGTTGGATTCCAACGGGGTGTGGAGTGAGATGACGTCCGAGGTCTTCAGCAGTTCGTCGAATGAGACGCGCGTGACGCCCGCTTCTTGCTCGTACTCCTCTGGAAAGTCGAAAGAGTCGTAGTAAACGACCTCGCACTCCCACCCGGCCAGGCGTTTTGCGACACGCGAACCTATCTGACCGAGCCCGACTAACCCCACCCGCTTGCCGACCAGCGTGTGGTGGTCTTCCGGTTCACCCCGTGCGCCTTCCGCCCAGCGCCGCGCCTTCACACCTTCGAACTGCCTGTCGAGCCTCCGGTACACCGAGACCATCAGTGCAATGGCGTGTTCCGCCACCGCCGGGGCGTTGCCGCCGCCGTTGTTGGAGACGGTTACGCCAAGCTCCGCAAGCGTGGCCTTGTCCAGCCAGTCCGTGCCGGCGCTGGTTACCTGGATGTGACGCAGGTTGGGGAGCCGCCTGAACTGGTCCGTCGTCATGGTATGGGTGGTGGGCATGAGCGCCGCGACATCACCGCACTGCCGCACCAACTCTTCCGGGTCTTCCCCGGCGTCCACGAAGATGAACTCCACGTCTTCTTCGAATTCGGCCGCTCGCGTGTAGTGGACCAACCGTTCCCGGTTCGCCGTCTCCGGCATCACGACGGCAACCTTTGGCTTGGCCAATGCGTCCTCCTCCTGGTGTAATTCGTGTACTGCCCCGCGGGACGGCAGGATTATACTTTGAAGGTTATCTGCAATCGCTATGTTGCCGTGCCCCGGCGGAACGTCGGTCCAGGCGGCCGCTTTCTACCGCAAGAAACCACCTTTTCATCAACCGCGACACCGTGTCTGTGCCCGACCGAATCACCGTCAAAGTTCCCGCCACTACGGCCAACCTCGGACCGGGTTTCGATGCGATGGGAATGGCGTTGGACCTGTGGAACACCGTTACCGTGACTCCAGGTGATTCCGGCGTGTCGATCGAGGGCGAAGGGGAAGACGAACTACCCCGTGACGGATCGAACATCGTGGTCGCTGGGGTCAATTCGGCCCTTCGGTCGCTCGGCGCCGACGCGCCGGAGTTCGCTGTCCGGTGCGAAAACCGAATACCGCTGGCCCGCGGCCTTGGTAGCAGTTCCGCCGCAACGGTCGCCGGCCTGCTTGCCGGCTTGGCGCTGGCCGGGCGCGATTCGGACCGGCGCCTGCTGTTCGAACTGGCCGCAGACGTCGAGGGCCATCCCGACAACGCGGCGCCGGCCGTCTACGGGGGTTGCTGCATCAGCGTGAAGGGCGACGACGGATGGGTCGTAGACCAGGCACCGCTTCCCGGCGAACTCAACGCGGTGGCCTTCATTCCCGAAGTGAGCACGAACACATCCGAGGCGCGGGCCGTACTCCCAGATACGGTCAGCCGAGAAGACGCCGTCTTCAACCTTGGCAGGACCGCGCTGTTCATCAACGCATTGGCGACCGGCCGGCTCGAACTGCTCCGTCACGCCACCGAGGACCGGCTCCATCAGCCGCAACGAGGCGCGTTCTTTCCGGCCATGAAGAACATCATCCGGGCCGCCCTGGATGGCGGCGCGCACGGCGCCTTCCTATCCGGCGCCGGCCCGACCGTCATGGCGCTTACTACCGGCCGGGAGGTGACAGTCCTGTATGAAATGAGCGAAGCGGCCCGCAAGTCGAGCGCGCCCGGCCGCGCGGTGGTCTTGAGTCCCGCGTCCACCGGGGCGCACGTGGTGCAGCAATGAGCACAAACCCGGTTATCGTGCAGAAATTCGGCGGAAGCTCTCTCGCCGACCCTGATCTCATTCGGAACGTCGCGAAACGCATCTGCAAGCAGCGGGGGGAGGGCGTAGACCTGGTCGCCGTGGTGTCGGCGATGGGGGATACCACCGACGACCTGATCCGGATGGCAAACGATGTCGCCGGCACGGGCAGGCCGCCCCCGCCGCGCGAGTTGGACACGCTGATGTCTACCGGCGAACTTGTTAGCGCCACCCTGATGGCCATTGCCATACAGTCGATGGGCTACGACGTGGTGAGTTTGTCGGGCATCCAGGCCGGAATCAGGACCGAGGCGACTCACGGCTCGGCCCGCATCTCGGCGATCGATCCGGCGAGGCTCCGGCGCGAACTCGACAACGGCAGGATCATCATCGTCGCCGGCTTCCAGGGAGTCACGGAGTTGGGTGACGTCACGACGCTCGGAAGAGGCGGGTCGGACACCACCGCTGTGGCGCTTGCTGCGGCGCTGGACGCCAAGAGGTGCGAAATCTACACGGACGTCGACGGCATCTACACGTCGGACCCGCGTCTTGTGCCCGGGGCGCAAAAGTTGGCGGAGATCGGGTACGAAGAGATGCTGGAGATGGCCATGCTGGGCGCGAAAATGAACCCGCGCTCCATAGAATTGGCCGCTGTTTATAAAGTACCGGTGCTGGTCGCCTCGTCTTTCTTCGACGCGCCAGGGACACTGATCCACGGAGGTGAACCGACATTGGAAGTCCGCAAGGCGATCACCGGGGTCCCCGTTGAACGCAACATCGCCAAGATCACCGTGCGGGGCGTCATGGACCGGCCGGGAGTGGCTTCTGCGCTGTTCAATCCGCTGGCAGACGCTGGAATCAGCGTCGACGTGATCGTGCAGAATGCCAGCGCAGAAGGTCTCACGGACATGTCATTTACCGTGTCGCGCGGCGACCTGCAACGGGCGCTGGAGATCACACGCGGGCAGAGCGCGTTCGAGTCTTCTGAGGTCATCGCAGACCCAGACCTCGCCAAGGTGAGCATCGTGGGGACAGGCATGCAGAACGCCCCAGGTTTCGCGGCGAGGATGTTCGACGCCCTCGCTTCGGCCGGTGTGAACATCGAGTTGATCACCACGTCCGAAATTCGGATCACCTGCATCATTCGTGCAGACAACGTCGAGACCGCGGCGCGGGCACTTCATTCCGCCTTCGAACTCGATGGGCCCGGGGACTGACGGGACATTGTCACTAAACGGCGCAACAAGTTGACGGGTCCCGTCCTCTCAGTCGTAGTTCCCGCCTACAACGAGGCGGCGGGAATCGACACCACCATCACCCGCCTGGTCGACTACCTCGCCGGCAGTTCGCGGGACTGGGAGTTGGTTGTAGTCAACGACGGCAGCGAGGACGAGACGGCCGCCATTGTCAGTAGACGTTGTGAAAGCGAGACCCGCTTACGACTCGTAGACGCCCCCCACGGCGGCAAAGGCGCTGCGGTGCGCAGAGGCATGCTGGAGGCCCGGGGTAGATTTCGCTTTATCTGCGACGCCGACCTGTCGATGCCGCCGGAACACATCGAACGATTCTTCAATGGGCGGGACGGCAATCCCAGTTTCGACGTTGCGGTTGGATCCAGGGAAGCCCCGGGCGCCAGGCGGATCGGGGAGCCGTGGCGGAGGCACTTCATCGGCAGGGTGTTCAACTGGGTGGTGCGGATCTTCGCAGTGAGGGGTATCCAGGACACGCAGTGCGGGTTCAAGCTGTTCGCCGAGGACGCCGCGAACGAGATCTTCAGGCTGCAGAAACTCGACGGATGGGCGTTCGACGTGGAGGTGCTGTACCTTGCGAGGAAGGCCGGGTACAGCGTCGGCGAAATCGCCATAGACTGGTGGTTTGCCAAGCGAACCAGCCGGGTAAGCCTGGTCCTTGGAGGAATTGCATTCCTTCAGATCTTGAAGATTCGCCTGAACGACTTGCGGGGCGAATACAGCGGTCTCAAGAGGGTTGATAGATGACCACGGGACCGGCCGATGACTACCTGGTCAAGCTGCTCACCGAGGCGCGAACGGTCGCAGTGGTCGGCATTTCGCCGCGGCCCAACAGGCCGAGCCACGCAGTAGCGGCCTATCTGCAAAACGTTGGTTATCGCATATTTCCCGTCAATCCGGCTATTGAATCGTGGAACGGCCTGCCGGCCTACGCCTCAGTCTCGGACATTCCCGGGAAGGTCGACATAGTGGATATATTCAGACGGCCGTTGCAGGTCGGACCCGTCGTGGAGGACGCAATCGCGGCTGGTGCGGGCGCGGTCTGGATGCAGCAAGGTATCGTCAACGAAGACGCGGCGCGGGCGGCGCGACGGGCCGGGCTCGACGTGGTTATGGACCGCTGCATGCTGGTGGAACACCGGCGCCTCATCGCCAACTGAACGTGGACCCCCCACGTGAAGGTCAACATGGGCGCCACACAGCCTCTCATGAATACCAACCGGCGCCATCGAGAATCGAATTGTCGGCAGTCGAGGAAAACATGAGCCGTCCCCTGAAGGTCGTCATCGTTGTACCCACGTACAACGAGATCGACAACCTCCCCGTATTGTTCGAACGCCTGTCCGGGCTGGGCATCCCGGAAATGGTGCTGCTCGTTGTGGACGACAACTCACCGGACGGCACTGGAGAACTGGCAGACCGGATGGCGGCGGAAAACCCGGGACGGATAGAAGTGCTCCACCGGCCCGGCAAGGCCGGCCTGGGCAAGGCGTATGTGCACGGGCTTGGACACGCCCTCGAGCTCGGCGCCGACTATGTCGTGCAGATGGACGCGGACTTGTCACACCCTCCGGAGTGTGTTCCTGAGATGCTGGCGCTCCTAGGCGAAGCCGACGTGGTAACGGCCTCACGGTACGCGCCGGGGGGAGGTGTGGACCCGACCTGGTCCCTCGGCCGCAAGCTGATCAGCAGGCTGGGCAGTTTGGGTATTCGACTCGTTTTGGGTTTGCGGGTGAGGGACGCGACGGCCGGATTCAAGGCCTACAGGAGAGGCGCGCTCGAAGAAATCGGACTCGGATCGCTTAAATTGGCGGGTTTCGGGTTTCAGTCCGAAGTGGCGTATCGCTGCCAAAGGGCCGGACTGCGTGTGGTTGAGTACCCGTACGTGTTCATGGAGCGCGACAAGGGCAAGTCGAAAATGTCGATGGCCATTGTCATTGAGGCCTTCGCTCGGCTGACCTGGCTGCGCCTGCGCGGCTGAGGTCTCAGACCCATCACGGGCCACCTATTCTGTAGGCAGTCTGGGGAAATCCCACGTTAACGACGCCGTGTTGGGGCCTAACCGGGGAATCGCGGCCGTATAATCGACAGGGTGGCAGACGTCGGGGAGTGGCGCAGCTTGGTAGCGCGCTGCGTTCGGGACGCAGAGGTCCCGGGTTCAAATCCCGGCTCCCCGACCAATTACCTGCCCAACTGCGCTTCGTATGCGCCCCTACTTCTTAGTGCGGGATTCCCAGGGCGTCCATGCGCCTGTGCACGGCGTCCCTGGCTTCTATGAACGACCGCAACAGGTAGGCCCTGTGGTCGGACTCGCCGTGGTGGTGAGTGGCCGTCCCCGGTGCGTCCAGCGGCGCCGTCTCCTTTATGTAGACCATGCTTCCATCGATCAGGGTCAGCATGTCCCGCGCCACGCTTTCGTCGAACATGGTCCACTCGCCGCCGCAGGCGACGTATATCGGAGATGTGTGTCCGAACATGCCTCGCTGCCACACGTCGTGGTGCAGGGTCATGTTGTAGTAGCTGGGGCCGCCTGTACGGGCAGCGAGCCATGAATGGCCGTCGATCCTGACGGACTCTCTCACGGTCAGCCTGCGGGCTCCCTTCGAGTCCCTGGTGGAGCCGACAACCCGACCATTCATGACGATCTCCAGGCTGTGGATAGGCAGTGTGCTCTCTGCCCAGGCCTCGACCTCTACGGTCCCGGGGCCCGAAATCTCGACCGTGTCGCCGACCTGTTTGCCGTTGACCGAGAAGCCCATGATTGGGCCTCCGCTAAGAAACGTCCTGCCGGCCGCGGCGTTGCGGCACCAGTTGTCGTAGTTGAACTCCTGGTCGTCGGGGATGTTCACGTAGGTGCGGTACAGGCCGACCGGCACGTCGCTGCTCATCTTGTCGGTCCCGCCGATCAACGGGAGCCTGTACCCGCAGTTGAGGTAGCGGTAGTACTCGATGTGGTTGTGCTCGGTGGTCCTGATCATCTCGACGCCGTCGAGCCTGCCCGTTGCCACGAGAGCGGCGGGCTCTCCGTTCGGATTCGGAAAGTGTGGGCTGATCACGTACGCGCCCTGCTCATGGGCTTCGTCTGCCCAGTGGCTCAGGGTCGTCTCCATTGCGCCGCCGATCTCGGCCTCGCTCGGCCCGTCGCTGCACCACGGCATCACGGGCTTCTTGAGACCCCACAGGATCATGTGGCCCAGGAAGTGCTGCCTGTTCTCCTGGGAGACGTAGACGATGTTGTCGCCCTTGCGGGAGATGCTCGGCTCCCCGGTGAAGTCCTCCGTGTTCGTGAAGAGGCTGCCCCACTGCGACTGGAGCAGGTTGACGACGTTCAGGTCCTCGCCCTGGGACTCGGTGTGGCTGCCATGCGGTGACAGGAAGTGGACGTGGGAGTCTCCGCTGAACCACCGTTGCTGGTTCATGTTGGTCCACCGCTTCAGCCGCAAGGTGAGTTCTTGTTGCCCCGGCTCGATGCGGACCTTCTTCCGGATCGGCTCGTACTCGAAGCCGCGGGCGATATCCACGATGACGTCTCCACGCGGCAGCCATCCCTGGCAGGTGCCGTCGATGTAGGCGTAGGTGATCTGTCCGAGCCTCATGTCGCCGCCCACGTCGATGTGCCAGGTCCCAAGGTTCGAGTTGACCTGGTTGTGGTGGCCGTGTGGTTGGTAGGGGACGCCTTCGGGCGAGCGGAAGTGGACCCGGCACGGCACAGGTCTGCCCGTGTCGTCGTCTAACACGGTGACGTTTACCCAGTTCCGTCCCCTGTCCAGTAACTCGAATCTTGCGCCAGCAGTCTCTACGACTTCCTTCTTTTCGACCTCGCTCCATTCAGCCTCCGCCACCTCGCGGCCGTCCTGCTTGACGGTCACGGTGGCCGAGGGGGTCGCGGCCACTTCTACATAGGACGGGCTTGCCTTTTCGTTCTGCTGCTCGCCCCAGCCCTTGAAGGAATCGCCAAGGAACTCCTCTTCAGACGCCTCCGGAAGGGCGAATGCGTAGGTGGCCACGCCGCGGTCCACCTGTACATCCACGTCGAACGGTTCGTCGGCAGCCACCCCGTTCAGGGTCACCTTGACCGGGCGGCGCCTCTGCTTGACGAACGGGTATTCGTCGAGTTGCCCGAGCGTGATCCCGGCGATTATGAAACGAGGCCCGCGGGGCACGATTTCGATCGATTCCACAGCCGCGTCCGGATGCGGGTTCTTCCACGCCCAGAGGTAGTAGAGCTTTAGCGCACCAGGTACTACTTCCGTCTGGCGGCGGCCGGTTTCCTCCCATGGCCCCTCGTTCCTGGGTGGGAGACTGTCGTGCTCGTCGATTACAGCGCGGAACGGGCGGCCCGGCACTCCGGCAATCGATTGCGGTATAGGCACAGATGCGATTTCAAATCTTTCGCGTACGGGCGCTTGTTCCTTCACGTTTCCTGACAGGTGGAACACGTAGTCGGCGACATGGATTCCGAGAGGCCCTCCCAGTGGCACCGAGGTCTCGAGCAGAGAGTGGGCGAAGACAACCTGTCGCGCGTTGCCGCCGACTGGAATTGTCACCGACCCGGCTGACCCATCGAGTGCGATGAAGCAGTTGCTGCCGGCGCCGCCAATCTGGAACGGCAGGCCTCGCATGGTAACGGCGCCTGTCTCGACATTCGTCCCTGCTGGCATTACATCGGGTCCGGCGTTGCAGATCTTCGACAGATCAAGCGGCTGGTACGCGTTCATTGGTCATCCTCGCGGTCTCATCACTTCATGGGCTGGGTAGGCCCGATTCTCGCCCACGCGGCTGAACTGCGTAAAGGGCTGAACATCGGGCGTTGCGTTCTGAGGGCTAGGGTGGATTGGAAACCCACCCTTTCGGGGCGTTTTGACGGTAGTCCGGATTGAACGGATGAAACGGCCGACAACCGGTAGTAGCGGACCCCGCAGATTCCCGCCTGGGAGCGAGAATGACGTTTGGGCAGCGGACTTATTCGACGGGAATGGCGTCGTCTCCAAAAATAAAACTGCCGCAAGCTAGGAGGGATACTTGCGGCAGTTTGGATGTCCGTGAGTTACGGACTTTATGACGATTTGTTGTCTTTATCCCACGAAGCCGTCTCGTGCCGCTCACCGTCCATGCCGGCGCCGCACCCGTTTCTGCCATTTCCTCGCCCGTGCCGCTTGAAGCGTCCGCGGTCGCCTTTATCCTTGATCGGCAGGAGTTCGTCGACCGCCTCTGGCCGGTCATCCAGCCATTCGGTGTAGGCGGTTACTTCGTCCTCTGTGATCTTGCCGGCTTCGACGAGCTTGTCCAGGATGGCGTCGGCTTTCGTCTCGCCGCCCTTGTATAGCCACATCAGGCCGAACTTTCCGCGGAACCCGTTCATCGCCGCCTGTTCGGGTCGGTCGGCGAGCCAGTCTCTAATTTCAGTCGCTTCACTTTCCGTGATGTCGCCGTCCTCCACTGCAGAATCGATAAGCGCTTCGATCTTTGCGTCGGCTGCTTCCTGGCGGGCCTGCGCGAGGGCGTCCTGCAGGTCCGAGGTCTCGACGCCGAGGATCTCCGCGGCGCGTTCCTGTATGCCTTCCTTAGCGGACCCGGAATCGCCGCTTGCGATGATCACGCCTCCGACCGACGCCAGGGCCAGCGCCCCTACTGCTAACAACACGATCAACGACTTTCGTTTCATTTGTTTGATGCCTTCCGGTGGATTTCAGGATAGTGAGGGAACATCTCTTGTGGCCGTGGCGACTGGCGAATGCAGGGGTAGCCGGTTATGTACTGGCGACGATGTTAGGGGTGAAATTTCAAGATTTGATGAATGTTCACCCGAACGGGGTGGGGCCTAATCATTAAACTACCCAGGTGTCAGATGGAATCCGGCGGATGTCGTGTCATCAAGGTAGTTGGCGACGCAGGACATGCCGGCGAACGCCTAGTCAGCGGCCTTTCTGCGGGGCCACGGCTTCCAGTGCAAGTCCAGCCGACGACGACCGCCAGACATCTCACGCGCCCGGCGAGCGTCAACGCGTGACTCTCCGAAAGATTTGATCGAGGCACGCCCGTCGTCTGGCGACCATAGCTCCCTTTCGACCCAACCAGTCCCCATCAAGGAAATCAGGGGCCGGTGGACCGCCTCGCGAAACCTCCCGGAGGTAACGACGTCGACTACGTCCTTCAGCCGTTGGATCTCGTCTTCCGCAGTTTCGTCGCAGGCGTCGCAGCCACAGTCCGGGAAAGGCTCCTTGTACCATTTTCCAAACCTGAGATAAAGACTTGGAAAGGTAGAGAAAGTCACTCCAATCGGCGCAGATTCAGCGTCCCTGGGGCTGAGTCTGATAGACGTGCGCGCCAGGTCCAAGCGCCTTTCCAGTTCCTCGTCGAGACCGTAGCCCTCCGTGCGCTCGACTTCGTAGTCGTTCTCCAGCCGGCCGATGATCTCCAGCATTGCCGCATGCAACGGCCGGAAGCGCTCGGGGTTGGTTACGCGGCTGTATGCCTCATCGGGCGGTCCCTCATCCGGTCCGCCGGGTGCATACCCGTACCAACCTCCCTTGGTCAATCTCAACGTTCCTTTAATGTGTATGTCCTGCGCCAGGCGCTCCGAAGGTCTTCAGACGAGCGCTGCACGTGCGTTTGGTGACTGAACCGACGAACGAACCCGTTCAAAGGACGAAGACGCCCAAGTTCATACTTTACGCCGCGAGACAGGTGCCTTGAGGAAGGCTCCGGCTTGTGCGCCGGTCGACCCAGGTTGACGCCGACACGCCACCGTTGTGCCGAGGTCGATCTTTCAACGTCATTGACAAGGTGGACAAATATATCGGGACACGTTATATTGATGGCATGTATATCGGTTTACGGTATAAATCGGCAAACCGGAAAGCGGACAGCAGCCTCCTCGCCGGGTGGGCGCTGTGACGGCGCCGATCGGCATGCCATCGGACTTGCTTCCGCTGCCTGCGTCGCAGTTGCACATCCTGTTGGCCCTCGCGACGGGTGACAAGCACGGCTACGCGATCATGAAGGAGGTGGAAGCGTTCACGTCCGGAGCGGTCAAAATGGGCCCGGGCACCCTTTACGGCGCCGCCAGTCAGATGTTGAAGGTTGGGTTGATCGAAGAGGCCCCGGAACGACCTGATCCAGACCTGGACGATCAACGTCGACGCTATTACCGGCTCACCGGACTGGGTCTGCGCGCTCTCGACGCTGAGGTGTCCCGGATCGAACAACTCGCCCGTACCGCCAGGACGAGGCGGTCGGCTGCGATGCGCAGGCCGGACGCCTGACATGGTCTCTGAGACGGTATACCGCACTCTCCTGGTCGCCTACCCCAGGGACTTTCGGGATGAATACGGCGAGTTGATGGTCCAATTCTTTCGGGACCGGATGCGCTGGGACGGCCGCGGAGTTCGAGGACTTATTTTGTGGATGCAATTGATCTTCGATCTCGCGGCTTCCGCTTTCAGAGAGCGTTTGAGAGGACCAAGCATGAGCAACGGCAGACCGGTCATCGAAACCGAGGCGCTTACCAAGATCTACGGGAGTATCGTCGCCGTCGACGACCTCTCGGTGTCCGTTCCCAAAGGCCACGCCTTCGGCTTGCTTGGCCCGAACGGCTCCGGCAAGACCACGACTATGGGTATGCTGCTTGGTCTCGTACAGCCGACCTCCGGCAACTTCAGCCTCTTTGGCTCGTCCGCAGGACTGGAAGAGTCCCTGCGCCGCGTGGGCGCGATCATCGAGTATCCGTCCTTCTACCCCTATCTCACGGGTCGGGAGAACCTCCTCTACTTCCATGGCATCTTCGAACGGGGCGCGCCGGAAGACATCAACGGCCTGCTCGAAAAGGTTGGTCTGGCGGAGAGCGGGGACCGGCGCTTCAGCACGTATTCCCTCGGCATGAAGCAGCGATTGGGCCTCGCCTTTGCACTTCTCGGCGATCCGGAGGTCCTCTTCCTGGATGAACCCACGAATGGGATGGACCCCGCGGGCATGGCCGAGGTCCGGTACCTGATCCGCGAATTGTGTGCGGATGGGCGAACGGTCCTCCTGGCAAGTCACCTTTTGAATGAAGTGGAGCAGGTCTGCGACAGCGTGGTCATCATGTCCAACGGAACGCTCATCGCCCAGGGCGCCGTTTCGGACATTCTCCGGTCAGGGGACCGACTTCGGCTCAAGACCACCGACGACGACAAGGCCGTCGCTGTCCTGTCCGCCCTGGATTGGATCGAAGACGTGAAGTTGGAATCCGGCGAAGTGGTGGTTTTCGCGCCAAGCGACCGTACCGAAGAGATTTCGACGGCCCTCGGCCGCTCCGACGTTTACGTGGTTGAGACGGTCTCCGACCGCGGTTCGCTCGAAAGGTACTTCCTCGAAGTCACCGGTGACCAGGATGCAGCAGGGCAATCACTGGGGACCGGAGAACGCAATTGAGCTTGAGAGTCGTGCGCCAGTCAATTAGCACGAGGCAAGGAGTGGAATAGTTGCTGATCAGGCAGGTCCTCCTGCTTACCAAGTGGGAGTGGTACAAGTTCCGCCGGCTCAGAATGCCCTGGATACTCCTCGCGATAGCCGTGCTTGTCTCGCAAATCGGTATCTGGGTCGATTACGCCGCCTACCACAATGACACCGTGCAGGATGTTCTGAGCGGCGGCACCACGACTGTAAGCACCACCTATGAAGTCGATGGCCAGGCTGTTTCGGTGGTGGTGTCCTGCGAGCAGGTAGTCAGTGGTCGGATGCCTCCAGAGATCGACCAGCTCCCCGAGGAACAGAGGCGGGACTTTCTCGAGAAGGTAGAAGAAGTATTCGGAGGGAGCACGTGCGACAACTACATGGCTGCCGACGAGTTCCGCAAGGGATTCACACTACCTGACAGTATCACTGGAAGCATCACACGCTTCGCTTCGCTGGGGCCCATTGCGGTCGGCCCGCTGCTCATCATGATTCTGGCCGCATCCCTGTTGGGGGCGGAGTACGGCTGGGGCACGCTGCGTACGGTCCTCGCCGGAGGCATCGGCCGCGGTAGATTTCTCTCGGCGAAGCTGCTGTTGCTCCTCCGGTTATGTTCCGACGCGCTCATAGTCATTTCAGTAGTTGCGGTGGTGTCCAGTCTCGCCGTCGCCTTTATCTCCCCGGACGAGGCGGGCGGAATTGCCGACTCAGGTCAATGGTCGGACGTAGTCGTGATCTTCTTCAAGGCCCTGTACGGGTTCCTGCCATTCATAGCGCTCAGCGTCCTGGCTACGGTGTTTACCTCCTCCCGGGGTGTCGGCATAGTCCTGGGAATCGGGTATTTCGTAGTCGAGTCCGTCGTCGCGCCCCTTCTCCAACTCAATGACACCCTTGGCAACGTAACTGACTATCTCCTCATCCAGAGCTTTCGCTCCTGGACGGCCGTGCCGGGCGCGGAGGAAACCTCGGACTCAGCGCTGGCCTTCGTCGTCATCCTTGCCTACACCGCCTTTTTCATAGCGGCTACCGCCTGGATATTCAGGCATAGGGACATTGCCGGGGCCACGGGCGAGTGAACCCGTGACGGGCTGAGATGCCGGCGCGGCGGAGGCGTTAGCCTTTGGTCGGTGAGACGCCGCTTTCTGATGCGGCGACGTTGGCCTGGCCTGAGGCCGCTGCGAAGGCCAGGAACGTGAGCGTGCGCACAGGGTCCAGAGCCTGCCACAGGACCCCGTTGTTGACGAAGTAGGCGTTGGCGAAGACCAGGGCGCCCAGCGCAGTCACAACCACCGCGGCCACTCGACTAGTGACGTTCCCAGAGCGCCATAGAGTCACCGCGGCTACGCTGGAGGAGCCGATGAACAGCGGGTTGATGGTGCGCCAGACGTTGCCCCAGTGATCGCCGAACAGGCCGCTGTATGCGTTGAAGAGCACTACGAGGGCCAATATGCCCAGCGCGAGGCTGCGTACCCAGGGGATCCGGCGAGTGCCCCACCAGACCCACCAGGCGCCGCCGACTCCCATCAGCAATGGGCCGATTTGCCACAGCTTCCATGGCCAGTAGGGGACCGACATGTAGTCCGGGTCGACCAGGTCGGTCCTCTCGGTCCACGCAAAATTGCGAGCGCCACGAAGGCCGCGGCGGCGACCGCCGGTATCGGGGCCAGGTCTCTCGGAGGGATCAGTCCGAACATGGGCAGCCTTGTTGTTGCGTGCTCATTTCGCTTCGTATGCCAGTATGACCGATCACGGGCCGCGACATGCCGTGACACCAACACAGCCAGGCTGGGCGGCCTTCGCGGGACGCGACTGAACTAGGGCAGCATCCCGATGCCTCGCGATCTGGTCCTGCTTGGCACCGGGACAGCATTCCGCTCAGGCTGGCAGATCGCGACGGGCGTTAGGACGACGCGCGATATTCCGCCGGGAGCAGGTTGGGCACGCCGTCTTCTACCGGGTACACCTCGGGACAGTGTCCGCAAGTAAGCGACCCGGCGGTGATTTCTTCACCTTCTTGCGAAGTTATGTGAAGGGTGAGGCCGGTCTTGCACATGGGGCAAGCCAGGACCTCCATCATGTCGGTCCTCATGCTGCGGCCTCGCCGAGTTTGGAGGGGTGTTCGGAGACGTAGGTATACGCCGACAGGGCGGCGATGGCCCCTTGCGCCGCCGCGGTGACCGTCTGCTTCAGCGGGCCGGACGCGTCGGTCAAGTCGCCGGCCGCGTAGATGCCCGGCATGCTGGTGTGCATGAGCCGGTTGACGTGGACCTCTCCGGTCTCGGAGTTGCGTTCGAGGCCGAGTTCTCTGGCGATGGCGACGCGAGGATCTGCGCCGATCTCGATGAACAGCCCGTCAACGTCGAGGACGTCCGTTCCTTCATGTGGCTTGCTGATGCGAATGCCCTGCAGGCCTGCGAGGTCGGTCCCAAGCAGTTCGACGACCTCAGTCGACATCAGTTGCGCGACATTCTCCGTCTGCGCCAGGATGCGCAGCAAGACCGGCTCGGGCCGGGTGAATTGTTCCTTTCGGTAGATCAGGTAAACCTGCGTGGCGTAGCGCGCGATCAGCACCGCGCCCTCGACCGCCGCGTTGCCGCCTCCCACGACGGCGACGGTCCGATTCCTGTAGAGCGGGGCGTCGCACGTCGAGCAGTAGGAAATTCCCTTGCCGACCCAGTCTTCCTCGTGCTCGAGCCAGAGCTTCCTTCGCTCTCTCCCGATCGCAAGGATCACCGACAACGCCTTGACCACCGACCCGTCCTCCATTTCGCAAGTAAAGTGGCCGTTCTCCGGCCTCACGTGCGAGAGGTTGGACATGACAAGTGGAACGTCGAGCGCGTCTGTCTGCTCCTTGAACTTGAGCATGAGGTCGTAGCCGTCGATGTCGGGGACTCCGGGGTAGTTTTCAATCACGCCGCCCGTCGCCGTTTCGCCTCCGAACTGCTCGGCCACAATCACCGTGTCCTGCTGGTATCGGGCTGAGTACAGGGCGGCGGCGTAGGCTGATGCGCCCTGGCCTGCTATCAGTACATCGGCCGTTCGTACGTCGTTCATTTCTTAGCCTTTCAATTTGCCCATGGGGGTCCAGTCACATTCATTTAGATGCCTGATTACTTGAATACGATTTTACTTGGGGGAAATGTGGCGGTGACGAATGATCCGTGTGTCCGGGGCCAGCACGCGTGCCGTCTTGCGCCCGTCCTGGAGGATCCGGCTTGTACGTGACATCTCGGGTTTGCGTTCGCGTGGTAGATGGTAGGATGTCAAGGTGGTAGAGGCGACAAGGTCCTGGTTTGCGGGCTAGTGCTTTTGGGGCGACTTGTCGGTGCCTGCCACGCTGTTGGACCGGGAATGGCCTGAAATGACAACGATCGAAGAACGTGTCAGCCGTCTTGAAGGCGGGTACGAGCATCTGGCGACCAAAGCCGACCTTGCCAACCTGAAGGCGGAACTCAACGACAAATTAAACTCTCTTGAGGCCCGTTTGACACGGCTCTTTCTGGGTGCGTTGATTGCTGTCGCGTCGTTGGCCGTCGCCGCGGCGACCTACTTGCAAAGCATCACCTAGCCGAGTCCACACAACTGCTGTGGGCGCGAACCAGACACGCGACAAACCCGCCTCAATTCTCCGAACGACATATTCAGAAACAATGTGTCCCGATTCGGATGCAAACCCACATCCAGGCCTTCGCTTGAGCGACCAGTTAGACTCGGCCGCCCCTTCACACCCTTAGTACAAACTTGGGCAGGCGGGCTGTGGAATCCAGGGATTGCCATAGGGGCCAGTGATATACTCGCAGGCTGTTGAAGGGCAGCGTTTTGCCCTTCGTTCGGGGTCGTGAAGCAGCCTTTTTCGCGCCCCGGCGATCCATTAGCCCCAGTAGTCAGTTGGCCAACATGTTGACACCTATTGCCGATGGAAATGTGACCTCACCAGCCGGATTTTCGGCCGGAGGCGTGTACGCGGGCATCAAGACGCCCGGACCCGACAAGCTCGACCTCGGGCTCCTATTCTCCGAGCGACCGTGCACGGCCGCAGGCACGTACAGCCAGAACAGCGTCCTGTCCCCGTCGGTCACTCTAACGCGCCAGTTGATCAGAGCCGGTAAAGAAGTCCACGGAGTCGTGGCAAACAGCGGCTGCGCCAACTGCGCCGTCGGCGAACAGGGCTTGGCCGACGCCCGTGAGACCGTGGGGTTGGCCGCCGGAAAACTGGGTGTCGAACCTGATCAGATAATCATCGCGTCAACCGGTGTGATCGGCGTCGAGTTGCCGATGGCGTTGATACGGGAACACCTGCAGCGCATCGAGTTGTCAGATGACGCCGGTGACGAGTTCGCCCGCTCCATCATGACGACCGACACGCACCCCAAGCAGGTCGCCGTCCAGACAGAGGTGGATGGCAAGACGGTGACCGTCGGCGGGTGCGCAAAGGGCGCGGGGATGATCCACCCGAACATGGCCACCATGCTGTCATTCATATCTACCGACGCCGCGGTCGAAGGAGAGTTCCTTCAAAAGACGCTGTCACACGCGGTGGAACTTACGTTCAACCAGATCGACATCGACGGCGATCAGAGCACCAACGACACGGTGGCGATCCTGGCAAATGGCGCGGCAGGAAACGCCGCTCTTTCGGGCGGAGACCAGGGATCAGAGAATTTCGCCGAGGCTGTCATGCACGTGGCGAAGTACCTTGCAAAGGAACTCGCCAGGGACGGCGAAGGCGCGCGGCGGCTGATCGAAGTCACCGTCGAAGGCGCCCATTCGGACGAGGACGCGCGCAAGGCCGCCCGCTCGGTTGCGTCGTCCCTGCTTGTACGCACCGCCGTATACGGCCAGGACCCTAACTGGGGACGCATCCTCATGGCGGTCGGCAAGACACACATCCCGCTCGACGAATCACGCATCAGCGTGTTCATCAACGATATTCAGATCGTCGACGGCGGAAAGGCGATCCCGTTCAACATCCCGTCGGTTGTGGCGAGTCTCGGCGCGCCCGAGGTGCGCCTTCGAGTGGGCCTCGACGTTGGAAACGGCAGCGGAGAAGCGTGGGGCTGCGACCTCACCGAAGAGTACGTGGTCTTTAACTCCGCCTACACCACCTGAGTCGGCTTATCTGCACCACGAGCGGCCCGGGGTTCAGGGCCGCGATGCCCTCAATTACTGGATGACGCAGTCATGAGCTACGGGCCATCACTTACGTCAGCAAAGCGCGGAGCCAACCGGGGAGTGATCGTCGTCAAGGTCGGCGGCTCCACGTTGGGCGAGGGCGACAGCACAACTCCGGATCTAGTGGAACTTTGGCGTTCGGGGCTACACCCCGTGGTGGTGCACGGCGGCGGTAAGGTCATCTCTGAGTGGGTGCGGAAACAAGGCATCCATCCGACGTTCGTCCGCGGCCTGCGCAAGACCGACCGGGCGACTCTCGAAGTGGCTGTCGCAGTCCTGTGCGGCCTGGTGAACACCGAACTGGTGGCTGAAATCGCGGCGTGCGGCGGCAAGGCCATTGGCATCTCCGGCGTTTCCGGGGGGCTGTTCAAGGCTGACGTGCTAGACCCCGAACTGGGACTGGTCGGGAACATCAGGAACGTGGATACGTCATTCGTCCAGCAGGCAGTTGACTCCGGTTTTGTCCCGGTCATCTCTCCCTGTGCGCTGAATATCAATCCCAGCGGCCCTGAGGACGCGGTGCTGAACATAAACGCCGACACGGCGGCCGGGCACCTGGCGCGTGCGCTTGAATGCGAACGGCTGGTGTTCCAGACCGACGTCGAGGGCGTTCTCGACGCTACCCGCAGGTTGATCCCGCGCATGACCCGCCGGCAGGCGCGGGACCTGATCGACAGCGGCGTGGCATCGGGTGGGATGATCCCCAAGATAGAGGCGTGCGCCGATGCGTTGGAGACCGTCGGGTCCGGTCACATCATCGACGGACGCATCGCCGGGGCGCTGCTGCGCTGCATCGGCGGCGAAGACCTGGGGACGAGGATCATATGATCCTTGGAACGTCCCCAAAGATTGATTACGCGTCGGTCACGGCGGACACACTGCATGCCGAGTTGTCGGATGGACGTACCATCTCTGTGCCGTTGGCCTGGTACCCGAGGCTCGTCCACGCGACCCAGGAAGAACGTAACAACTGGAAATTGATCGGCACAGGTCAGGGAATACGTTGGCCGGACCTTGACGAAGATTTGAGCGTAGAGGGACTTATCGCCGGTCGTCCATCAGGGGAGGGCCAAAAATCCTTCAAGCGGTGGCTCGCTGCCAAGCGGGCAGGCCGTAGCGTGTTGTTGTCCGATTTGACGAAACCCCGACATAACGATCCAGCCATACTGCCGGAATAACTGTTCACTTGGCCCGCCCCGAAACAAACGTCACCCCTTCGTAACGTAACGGCTACAAGGGAATCCTGTGTCCCCACAATGGCACTCAGGAGCGACCAGCGGCTCTGGTGACTAAGGCGCCGGGACCTTTGCGAATGCTGCGTCGAGAATAGCCACGGCCTCATCTATCTCTTCCTCGGAGACGTTCAGGGGCGGCATGAAGCGCAGCATGTTCGGGCGGACGGCGTTGAGCAACAGTCCGTTGTCAAGGGCCTCTGCAACGACTACGGCCGAACGCTCGTCCGACATCTCCAGTCCAACCAGCAGGCCCATGCCGCGCACCTCCTCGATGAACGGGTGCTGTTCTTTCAGGGCGTTCAATTTGCCAGCCAGGTAATCCCCGCCGGACAAGGCCATCGCGGGAACGTCCTCGTCCACCATCACCCGCGCCGCCGCGGCGCCTGCGGCCGTAGTCAATGCGTTGCCGCCAAACGTGGACCCGTGATCGCCCGGCTCGAGTACCGAGCAGTGATCCTTGCACACGAACGCGCCGAGAGGCGCGCCGGCGCCGACCGCCTTGCCCAGCGTCATCACGTCTGGGTCGACCCCTTCGAAGCGCTGGTAACCGAACATCGTGCCCAGCCTGCCCATGCCGGTCTGAACTTCGTCGACCATGAATAGGATGCCCTTTTCGCTGCACCAGTCCTGGACGGACTTCAGGTAACCGTCGTCTGGGACGTTCACGCCGCCCTCGCCCTGGACAGGTTCGAGGAGCACGGCGCAGGTGTTGTCATTCGTGGCGTTCTTGATGGCGTCCAGATCGTTGTAATCGACGTTTACGAACCCCGGCATCAGCGGCCTCCAGGCATCCTGGTAATGGGCCTGGCCGGTCGCTGCCATCATCGCCATCGTGCGGCCGTGGAAGGAGTTGAACGCCGTGATGATCTCGTAGGCGCCGTCGAGTTTCAGCTTCCCGTACTTGCGGGCCAGCTTGCTGGCGCCCTCGTTGGCCTCCGCGCCGGAATTGCAGAAGAATACGCGGTCCAGCGACGAGTTCTCGACGATCGTCTTTGCCAGGTCGAGTTGCGGGAGGGTGTAGAAGAGGTTGCTCATCTGCAGGATGAGGCCCGCCTGCTCCCGAATCGCCTCGGTGACCGAGGGGTGCGAGTGGCCGAGGTTGAGCACCGCCCAGCCCGCCGTGAAGTCGAGGTACGACTTGCCGTCGTTGTCGAAGACCCGGCTGCCCTCACCTCGCACCAACACCGGTGGCATGCGGTTGACAACCTGCATGTAGTACTTGGCTTCCTGGGCTTTATATTCGGCGGTAGTGGTCATCTGTCTGGCCCCGATTGAATTGCAGCGGTCTGGTCCGCGTTTGGAGTTTTCAACAATTAACGAACTATACCCGACGATGGCCGCGCGGTCCGTTGGAAGCCGGTGTCCTGAAGTCGCGAAAGCCCTCACGCGCCCAGCGGCGCCGGCATCCCGAACGACACCGGTGTTGTAGTCTGCGGGCGACATGACCACGAACAGACTAAACGGTAGGGTGGCAATCGTCACAGGCGCGGGCCGCGGCATCGGACGGGCAATCGCGCAGCGCTTCTCGCAAGAGGGGGCTGCCGTCGTGCTGGCCGCCCGGACGACTACACAGATCCGTGAGGCGGCAAAAGAGATTGAGTCGAGCGGAGGCTACGCCGTCGCGATTCGATGTGATGTCACGAAAGAGCGCCAGGTTGAACGCCTCGTGGCGAGGGTGGCGCAACGATTCGGCAGAATCGACATCCTCGTAAACAACGCGGGCATAAACATGCCTCCAACAGACGTGACCGAGACCGACCTGGCAGACTGGCGGCGCATCGTCGACGTAAACCTCACCGGCGCATTCATCTGCACGCGCGCCGTGCTGCCGCACATGAAGGAACAGGGCAGCGGCGTCGTGCTCACGATTTCGAGCGTTGGCGGCCGTCGCGGCGCGGCAGGACGGGGGCCGTATCGGGCGTCGAAGGCGGCGCTGATCAACTTTACCGAGACCCTTGGCGCCGAGGGAGCGGACTACGGTGTGCGCGCTGTCTGCCTCTGCCCCGGCGGAGTCGATACCGACATGATGCGGCAAATCGCCTTGGCAGGGGATCGGGAACTGATGAAGCCGGAGCTGATCGCTGAGGTGGCGGCGTACGCCGCAAGCGACGAGGCGGCCACCCTGAATGGCGTGGCCATAGACGTGCCCGGCAACGCCAACACGCTGGCGGGGTGAGGCGCACTACCGTCATCCCCGACCCCGCTCGGGGATCTGCTACACCTCCGGCAGCGGCGCGGTATCGCCCGTCTGTCGCTGCCATGTTCGTAGCCGTTCCGCCATGTCTCGTATGCGCTCCCGGTTGGCCGGATTGTCGAAGACGTTCGCCTGTTCGTGCGGGTCGGTGTTTAGGTCGTAGAGTTCGCAGCGGTCGCCGACGCTCAGGTTGATCTTCCAGCCGTCGCTGGAGATCAGTCCCCGGTGCGGGATATTCTGGATGCGGTCGACCTCCGGGCCCATCGGGTGACGCGCCCGGTCGCGGCCATTCCAGTCGATAATCGCGTCGACGCCCTCCATGGTCTCCTTGCCTGCGAGTACCGGCACGCGGCTCGTGCCCTGCAGGTGTTCGGGTATGGTGCCGCCGATCAGGTCCAGCAACGTCGGCACGAGGTCGATGTGGCTCCAGCGGCCGGGGATCATGCGGTTTTCTCGTCCGAGCCAAGGCACGCGCATCAGCATCGGCACCTTCACCGACTGCTCGTAGAAGACCGCCTTCTGCAGGACGCTGTGCTGGCCCAGTTGGTCGCCGTGTTCGCTGGTGATCGCCACGACGGTGTTGTCGGCCTGCCCCGACTCCTCCAGCGCGTCGAGAATGCGCCCGACGGCGCGGTCTACCAGCGTGACGAGGCCCCAGTAGCGGGCGATGAGCCTGCGCCACCCCTCTTCGTTCCACTCCGACTCCGGCATTTCCTCTTCTTCCGTCTGCCGTTGGATCAGCGTGTGCATAAGCGCTGCGTTTTCCGGCGGCGGCTTCAGGAATGTCGGCGGCACGGGTATGGACGACGGGTCGTACATGTCGTCGAACGGACCGGTGTAAGGCGGGTGCGGCTCGAAGATGTTGATGTAGAGGGCCCACGGCCGTTGCCGGTAGGTGTGGATGAACTCCGATGCGCGGTCCGCCAGGAACATCGCCTTCGTGTGCTCTTCCTTGACCTTCGCGGCGAACGGTCTCGAAAAGACCTTTGCGCCTTCGAAATCGCGGTCCGGCTCATAGCCGTGCTCCACCAGGAAGTGGTAGTGGTCGGAGTAGACCGAGCCGGTGTCCGACTCCTGGTAGTAGTCGCGGTATTGGTCCTCGATGCTGACCCAGCGTTCGAACCCATGCTGCCGCTTGACCTCATTGCCCAGGTGCCACTTTCCGTAGTAGCCGGAGATGTAGTCCGGCGGCAGCATCTCGGCAATCACCGGCGTCGAGTCGCTCAGCGGGTAGTTGTTCTTGAGGACCCCGCTGGTGTGCGGCCACAGCCCGGTCATGATGGTCGAGCGGGACGGCGAGCAAATGGGCGCGCTCACGTACGCGTTTTCGAAGACGAAGCTCTCGTCGCTGAGCCGGTTGAGGTTCGGCGTCTCGATCATGGAGTTGCCGTAGCAGGCCATCGTGTCGGCCCGCTGCTGGTCCGTGAATATGAAGAGCAGGTTTGGTCTTTCGGGCATGGGGTGGGTCCTTGATTGCGGCTCGGTCGGTAGCACTGCGCCTGCGTGGAGGCTCAGGGGATTGCAGACTAACGGATGGCACGCGTGGGCGTACAGCGGAACCGGATATCCAAGGACGTAACGGCATTTTTCCTGCGCCGCAGCCTGACCGTCGCCCCGGCTCACGTTTTCCAGCGGCAAATTGAGAAGCGCTTAAACAGGGTTTCGGCCCGTTGGAGCACCGGCATGCGACAGAAACCCTTGTGGACGCGTCGCGCGTCGTCTGTCACAATTCCAGAGCACCAATTCAGGAGAACCAAATGAGTCAACCGGCAATCGAAGTCCTTACCGACGACCGCATCACTCCGCGGGTGCTTGACATCCTGCGTAATGCGAAGAAACACGTCACCCTGGTATCCCCATACAACACGTTCTGGATGCATCTTCGCAATGAAATCCAGATAGCTGTCTCAAGGGACGTACGCGTGGATTTCATATACCGCAAAGACGAACGTAAGGAATCCGTTGAATGGATTGAGGGTGTAGGCGTAAGGACCCACGCCGTCAAAAACTTACACGCCAAAATTTACCTGAACGAGTCTTCGGTGCTTATCACTTCTATGAACTTGCTTGAGTCTTCCAGTAAGAATTCGATGGAAATCTGCATCTCCCTCCGAGACAAGAATTCACAACAAGAAGTTCGAGACTATGTCAACACGCTGCTCCAACTTGCCAAAGGGACTGAGGAAGTCGAGAAGACCCCTGCGAGTACCGTCAACTACCGAACAAAGACCGTAAAGTCCCGGTCCGTGGCAGAAGGCAAGGCCAAGTATGGCGAAGACGGAAACGGCGAAACGAACGACGAGCAATCCCGAGGCCGCTCGTCCAAACGTGTGTCGAAACCCAAGGAGCCATCAACCTCTTCCAAAAGGCCCGCGCGCCGTTCCCAGAAAAAAGTTGCGGCCGCCAAGCCTTCTTTCGGAGGCCTGTTAAAAGATTTGGCGGTCGTAATCACCGGGGGGCGATGTATCCGGTGTAAAGATTCCATGGACTTCGACCCTGATCGGCCCCTTTGCGATGACTGCTTTAAATCCTGGAAACGGTACGAGAATTGGGATTACGAAGAGGATTACTGTCACAGATGCGGCACTGACTGGGGTACGTCATACGCCAAACCACTCTGCCGTCCATGTTATGACCAAGTTGCGGCATAGCCTCAATTCATAACCACTGGCGGCGCGGTGCCTCAAAGGCAGCTGGCGCTCTTGCCCTGCAAGCGTTGCCAGCACGCTTTCACAACCGCAACTCCATCCTGGGTTCCAGGAGGTGGGCGGGTACCTCCGTTTCCTTCATGAAGCGCACCAGGAATCCGTGCATCTTGCGGGCCGTCGCCTCGTTTTCGTTGATGACGTTGTTCTGTTGCTTCGGGTCGACTCGCAAGTCGTAGAGCTCGGACAGGCCGGGGCCGACGCTGTAGAGGAACGCCCAGTCGTCTGCCGTCACTGTCGTGACGATACCCGTCGCGAGCAGCCGTCTTATGTTGTCGACCGACCTGACGGCTTCTCCCGGGTTGGCGAACGGGATCGTGCTGACGTTGAACTCCCGTCCCGACATCGAGTCGCCTCGTACAGCCGGCATCAGTGACCTTCCGTCCAGGATCGACGGCAATGGTTGACCCAGTGTGTCGAGCACCGTGGGCATCACGTCCACCACAGACGTCAGGCCAGTGAAATTGCCGGGCGCGTGTTCGGGGTGATGGATGAGCAGCGGGATGGTCGTGACTTCCTCATAGAGTGGCGAGAAGTCCCACTGGGAGTCCGGGTCCCCGTGCTGGTACAGCCTGCCGTTCTCCCTTTTTGCGAACGTCATCTTGCCGAACAGACCGTCGTGTTCGCCGAAGTAAAAGCCGTGGTCGGACGTGAACACGATCATGGTTTCGTCTGCGATTCCCATGTTCTCGACCTTGCGCAGCAGGTGTCCGACCCAGGTATCAACCATCGTCACCTCGCCCTTGTAGGTGGCGGCCGCCTTCCTGACCTTCTCGGCGGAGAAGCCGGGCTCGTCCTGCCAGTGCGCGTAGATGGGCTGCACCACCTCGCCGTCGTAGTCCGGCATGTACAGCTCTGTGTAGTAGGGGGGAGCGTCCCACGGCTCGTGCGGGTCCCACGTGTCGACGTATAGGAAGAAGTCCTCCTTGTAGTGCCGTTCCAACCAGTCTCCGGCTTTGATCATGGTCTGGGCCACGTTGTGGTCAGACTCCTTCCGCCACCAGGCCACCACGTCGCGTGATTCGTGGTTGCCGATGCCCTGGACGCGGGTATTGGACCCCTCCTGCCCCTGCACCGTGAAGAACGTCTGGAAGCCGCGGTCGTAATTCATCCCGTGGCGCCAGTAAAACGGGGTGTCCACAACCGCCGCGGTGTGGTAACCGGCATCGGCCAGCATCTGCGCCAGGGTGGTTGCGTCTTCGGGCAGGTCTTCCCAACCCATGAACGACATCGTGAACCGGCCGGTAGCGTGGTCGGCGCGGGTAGGCATTGTCGGGAACCCGCCGATGTAGTGCCGGTCGAAGCGCATCGACTTCGCGGCCAGCGCGTCGAGCGACGGCGTTCGAATCTCCTTGTCCCCATACGCGCCCACGTGATCGCGTCGAAAAGTGTCGGCCACTATCCAGATAACGTTCATGTCAATTCCTGTCCTGTCGTGCCACGCGGACCCCAACGTCCAGCGTTCGCCCGCAGTGTAAATGAGACGGGGTGGGGGTGGCGGGAGCCACCGCTTGAACCGAATCGTGCGGCTTGCGTGCGACAAGGTGGTGCTGATCGCCCGCGGTGAGTTGGTAAAGTAAGCCCAAATGGCGAACTATCCGCACATTGAAAGTTACTACGAAGAGTTAAAGCGGCTCATCGAGTTCGGAGGCTCTGCGAACGAGCAGAGCACGCGCCGGGCGTTCGAGAGTTGCCTGACCGCCTATTGCCTGGAACATCGCGAACAACTGGTGTTAGTCCCGGAACTTTCCACCGTTAGGGGAGTGAGGCCGGACGGGACGGTCAAAGACTCTCTTCGCCTGGCGCGCGGCTACTGGGAAGCGAAAGACGCCGCCGACAACCTGGACGACGAGATACAGAGCAAATTGAATAGCGGGTATCCGCGCGACAACATCATCTTCGAGGACACGCGGACCGCCGTCCTATATCAAAACGGCGGTGAGGCGTTGCGTGTGGATATGAGGCGTCCCGGCGAGTTGCATCGCCTCATCACGCGGTTCCTCGATTACGAGCTCCCTAATATCGAGGAGTTTCGCAAAGCACTCGAACAATTCAAGGCCGACCTGCCCGAGGTGCTCTCCAATCTCCGCGAGACCATTGACCAGGCAGAAGAGGACATCGCCGAATTCCAGAATGCCGCGGCAGACTTCCTCCACCTTTGCCGAACGAGCATTGGGCCGCGGGTGTCAGAGGAGGATGTCCGGGAGATGCTGCTGCAGCACATCCTCACGAAGGACATCTTCTTGCGTGTGTTCAGAGAGGAACAGTTCCATCGCGAGAACGATATCGCGCAGCAGCTTGACAAGTTGGAGCACAGCTTCTTCACCGGGAGCTTGCGCCGGGAGTCAATTGACCGACTCAAGACCTACTACGGCGCCATCGGCCGCGCCGCCGACGATATCGCCGACTACGGCGAAAAGCAGCAGTTCCTCAAGAATATCTATGAGGACTTTTACAAGGTCTACAACCCAGCCGCGGCCGATGTCCTGGGAGTGGTGTATACCCCAAATGAAGTCGTGGACTTCATGATACGCGGCACGGACGATTTGCTGCGGAAACACTTCAAGCGGGGACTGGCGGCCCGTAACGTCCAGATTCTCGACCCGGCGACAGGCACCGGCACTTTCGTAACTAATCTCATTAAGTTTTTGCCGGATGATTGCCTGGAGCGCAAGTACCGAGACGAGATTCACGCAAATGAAGTCGCAATCCTGCCGTACTACATCGCCAATCTGAATATTGCTTATACGTACAAGGAACAGACCGGGAAATACCTGGATTTTCCGAATCTCTGTTTCGTGGACACGCTTGACAATATGGATTGGGAAGGGCAAGGAGCCACCGGCGGCGGAGTAGTCCGTCAAAGTTCGTTCGACCTGGGCGCCTTATCCACGGACAACTGGATACGGGTCCAGGAACAGAACCAAAAGCGGATCAGTGTAATCATCGGCAATCCGCCGTACAACGCTAATCAGCAGAATGAAAATGACAACAACCCAAACCGGGCGTATTGGCAAGTCGATTTGCGTATAAGCGAGTCATATGTAAAAGAGAGCACGGCGCAGAAGACCAAGCAGTACGATATGTACAAACGCTTTATTCGCTGGGCAAGCGACCGGCTGGACAATGACGGGATCATCGCGTTTGTCAGCAACAGCGCATTCCTCGACTCGCGTCAGGACGACGGATTCCGAAAGGTCGTCGCCCAAGAGTTTAATGAGCTATACGTGATCGACTTAAAAGGCAACGCGCGGACCAGCGGGGAACGGCGGCGCAGGGAAGGGGGCAACATATTTGACGACAAGATCCGCGTCGGCGTTGCCGTCTACTTCCTCGTGCGCAGCAAAGAGGCCAACGGATTCAAGCTGTTCTACAACGCCATCCATGATTATGCCAAGTCTCCGGCAAAGGCCGAGTACATCCGAGGTAAGCCCCTTGAGGCGTTCGAATTTACTGACGTTACACCGGATGCCAAGAATGTCTGGCTTAACCAGACCGACACCGACTTCGAATCATTAATCCCGGTTGCTAACAAACAGACCAAGCTGGCCAAGACCGCCAGCGAGGAAGAGGCGATATTCCGGCTGTTTTCTTTGGGCATTATTTCGGCGAGGAGCGAGTGGGTTTGGGATTCCAGCCGCGGTGCCCTTTGCAAGAAAATGCAGGCGTTCATCGGAACTTACGAGCGGGAGTTGGAGAGATGGGCGGCTGAAAACCTCGACCCGTACGAAGTCGGGAACTGGGTGGACAGATCAATCAAGTGGACATCTGAACTAGAAGCGCATCTGGTCAAGGGAAACCCGTTATCGTTCAAGTCAAACCACATTGAAAGAGGTCTATTCAGGCCTTTTGCAACCAAATATTGTTATTACGCGCCGATTGTGATTCATCGGCAGTATCAAATGCCGCGAATTTTCCCCGGCGGTAAGTCTGACGAGAACAGGGTCATCTGCTTTTCAGGCAAGAGTTCCAGCAAGCCGTTCCAAGTAATGGCAACTACCAGGCTGTATGAGCACGACTTGCTGGAGAAAACCCAGTGCCTTCCCCTGTATCGCTACACAGAAAACGGGGAACGGGTCAGTAACATCACGGATTGGGGTTTGCGCCAGTTTCGTGAGTCCTACGGGGACGATAGCATATCCGCCGAAGACCTATTCGCCTACACATACGCGACGCTGCACGATCCAGTCTATCGGGAATCTTACGCGGGTGACTTGCGACAGGAATTCCCGCGTCTTCCTTTCCACGATGACTTCAGGGAATTCGCGCGTCTGGGCCAAGAGTTGCTTGACCTGCACATCGGCTTTGAGTCTGTAAAGCCTTGGCCACTGCGCCGTCAAAACGTCGCCCGAAAGTCGAAACGTACGCCGAAAGCCAGGCTCCGCTCTGACCAGGTCGGAGGCACCATTCTCCTGGACGACGCGACGCGACTCACCGGCGTCCCGGAGATCGCGTGGTCGTACCGCCTTGGGAACCGCCATCGAGTGGGTGCTTGATCAGTACAAGGAAAAGAATCCAAAAGACCCGACGATCCGGGAGCGGTTCAACACCTACCGGTTCGCCGACCACAAGGAACGGGTAATCGACCTCCTGCGCCGTGTCTGCACGGTGAGTGTTCGCACGATGGAGGTGGTGGACGAGATCGCAGCCAATTCGTCCCTTAGGTGAACTTGTGCGGCCGGCGCGAACTTATGCCTAGCGCTTTTCCAGCTTTTCGACCAGCCCGGCGACCTGGGACAGGTGCGCCTCGATGTCTTCCCGGCCGAGCCAACCTTCGTAGAAGTTGGTGTGCAGGGCGCCTGCGAGTCCGAACGCTGTACGTAAGTCTTCGTCGTCGGTCTCCGCGACGAGGCGGTCGACTGCCTGGAACAGTTGGCGGTGGCCGTTGTGGGGCCAACGGCGTGTCTCGGCGACGGACTTGACGGCCTGCGCGGCCGCGCCCCAGCCCTTCTCAGAGGCCTGCAGCAGATCGCCAGCCTGGAGTTCGGCGCGGGCCTGGGCGATTAACCGGCGACTTGCTTCGCGATGCGTGACGGCGCGGTCGGTCACGGGTAATCAGGCGGAAACGGACAGTGCTGTCTTACGGGACGCGCGTTTCCAGCTTTTCCACCAGCCCGGCGACGTGGGATAGATGCGCTTCGACGGCTTCCCGGTCGAGCCAACCTTCGTAGAAGTTGGTGTGCAAAGCGCCTGCGTAAGTAAATGCAGTACGTATGTCTTCGTCGCCGGTCTCTGCGACGAGACGGCCTATTGCCCCGAACAGTTGGCGGTGGCCGTTGTGGGGCCAACCGCGGGTCTCGGCGACGGACTTGACGGCCTGCGCGGCCGCGCCCCAGCCCTTTTCGGAGGCCTGCAGCAGATCATCCGCGGCCAGGTAGTCGCGGGCTTCAGCGATGAAGTGGCGTGCGGTTGCGTTGTGGTATTCGGCGCGGGTTGTCATAGGTTTACTGCCTGCCGGATATTGTGTCACGGCGGGACCGGAATCCGCTAATCGCGATGGCGCGATCCGCCGTACCCTCAGATGGGTCAACTGGCGGCAGGTTTTCAGTCCACGTATCGGGCGTCGAGAATGCCGTCCACCTTGGCCAAGAACCGCTCGACCCGGTCGATGTTACGGGCGACCATTTGTGTGTCGTACGTGTTTTCGTAGAAGTTGACGTGGAGGCCGTTTGCGGCAATAAACAGGTCGTGTATTTCCTGGTCACCGGCCTCATTGGAGATGTCCTTTACGGTGTTCCACAGGTGTCGATGTTGGTCGTGGTCCCATCCACGTGACGAAGCGGCGGCCTTGGCCATCTGCGCGGCCGCGCCCCACGCCTTCTCGGAAGCCTGGCGCAGGTCTCCGGCCTCAAGCTCGGCACGGGCTTGGGCGATCAGTTGGTGACTTGCCTTGCGGTATGTGATGGCTCGGGTGGTCATAGAGTCACTTCTCAACGACCAATTGTGTCTTAGCGATTGCAAACCCCGCCAACGGCAAATGTTCGGTCTCGGTGAGACGAACCTCGTCTCACACGAAGGACGGTTCGCGAACCGCTTCTACGCGTTGGTCCCCGATCCAGTCGAAGCGGCAAACGAAGACGTGTCGAATTGTCACATCGGCCTCATTGGACCAGCCGCGGCAGACTGGTTTTCCAACTGGAAACATTGACATGCAATTCAGCGGCTACGTACCATTTTAGTGTCGGACTGCGCAGGTGAAAGGCTGCGCTTGTGTCCGCAAAAATCGAATAGTGACGGCTTTGGAGGAGTCAAATGGAACAAATCCTCACTGCCGTCCTCACGGCCCTTGCAGCGGGGGCCATTGCAGGTGGGCTCGGTTTCTACCTCAGTAATGCGCTGGCGGCAAAGACTCGAAAAGCGTCCCTGGAAGCTGCGGACCAGCAGATAAAGCGGGCACAGTCCCGCAGCCAGGAGATGCTCAACGAGGCGAAGAGAGAGGCAAGACGCACCCGTAACTCTGCGGAAGCAGACGTTAAGCGCCAGAGAAGAGAACTCTCTCGGCTACAGTCAAGAATCGAATCACGCGAAGAAAAATTGGAGGAACGGGCCGGCTCCCTGGAAGACAGGGAAGTTGAGGTCCGAGACAAGATCGATGCACTTGAAGGAGAACGAAAGGAACTCGTAAAGCTCCGCGAAAGCGAGCTTGAACATCTTCAGTCGATCTCAAACCTCTCATTCGCGGATGCCCGGCAGCTTCTCATGGAGCGCGCCGAGGAGGACATCCAGTTCGACCTTGCCCGTCGTTTTCGTGACGCCGAAGCAGAGGTTTCCGAGCAGGCAGACGAGCGCGCGCGAGAGATTATCTCCGGCGCGATTCAACGCCTTGCATCGGACGTGGTGTCCGAAGCCACCGTCAATTCAATCCCGCTGCCCAACGATGAGATGAAAGGTCGTCTCATCGGCCGTGAAGGGCGGAACATAAGAGCAATAGAAGCGGCTATGGGCGTCGATCTGATCATCGACGACGTGCCGGAATCGGTGACGATTTCGTGTTTCGATCCCATACGGCGCGAAGTCGCGAAGGTCGCCCTCGAACAACTTATCGTCGATGGCCGGATTCACCCGGCCCGCGTCGAGAGCATGGTGGAAAAGGCCCGGCGCGAGATTGACGAGACGGTCAGGAAGGCCGGTCAGCAGGCGGTTTTCGAGGCAAATATAAAGGGCCTCCACACGGAACTGGTAAAGCTGATGGGCCGGCTCAAGTACCGGACCAGCTACGGCGAAAACGTGCTCCGGCACTCGATCGAGGTGTCCCTGCTCTCGGGGCTAATCGCCGCCGAGGTGGGCGCAAACGTGAACCTTTGCAAGGTGGCGGGCTTCCTGCACGACATCGGCAAGGGCTTCACGCACGAGATCGAAGGGCCGCACGCCGAGATTGGGGCCGACATTGTCGCCAAGTACGGCGTGAGTGGCGGGATCCAGACGGCGATCAGGGAGCACCACGACCGCGAGATGACGACCGTCCAGTCGTTCGTCGTTGCGGCCGCCGACGCGATCAGCGCCGCAAGACCCGGCGCGCGGCACGACAGCATTGAAAGGTACATCCAACGCCTGGAAGCGCTGGAGGAGGTCGCCCGCGGGTTCGACGGCGTGGAGCGCTGCTTTGCGATCCAGGCCGGCCGCGAGATGCGCGTAATGGTTAGCCCCGACCGGGTGGACGACGCGCAGGCGACGGTGCTTGCCCGCGATATCGTGGACAGGATCGAAGAGACGCTCTCGTACCCCGGGCAGATCAGGGTCGTGGTCATCAGGGAGTCGAGGGCCGTGGAAGTGGCCCGATAGCGAATTCACCGGCGCGCGGCGGTACATGGGACGGGTTTTCGAAAATCTGGCCCACCGCCTCGCGTAAAGGCATTACATGCGAATCTTGATGATCGGCGACGTCATCGGGCGGGGCGGCAGGAACGCGTTATGCGGGCTGCTTCCCGGCCTGAGAGACGAACTGAATATCGACTTTGTGACCGCGCAGGGCGAGAACCTTGCCGGCGGTTTCGGCCTGACCCGCAACACCGTCGCGGACCTGCTGGACAGCGGCGTGGACGTGGTGACCAGCGGCAATCACGTGTGGGACCGGCGCGAGTTCATCGAGGAATTGGACGACCCTTCGCTTCCCGTGCTGAGGCCCATGAACTATCCGGCCATCGCCCCGGGACGCGGCTGCATAGATATGGGCTCGGTAGCGGTTGTAAACCTCATCGGCCGCGTGTTCGTTGGTGAGTTCGACTCGCCGTTTACTGCCATTGACGAACTGCTCGCGTCGGGCTGGGGCAAGGGCAAGCCGGTGCTCGTGGACTTTCACGCAGAAGCCACATCCGAAAAGGTCGCGCTGGGCTGGCACCTGGACGGCCGCGCTTCGGCGGTCGCCGGCACCCACACGCACGTGCCCACGGCCGACTGCCGGGTGCTGCCCGGCGGGACGGCATTCGTGAGCGACCTGGGAATGGTGGGCTCGCCCGATTCAGTGATCGGCATGCAGGTTGACGACGTGCTGAAGCGTTTCCTTACCGGCATCCCCTCGCGGATGAGGCCGGTCGAAAAGGGTCCCATCAATTTCAATTCCGTGCTCTTCGAAGTGGATGCCGATACGAGCAAGGCGGTAGGGATCAGCCGCGTCGACCGGGAGTGGGTCGCATGAGCGGGAACAGATCGTCGCGATACGGCAGCGCCGGATTACCCCCCAGACCTTCGCACCCGGTCTTGGTGGACCTTCACCTGCACACGACGGCGTCCGACGGTGCTCTGACGCCGACTCAACTGATCGACCTCGTGGCCGGTACCACACTGCGAGTGATATCCATCACGGACCACGACACCACGAACGGGATCGACGAGGCGCAGGAGGCCGTTTCGAAACTGCCCGATCTGACTCTCATCCCGGGCATCGAACTGGGGACCCAGGACGGGCCGTCTGAAGTGCACCTCCTCGGTTATTTCATCAACCACCGGGATCCCGGACTACGGGCGACGCTGGCCAGATTTCGCGAGGAACGGGTGATTGCGGCGCAGCAGAACGTGGACAAGCTGCGGTCGATGGGAATTCACATAACGTGGGAACGTGTGCGCGAGCTGGCCGGAGGGACTGTTGGCCGGCCGCACATCGCCAAGGCGATGGTCGAAGGGGGCTACGTGGAGAGCGTTCGAGACGCCTTCGACAAGTACCTGGGCGACAACGGGGTCGGCAGGGTCTCGCGTCCCAAGCTCGATCCAGTCGATGCGCTCGGCATAGTCCATGATGCCGGCGGCGTTGGCGCCATCGCACACCCGCGAACGGTTAAAGAATTGGACAGGGTCGCTGCCAGACTAGCCGAAGCGGGCCTGGCCGGCATCGAGGTATATGCCGAAAAGTACGGCCCGGCGGAACAGGCCGGTTACCGCGCCGTCGCCAGTCGGCACGGGCTGATCGAATGCGGAGGCAGCGACTACCACGCCTTCGGGTACCCGAACGAGGTGAAGCCCGGCATGTTCGGCCCACCGCCGGACACCGCCGACCTCCTGTTCGAACGTGCGCAGGCGATGCACGGCAGTAAAGCCTGCCTCGTCCCGGCGGGGGCCCCGTGATCATGTCCGCGGATACCCTGGCGACCGTCCTGTTGATCGCCGGCGCGTACCTGCTGGGCGCACTTCCTTCGTCCTACTACCTTGCCCGTCTCGTAAAGGGCATCGACATTCGCAAGTACGGCAGCGGCAATGTCGGCATCTCCAATTTCGCCGTTCACGTCGGCTGGCGGTGGGCCGTTCCGCTGGTGCTGTTTGACATCTACGTCAAGGGACTGCTTCCCGTACTCATCGCCTCTCCCAAGGTCCTGGACTTGGGTCTGCCCGTGGAGGTCGCCGCCGGGTTCGCCGCCATATTCGGGCACAATTGGTCGGTCTGGTTGAAGTTCGGCGGAGGCCGCGGCATGGCTACGGTGCTGGGCGTCCTGGCTACTCTTTACTATCCCCTGGTGTTCGCCTACGGCGCGGTCGCAGGGTTCGGGTGGCTGGCCACGCGCAGAAAGGACAGCGCAGTCTGGTGGGGCATAGCCGCGCTACTACTGCCGGTCTTTGCCGGGCTGTTACTGGCGGTGGGATACGTGGAGTTTGAAGTGGTGGCATTCTGCCTTGCTTTCCTCCTGATGACGGCAATCAAACGCCTGACGTCGAACCGTTCCACCGAAGGCGGAGTAGAAAAAGTACCGTTGGGCAGGCTGGTGTGGAACCGCATTGTGTTCGACCGCGATATAACGTTGAGGGAGGACTGGGTCTACCGCGGGCCGCAGTCCTGAATTTGCCGATAAATCCAGTAGTCGAGATTTCTACATGACTAACAGGGACGAAACCCTCTACTGTCCACGTAACCCTGAGGTGGAGACCATCCTGAGGTGCGGCCGCTGCGGCTCGCTGATCTGCCCGTCGTGCCTCGTACAGTCCCCGGTCGGCTCCCGTTGCCCGTCCTGCGCGGCAATAGGCCGCACTCCGATGCAGGACTCGTCCAGGGCCCAGGTGGTCAAGGCCATTCTTACGGGCGTGGTGATGGCTGCGTTGACCGGCCCTGCCCTCGTCGGAATTCTGTTGCTGGTGGGTGGTGATGGACGGGTCTCCGCGATTATTTCGCTCATCGGTTTCGTTGCGATCGGATACGTCAACGGCGAGGCGGTCCGTAGGGTGGTCGGATACAAGCTCGAAAAGTGGTTCCAGTACATCGCCGGCCTTTCCGTGTTCGGGGCGTATATTGCCGCTACGTTTGTGTTGTTGGCGTCACCCAATTTGAGGAACGACGTTTTCTCGAACATCGTTGCGCTGGCCGGCATGGGCGTCGGGATCTGGGTCGCCATGGGGCGCGTCCGTCCGTAGACGTTGGAACCTGCTGGGATCCGTGGGTGGTTGTCATCGCGGGCCACGGCGGTTAGTGTCGCCAATACAATTTGCAATTCGACCGGTCTTTCCGGTCTAAACACCAGGAGAAAAGCATGAAGCCGACGCGCATTGAAAAGATCGAGACCATCCTGTGGGAACGCTGGTTGATAGTGAAGGTGCACTGTGAAGATGGGACGGTGGGTGTAGGCGAAGGCGGCGTGCATGGCTGGCAGAGGCCGACGGAGACGATGGTGCAGACGTTTGCGCCGTACCTGGTAGGCAAGGACCCTTCGCGCATTGAACACCACTACCAGTACCTGTACCGAAGCTCCCACTTCATGGGCTCGGTGGTACAGGGCGCGCTTTCGGCCATAGACATCGCCCTCTGGGACATAAAGGGCAAGCGGCTCGGGGTACCGATCTACGAACTGATGGGAGGCCTTACCCGGCACAAGGTGCGTTGCTATATGCATGTGAACGGGGGCACCGCTGAAGACCTGGCCGCCGATGCGGTGGAGCAGGTGAAAGCGGGGTTCTCTGCCATCCGATTTGCTGCTTTCGGCCGACAATTCTGGCTCAACCGCACCTACTCCGAGTGGGCGAACGACGCCGTCGAGCGAGTAGGTGCTGTTCGCGAGGCCGTGGGCCCTGCCATCGACATTTGCGTCGAGATTCACCGGCAGATGAACCCGTCCGAGTCGATCGCCCTCGGCAGGCGGCTCGAGCAGTTCAACCCGTACTTCTACGAGGACCCGATGCTGCCGGACAGCCCCGACATGATGGGCGAAGTGCAACGCCGCGGCAACCTGCCGATCGCCACCGGTGAACGGTTCACTTCAATCTACGAGTTCCAGCAGTTGCTCGAGGCGCGGGCGTGCGCATACGTCCGTCCCGACCTCTGCCTGTGCGCCGGACTCTCCGGCTGCAAGAAGGTGGCCACGATGGCGGAAGCGCAGCACGTAAAGGTGATACCGCACAACCCGCTCAGCCCCATAAGCACCGCCGCATGCGTTCAGTTGGACGCCTGCATCCCCAACTTCGCGCTGCAGGAGTACACCGGAGAGTCGGAACCGCCCAAGAGCGATCTACTGGTGGAGCCCATCAAGCTGGAAGACGGATTCCTCATCGTGCCGGACGGCCCGGGCCTGGGCGTTGAACTGAACGAAAGCGCGCTGGCCGCGCACCCGTTCGTCGACAAGGTCCTCGACACCCCCCTCCACGAAGACGGCTCGGTGGCCGACAGGTAGGAGCGTCTCCCGTCGCCGGGTAAGCGACTGAGACGAACGTTCCAATACATGCCCGATGGATCTCCGAAAGGGGTCGGGGGTGATGGGTGTGGAGTCATGGAACACGTATGTGTAGTCTGGGGCGATGGGTCTGGAGTCGGGAACGGCGGATGGTGGCGTCATCGACTCGGTTTGCCGTTGTCATGCGATTCATGATCAATTGATTCCCCGTCTCATCTATGGGTAGTAACAAGCCCGACGAATATCGCCTCAAAACCGGCATATTGCGCCTTTGGGTTGGTGTATGGTTTTGGGAGTTTCAGCCCTGCCAATGCAGGTCCATTTTTGAGAGGTGTGAGCTATGAGAGTGATTCAATTATTGAGTCGAAGATCGCTGCTGATAGTCCCGGCCGTGCTTGCGGCAATGGTGCTGGTGATTGCGGCATGCGGCGAAGATGAACCGGAGGCTACGGCCACGACCGCGCCGGAACCGGCTGCCACGGCCACCACTGCACCGGCGGCCACCACCGCGCCTGCTGCCACTACCGCGCCGGCACCCACAACCGCGCCAGCAGAGCCCACCGCCACGACGGCGCCCCCTGCGCCTTCCGGACCATCCGGCAACGTGACCATCGCGGCCGCCATCTCGCCCCTGATTCAACATCAGCGACGGGACATCTCCGCGGTCGGAGGACTTGGCCGGTCGCTATCCGTGTGGGAGACCATAGTTCGCGCACCGTTCGTGCCCCCGCCGCAGCCTCCGCCCCAGGACCACACGGGCTACAGCCCGGATGATCTGGGCATCGCTTCCAGTTGGACCATAGCGTCCGACTTCACGAGCATCACGTTCGATATCCGCCCCGACATTCCCTGGCACGACAACGGGGGTGACTGGGGGAACGTGACAGCGGAAGACGTAGCCTGGAGCTTCAACGAAGCGTTTGCTCCCGACTCCGTCAACAACGGCGCCGAAGAGATCGGGGCCGAAATGAAGCTGGGATTCGACGTCCTGGGCCCGTTGCAGGTCAAGCAGAACATCGCCCCCGGCGGATTCGATCCGACATGGGCATGGCTGCAAGGTAACGCCAGCTTTGCCGGCATCGTCATCACCAACAAGGCTGCTTTCGAACAGCTCGGCCCCGAAGAGTATGCCGAGACGCCGATAGGGACCGGCAAGTACCGGGTCCTTGAGTGGGTCGGCAGCGAGAAGATAGAGACCGAGGCCGTTGACAATCACTGGACCGGCATAGTCCCGTACGTGAAGAACGTCACCGTAGTGGACATGCCGGACGCCTCGACGAGAGAGGCCGCATTACGCGCCGGCGAAATCGACGCGGGCACGTTGCCGCCCCAGGTGATTAACGACGTCGTGGAAAGCATCGGCGGCTTAGTGCAGGAGATCGGTATCGCTCGCCCGCAGGGATTCCAGATGGCGGGCAACTACTGGGGCCAGGCCTGTGTCGACTGCGAAGGCGGCGTCATGGAGCGCCCGGGATTCGACGAAGGCGTCAGTGAAGGGTTTCCCTGGATTGGCGATCCGGAAGACGCTGCGTCGATGGAGAGCGCCAGGAAGGTCCGCTGGGCGATGGCGATGGCCATCGACCGCGATGCGATAATCGAGCACGTACTCGAAGGCCTCGGACGGGTGATCTACGCGTGGCAGAACATCCTGCCTGACCACCCGGACCACAAGGACGAATGGAATATTCCGTTCGACCCGGAAATGGCCAAGCAGTACATGACCGAAGCCGGATACCCTGACGGGTTCGACTACGAGATCTGGGTACCCAGCAACTTTGCCGTCGGCACCGTCGCGGCGGCCGAGGCCGTCGCCGAAATGTGGCGCCAGCATCTGGACATCAACGCCACCATCGACCGCACCGAGTACGGTGTGAGGAGGCCGCAGACCGTCGACAAGACGATCAACGTGCCGTTCACGCATGGGATCAACTGGATTCCCGGCGCGACCTCCGCACGTTACATCTGTGCGCAACCCGGCCACATCGTCGGCTTCACCATGGCTGACGATCTCTGCGAACTCGGCCTGTCTAACGCAACGGAACAATCGCTGGAGAAGCGGATCGCGAACAACATCGAAGTGCAGGACTACCTCTCGCACTGGATGCTCTTCATCCCGATGTACCAGGCGCCAGCCGTTCTCTACGCCGTAGGTCCGCGCATAGCGTCGTACGAGCCGTACAACCAGCAGGACGTGTTCTTCAACCGGGTTGAGTCGATCCAATTGAAGTAAAGTCGCACTTACTACGGTTTCGAACCGGGTAAGGTAAGCCAGCCGGGGAGAGGGTCCAATATGACTCGCTCCCCGGTCGGTGAGGCGTGTTTCGTACGGCCCGCGGCCCGTACCTTGATACTGGAGACGTAATGGCCCGTTTCCTGGCCCTCCGCAGCGTCTACATGATTCTGGTGATGGTCGGTATTTCCATCCTGGTGTTCGCGCTGTCCAGGATGTCCGGCGATCCCCGTTATCTGTACATGACGCCCGGCACGAGATGGTCGCAAGAGGCGTGGGACGCTCGCGGCAGAGAACTGGGCCTGGACAAACCCCTGGTGGTCCAGTACCTGGTTTGGGCAGGTGGGGCTGTACGAGGCGATTTCGGCGACTCCATCTGGCACAAGCGCAATTCGCTGAAGGTGATCCTGGAAAGGGCGCCGGCGACGATCCAGCTATCTGGGATAGCCTACTTACTTGCTATCACGCTCGGCACGAGCCTCGGCGTCGCGTCGGCCGTGACGAGGGGAAGCATCACGGACCTTGTCGTCAGATCGTTCGCCCTGGTCGGCCAGGCGGCGCCGCCGTTCTGGATCGCCCTGGTGCTGATCTACGTGTTTGCGGTGATCCTGGGCTGGCTCCCCACATCCCGAAGGGGCGACTGGACCCACTTTGTGCTGCCCGTTACCACCTTGGCGTGGCTCGCGTCGGCTGGCATAACGCGCATAACGCGTTCGGCCCTGCTGGAGGTACTCGACAGCGAGTACGTCAAATTGGCCAGGGCAAAGGGTGTGGGCCAGACCAAGATTGTGTTCAAGCACGCGCTCAAGAATGCGCTTATCGCGCCGTTGACCGTGGCGGCCATATTGTTCGCCTCGTTCATAACCGGCACGGTTGTTGTAGAAACCGTGTTCGCCTGGCCGGGATTGGGAAGACTGGCCGTCGAGGCGACCCTCCAAAACGACTTCCCGCTTGTCACCGGACTGACGGTGATTTTCGCCGCGGTATTCCTGCTATCAAGTTTGGCCGCCGATCTCCTCTATGCGTACATCGACCCCAGGATACGAATCTACTAGCCGGGACGGGGCTTTCGGCCGGATTGACGACGGCTCGCTGTCTGAGTTACCGGTGCGCGCCTGGCGTATTATTCGCCGCTATCCGGTAATCCCGGTTGCGATCATCCTTCTTCTTGCCGTAGTTGCGATCTTCGCCAACTTCATCTCCCCGAAACACCAGTTGGAGTCCAACCTGGCCGAGGTCAAGGCACCCCCGGCGTGGGTCGAGGGCGGCAAGGTCGAGTACTTTCTTGGCGCAGATCACATTGGGCGGGACATTCTGAGCCGCGTCATCCACGGTTCGCGCATATCTCTGATGGTTGCGGGAATCGTGCTGAGCGCAGGCGTCGTAATCGGCACCAGCCTGGGCATCCTCGCCGGACTCTCCGGCGGGTTCTGGGATGAGTTCATCATGCGGCTCGTCGATCTGACGTACGCCGTGCCATTCCTGTTGGTCGCCCTCGTCACGGCGGTCGTGTTCGGGCCCAGTCTTGGGCTCGTGCTGATCCTCCTGTCGTTGTTCAGTTGGCCGGGGTTCGCCCGTCAAACCCGTGGCCTGACGCTTCAGCTCAAGACGATGGATTACGTGGCTTCTGCTCGCATCGTCGGTAGTTCCAGCTTTCGCATCTCCTACCGGCACATCCTCCCCGGCGTGATCAACATCGTAATGGTCCTTGCCACGTTGCAGGTTGGCGGACTAATACTCACCGAGTCGGTGCTGAGTTTCCTCGGAATCGGAATACCGGCGCCACAACCGGCGTGGGGCTCCATGGTGGCAGACGGCCGCGAATTCATCGGAACGGCGTGGTGGATATCGGTCATGCCGGGATTTGCGATCTTCCTGACCGTCTTCGCTTTCAATTTCCTGGGAGACTGGCTCAGGGACTATTTTGACCCGCGGCTGAGACAACTTTAGGTCGAACGTTCGGCGCCGGCGGCAATGTTCTGACGGAGTTTTGCCGTACACCCAGCGTTCTGATGTAATGCAGCCAGGACAGGTCACAGGAGGTCTAGCGATATGGCACGCAGTTGGGATAGATCGGAAGGCGCGCAGCCGCGGCTCGCGCGAGACGTGGACATGCGGTACGGGCACGGTCTGCTGAAGTCAGAGAGCGCCGACTGGCCGCGCTACGTGGCCGTGTCGACTCCGACCGCGTGGAGGGTTGCCCAGCCGTACATCGCTCAACCGCCGGCTGGAGTCGGCATCGTGGATATGCTCGACTGGGGCCACCTGGAGGACACGAGCAACAGCCTGCCGGACGACGCGGAGTTGGTCGTGGGCATCGGAGGGGGCGTGCCGCTGGACGCATCCAAGTATGTTGCCTTGCGGAAAGAACTTCCGCTTATTCTCGTGCCTTCCATCGTGTCGACTGGGGCCATCATCCACAGCATGTTCGCCAAGTGGGACGGCAGGCACATAATCGGGGACGGCGACATGCCGTTTTGCGACTTCGAGCACGTAGTAATCGACTACGACTACACGTTGGAAGCGCCGGAATACCTGAACACGGCTGGACTTGGAGACGTGCTGTGCGGGTTCGCCGGCATAGCCGAATGGCGCTATAACGCCTCACGCGGAACGGCTCCGCCGGTCGATGAGGACGCCGTGGAACGCGCTCTGTCCTATCACCGCTACCTGGCAGATGGCTTTCCCAAAACCCTGGATTCGGACGGGAATCTCACGTCGGACAGCATCAGGTTCATCGGACAAGCCGTGCAGGACAGGGACGACCGGAACCTCGTGGACCCGAATGCGCCCGGCGCCGACCACGCGCTGATGATCGTGTTCGAGCTTGTTGCCGACCGCCGCCTGGTCCACGGGGAGTTGACCGCCCTGGGCGCGGTAATCGTCGCGTGGGCGACGGGTCAGCAGGAAGAGTTGATCGACAGGCTCGAAGAATGCAGAGTGCGATTCCGGCCCACCGACATCGGCATCACACAGGATGAGTTTCGCAAGATTCTCGAGGACGCCGCGCCGTATCTGGAAGGAAGGGGCATGGACACGGTTCTCGTCAGGGAGCCGGTTGTCGGCGAGCGGTTCGACGCCCTCTGGGACTACCTGGAGGGGTAGGGGCGCGTTGGCGGCCACACCGGGAGGTCTCCGATCCAGGATCGGGGAAGGCGGTTAATGTTATCGGCCGCGCGCAGGTCGAAATTGCATTACCCGATGAACTTGACGACCGCCGCGACCGTGCCCAAACCGACCACTTGCAGCGTAGCCAGCGCCAAGGTCAATCGGAGCATGTCCCGACTGATGTCGGCTTTCAAATTGGCGAGGTCCTCTTTGGTGGCAAACGTTTCGAGTCTGGTCTCGATCCGACCCAAGCGTTCCTCGACGGACATGGTCACGGTCGTCAAGTCGTGTTCCTTTCGGGACTAACTCAGATTGTATAACAGGCGAATGTAATTTCGTTTCCGGACTCAAATACGGAATACGTTTCATGGGGTACGAACAATCATCCTGCGATCGGTAGCAGTTATAACCCACCGGGGTGATTAGCTCCTATTCCAATTGGCACTCGTAAGAAACCCCGGTCGGAGGCGGAGAGGGCTAGTTCGTGCCCTGAGTTGTAGGCCGGATTATTCCGGCCGCGGCATGTTCAGCAGGGCCTGACTGATCCTCAGGCGAAGCGCCTCGGCCGAATCCGGCGTCCAGTCGTAGAAGCCCTTGCCGGTCTTTGTGCCGAGTTCGCCCGCGGCGACTTTGTCGCTCAGGACCTTGGGCACTTCGGTGCTGCGGTCTATCTCAGGGAACAGTTCGCTACTGATTGTTGCAACGAGGTCCCAGCCGATCTGCTCCCACACCTCGAACGGACCGGCGACGGCCAGCCGCCGCCCGAAGCCGTACTTGACCACCGCGTCCACATCCTGCGCCGACGCTACGCCATCTTGCACAAGGGCCAGAGCCTCCCGGAACAAGGCCGACTGCAAGCGATTGCCTATGAAGCCCAGTATCTGGCGGTTAACCAGGGCCGGCCGCTTGCCGATACGCAAGAGCAGGTCTCGGGCCGTTGCAATTGTCTGGTCCGACGTTTCGGGTCCTCTGACCAACTCCACAATCGGCAAGAAGTGCGGTGGGTTGAAGTAGTGCGCAACGGCCACGCGGTCAGGTCGGCCGGTGCTCGCTGCCAGGACGCCCGGCAGATAGGTGGAGGTGTTGCTCAACAGGACCGTGTGTTCGGGCGCAGCCTTGTCTAGCCTGCCGAATATGTCCCGCTTCAGCGGCAGGTCCTCGAACACCGCTTCGATCACGACGTCAGCGTTCGCAACGGCATCCTCGATTTCCGCCGCCGGGACGATCCGCAACATGGCGGACTCGATGTCGTCCGCGCCGATCCGCCCGGCCTGCGCCAGCAGTTCGAGACCCGACCTGGCGCGTTCCAACGCGGAATCGAGGAGTTCTGCATTGCGGTCATTGATGGTCACGTCGATGCCCGCCGCCGCAAATTCTAGCGCGATGCCGTGGCCCATCAGGCCAGCGCCGATAACCGCGACTTTGGAAACGTCCTCGCCGGGCACGGTCCTCACGTGGTCTGTCATGGCATTCCTTTGGCTAATTTGAGTCCCACCAACAGGTCAAACGGCGAATGCCACTGAACCGTCATTCCTGAGCGGTGTGCCGGTGAGGTCGCGGGGTTCGAACGGCAGGCTGTCCACCAGGTCGTCGTCCAGGTCCACTCCGATGCCGGGGGCGTCGGGTACGGGGATGTACCCGCCTTCCCTCTTCAGGGCTGTCCTGAATACGCGGTTGTGTTCTCCCTCGTCGGCCGTTGAGTACTCCTGCACGATGAAGTTGGGGATCGACGCGTCGAGTTGCACCGATGCGGCAGTGAGGATGGGCCCCAGGAAATTGTGGGTGACGATGGCCGCGTGGTACGACTCTGCGAGGGCGGCGATCTTCTTGCACTGCGTCAGGCCGCCGCCTAGACCCAGGTCGGGGCGAACATACTGGCTGCCTCCGGCCACCAACAGTTCCCTGAACTCCCAGATGTTGTGCATCCGCTCACCATTGCCGACGGGTATCGAGATGCGCTTCGCCACCTCGGCCTGCGAGACGATGCTGTCGATCTGCACCGGGTCCTCGTAGAACAGCGGGTGAAACTCCGCCACGGCCTCCGCTACGGGAATGGCCGTCGTCGGGGTCAGTTTGCGGTGGATTTCCAGGATGATGTCGACATCCATTCCTGCTCCTTCCCTCAAGGCGGCCACCTTGTCCCTGGTATCGCTAATCATGCGGGAGAGGGTCATGTCCTGGAACCCGTCGGGGATGGGGTCGATCTTCACCGCGGTGAACCCCTCTGCTGCGGCCTCTTTCGCCTTGGCGCGCACCTCTTCGGGGCTGCCGCCTCCCATCAGCAGGTGAAGGCGTATCCGGTCCCGGCACATGCCGCCCAGTAGCTGCCAGACGGGAGCGTCGTAGTGCTTGCCCTTGATGTCCCAGAGGGCGATGTCCACCGCGCTCAGGGCGCCCGACACCGCTGAACCGCGGAACGGCGCCATGCGGTACAGGTACTGCCAGTGGTGTTCGATGCGAAGCGGGTCCTGTCCGACAAGGTGGTCTGCGAAGGCCCGCACTATGCGCTCCGTGGCCTCCGGGTAACCCCAACAGGCGGACTGACCGACGCCGCTGGTCCCGTTGTCGGTGTGGATGCGCACGATGTGGTTGCTGCCCAAGAGCAGCGACTCAACCTTTTCGATCTTCATTTCCAGGCTCCAGTAGTAATAGGGGCGATCTGTAGTTCCCTGGTCGGTGTGATGATACGCGTCGGCCTGGTTTCGTGCGCGTCGAACGGGCCCGCGCTATGCGGGGTGCATGGATACCAAGTGCCGTTCAAGCTCTGCCATTCCGGTTACGCGGGCGTGGTCCGAGTACCCGGGATGCCCGTTGAAACGGTCCATCAGTACCGGCGTGATTCCTGCTGCCAGCGCGCCTTCCACGTCCGACTCGACCTGGTCGCCGACGTGGACAGCCTGCGCCGGCTTCACGCCGGCCCTGGAGAGTGCGGCGCGAAATATGGCGGGATGCGGCTTTTCAGCGCCTGCGTCGCCCGACGTAATCGCGAAATCGACGTGTCCGCTCAGTCCCATGGAATCGGCCAATGCCGCGCCTGTAGAGTTGACGTTGGATATCAGTCCCGTGGCAAGACCGGCATTCCTGAGACGTCCCAAGGCCGGGATGACGTCTTGGCACAGGACCAGAGAATACCTTTGAGACCGGACCTTCTTCCAGACCGCCGCGGCGGTTTCCAGGTCGACCGTGTGTCCGGCGCCCCGAAGAACCAACTGTTCGTACTTTGCGAAGAACTGTGTCTGCTCAGCCGGACTCATGTAGCGGAGCGGCGAAGTGGCGTTCTGGCGTGACATGAACTGGTCGGCGAGGTGGTAGCCCCGGTCGACGCCCTCGGGCGTGAGTTCCAGGCCGAATTGGGCCGCCGCGTTGCCCTGGATCACCTCGCGCGGCGGTTCGAACGTCGCCAGCGTCCCGTACAGGTCGAAGAATACGGCGCGGAGGTGGCGCCTGCCTCCGTATAGGGCCCGGCTCATTGTTCCCTCGCCAGCACGGCTGCCCGGACACTCCTTGCGCCGGCCCTGTAAAGGGCCCTGCCGCATGCGTCCAGGGTGCTGCACGTCGTGGCGACGTCGTCGATCAACAGAACGCGCACACCGCGGGCATCGCCCGATGCGGCAAAGGCCTTGCGAACGCCCGCCGATCTAGCGACCTCGTTCCGTGCCTGTGCCTGCGGCGGGTTGTCGGTCACGCGGGAAAGCAGGCGTGTCGATAAGGACACGCCCAGGCGCGCCGCCACTGGCCGCGCCAGCAGTTCGGCCTGGTTGTACCCGCGAGACCGCATTCGGCGCTTGTGGAGTGGCACGGGCACGACCACGTCGATGTTCCTGTGCCGGGCGCGCACGTCACTGGCCAACTCCGCGCCGAGCACCGGAGCGATGGCCCGCAGGTCTCGGTACTTCAGGGCGTGAACTGCGTCCCGCATCGCCCCTTCGAACTGGAACACCGCCGTGACCCGCGCCAGCGCAGGCGGCGCTTCGGCGCACTTGCCGCATCGACTGCCGTATTCGAGTTGCACGCCGCACGTGCGGCACGCTTCGTTGCCAATCCTTGGCGCTTCGTCAATACACCTGTCGCAGAGCAGTTGCCCTTCCACTTCGCAGTGGACGCAGGTCTGTGGAAAGACCAGGTCGATGGCCTGCCGGAAGGCGGATTCCAGCGCAGAAGTCAGTTGCAAATTTCCACTCTTGTGGGCGGCCGGTAGCCGTATAATTCAGGTAATCCCCTCATTGGATCGGGCGCAATTCTACTTGGCTGAGGACGGCACACGGGGCTAATGGATCTCAGAATCACCACCCGCCACACACCCATAACGGACGAAATCAGAAACTACGCGGAAAAGCGTCTGTCGAAGCTTGACCGCAGGTTTCGGGAGTCTCTGCCGGTCAATGTCCTGATCAGGAAGGAAAACACCCGGCGGGAAGAGGACCGCTACGTGGCGGAGGTCACCGTCCGCCTGCGCAAGGGCGTCATACGGGGCGAAGAGCGGGGTCCCACGCCGTAAGCGGCCATAGACGCGGTCGAAAACAAGATCGACCGCAGGATCAGGCGATACAAGACCAGGTTCATGAGCCGCCGGCGTTCTGCGACCAGGTTCGAGTCGGACATCGCCGAACAGATAACGGACCAACCGGCCGAATCTGACGACGTGGTCCAGCTCAAGGATGGCGTTGTCGTAAGAACGAAGCGCCACGAGGTATTACCCATGGGCGTGGAAGAGGCCGCGGGTCAAATGGACCTGCTGGGCCACAACTTCTTCTTGTTCCTGAACAACGAGACCGGCACCTACAACGTCGTGTACCGGCGCCACGACAACGACTACGGCCTGATTGTCCCGGCTCCCGAGAACGTCGACTAATCCTCCCGTACCAGCCCGTTGATCTCGTAGAAGCGATTCAATTCCCGCGTTGAATTGATCTGAATTACCGGGGTGTCGTCTTTCACTAGCCCGGCCAGTCCTCTCTCATGTCTGCGTTTCATGTGGGGGTTCTTCAGATGCCATAGCCAGAGGGCGTCCGGGCCGAACATGCGGGACCAACTTTCGTAGTTACTTCCGCAGATGCGGCGTTTGTCCCGGACCCTGCGGAATGACCTAAACACGATTCTCCACATGACTACCGACCACGGCATCCTGACCCAGATGACCGTGTCGGCAAGCGCTACCGACGACTTGCCCGCGCTGCTGAAATAGTTCCCATCGCATATCCAGCCGTCCGGCATCGATTCGATGGCAGTTTCGACTATTCGTGCGCTCTCGTAGCGCGGCCGCTCCTTCCAGTCCGGCAGCCAGTGGATGGCGTCGAACTCGATAACCGGCAATCCCAACTTCGCGCCCAATGCACGAGCCAACGTGGACTTGCCGCCTGATCCGACTACGCGAATCCGGTTGCCAATCGGGTGATCGAGTTGAACAAGCCGCATGTAGATCGTCAGTTGATGGCGGGCCGAAGAACGGTCCTAACTTTGCCGGGGCGTCGTTTAAGACTGAATCGTGAACTACTGGCCTTGCGGATTATGCGTGAAGACTCTGACGGGAGGCAGCGGCCGAACGCTGAGAATTGCCTATTGCAATGCCGCAACGTTCGCGTCAGGATGTATGCCGGGAGGGATTGAAGCCAAAGGGTCCTTCTCATGACAACACATAAGGGAGGTTCAACCATGGGCACAATTTCCGTAAACCGTCTGGCGGGTCTGTCCCTGATCTTCGGCCCGGTAATCGCCTTCGTGTTCTTTCTCATAGAGCCAGGCGGACTACTGATAGACAGCGCCGAAGTGTCAGACGCTGTCGGCTCCATAACGGCCAAGGGCTCCAACGCTGCGCTCACCAACGTAACCAACATCGCAATTATCCTGGGCCTGACCCTGATCCTCTCAGGCCTCTATGCGCTGATGAGAAACGTAACCCTTCAGGGCAACGGCAAGGCCCTGGTCCAGATGGGCTTCTTCATGATCTTCGTCGGACTGACCGGTTGGATTTTTTCCGGCGGCATAGACTTCATCCTGGCCGACGCCCAGACCAGTGAGCAGATCGCCGGAACCGTTCCCGTCTACTACGCCGGCTCCGCCCTCCTCTACGCCGGTGGGCTTGCGCTTGGGTTTGGGGGCTTCATTTTCGCCCTGGGCCTCTCCACGAGAGACGACTTCAACCGGATAATCTCCATGTTGGCCGCTCTTGTCAGCCTGGCCGTAATGGTTTTTTTCATGATAGCCATACTGCACAATGACGGCCGCGACACGTTTATAGGCCTGGCCCGGGGCTTCTACGTGCTACTGGTCATCTGGTATGGGTACCTGGGCGTCGGACTGATGAACCGACCCGATCCGGAACTGTGGCAATAGACATAGTCCAGGACTAGCCGTAGGCCGTCCCGGGGTCACGGGACGGCCGCCGCACACAACCATCTGCTACAGCGAGCTTGGCGAAGGTGCCCAGGCTCAAGCCCGGCGCGTGCCTACGTGAAGTTGCCACGCCGCAGGCTGGGTGCCGCCGTCGGCAGCCCGAATTACGCCTCGCAATTTCGCGCGTCTGCTACCGCATGCCGGATACTGTGCCAAGGCAATGTCCATTCGAGTGGGTCTGCCAACACTGAATTGCGGGTATTTTGGTGGGCATTCAAAAACCGGCCAACTTGAACAGGCCTAGGCCGAGCGGAGAGACTCGGGATCGATTGTGGCGAGCTGTAGCTGTTGCGCGCCGAGACCCTCGAATAGCTGCTCGCGACAGGTGAACACCAGGATCTGTACGCGCTGTGAGGCGTGCGAGAGAATGTCGAACATCAGCCGGATCCGTTGATCGTCGGAGAACGCGAGCGCATCGTCCAGGATCACCGCGGCGGGCGCTCCCTGGTCAATCAGCATTTCGGCGAAGGCGAGACGCACGAGGACGGCGATCTGCTCCTGGGTACCCATGCTCAGATAATCGAATCTCTCCTCGTATCCATCGAGGCGAGACATGCCGGTGATGTTCAGGTCTTCGTCCATGCCGATTTCGGCGTTAGGGAAGAGCATCTGCAAGTAGGGGTGAACGCGGTTGACGACAGGCGCGAGGTATCGCTCTCTGGCCTCGCTCTCGGTGGCGCGAAGGGTGGTGATAAGGAGGTCTAGGACCTCGAGTTCGCGTACTAGGCGGTCGCGTTGTCGCGTCGCCTGTTCGAGTTCGCGTCGCGTGCGTTCGATGGCTTCGTCGATGCCGGCATTATTGTGGACATCAATCCGTTCGCGGAATTGGACGATCTCGATTCTCGTCTCGACTCGTGAGCCTTCACGCTGCTCAATCACGGACTCCAGTCGTGATATCCGAGCTTCCAACTGCGTCCTGGTGCTCTCGGACCACTCCTCCTCCAGGACAGAGAGAGCCTGTTGCTGTTCCGTCACGGCCATTGCCGCTTCGTTGGACGCTTCAGCGAGTTGCTGATCGGACACGGACTCACCATCGCTTTGCAGCCTCTGCAGACGCATTTCAATCAAGTCGGTCTGGCTATCCACGGCGTTTTGCTGCGTGCGCACGTCCACGCTAAATCCAGTGACGGTTCGCGCCCGCTCATCAACAGCCTCCCGAGCGATCCGTTCTTCGTTTCGTGCTTTCTGAACTTCATTCTGGGCGGAGCGCAGGGCAGCCTCTGCGTGGTCTCGCGGCGGCAGCTGGTCCGTCTTGCCTTCGGCGGACACGTGCTCCAACGACCGGCGCAACTCATCGATTCGTGGCTGAAGTGTCGACGCGGTGCCGGACGGCGCGAGCCGCTCAAGCTCTTCCTTCGCCGCGATGGCGGTAGCCTCAAGGTCGCGCCGTTCGTCTCGCAGGACCTGAGCTTCGGCAAGCGACTGCGCACCGACTGCGCCAAGCGCGGCACGCAGTTCTATCCGGGCATCCCGTTCCTGGCGCAAAAGTTGGTCTCGGTCCGCGACCGACGGCTCGATAAGTATCCGTCCCCGCTCGGGGATTGTGATCTCGACAGGCTCGACCGCCTCGACGGTCGTGGGCGGGTCCGTCAATGGAGCGCCGCCCGCCTCAATGCCCGCAAGGCGGTCTCCGGGAATATCAAAGCTGATTCGGGTCGCCGCGACACTGAGCCGGGCATTCGCCTGTTCGGCGGTCTCCGTGGCTTGACGTATGCGTTGAAGAGATTCGTCCGTGACCTGAATCTCCTGAGCCTGACGCCGGGCGTCTGCGTGTCGTTCCTGGGCAGCTTCGATATCCCTCCGACGACGAATCAGGGCATCCAATTCCTCGGACTGGATGATGCGATCCAGGATGCTGCGCCAGTTCGCCTCTGACCGCATAGCTGCTGCGATGTCGTCTTCGGCGTTGCCCACAGCTTTGCGAAGCTTGTCCAACGCGTCCAGCGACTCTCGCTCGTATTCCTGGAGTTGCTCCAATCTTTCGCAGTCCTGACGCAACTGTTCCCGATCAGATTTGACTTCTGCTCGCCGGGCTGCGCGTTCGGTTTGGGCGCGCCGGGCTTGTTCCAGCTGCCCTTCCCGGATCTGCAGTTCGCTATGAGCCGCTTTCAGCAGCAGGTCGTGTCGCATCACCTCGCCAAGTTGGTCCTGGGCCTTGATTAGCTCGTCCTGATCGATTCGGTCCTGGCTGCGGTCCTGCAACCGCCTGAGCCGTGCTTCGGCCGCCTCCAGTTGCTCGAGCGTGTCCGACATCTCCAGTTGTTGCTGCTGTTGCTCACCGAGCCGTAGTTCCAGCTCACTGACGTTGTCAAGCGTGTTCTTGTACTGTCCGCGTGGCCGACCCTGAACCGCCGTGACCAGTTCCCCGCGACGTTTTTCGATGACCTGTGGCAATTCTCTGCCGCGTCGGCCTCCGAGGACCGTGCCAACCTCGGACTCCAGACCCGCGCTGAGGCTGGCCAGTGCCGAGTCAGGCAGGTCCGGTCTGCCGAATGACTGTCCCTGCTGCACCCAGAGCACGCCCCACATACCAAGCGTTTCCAAATCCGCACCCCGGTTCCCGGCCTCGGCGAAACCGAGAAGGTTGCGCAGCTCGTTTTCGGCGGCGTCCGCTTCGAGCAGTGTCCCGCCGGGACATTGCAGCCGCACATAGGCTTTTTTGACGAAGCGTTTGGTCAGCGTGTACTCGGCGCCATGGACCTCGAAAACCAGCTCAACGACCGGCGCGGCGTCGCTTCTATCGTTCTGCAGTGCCAGGATTGGCCTAGCCTTGGAACTGTAACGCTCAAATAACACTGCTCGGAGCGCGTCCAACAGGGTCGATTTGCCAAGCTCGTTAGGACCAACGACCACATTGAGACCGTCTCCGATATCACCCAACCGGGTCGGCTCAGTGAAGCACTTGAACTGGTTGACTGAGAGCCTGCGCAGCTTCATCGCTGCGCCGATTCGAGCTTCTTGTGTTCGATGTAGAGTCGATGAAGAGCTGAACGAGCGAGGTCGGCGTCGCTCCCCCCTGCCGCGACTGTCGCCCGAAGCCTGTCGGCAGCGGCGCGAATAATCCCGCCCGGGTCAATATTGTCGAGGTCGTCGTCGGTGGGCTCAGGGAACAATTGCTCGCGGTCTATACGTAGATGAAATAGCGCTGCGGCTGCCCCTTCGACGATCCGTTCCTCGAAGTGCTGTAGGTCAGCCAGTGAGAGCGCTCCCGAGAGTTTCAGATCGACCAGTGTGTGGTTGAGGTCGCCATTCAGGCTCCGCAGTTTGTGTTCAAGAATGTCTACGTCTTCCAGGTCCTCCACGCGCTCATCGAGCGATTCCCAGCGGTACTGACCCGTCGAAAGTGGAGTGACCCGGGGCAGCTCCTCGGGACCGTCGATTTCCACCAACAGGACCGTGCCCTTGCCGCGCGTCTGAAATGAGTCCGTCTCGGGTGTCCCGCTGTACCAGCATCGCTCGTTTACCTCAAACTCTCCGTGCCAATCGCCTAACGCCAGGTAGTCAAGCCGAGCGAGCTGTGGCCGCTCGGGGTCGATAGGGTTGGCTCTCTGATCCTCATTGGATTCGAAGCCGTAAACGGCGCCGTGCGCCAAGCCGACGCGGATCAACGCAGCATCGCTAACCTGATTGTCCATCCAGGCGGTGGGGTCATTGAGGGTACGACGATGTTGGAGTGGAGCCGGAAGTAAGACGGCGGCATCCGGCTCGATGACGGCGGCGGCAGATTCGGTATGCGCGTGGATGTTGTCTGGTAGGCCGCGCCTCCGGAGTTGGTCCCACAGTCCATTGGGCTGGTAAGGATCATGGTTTCCAGGCAACAGGTGCCACTGTGCAGAGGTGAAAGCTCGCATTCGCTCGACAACTTGATTGCGCGTGTGGGGAGTAGGCGTTGCGTGGTCGTAGATGTCGCCCGCAACCAATACATGGCTCACTTCATGCTCGTTGGCAAGACTGCCGATGCGCGTGATCGCCTCCAAACGTGCCAGCTGGAGACCTCCCATCTCCGCGCTATCGACGAAGCGATATACTTTGCCAATTTGCCAGTCGGCGGTATGAATGAAGCGGAATGCCATTACCTACACATATCCCTATATTTACGTCGAGACCCCACATAATTGTATGTCGCAAATCCAACAAATATTCGTGGCCTGACTGATAAGCGGACTCTACCTCCGCATGATGCGGATCTTCTGAGCATTTGCCTGCGATTTTATTGGCGCTTCACCTTGCAGAACCAGCCGGGACCACAATGTGAGGGGTCTCGAACTTGCCACGGCGCGAAGTGACCCTACTGTGGCGCCGAGCCGGGCCCAGGATTCGCCGGTCCTCGATTCGAAGGGGTCCTAAGGCGCGTACTCGTAGATCGTGGTCCACTCGTCTTCGTAGAACACGGTCAGGCCCTGGTCTGCCATCCGGCCGAATTTGGCGAGGCTGATCTCCGGGTACATGTTACGTTCGAGTTGGCCGACGATTACGTAGCGGACGTTGTATTCGTCAAGGGTTTCGAGCGCGTCGTTGACGTTGATTGTCTTGTAGAAGCTGTCCACCTGGGCCCTGCGCTCGGTCACGGCGAAGGCGTAGCCGACACGTTGCTGCCGCTGGTGCCAGTCCCATCCGACCACCGACGGCAGGCCGGTGTAGACCGCGAAGCGATTCCCCCAGCGGTAAAGATTGGTCAGTCCCTCGATGATCACCGGGGAACCCTCTACCTCCGTCTGCATGTGCTCGATGGCGACCCGTTCCCTGCCCAATTCGATGACGCCCGAGTCGTCGACGTATACCGATCTATCCATGTAAGCCATGCCGTCGATGCCCATGCCGATGTGATTGAAGCGGCCGACATTCCTTGCCCGCGTGCCCAGCACCGGGTAGATGAGAATGCCTATTGCGAGCACGGCGAACAAAACGAGCCAGAAGGTCCGGGGAATCGTCAGTCTCCTGAGCGAGAAGTAACCGGCCTCCCAAAGCGTCCAGGCGAAGTAGGCCGACGCCAGGGCCAGCAGAACCCACGCCTGCAGGTAGAACTTGAAGACCGTGTTCATCCGGCCGATGTCGCCCTCGACCGTGATGAGGTCCACTCCGCCGCCCAGCAACAGCGCCACCGCGGCAATGCCTATGGCCGCGTAGACGTAACGGCTTTCCGGCCTGAAACTGAGCGCGGTGACCAGGCCTACGGCGCCAAGTAACAGCGCTGCGCCCAGGGTGATGGCTGCCGTCGCGTACCCGGCGAGTATCGACGCCAGCAGGCCGCTTGCGGCGACGGCCACGACCGCCTGCAATCCAATCCAGGCCAACCCGCGCCGCTCCAGGACCGCTACGGCGGCCCGGCGGCTCGCCAGCATTCCACCCCGCCAGTAGTGGGCCAGCCAGGTGAGCAACAGGAACACGAAGATGCTGTGTATCGCCAGGTAACGCCAGAACGGTGTGCGTGTCTTGCTCAGTTCCAGCCCGTTGTTGAACAGTTCGAAGTTCTGGTGGAACGGCAGGAATACGAGGTAGCCGACCGCGGCGACGAAAATCCACTTCATCAAGCCCGCACCGATGCGGTTCGTGAGACCCACAGGCGACCCAATCAACTCTCCGCCGAGCACGAAGACCCCGGCCAGCAGCAAGGCCGTCGGGAAGTCCCACGCGTTGATGATCCGCAGGGCCCCGATGGTCAATCCCAGCAGCGCCAACGCCCCCCAGGTCTCCAGTTTCGGCCTGCGCACACCTGACCGGGCAAGAACGGCGATCCCAAGGCCCAACGCCATGATGGCGAACGGGATGGCGATCATGTGGGCGTGCAGGTCGGCGTACAGGAACGTGAAGTACGGAAACTCCGTTATCTCGTTGCCAGGCGAACCCGGTGCCATCATTCGCGAACTCTGCCAATAGTCGAATCCCGGCGCGGGCACCCGGTCGATGACGGCTGCCTTGAACTTCTCCCCAAGCTGTATCAGGCCGTCGATGTTCCCCGCGACAGCTACCAGCACGGCCGCCACGAGACCGGCGTAGACCGGCGACCTTGTCGATCCGAGAGGCATGCCCCTGGACCTGAGGGTCATGGCGGCGAGGTTGTAGACCACGGAGAACGCCGCGGTGGTCGTCAGGGCAAAGAACATCGGCACGGCGATGTTGTAGGCCACGTGCGGTGTGATCCCGGTGAGGCGCAGCAGGCTCGCGGTGATGAACTGGCCGTAGTAGTAGTAGTTCAGGAAGCCGCCGGCGAACCACGGGTCGTAGGGCGGCATCGTCGTAGAGCGCATTACGGCGTTCAGGTAGGCGAAGTCCATCGGCTTTTCGCCGCCTCGCCACGGGTGCCACAGATCGGGATTTGCGAGCCTTACCGCGAGGAACGCCAGGAATGCGATGAGGAACAACGCTTCGAACCCCAACAACAGCCGCCAGCGTTGTTTCAGGAACAGAACGATCTCCCGGCCGTATCGTTCCCATGCCAAAGCCGACAGCGCAGCCGTGATCAGCAGGCCAACGATGACCGAACTGAAGCTGAACCCCGTCAGTCCATAGCTCGCCAGAAACCACGCGACGGTGGCGACCAAAAGGAGCCCCAAAGGCTTCGCCAGCAGGTAGCCGCGGTCCGGCAGCGGCCTGAACACGACGAACGCAAGGGGAATGGCGGCCAACGCCACCAGTTGAATGGCGATGTACCAGACGACGGGCGTGACAGCGTTCGGCAAGTTACGAAGGTAAACAATGTCGGTCCAGGTCCCGCCGGCCTGTTGCCTCTCCGCCGCCTCTTCGCTGAGCAACAGGCCGACCGGCCGTTCCGGCTCTGCGAATCCGGTCCCGAATTCGAGCAAGCGGACGATTTCGTCCTGTTCCAACCGACCGGTGTTTTCGAAGACGAAGCTCTTGGGATGGTCGTAGACGGTGAAGCTCTCATCCGCCCATCCGAACCTGAAAGTGGCGAGCGCGCCGGCCGGAGGTACGTAACCTTGCGCTGAAAAATTCACTCTGGCGAAGGGGTCGTCGTCGTAGGCCACCCCCAGGAATGAGGCCGTCTTGTCGGCTGAGTAGACCAGTTCGTATCCGAGCGACCCGTCGAACAATGCCTCGTAGTAGCGCGTGCTTATCGGATAGCGGTCCGGCAACCTGGGAATCGTCCCGTACAGGCGGTTGCTGAACAAAACGAGGTACTCGCCGTCGGAAAGTTGCCTCGCTATCGTGTCGAATTTTTCGGTCGAGTCGTGGTTATAGAGTTCCAGCCGGTCGTAGTACAGGCCGGGGACGTTGGGGATACCCTCCTCCCAGTGTTCCTGTAGCACGAGCGAGCCCGGCGACGCGTTGTCCTCCAGCCAGTCGGACACCTCCTGCGCGGGGTGTTCGCCGCCGTATATGGATGTGAAAGAAATCGCATAATGGGCAGTTGCGGCGACGACGATCACGGCCGGTACGACGGCGACGAACTTGTACCTCGGCAGCAGCGTCCGCAGGCTGTCCCCAACCCACCACAGGAATCTTGCGCCGTAGAGCACGAGGAACGGCGTCAGCGGCAGCATGTACCGCATGAACTTGACGTCGAACCAGCCCGTTATCAGCAGGTACGGGATGACCCACGACAGGATCACCAGGTCCACCTTTCGCCTTGCAACCCACGCCGATACAAAGCCGTATCCGAGTCCGAGCCAGGCGACGACGCCGGCGACGGGTCCGAGCCCCCATATGCCCAACTGCGTGACCTGGTATACGTAGCTGGTCGTGTCCACGTACTGGCGGGTGTACGGGTAGTCGCGAATGCGCCGCACCATCTCGCCCTGTTCGGAAACGTTGGCCAGGAAGGTCTCCGAGTCGAACACCATGTAAGGCTGCGTCAATAGCAAGGCGAAGAGGGCAGCGGCGCCGGACATGACCAGCCCGCTGGCCGCGATCCAGCGGCGCCAGGCGACTTTCTCCACCTCCTCGTCCCCAAAGCTCAAAGCGTCGCCGGGCCTGGAAAACGCGTAGATGAGGTGGGCGGCGATGACGGTCAGGACGAGCGGCGCCACGGAGAACTTCGTCGCCAGGCCCAGGCCGACCATCACACCGGCCAACAGCGAGTCGATTCTGCGCCCGGAAAGGGCCACGCGAATCGAGAAGAACACACCTCCGACGATGAACAACGTCATCACGCCGTCCACGGCGAAGAAGTGGCTCAACTGGATGTGGATGACGGCGAACGCAGCCAACAACGCGGCCAGCACGGCAACGCGCGGGCTGAACCAGCGAATGGCGATCAGGAATACGAGCGCCACCGTGGCCGTGTCCGCCACCGCCGAGACGGCGCGTCCCGGGATTCTCAGGTCCCATAGGTCGAGGTCGGCAACGGGCGACAGGACGGCCTTGACCACTCCAAGCCCATAGAGCGGCAGGCTACCGTAGTTGAACCAGCCGGGATTCAGCGGGCTCAACTCCGGGTCGGTAAGTTGCCCGACCTCTGATGGCGCAGGAAAATCCAGGTCATTGACCCGCATGAGGATCGCGCGCTCATCCGGATGGAACAGGCCGCCCTGGTCCCAGTTGATTCCGTACAGCCGCAGCCCCAGGGCGATGGACAGGATTACGAAAAGGAGTAGCCAGTATCGCCGGCCGCTTCGCCAAAGGGCAGAGGTACCGGTGAATTGGTCTGTCAACCTGGCCAGCGTCATTGTCGGAATTTTAAATGCATGATCGGCCCGGCCACTAACTTTTCCGTCGCCGGAGTTCGGATTCTTATACGCATGTGGCCCGCAATTGGACGCGGCGCATGAATCCTTGCGCTTGATTGACCCTCACAGTGACGCGCCGTACCCTTTTCGGATGCCCGCAGCCGGATGGGCGGCGAGCTAGAGACTATAGACAGAAAATAGGGACCGGGTGTCTTTACAACGAGGCGCAAGGTTTCGGCAACAAACTAACGTTAATTTGGCGGCCCCTGAACTGAAATACGAACGGACTGTGCTGCCGGGTGGGATTCGCGTCCTCACCAGCACAATCCCGCACACCAACGCCGTCAACCTGAGTTTCCTGTTCGGCGCCGGTTCGCGCTACGAGACGGACGATCTCGTCGGGGCTTCCCACCTATTCGAACACATGCTGTTCAAGGGCACGGACCGCAGGCCTACTCCGCGCCAGATTTCCGAAGTAGTCGAGGGCGTTGGCGGGTCGATCAACGCCTTCACCGACCGGGAAGTGACCGGGTACTGGTGCCGGATGCCGCGGCCGCACTACCGTAAAGGCCTGGACCTGCTCGCAGACATGGTGCAGAACTCGCTGTTTCGCGAGGAGGACATCGTCAAAGAGAAGCAGGTTGTCTTCGAGGAAATCCGTGCCGTCCACGACCTGCCTGCCGCCAGGGCATCGGAACTCCAGGACAAGCTCTTGTGGCCGGACCAGCCGATGGGGCGCGACGTCGCTGGAACGGTCGAGTCGGTCGCGGCCATTTCGCGCGACGCCATGCTGGAGTACCTCCACACGCAGTACGCCGCCTCGAACACGGTCATAGCCGTTACCGGCAACATCGACCACCAGGAAATCGTGGAACAAGTCGACTCCGTGATCGGTAACTTGCCGGACGGAGAGATCTTGCCGATGTTCCCGTACGTCGACAACCTCGAGGGCCCGAAGGTGGTCGTGGAGCACAGGGAGACCGAACAAGCCCACCTTTCCATTGGCATCAAGGGCATCTCCATTTTCGACGACGACCGCAACGCGCTGGGGCTGTTTTCGGTGATCCTGGGCGAATCTATGAGCAGCCGGCTGTTCGAAGAGGTACGCGAGAAGCGCGGCCTGGCGTACGACATCCACGGCGGCGTGTCCGCCTACTACGACTGCGGGGCCATAGGGGTCGAGTCGGGAGTCGACCCAAAACGCGCGGGTGAGGCTCTTCCCGTGATTATCGAGGTGGTCGCCGGGATGCGGGACGGCGTAACCGAACGGGAATTCACGCAGGCGAAAGAACTTTCCAAGGGCAGATTGCTCTTGCGCATGGAGGACGGCCGTTCGGTGGTCTCGTCCATCGGCATCCAGGAACTTCTACGAAATGAAGTGCGCACGGTGGGCCAACTCGTGGAAGAGATAGACGCCGTGCAGATCGAAGACCTGGCACGCGTGGCTCGACGGCTGGTGCAGCCTGAAAACACCGTGTTGGCGATGGTGGGCCCCTTCGACAGTCCCGAACCGTTCCTCGCCGCCCTGGACTTCTAGCCGCCGAATCGGGGAGTCCGCAGATACCGGTCAACCACGTTGACACCGTACTCTCGCGACGCTTAGCATTTCGAACCCGGCCGATGCGCGGGCCCATGGCTTTCTGTGCCCGTCGCCACTTAATTCCTGCCGCGGAGAGGCGTCCGATGACGACACGTGCGTACATATTGATCGAAACGTCCGTAGGCAAGACGAACGACGTGGCCCGCGAACTGCGCACCAGCGCAAACATGATGAGCGTCGACACGGTCACCGGACCCTTCGACATCATCGCCGTTGCCGAGGCGGACAGCTTGCCGGATATCGGAGAGTTGATCAGCGAGGGCATGCACAAAGTGCCAGGCATCGTAAAGACCGTCACCTGCCTGTCCGTCAGCGTCTAACCGGCCGGCGGCCGCCTCGCTGCGCCGCAATTCCTGGTTGCGCCAGGTAGCCCGATGCGCTTCGAATTCACTCCTGAAGAGCAGGCTTTCCGGTCTGAACTGGCCGCGTTGCTCGACGACGTGCTTCCCCAAGGCTGGATCGGACCTGCCGACGAGTCGAAAGACCGCGACTGGCGGATATACGTCGACGTAAGACGTGCGCTCGCCGAACGCGGCTGGCTGACCATGCCGTGGCCAGTGGAATACGGCGGCTCCGACGCTTCACGAATTACTTCGTTGATATTTTCCGAAGAGATCGCTTACCGGCGCGCGCCGGGCCATGATCGCTTCGGCACAAGGATGATCGGGCCCACCCTGATCCGCCATGGCACGGAGGCGCAGAAAGAACGCTTCCTGCCCCCAATCGCCAAGGGAATGGTGCAGTGGTGCCAGGGCTACTCCGAGCCCGACACGGGGTCCGACCTGGCGTCGCTCCAGACGAGGGCCGTGGAGGAAGGCGACTATTTCGTCATCACCGGGACCAAGATCTGGAGCACGTTGGCCCACCGGGGAGACTGGATGTTCCTCCTGGCGCGCACCGACCCGGAAGCGCCGAGACACAACGGCATCACCCTGTTTTTGTGCGACATGAGCACCCCCGGCGTGACCGTCAAGCCGATCATCAACATGGCCGGCTACCACAGCTTCAATGAAGTCCACTTCGACGGCGTCCGGGTCCCCCGTGAGAACATCGTCGGCGGGCTCAACAACGGCTGGCGCACCGGAATGGCGCTGCTGAACTTCGAACGCTCGGGCATCGATTACGTCGCATGGGCGCGTCGCACGCTCGACGACATTACAGGGTACGCGGCAACCGCCGAAGGGCCGGACGGAGGCCGACTGATCGATGATCCGGTTGTGTCGGCGAGGCTTGCCGAACTGAGTGTCGAGATCGACGCGGCAAGATTGATGACCTACGAGGTCGCGTGGCTTCAGGGCAAGGGCGAGGTCCCTTCGGTCGAACCCTCAATGAGCAAGTTATCGGCGACCGAGGTCAATCAACGAGTCCACGATTTCGCCGTCGAGTTGCTGGGTATGTACGGACCACTGGTGCCCGGATCGCCCCTCGCGGAGTTCGAAGGGACGCTGCTAAAGCTGCGCCTCTTCTACACCTCCGGCCCCATCCTTTCGGGCACGAACGAGATCCAACGCAACATCATCGCCACCCGCGGCCTGGGTTTGCCGCGGGGGTAGGGGATCGGACGCAGTGACATTACGTGCGGACGCGCAGTCGAATTCAGGTTCGTAGCTGTTTAGTTACGGGTAGTCCAAAGCGCAAGACAAAATAATCCACCTGACGATCGGACGCGCGGACGAATTCGGGTACGCACATGTTTAATGCCAGATAGTCCAGAGCGCAAAAGAAAATAATGGATTTTGGTCTGACTGAAATACAGGAACTGCTTGCAGCCAGCGCGCGGGACTTTTTGGTGGACCGCGCACCTTTCGACCTGGCTCGCGCCGCCGCCGCTGGACATGCCGGCTTCGACGCATCGTACTGGCAGGAGATTGCGCAACTCGGCTGGACGGGCCTGATGGTCCCGGAACAGTACGGCGGGGCCGGGCTCGGCCTGACCGAATTTGGCGTGCTGCTGGAAGAATGCGGCGCGGCGCTGGCGCCCGGCCCACTGCTCGAGACCGCGCTCCTGGGCGCGTCGGTCATCGACCACTACGGAAACGAAGGTCAGAAGAGCGAGTTGCTGCCCGCGATTGCCGGGGGCGATTCGGTTATTGCGCCAGCCATCCACGAGCAGGCGCCGGGGTGGGCATCGAACAGGGTTGCTACCACCGCCCGCGTCGAGGGCGGCCAATGGGTGTTGCGAGGCGAAAAGATGTTTGTGCCGTTCGCGGACGCCGCCGACATATTCCTCGTGAACGCGAATACCGGCTCTGGCGACGACGACCTCACGCTGTTCGTGGTGCGGCGCGAGGACATTGGTGACTCGCAAGTGGTTCCCATGAAGACTGCGTCCGGCTCGCCTGTCGGCCAATTGAAGCTGCAGGGGACCAGGTTGCCGGAAGACGCCGTGCTCGGCGAAGTGGGCAAAGGCAGGGAAGCCGCGGACCTCTTGCTGCATCTCGGCGCGGCCGGCCGAAGCCTGCAGATGGCCGGCGCGGCGCGGCGCGTGGTGGACGTCACAGTCGACTACGTCTCCAACCGTAAACAGTTCGGCCGTCCGGTCGGTTCGTTCCAGGCTGTGCAGCACCACTGCGCCAACATGGCGTTGGCGGCGCGCGGCATTCTGCTGATGGCGAGACGGGGTGCCTGGGCGTTGTCGCAGGGACAGTCTGGCGGAAATGCCGCGCTCAGGGCGAAGTTGTACGCCAACCGCGAACTTCCCGGCATATGCTCCCTGGCGCATCAGTGCCACGGCGCCATCGGCTTCACCTGGGAACACGACATGCACCTGTTCACGCGCCACGCCCTCGAGTGGCGATCGCAGTACGGCGACAGCCGGCAACTCACCAAACTTCTTTCCCCATCTACGGCCGATGAACCTTCGACATAGTCGGCTGATAAGCTCGGCTCTAATATGACAGCCGACTGTATCTTCTGCCGCATCCTGGCCGGCGAACTGCCCAGCGCCGAGGTCTATTCCGATGATCTGGCGTACGCCTTCGCGGACATAAGTCCGGTCACTCCCACGCACGTCCTGGTCATTCCGCGGGACTGTGTGACGTTTATCGAGGGCACATCGGAGGAGCACGAACCGTTGCTTGGTCACTTGATGAGAGTGGGAGCGACCGTGGCCCGAAAATGCGGAATCGCAGACAATGGCTATCGACTGGTGGTCAACCAGGGCGCCAACGCCGGGCAGATGGTGGACCATTTGCATGTCCACGTCCTTGGCGGTCGCGTCATGGGGCAGATGGCTTGAGCCCGGCGTAAATTCGATTATTCCTGCTACCGTTGGCCGGGTGATGCTGGCTATACGGAAACGCTCGCCGAATCGTGTCGTTGGTCCGGCTTAAAGCACTGGCCCCGGTCCTGTCCGGGACCAGCTTCGAAGCGTTCGGGCACCGCGAGTACCGCTACTTCTGGCTGGCCGCGGCTTTTTCGAACATCGGAATGTGGACGCTCGTCTACGGCCGGCTGTGGTTGATGCGGACGCTCACCGACTCCGAGTTGATGCTGGGACTGGTGGCGACCGCGAGCCTTGGGCCGGTTCTGTTCCTGTCCATGTGGGGCGGTGTGCTGGCCGACCGGGTAAACCGCCTTTACCTGGTCCGGTTCACGAGGCTCATGTTCGCGGCTGTGACCCTGCTGACGGCCGTGTTGATTGCCACAGACGTGATCAGGCCGTGGCACGTCATCGCCATATCGGCCGGAACGGGAGTTCTCCTGTCGTTCGACATTCCCTCGAGGTCGGCAATGGTTGCGACCATTGTGCCTCGCCATCACCTTGCCGGTGCAATCGCAATGTACTCGATCGTATTCGGCGCTGCTGCGATCATCGGCCCGGCCCTGTTTGCGCCCCTGGTCCTGCTGTGGGGACTGGAAGGACTGTTCTTCATCGTCGCCGCATCATACGTGCTGACCGTTCTCACGCTGATGCTCATGAAGCCCGAGGGTCACAAAGTGGTGAGCGACGGTTCCGGAATGTTGTCGGGGCTGATAGACGGCCTCGTGTACGTGAGGCGCAGCCCGGCGATTTTGGGGGTACTTGGCCTGGGCGTGTTCACAGGTGTGTTCGGCGGGTCCTTCGAGACGTTGCTGCCGGTGTTCACGGACGAGGTGTTCGCCGGTGCAGAGCGCACATACGGAAACCTCTTGCTTGCCGGCGGCTTAGGCGGTTTGGTGGGGACATTGACGATTGCGCTCATCGGAAGGCGCGTGCGTCCGGGCATGTTCCTCGTGGTTGCAGGCATCAGCTACGGCTGCGGGCTGGTGCTATTCGCCAGGTTCGACGTCCTTGGCATTGCGGTGCTGATTCTTGGTGTAGTCGGAGCGCTGCGAGTTGTGTTCGGCACTATGAACACCACCTTGGTCCAGACGCTTGTCGACGAGCAGTATCGGGGCAGGGTGATGAGCCTGCACCAGTTCACCTGGGGCGCAACGGCGTTGGGCGGGCTGTTGATGGGCGGACTTGCACAGAACTTCGGCGCGCCGCTCGCCTTGACCGTGGGCGGTATCGCGACCGTCATCGCCACCGCCGCAGTAGGCGCTACCGTGCTCAGACGAACGCTTGGCCAACACCCGCCCGGCGCGTCTAAGGCGGTCGCGGGCAAGTGATCGCGTGATGTTTGGAGCCGGATCACCGCCGGTATCAGGCGCAGCGGTGACGGCTGCACGGATGTGGCCAGTCCCGCAATTGTTTATTGCAGCTATCCGAACCGTTCGGCATAATTACCCCACCCATTGCAACTTTGCGAATCAACGGATAGTCGCGCCAGCAGTTTGCCCGACCCCAGTGGGAATCCACACGGGCGCTCGCGGCGTGTTGAAAGGAGAGGATTTTGCATCCTTTCACGTATGTCGCCCCGTCGAGCATCGACGAGGCGGTGAGTGTTTTGAGCCAACACGGAGAAAAGGCCCGGCCCCTGGCCGGCGGCACCGACGTCCTGGTGCAAATCCGGGGCGGCAGGTATGAACTGGACGCCATCGTTGACGTCAAGAACATTCCGGAACTCATGCAGGTCACACACGACTCGAATGGCCTCGAAATCGGCGGGGCTGCGGCCTGCTGCCAGTTGTACGAGGACGCCGGAATTTGTGCCGAGTACCCAGGGATCATAGATGCGGCGTCCATGATTGGCGGCATCCAGATCCAGTCGCGAGCCGGTCTTGGTGGCAACCTCTGTAACGCCGCCCCGAGCGCCGACGGCATTGGACCGCTCATTGTTTACGGCGCCACCGCCAACGTGGTCGGGCCGAACGGGTCGCGCCAGGTGGCGGTCGAGGACTTCTGCACCGGCCCCGGCAGTACCGTCCTGGGCTCGGGCGAGTTTCTCGTCAGCATCAGCGTTCCGAAGCCTGCAAGCGGGTTCGGAGGCGCGTACGAACGGTTCATACCGCGCAACGAAATGGACATCGCCGTAGCCGGTGTGGCGTCGGGCGTCCAGCTCGACTCTTCCGGCCAGGCGTTTGAGTCGAGCCGCATCGCGCTTGCGTCAGTCGGCCCTACGCCGATTCTCGTGGGTTACGAACCGGGGTCGGGAAATTACACGGACCCCCTTGCCGGCAAGCCGGTGAACGAAGAGTCAATCAACGAAGCCGGTAGGTTGGCTCGCGATAGCGCCAGCCCCATCAATGACATGAGGGGCACGATCGAACAGCGACGCCACCTCGTGGACGTACTGACACGCCGCACGCTGAACAAGGCTGTTGAGCGGGCCAGGGCGACACAATAGCCACACCCCAATCCCGCGGAAAGAGCAATAAGGAACCAAACATGACGACAAAGCAAGTGCGAAGCGTGCACGTCCGGACCACCATCAACGGCCAGGAAATGGAGTTCCTGGTACCCCCTTACATGAGCCTGCTCGACACGCTCAGGGAAGTGGTGGGCCTGACCGGCACGAAGGAAGGCTGTAACGACGGGAACTGCGGCGCGTGCACAGTGAACATGGACGGCCGCATCGTCGACTCCTGCCTCGTGCTCGGCGCAGAGGCCGAAGGCAAGGAGATCAACACCATCGAAGGTATGGCGACGCCCGAAGGACTGCATCCGTTGCAGCAGGCGTTCCTGGAAGAGGCCGCCCTCCAGTGCGGAATATGCACGCCGGGCTTCCTCGTCGCTGCAAAGGGCCTTCTCGACAACGAGCCGCACCCGAGCGAAGAGCGCATACGTCACTGGCTGGCAGGAAACCTGTGCCGGTGCACGGGTTACGACAAGATTGTCCGCGCAGTGGAGAAGGCGTCGGAAGCCTGATCCAAAGGCCCGCTCGAAGTCGCCCATAAAACATAATCGCCGGAGGAGTATCCGATGGTCGCTACATTCGAACCCAGGCAGGAATACAGGGTCATTGGGACCCGCCCGATTCGCCACGACGGCTACGACAAAGTTACGGGGAGGGCCATATACGGCGCCGACGTGAAGATGCCGGGCCTCGTGTGGGGAGACGTGCTGAGAAGCCCGCACGCCCACGCCATCGTCAAGAGCGTCGACACGTCCGAGGCCGAAGCAATGCCCGGAGTGTTGGCCGTCGCCGTCAACGCAGACTTGCCGCAGCTCGAAGGCGGAGTGGTTGATCTCGGCGAGGGCACCGTCAACTTCAAGTGGGCCAGCGACAACATCCTGGCCAGCGACAAAGTGGTCTACGCCGGCCATGTGGTGGCTGGAGTAGCCGCGCTGGACCGCAACACCGCCCAGGAGGCGGTAAACAGCATCAAGGTCGAGTACGAAGTTCTTCCTTCGGCAACTAACGTCGATGATGCGCTGGCCGACGACGGCCCCGTCATTCTTCCCGACCTGGAAGGCAACGACCTGGGCGAGAAGGTGTCCAACACCAACATGGCGGCCCACAACCGGCACGAATTTGGCGATCCCGAAAAGGGCTTCGAAGAGTCGTCGCTGGTGGTCGAGCAGGAATTCAAGCTGCAGATGGTCCACCAGGGGTATATCGAACCCCACAACGCAACTGCGTTCTGGGACGAGGACGACCGCATTCGCATCTGGACCAGCACGCAGGGCGCATTCCCGGTGCGCAAGCAGACGGCCGGGCTGCTTAACGTAGACGAGTCCCGCATTAAGGTCACGCCGCTGGAAATCGGCGGTGGATTCGGCGGGAAGATACCGGTCTACCTCGAGCCGATAGCCGCCATCCTGTCCCGAAAGTCGGGCCGGCCGGTCAAGATGATCATGGACCGCAAGAATGTGTTCGAGGGCTCCGGACCTGCGCCCGGCGGGAAAGTCAGGGTCAAGCTGGGAGTCAACGACGACGGCAAGATCGTCGCCGGAACGACGGACATCTACCTGGAGGCCGGCGCATACCCCGGCGCTGCGGTCGGAGCTGCTGAACAGTGCGTATTCGCGTGCTATGACATCCCGAACACACGCATCGATTCCTACGACGTTGTCGTCAACAAACCCAAGTCGGCGGCATACAGGGCGCCTGGCTCGCCGCAGGTGGCGCTCGCCATCGAGAGCGTGGTCGACGAGATTTGCGAGACCAGGGGTTACGACAAAGTTGAATTCCGCCTCAACAACGCGGCGAAGGAAGGCACGCGGCGCGCGGACGGCCCCATCTTCCCGCGCATCGGCTTGATCGAAACCCTGGAGGCAGCGAAGGACTCGCCCCACTGGAATTCAGAACTTGACGCCGACCCCGGAAACGGGCGAAAGCGCGGCCGCGGTATAGCTTCCGGCTACTGGTTCAACGTCGGGCTCAAGTCCGCCGTCAACCTGAGCGTCAATGAAGACGGCACCGTGTCACTGGTCGAAGGCTCGACCGACATCGGCGGCACGAGGGCGTCGATCGCCATGCAGGCGGCCGAAGTGCTCGGACTGGACGCACACGATGTCCGCCCGGTGGTGACCGACACCGAGGGCATCGGCTACACGGACGTCACCGGCGGCAGCCGCGTGTGCTACGCCACCGGCTACGCCGCGTACATCGCCGCCAACAACCTGGCCGACGAAATGAAGAAGCGCGCCGCAATGATCTGGGGCATCGAAGAGTCTGACGTCCAGTTCGAAGATGGCGTCTTCAGCTCCTCCACCGACCCGGAACTGAATCTGCACTTCCGCGACCTGGCGTCGCGACTGGGCGACACCGGCGGACCGGTCACTTCGACCGGCTCCGTGGACCTGGAGGACGCGGGCGGCGGGTTCGGCGTTCACATCGCCGACGTGGACGTGGACCCCGAGACCGGCAAAACCGACGTGGTCCGCTACACGGTGGTGCAGGATGCCGGAAAGGCCATACACCCCGCCTACGTGGAAGGCCAGATGCAGGGCGGCGCCGTTCAGGGAATCGGCTGGGCCCTCAACGAGGAGTACTTCATGTCGGACGACGGCGTGATGGCCAACTCCACATTCCTGGACTACCGCATGCCGACTTCGCTCGACCTGCCCAACATCGAGACCATCATCGTCGAAGTCCCCAACCCGATTCACCCGTTCGGCGTACGCGGCGTGGGAGAGGTGCCGATAGCGCCCCCGCTGCCAACACTGGCAAACGCCATCCACGACGCCGTGGGCGTACGGCTGGACGAGACTCCGATGAAGGCCGGGAACATCGTGGAGGCATTGGAACGAAACAACGGTTGATCAGCCAAAAAACCGTTCTGCTTTACCTGGAATCCTGGCAGTCACAGGCCGCCAGGATTCCCTGTATTTGCAACGATTAACAAACTGCGGATAGAGTTGACTACTAACTTCACGTTAAAAGTCAATCTGCGGGACGCCACCGAGCTAATCGGGACGTATACGTATCAAGGGAGCACACATGGTCGCCACATATGAGCCAAGGCATGATCTCAAGGTAGTCGGGACGCGCCCGATCCGCCACGACGGGTACGACAAGGTCACGGGACGGGCAGTCTACGGCGGGGACGTCAAGGTCCCCGGACTCGTCTGGGGCGAGGTTCTGAGAAGCCCGCACGCCCACGCCAATATCAAGAGCATCGACACGTCGGAAGCCGACGCGATGCCGGGCGTCCTGGCCACGATGACCCACGCCGACCTGCCGATAGCGGACGACAAGCTGATCGACACCGGCGAGGGCACTGTAAACGTCCGACGCCACGCACAGAACGTTATGGCGGACGACAAGGCCCTCTACAAGGGCCACGTGGTGGCCGCAGTGGCGGCAATCGACCGCAACACGGCACAGGAGGCTGCGAGCCGCATCAAGGTCGAGTACGAAGTCCTCCCCGTGGTCAACAACGTCGACGAGGCGATGGCGCCGGACGCCCCGATCCTCATCCCTGAACTTGAGGGCAACCACCTCGGGGAAACGGTCTTCCCGACCAATGTCGCGACACACTTCCGCCACGAGATCGGCGACCCGGAGCAGGGATTCTCCGAGTCCGACGTGGTAGTGGACCGGACGTTCACCTTGCCCATGGTCCACCAGGGCTACATCGAACTTCACAACGCCACAGCCTTCTGGGACGAGGAAGACCGCATAACGATCTGGTCCAGCACCCAGGGCGCGTTCGGGGTTCGGTCCCAGACGGCCGCCATCCTGGCGATGGACGAGTCCCGCATCAAGGTGAACCCGGTCGAGATCGGCGGCGGATTCGGCGGCAAGACCGTCGTCTACCTGCCCCCGGTCGCCGCAGTGCTGTCCCGCAAGGCGCACCGGCCTGTGAAGATGATCATGGACCGCCGCAGCGTATTTGAAGGCTCGGGACCCGCCCCGGGCGGCAAGATACGAGTGCGAATGGGCGTCACCAACGACGGCAAAATAAAGGCCGCCGACGCCGACATCCGGTTCGAAGCAGGGGCCTTCCCCGGCTCTGCGGTCACGGCCGGCGCCATCTGCGTCCTCGCCTGCTACAACATCCCGAACGTCCGCATAGACGGCCGGGACATCGTCGTCAACAAACCCAAGTCGGCCGCTTACAGGGCTCCGGGCTCGCCTCAGGTGGCGTTCGCCAGCGAGCAGGTCGTCGATGAGATTTGCGAAAAGATGGGTTGGGACAAGATCCAGTTCCGCCTGGACAATGCGTCAAAAGAAGGGACCCGCAGGGCAGACGGACCTTCATTCGCCCGCGTCGGACTGGTGGAAACGCTCGAAGCAGCGCTCGCCAGTGACCACTGGAATAGCCCGCTGGAGAGCACGGGGCCCGACGGTAAGTTGCGCGGCCGCGGCATCGCATCGGGTTACTGGATGAACGGCGGCGGCAAGTCCACCTGCGACCTCTCCGTCTCGGATGACGGCATCGTGTTCATGAACGAGGGTTCGGCAGACATCGGCGGCACGAGAGCGTCGATCGCCATGCAGGCAGCGGAGGTCCTGGGAGTCGACGCGCACGACGTGCGGCCCAGCATCCCCGATACCGACAGCATTGGGTTCACCGGCGTGACCGGTGGCAGCCGCACGACCTACGCAACGGGTTACGCCGCGTACGAAGCGTCCTTGGAGCTTATCGAGAAGCTCAAGGTACGGGCCTCCATGGTTTGGGGCATCGACGCGAGCGACGTAGATTTTTCGGATGGCGTATTCAGTTCAAAGTCGGACCCTGAGTTGCAGTTGGGCTTCAAGGATCTTGCCCAACGGCTCGAGGGCACCGGCGGACCGGTCACCTCCACCGCGTCCGTGGACCTGGCGGAAGCCGGCAACAGCTTCGCCGTGCACATCTGCGACCTGGAGGTCGATCCCCAAACGGGTAAGACAGACGTGATCCGTTACACGGCGTTGCAGGACGTCGGCAAGGCGGTCCATCCGTCTTACGTCGAAGGTCAGTTGCAAGGCGGTGTCGTGCAGGGCATCGGATGGACGCTGAACGAGGAGTACTTCATGACCGAGGAAGGCGTGATGACCAACTCCTCGTTCCTGGACTATCGGATGCCAACGTCGCTCGACCTGCCGATGATCGACACGATTCTCGTCGAAGTGGCGAACCCGCTGCACCCGTTTGGCGTGCGCGGCGTGGCCGAGGTGCCGCTTGCCCCGCCGCTCGGCGCGGTGTCCAACGCCGTTACCAACGCCACCGGCCAGCGATACACCGACGCGCCTATCAACCCCGGCAAGATCGTGGCCGGTCTGGCCAACGGAGACGGCTCGTAACACCGTAGAGGGCAGCCCATGGCCCGGGTATTCATACCGTTCAACCTGCGCAAGCACACCGGGGACGTCGATCAACTCGACGTCCCCGGCGCGACGCTGGGCAGGGTCATCGACAACCTCGAAGAGCGCTTTCCCGGCATCAAAGAACACCTCGTCGAAGACGGCAGGCTGAAGCCGGGCGTATCCGCCGTCTGCGGCCACGCGGCCACGCGTCGCGGGCTGATGCAAAAGCTGGAGGACGACACGGAGGTCCACTTCGTGCCGGCCATCTCCGGAGGCGCGCCCGAGGCCTGATGCGGCCTCCGCGCCCTAAACGGACCACGACGTATTCGCATTCCTCCCGCGTGGCACGTTGTCGCAGTCTTTGTTGTTATGAAAATAGCGCGGCCGGTCCCCCTTCGTCTTACCGGCGAAGGCCGGTATCCATGGTGGGGGGCGGAGGTGGGTACGTCCGACATCCACAACTCCCAACCAACAAGCATCGCCTCAATTTCATCACCACGTGCGGCCTCGACAGGCCCGCAGCTATTCGATGGGCGTCCTTTGTTGGTCGCTGCTACGATTGTCACGGCGCTTCGCTTCAATCGCGCCGCCAAATCAGGCCGTAGGGGAGGGTTTCAAACTCGCCCGCAGGTTGACGAATCGAGACAATTACCAGAACCCTATTTCATCATTCGGCCGCGTCCGACATTAGTCATGTGTTCCGGCGTAAGGTCAGGGTGGGTTTGAAACCCACCACTACAGGTACGGCCGTGTGCGCCAAAACCACAGCGGTCGTGGCTGCACTGTTGGAAATTGAGGAGACCTAGTTGGTCGCGATACCTGAAGAACTGCACATCCCTGGCGTTGAGGACGGCATGGTCCTTCCCGCAGAGACCAAGAGGCTGATAGCGCGAGGCGTCACATCGATCCTCGAGGCGCTTGGCGACGAAGTCGACGCCCAGGGTACAGCCGACACCCCTAGGCGCGTCGCCCGGATGTTCGACGAACTGCTTTCCGGCTACACGGTGGACCCAAGGGAACTCCTCAATGGGGCCCTCTTCGACGTCGAGTACGACGAGATGGTGGTCGTAACGAACATCGACTATTACAGCTTGTGTGAACATCATCTGCTGCCCTTTCATGGCAAAGCGCACGTCGGCTATCTGCCGGACAAGAAGGTGGTTGGCCTGTCCAAGATCCCGCGCCTCGTGGACATGTTTGCCCGCAGGCTCCAGGTACAGGAGAGAATGACTCAACAGGTCGCTACCTTCATGGACGATCTGATCAACCCGCAGGGAGTCGGAGTGGTTGTCGAGGGCTCGCACCTGTGCACGGCCATGAGAGGTGTGCAAAAGGCGGAGACCAGGATGGTCACGAGCGCGGTTAAGGGTGTCTTCCGCACCAACTCATCGACCCGCGAAGAGTTCATGGCACATGTGCGCCACCGCGGTTCGGCCTGACCCAGAACGACGTCGGACCCCGTGAACCCGGCCGGACTGACAGCGCTCGTCACCGGATCTGGGCACCGGGTGGGCCGGGCTCTGGCACTTGCTCTTGCCGAAGCCGGTGCGAACGTGGCCGTCCACTACAACTCCTCCGACGAAGCCGCGGCTGAAACGGTCGCCGCGTTGGAGATGGCCGGTGGTCGCGCCGAGGCATTCCAGGCGAATTTTGCGGATGCCGCAGAGGTCGAAGGGCTATTTGATGCGGTGAATGCCAGGATGGGCCCCGTTCAGATACTGGCGAACAACGCAGCAAGATTCGAACGCGCCGAATTGTCATCCTCCACCGTCGAAGAGTGGGACCGCTCAATGGCGGTGAACGTTCGCGCGCCTTACCTGCTGGCCAGGGCCATGGCGAACGCGCTGCCGGAAGGCCTCACCGGCAAGATCGTAAACATCGGGGACTCGCGCACCAACCGACGGGACCGGTTTGTCTATGGAGTCAGCAAGGCCGCGCTTCGAGGCCTGACGGTGTCGTTGGCAGAGTCGCTGGCACCCGCGATACAGGTAAACGAGATCGCCATGGGGGCCATCCTCCAACCCATAGACACCCCGCGGGGTGAGCGGCCGAGTATGGACCGGATCGATTATGGGCCGATCAGGCGCATGGGCACGCTCAACGAAGTCACGCACACCCTCATGTGGCTCATCGAGAACGACTACGTTACGGGCGAAACGGTCCATTTGGACGGTGGTCGTACGATTCGCTAGGCCGGAACGGAAGTGGTCAGATGGCCGATCGCGTCGAAATATCGGGCCTGCGGGTCAACTGCATCATCGGCGTCGACGAGAGCGAACGCCTCGCGCCCCAACCTGTCGAAATCGACATCGCGCTGGACGTCGACCTGGCTGCGGCGGGCGCGAGTGACGACATCGCCGACGCGGTGGACTACCGGAGTCTCACGGAAGCGGTAGAGAGCACGGTAGAGTCCTCCTCGTACCTCCTCATCGAAGCCCTTGCCACCCGGGTTGCCGACGTGTGCCTTGAGGAAAGCAAGGTAGCGGCCGTCGAAGTCACGCTCAGGAAGCCCGGCGCCTTGCCAATGGCGGACTACGCCGCTGTCGTGATCAGGCGAGAACGACCGAAGGGGAGTCGAGGCTCCTAGCCCACAACCGAACTCGCCTGATGAGGCGAGGGCCAGAACGGGAACCTGGGAGACCGAAGAAGTTTTCTGGGCCGGAAGAATGCCGATCTAGCCGACAAGCCTTTCGACCAGCACCGCAATGGAAGAAGCTGCCACAATCGAACCGACCATCAGTCCGACCATCCACTTAATCAGGCGGGTTTCGACGTTGGCGAGATCGGCCTTGGTTGCAAAGTAGGCGAGCCTCTTATCAAAGTCGTCAAGCCGCCTATCGAAGCCATCCAACCTGGTTTCGATCCGGCCCAACCGCTCCTCGACCGACATGTTCGCCGTGGTCAACTCAACGCCTTCCTTGACTTGGTGTGTCTCACAGGCAAGTATACGGAATCGTTATGCCGACCTTTTGCCGCCTTGTCACCCCCTACTCAATGGTTGGAACCCGCCTGCTAACACGGTGACCGACTTCAACACGTCTCAAAACGAGCCTGGAAACCGAATGTTGCCAGCTCACTCGCAAGTTTGGTGCTCATGTTGATTTGGTCACGGGACAGACAACATTTCCAAGCCGGCGCGCTGCCGATGGCGGACTACGCGGCTGTCGTCATCCGACGACAACGTCGCGGGGATTCGCACGGTTGAATATCAAACTCGACTACGGCGAACGCGGCCTGTCCGTCGATCTGCCGGACGATGTCACCACAGTCATCCAGCCGCGTCCCCGGTCGGCATTGCCCGACCCCCACGCAGCCCTATTACGCGCGCTGAGGAATCCTGTTGGAGTCCCTCCATTGCGGGACGCTGTACCGAGAGGCGCGACCGTGGGCATATCGGTGTGCGACATCACCCGCGCCCAGCCGCGTCCGCAGATGCTCCGCGCCATCCTGGAGGAGATGCCGCACGTCAGGCCGGAGGACATTACGGTCTTCATCGCCACCGGCACGCACCGCGGCAACACCTCCGAGGAGGTCGAGGCGATGCTTGGCCCCGACCTTGCCGGAGAGTTGCGCGTCGTGATGCACGATGCACGCGATCCTGCCTCATTGGCCTTCCTTGGTGAGACTTCGAAAGGCGTGCCGGTATGGCTGAATCACGAGTGGGTCGATACGGACTTCAAGATCACCACCGGGTTCGTGGAGCCCCACTTCTTCGCCGGGTTCAGCGGCGGCCCCAAGATGGTGGCGCCGGGCCTTGCCGGGCTCGACACCGTGATGGTGCTCCACGACGCCGAGCGGATCGGCCACCCGCGTGCAGTGTGGGGCGTTACCGAGGGCAACCCGGTGCACGACGACGTGCGGGAAATCGCACGTCTCACGGGCGTCGATTTCGCCCTCGACGTGACGTTGAACAGGGAGCAGCAGATCACTGGCGTGTTCGCCGGGGACCTGCCTCTCGAACACGCCTCGGCGTGTGAGGCGGCGCGGCGGGACGCCATGCAGCCGGTCGAAAAACCCTTCGACGTTGTGCTCACCACCAATTCCGGTTATCCGCTCGACCAGAACCTGTACCAGTCGGTCAAGGGAATGTCCGCGGCGGCGGAGGTGGTCAAGCCCGGCGGCCACATCATCTGCGTCGCCGAGTGCCGGGACGGCCTGCCCGACCACGGCGCCTACGCTGCCATCCTCTCCGAGAAAGACTCACCCGCCGAACTGCTCGAAATGATCAACTCAGCCGGCTACTCCGTGCCCGACCAATGGCAAGTCCAGGTCCAGGCACAAATCCAGATGAAAGCAAACGTCTCCGTAGTAGCCGGTTGCCTCGACCCTGCTCAAATTCGGGCGGCACACTTCGAACCCGCTGAAGACCCCGCCGAGGCCGTGTCACACGCGCTGTCAGCCTCCGGCCCAGGCTCAACGCTGTGCGTCTTACCCCAAGGCCCCCAGACGATTCCTTATGTTGCCGAGTAAAGTTTGGGCGTGATGGGAACTGATGACCCCAAGCAAATCGTAGAAGAAGGCTACGACCGCATCGGTCAGCGTTACGCCGAAGACCTGGGCGCCTCGCGACAAGACCTACGCTCCCATCACATCTCGTACCTGGTGAATGCGCTGCCGCGCGGATCGGCTCTCCTCGACCTCGGCTGCGGGGCAGGGACTCCCACTACGAAGCAACTGGCCGGGCACTTCACCGTTACAGGTGTCGACATCTCACAACGCCAGATCGACCGTGCGCGTCTCGCCGTACCCAATGCAACCTTTATTCATTCCGACATAACCTCGCTGCGGCTACAGTCTTGTTCTTTCGACGCCGTGACGGCCTTCTTCTCCATCATCCACGTCCCTCGGGACGAACAACCCGCCCTGATTGATTCGATTGCGACCTGGCTCCGGCCCAACGGCCTGTTCTTCGCAACGATGACCGCCAAAGGCAAGAATACCGACTTCGACAGGTGCTGGCTGGGCGCTCCGATGTTCTGGAGCGGCTTCGACACCGAATCCAACAAAACGATGGTCATGGAAGCCGGACTGGACATCATCAGTGCGGAAGAAACTCAAGACCGGGACGGGCGCTTCCTGTGGCTTATGGCACGAAAACCCGGCGATGAGCGGGCGCAGGAGGACTAATGAAACGCTGCGACTGGGCGGGTTCCGACGAGCTGATGGTGCTCTACCACGACACCGAATGGGGCGTGCCCAAACACGACGACCGGAGGCTATTCGAGTCGCTCGTGCTGGACGGCGCGCAGGCCGGGCTGAGTTGGGCGACCATCCTCAACAAGCGGGAGAACTACCGCCGCGCTTTCGACGGGTTCGATCCGGCCATCGTCGCCGGGTACGACGAATCAAAGGTCGCTGAGCTACTCGCCGACCCGGGGATCGTCCGCAACCGTCAAAAAATCTCCGCGGCTATTGGCAATGCGAGGGCCGTAGGGCCGGTACAGGCAGAGTTCGGGAGCTTCGCGGCCTATATCTGGGGATTTGTGGACGGCACGACGATTAGGAACTCCTGGAAGAGCATGGACGAGGTGCCGGCGAGTACGAAGGAGTCGGCGGTCATGAGCAAGGACCTCCGGCGCCGGGGGTTCAAGTTCGTCGGCCCTACTATCTGCTACGCATTCATGCAAGCGGAGGGGTTAGTGAACGATCACCTCGTCGACTGCTTTCGCTACGACGAGGTGTAGCACCAGGTCAGGATGGAGAGCCCGGTTCCCAACGAAGCCCGGTTGAATACACGTCGCCCTTGGCAGTGATTTTGTGGCTCAAACTGCCAATTAAGTCGGTTCCCTGCATTTCGTGCAACGACTGGTACGGTATGACCCAGGCTACAGGCCTGCCGTTCTTCGTGACGACCAAACCGTCGTCGTCGAGCCGGTCCAGCAACGCCGGGCAATCGTCGCTGAACTCTGAGACTTCGATCTCTTTCATTGTCGGCTCCGCGGGACCAGTCACGTTTATTTCCAGATGCTTGACAAGCCCATTTTGGCATCCACTAGTCGATGTCATTATCGGGGATTTTGGGAATGTGCGCCTGGCGATGTCGACGTCTCGAGGTCGCGGTCCAAGGCTCTCGCGGCCCATGTAATTGCGGCACAATCTTCCTCGTTACCTATGACATTCATGCCAGTGAACCTGAGAACCGTCTTCGTGATTCCATCCGCCCGTTCGACTGCGCGAGCAATCCTTGTTGCCGGTGCTATGTCGTTGACCGCCGCATTAGGCATCGCCTGCGAGGATCCTGAACCAGCGCCGTCGTTGCCCCCGACACCTGCGATTACAGTGGCGCCAACGGAATCACCCAACACGGACCCGTTGCCCTCACCCACCGCAACCGCCGTACGTCGACCGGAGACTCCAGCGACATCGACGCCCGATCCGACGCCCACTGCCATTCCTTCGCCAACGCCATCTACCTCACCCACACCAAAGCCGTCCGCGCCTTCGGTGAAAACCTCGTCAGGCGAGCAGATCGATTGGACCCGGTGCGGACCATTCGGGACCGAGTGCGGATTCGTGGAGGTTCCTGCGGACTACCGGGACCGCGATGCGGGCCGAATCAGGATCGCGGTTAATGTCCATCGAGCCGCGTCTCCGCAAAACCGGATTGGTTACCTATTGGTGAATCCTGGCGGCCCGGGCGGGAGCGGCCTTAGCATGGTCAACGCCGTTGCCAGGGGAGCGCTCGGTGAACAACTTGCCGCGCACTTCGACATCGTTGGATTCGATCCCCGCGGAGTCGGCGCGTCGGAGCCTGAATTCGCCTGTGGCGACCCCGGCGAGCAACTCGACCTGCTCAAAATGATCGAATTTCCTGTTGATACGCCAGAAGAGATAAACGCCGGGGAAGCCGCCGCGAACTTGTGCATCGAGTCAATGGGGCCCATAGGCGGCCTGCTGCACAGCCAGTACGTGGCCAACGACATGAACGAAATCCGCAAAGCCCTGGATGTCGATCAAATCTCTTACCTGGGATTCTCCTACGGGTCTGCCCTGGGAGCCTGGTATGCAACCCTCTTCCCCGAAACGGTCAGGGCAATGGTCCTTGACGGCGCCGATGACCCGGTCGACCTGGCTTTCACCCAACAAGAACGCATCGAAGAAGCGCTGGAGGAAACCGCTCCAATCGCCGCGTTGCTGGAGCAGGCCTTGACGGCTTGCGTCGATCCAAGTTGCCCGATTTACAACAATGGAGACCCGATCGGATATTTCAGGGAGGCCGTCGAGAAGCTGGACCTGGTCAACGCCGCTTCGGATAATCACCCGTTGGCAGGTTATTTGGGGGTGGTCTCGACCCTATACACGGAAGACACCTGGCCGTCTTTGTGGTTTGGCCTATTCGATCTAAACGCGAACAACAACCCGACGACTTTGCTCCAGTTCTCCAAAATTGCATTGGGGCCTGACCCATCCAGCGCAAGTTTTACGTATCACGTCAATTGCCTGGACGACTGGGTTTTGCACCCGTCGTTGGACAGAATAACCAGGTTTGAAGACTCCGTGGCCATTGAGGCAGTCGCTGGCAACATGTTTCCGCTGCTGAAGTTGATGGACCCCTCATTCGTCGGTCCTTGCGCGTTTTACGACCAATTCGTCCCCAGGACTTTCGAAGGGCCGCTTGACGGTGGTGGGGTCCCAATACTCGTAATCGGCAACCGCTCCGACCCATTCACTTCGATAGGTGAGTCAGAAGAACTCGTCGACGAGACGCTGAACAACGGTTACCTGGTGGAGACCTCTCACCCCAACCACGTTGTCTACCCCGGCAACCAGTGTGTGAATTATCACGTTCACCGGGTGCTGATCGATGGTTTCTATCCGGCGGAACGGCGGGTTACCTGCGAACCTGATTCTCGGTGACGATGCCCCTACCCGGGTAACCGAATGCCGTCGGTTGCCCTCTCTCCTTCTAAGGCGGGCCTGCGGCGCATTCGTCCTCGTCGCTTCCAGGATCGATAGCGTATACCCCGCGCGGCCCAGCACATAGCGGTACGATTATCCAGCGAACGCATCCGGGACCGATTTAGCCGGGACACAGGAACGCTACGGCGTGTCGCGGTCCCGCCGGATGCGGCGAGGTAGGCAAGATGAGTCTGGGAGTTGCAGTACTTGGGACCGGGCGCTTGGGCGGCCGGTACATCGACATCGTCAAGGAGACGGACGGCACGGACATGAAGGCCGTGGCCGAGCCGCGGGAAGAGCAGGTCGCGCCGCTCAAGATGAGCCACCCCGACGTGGACTTCGTAGCCGACTACCGGGAGTTGCTCGAGCGTGACGACATCCACATCGTCATCGGAACCCTCCCGCACTGGCTTCACAAGCAGGCGGCGATAGACGCGGCCACGCACGGCAAGCACATTTACCTCGAAAAGCCGATGGCCGTGTTCCTGAGTGAGTGCGACGAGATGCTGGACGCCGCCCGGCAGAACAACGTCACGTTAATGACGGCCCACACGCAACGCTACTTTCCCACCGTCCGCAAGATGAAGGACATAGCGGAATCGAAACGCCTCGGCGAATTGATCATGGCGTATGAAATCTGGCACAAGCCGCTCAACCCCGGCGCTCGCCCGTCGTGGATGCTGGACCGCAATTTGGGCGGCGGCATGGGCCAGATGGACGGGACCCACCTGATCGACCGGCTGCTGTGGATATTCGGCAACGACGTCGCCAGCGTCAGCGGGATCACCTCCAATTTCTGCTTCCCTGACGTGGCAGCCGACGACACCGGCATGTGCCTCATCCGCTGGAAGAGCGGCAAGGCGGCGGCGATAAGCCGGATCGGCTGGGAGACCGGCGTAACCGAGTACGGCGGCGACTACTTCTTCACTATGGGGCAGGCCCGGTACCGGAACGCGTACGGCGAAGGCGACGAGCACGGGACGGGAGTCTGGATCGGCTCTGGCGAGGAATGGCGAAGCGAGCCCATCGAGGACCACGACCCCATGACCCTGGAGTTCAGGGAGTTCATCGACTCGTTAACCCGCGGCGACAACGACACGCCAGTCCCGCAAATCCACGGCCGGAACGTGATGGCCATACTGGACGCCTGGGAGCAGTCCCACGAGACCGGCAAGGAAGTGGAGCCGGACATCCGGTGAATATGGCTCGGCCTCGTAATCAATAAAGCCGGGCAGCCACTACATCGCCTTACCAGCCCTTTTTGGTCTTACTGCCCGCCTCTTCGTCTTACCGGCGAAAGCCGGTACCCACGGTGGGGCGTGGAGGTGTGTACGCCCGACTTGTTCAACTCCCAACCTGCGGGCGCCACCCCGTTTTCATCACAATGAGATCGCACCCTCGCTCGTCTTGCCGGACTCCGATCCGGTACCCACGGTGTGCGGGCGGCTGATCGGAGCCGCGCCCGAATCACTACCCTGCCACTCCCGCCAGGCAACAACCCAACCCCACGTCACTGGTACGAAAATAGCCCGCCAGGGAGGTCACATACTCACTCGTCTTGCCGGACTCCGATCCGGTACCCAGGGGTGGAGGCTACGCGCAAACCACGATCACATCAATTTCGGCAGGGGCCCCCGCGCAGGTCACCGTCGTACCAGCGTTAGCCGGCGTCCATGAAGGGGGGCACGGGGTCACCCGCGCCCTACTCCACCGGTTGCCCACAAGAGACGCCCCTACAACCCGGCTCGGAAAGGCCAAACGGGGTTGGCTACCGAGTACTGCTCCTCGCCCTCAGCAGACGATCGCCCTTTCGACGGCCTGTTCGTTGAGCGTCAGGCCTAATCCCGGAGCGTCGGTGAGGTGCATTACACCGTCCACCGGCAGCACCGGTTCGTTGAACAATTCCTGGACTTGCTGGGGGTCTCCGGTGAATTCGTTCGAGTACTCGTGCGGCCGGATGCCGTTCGTGATTGTCGAGTAGGCGTGCAGGCTGGCCATGCTGTTGACACCCGCCGTCGGGCTGTGCGGCATTACGGGCTTGTTGTTTACCACGGCCAGGTCGAAGATCTTCTTTACCTCCGACAACCCCCCGGCGATGATGATGTCAGGCTGAAGGATGTCGGGGTTCGCCAGGTCGATCAGGTCTCGGAACCGCCAGCGAGTCTGCTCCTGTTCGCCGGTCGACACGGCTACGTCCAGGGCGTCGACCACCTGTTTCAGGCCGGGCAGGTCGTATTGGGGCAACGGCTCTTCGAAGTGGGCGATGCCCAGGTCCTCGAAACGGCGCCCCTGGGTTATCGCCGTGCTCACCGAGTAACCATTGTTGGCGTCGAACCCCAGCGGAATCTCGGCTGGCAGGAACTCCCGGCACAGCTTGAACATCCGGAAGTCCTTTTCGGGGTCGGCGTCTTGCCTGACCGCCTTCCAGTCCATGCGTATCTTGAAGGCGCGGAACCCCTGTTCCCAACCTTCCTTGACCCGGTCCAGCATCTCCTCCGGTGTCTTCGACCAACCGTTGCCGCTGCTCCAGTACAACGGTATGGCCTTGCGCGCCGCACCGCCCATTAATTCGTGGACCGGCCTGCCCGCCGCCTTTCCGGTAATGTCCCACAGAGCGATGTCGATGGGCCCGACGATGAACGGCGGCACGCGCGTAATGCGTTCACCGGCGCTCAGCACCAACGCCTCCCAGTGACGTTCCACGTGCCTGGGGTCCTTGCCCAGGAGGACCGGTTTGATGGACTCGTCTATGTACGCCTGCATGACGACGGGATTCCGGCCGTTTCCTTCGGCGAACCCAACGATCCCTTCGTCCGTATAGATACGAATTAGGAGTCGGCCCGTTTTGAGCAGGTGGCAGGTGATGTCGGTTACCTTCAATTGTTAGTCCTCTGGTCCTGGGGTATGTCGTGACGACTGAATCCGGCAGGCGAATTATGGTGCATCGTACTGCGGCGCCCATACGCGGTCTTGCTTGCTGCGCAAAGGATACCGTTTCGCGTGCGCCTTCATAGACTCGGTACGCCAGTCGTCAACTGATCGTCCCCACGCTCACGCGGGCGGGCGACGCGCGCGTTCTCCTTTGACCGGCGGGCCCACAAATGCTAGTTTGTCGGATACGGGTCCAAAGTCTCTTTCGTTTCAGGCCAACTATTGGCGCGAAGAACAACGAAACACGCAAGGGAGCAACAAAACATGACAGATGATGTTGCCTTGATGGGTCACCTGATGCGGCGGGCGGCCTTCGGCGCGCCGGCGGCCGAGTTGGAAGCGCTGGCTGAACGCGGGTACGATGCCGTAGTCGACGACCTACTGCATCCCGAACGGTTCGAACGCCTGGAAGAGGACCTGTTCGACCGCTATCACTGGGACATGGTGCACTATCGGTCCGGCGAGATGACGTCTGCCCGGTGGTTCTATCGGATGGTCAACAGTGCGAGGCCGCTCGAGGAGAAGGCCGCGCTGCTATGGCACGGAATCTTCGCCACCGGCGGCGCGAAGGTCACGATCAACACCTGGATGTCTGCGCAAATCGACATGTTTCGCGATTACGGGCTCGGCAACTTCAGGGAACTGCTCGTCCAGTTGTCCCGCGATCCGGCGATGATCTACTGGCTCGACAACCAGACCAACCACGCCGACGCCCCTAATGAGAACTACGGTCGGGAGTTGCTGGAACTGTTCAGCATGGGGGTCGGCAACTACTCCGAAGACGACGTCAAGCAGTGCGCAAGAGCCTTCACCGGCTGGACCATCAACCAAATGTTGCCGAGATACCCGTACGGGTTCTACGAGACCAGGTTTGTCTACCGGCCGGATGACCACGACGAATCGGTCAAGGAGTTCCTTGGAGAACATGGCGCGTTCGACGGCGAAGACGTGATCGACGTAATCGTCAGGAACCCGGCCACGGCCAATTTCATCGCACGAAAGCTCTACAACTTCTTTGTGTCCGACACGCCGAACGAGGAGGCGCAGGCGGAGCTCGCGCAGGCGTACTTCGACTGCGACTATGAGATTCGAGGCGTGCTGCGGCACCTGTTCCACGCCGACTGGTTCAAGGAGGCGCGGTTCAAGAAGGTGCGCAGCCCGTCCGAGACAGTGGCAACCACGATCAGGCTATCCGGCCTGCACCGCACGCCGCGTGAGTACGGGCTGATGAAACTCCCCGGCGCCTCCGAGGCGATGGGGCAGACGTTGCTCAACCCGCCCACCGTGGAGGGCTGGCACACCGGCAAGGAGTGGATAGACACCGCCGGCCTCGTCGAACGGGTCAACTTCATTGCCGAAAAGCTCAGCGATCGGTCCAACCCGGGCATCGACCAGATGGTCAATCGCATTGCCGACGGCAAGTCCCGGATCACAACGGCCGAACTGCTTGAATCGTGCGCCTACGAGGTGGGCGGCGTCGAACTGGAAGATCGGACGCTGGACGCCCTGCGCGAACACGTTGGAGGCGACATCACGTACCGCCTGGACGACGAGTCTTCCAGGTCGCAATTCGGAGAGACGGCATCGGACCTGATCGGCCTGATCGGCGCGTCGAGGGAATTCCAGCTTCAGTAACAAGTCCCGGAATCAGTCGCGGCGGGTATTCGCCAGTACACGCCAGGGGAGCCAAAAGTTGAGTATGAAAACAAACGGCACAAACGGGCACAGCAACTGCGCTACAGCCGACCCGGTCCTCGTGGTGCTCCAGTTGTCCGGCGGGAACGACTTTATGAACACGGTCATCCCGTACGGCGACGGCCAGTACTACGACTACCGGCCAAACACCGGTATCCCCGAAGAACAGTTGCTACCAATCGACGGTTCGTTCGGATTTCACCCGGCGATGGGGCCGATCAAGGACCTCTACGACGGCGGGAAGGTCGCCGTCATCCAGGGCATCGGTTATCCCGAGCCCGACCGGTCCCACTTCCGCTCGATGGACATATGGCACACCGCGGAGCCCACGAAGTTCTCCAGCGAAGGCTGGCTTGGACGCGCCATTCGCGAGCTTGATCCGCAGAGCAAAAACGTTGTGACCGGCGTGTCCTTTGGACAAGGCCTGCCGCGCGCGATGGTGGCGCCCGGTACGCCGGTGATCGCCGTCGCACAGCTTGAGAACTACGGACTGCTGACCACGCTGCCCGGTGAGCGGCAGCGCAAGGCGGTTGCCACCTTTGAGCGGATGTACGCCCCGGAGGAGACGGCCGAGGCGAGCATGATCCTCAACCACCTGGGTGAGACCGGTCAGTACGCCCTTGAAGGAGCTTCGTTGCTCCGGTCTGCGCCCGAGCGTTACACCTCGAATGTCGAATACGCCGGCGACCAGCTTTCTCAGAGCTTGAGGGGCATCGCCCAGGTGCACCTTGCCGGCCTTGGGACCCGAATCTTCTACGCAAACATCGGCGGCTTCGACGTCCACGCGCTGGAGAACAAGGTGCAACCCTCCCTGTGGGAGAACGTCTCACGCTCGGTTACAGACTTCTTCGCGGACCTGCATGACCACGGCGCGGCCGACAACGTAACGATGATGATCTTCTCGGAGTTCGGCCGGCGCATCAAGGACAACGGCGGCGGCACCGACCACGGCTCCGGAGGCGGGGCGTTCCTCGTCGGAGACAACGTCCGAGGCGGCATGTACGGGCAGTACCCGTCACTCGACCCCGACAAGCAACTTGACGGCGATTTGCGCTTCAACAACGACTTCCGGTCGCTTTACTCATCCGTCCTCGACCAGTGGATGGACATGAGCCCGGCGCCGATCGTGAACGGCACGTTCGACCAGTTCGAAGGAATCATCAAAAAGCCGGCCGCGGCGTAGTCGCATGGCTTGCGGTCGGTTAACCCAAATCCCGCTAACTTGGAGGTCCAACCCATGACGATCCAGGAAAAAGCAACCCAATCCGCCGAATTCACGGAACCGCCGGTGCTGCTCCGCATCGGCCATGTGTACGAGCGGACGCTCGGAGCCATCATGTCGCCGACCGGCTTCTACGGGCCGCTGGACATGGCGACCGGACCCGACGGCATGCTCTACGTGCTCAACCGGGCGACGACACCTTTCGACTTCTGGCGTGTGACAAAGTGCCTGCCCCAGGACGACGAGTATCAGGGCGAATTCAACTACCGCGAGGACGAACAGCCCTGGGCGGTCGGAATCGCCCTCGACAGCCAGGGCCATTTCTACATAACCGACGACTGGGCCGACAACGTCTGCGTCTATGACATGGACGGCAAGCGCATCGGCCGCTGGGGCGAGAAGGGCAGCGGGCCCGGCCAGTTCGCAGGCCCGGCGGGCATCAGGCTGGACAAGGACGAGAACCTGTGGATCGTCGACTCGGCCAACCACCGGGTTCAGCGCTTCACCCGGGACGGCGAGTACCTTGGAGGCTGGGGCGAATTCGGCAGCGAACCGGGCCAACTCAACTACCCGTGGGGCATCAGCATCGACCCGTTCACCGGGGATGTGCTGGTTGCAGACTGGCGAAACCACCGCGTCCAGCGGTTCACCCATGACGGGGAACTGGTCCAGGTCATCGGCCGAGAGGGTACCGGCGACGGCGAGTTTCAGAAACCCAGCGGTGTCACGGTCGACCACTACGGGGACATCTACGTGGCTGACCAGGGCAACAACCGCGTGCAGTTGTTCAACAGTAGGGGCAGGTTCGTCGAGTCCTTCCGGGGCGACGCCACGATCAACAAGCGCGGAGTTGACCGCCTGATGGCGAATCCCGACATGCTGCGCATGAGGGACAACGTACCGAGCATCGAGCCGGAGAAGAGGCTCAAGCGGCCCACGTCGGTGGCGGTCGGGGCGGACGACAGGGTGTACCTGGTAGATTCCGGCCGGTTCCGCGTGCAGGTGTACCAGAAGCAGGTCATAGCCCTGAGGCCGGACCAGGTGGATGCGCCGCGTCGCGACCCCGTTATCGACTGACCGCGTAACCACGCCCGACGGCAACCGGTTCGCGCCCCGTCGTTACCCGGTTACAATGGGTGCGAGCGGGCGGGAGTAACTCAGTGGCAGAGTGTCTGCTTCCCAAGCAGAAAGTCGGGGGTTCGAATCCCCTCTCCCGCTCCAGCCTCCCGTGTTTTGGCTCTTGGCCCCGGCAGTGCTGTGCATGGTTCGCACCGGGGACGATCTGCCGATCGCCGGGTACCGGCCGCCTTTTTGACTGAGCCTACGGTCCGGGGTAGCGTAACGTCAGGCCACTCGAAAAAGATGAGGTCCCTAGACTTGCTCACAGACTAGGGACCTCGCCTCCCCACCGTGGCGAAATTGGCAAACGCAGGGCACTAGCATTGCCCGGAGCTGCTCAGTTCTTGCAGGTTCGAGTCCTGTCGGTGGGACCGTAGGGGTTTTTTAGAAGATAAATCACTCCTTCAAACGGCCCCTACAAAAAACATCCTATAGCGAAGATTTTATTTTGTAAATCAGCTTGCCGCCCTGTAGCTGTAGAGACTTGGTGTTCTTTGTGTACCAACACCTTCCGTGACAATCTGCGCCGGCACTTTCGGCTTCGTCAAGCGTGACCAGTCCCCTGCACCCATTGCAAAATAGAGGTTTGTGGAATTCTCGACGCTTAGGCGGCTCGTGCCGTCAGACAAAGTAGTAGTTCTCCTGCCTCTGGTGGCGATCATTTTGCTGACCTTGCTGGGGATCGTGTCATGGCGTGTCTGGCAAGGCTTCAATCCACCTGACTTCGCAACATTCAGGGTGTTCGAACCTCGACTGACCGGCATGTCGGGCCGGGTGACCGTGACGATCGAGCGCGTCACGGTCCAACCGGAGTGGGAGGCAAAGGCCCGGACCTACGCGACAGGACGGCAGGGCCCGTTCCGAACCAGGAGCGGTCAACGGGACGTTGTCATAGAAGGGACCGTGCACAACGGCGAAGATGAAGACCTGCTCCTATTGACCCTCGAGTACGCCGCGCTGGAGACTGCGTCGGGAGAAGTCCGGATGAGCGTGGCCGCCTGGGGACCCGATGGTGAGCGGACCTATTGCGAAGGTCACGCAGGCCAGGTCTCACTTGCCCCGGGCGAAAGCGTCCCCTATTCAGCCCGGCTGGCGCCACAGGCGTACGACCTCCGGGACCCAACCGTCGGCGAAGCAGAAGACGGTGTCCTCCCGGCATTGCGATTCGCGGGAATGGCATTCGGAAAGTGCCGGCAGACCGAACTGGAACTCCTGGGACCGGTCAGATTCAACGCGTTTAGCCTGGGTGAGCCGGCCACCGAGGACTACTACCCTTTCGGCCCGCCGTCCTGTAATTTCACAGGGGAAACCGGGCCCAATGGCCGACCCTATTGGAGGCCGCCGGAGGGTCTGCCGGAACCAGACTGCGGTTGAGTCTCACAGGCAGACCGTAATCGATGCGAAAGTGAACCACGAGTGCGAGTAAACGCTGCGCCGACCGCGGAAGCATCCTGCGGATCTACCTCAGCCAAAAAAGAGCCGACCCCTGGCCTGAGAGATCAGGTACTAAGGCGGGCCTGGAGCCTTACCTGGTTTATCGCGCCGTGGTTCGGCATCGCGGCGAGCATCCAGTTGATGGGAATCGACCTGGTGCTCGCGATCATTACGCCGGACTACGACGCCGCGGGCGAAACGATCAGCCAGATGCAGGGCGTCAACGCCGCCTACGCGGACGAAGCCCGACTCAGCCTGCTGGTCTACTGCGTGTTGATCATCCCGTTCGTACTGCTGGTGACGCGCCTGCCCGATTTGCGACAACCGTGGGTCAAGGTCATGACCTTCGGATTCTGGGTGCACCTGGTGATGGGTTTCTTGACCGTCGGATTTCAGTCTGAGTACCACCGGGTGGTGTTCCTGGGATTCACCGACAACAATCTTCATGATGCCGCCGGCCATGTGTTTTTCGTTGCTGGAATCCTTGGTGTGGTCGGGACGGTTATGGCGATGCGCGGGGTGGACTCATACCGGCGTCTCAGGATGGCTGCCGCAGTCGCGGCGTCAATCATGATCCTGACGGGCCTCATGTTCGTCACGCGGACACTGAATGACTACCTGGGCATCCAGGAGCGCATCGGTTTCGCCGCCTACCTCACCTGGCTGGCCCTGATGTCGCTACGGATAGAAGTGGCGCGCCGGAGGAAATCGCGAGGAAATAAGGGCAACACGCAGTGACCGGACCGCATGCCCGTGATGCCGGCGCCGGTCGTGTGTAGCGGGGCAGCAGTCCCTACGTCCGCTCGATTACACCGCAGGCCAGGCGGCTGCCGGTGTCCGTCTCCTGTTCACCGTAAAGATCGGGCTTCTCGTGCACGAGGATGGCGGAGCCGTCATCGTCGAATACCGAATTGTCCGTGTCTGCGTCCAGCCCTATGCCGACCTTGAAGAAGTCGGCGCGTGCTGAACCATCTGAAGCTGCGTAGATATTAGGCAGGTCTCCACCGTGTCCTCCCTGCGACTCGCCGCGTTTCCATGCTGGATGGATGAAGCCGTGCTCCGCATCGCCGGGGTCGAAGTGGTCCCCGGCGGCGGCAAAGTCAGGCGTGCAGGACCCGGTCTCGTGAATGATGAATGCGTGGCCACCTGGCGGCAGCCCCTTTAGGTCGGCCCTTATCAGGACCCCTGCGGACGCCTGCAGAAATGTGACGGTCCCAATGGAATCACCGTCAGGAGATTTCAGCGTAGCCGCTGCTGTCAGGCCTATCGTGGGCTGGGCCGCTTCGCCCGACCCGATATTCGGCAAAGCCAGGAACACGAACATTACGATGAGAATGACCAATACGGGCAACAGGAAAACTACCCGCTCCAGTCTCCAGTTCATTCAGGTTCACCTCCTCGGCCATGCCGACTCGATGATGGCGGCGTTGTCACCTCTTCGTAAGGAGGACAATGTTGCGCCCTTGGCTATCTATGCAAGACAGGGCGCAGGCGGGGGCTTTTATTGGTATCACATCTCAATATGTTTGTCTGCCTGACCGGTCTCACTGGTCTCGCCAGGAAGCGTTAACGAGCCGTACCCCAGGCGGGCTCGTCCCTTATTCGTTGGCGCTCGTGAATAGGGCGTAAGTGGTATCCTTACGCCCTGAATCGTGACGATACGCGTCACTAGTTGGCCGGAAATTTTGTGGCCGGGTGGGCTATGACTGAACCCCTGTTGGAGGTCAAGAACCTCCAGACCTATTTCCATTCACCCACCGGGGTGGTGAAAGCCGTAGACGGCTCGTCGTTTTACATCGAAGAGGGCGAGACACTTGGCCTCGTGGGGGAGAGCGGCTGCGGCAAGAGCGTCTCAGCCCTGTCCGTAATGCGGTTGATACCGAATCCACCCGGGCGGATAGAGGGCGGTGAGGTGCTGTTCGAAGGCAAGGACCTGCTGAAAATCTCCGAGGCGGAAATGCGGACCGTCAGGGGCAGCAGGATCGGCATGATATTCCAGGAGCCGATGACCTCCCTCAACCCCGTCCTGACCATCGGCCGTCAACTCACCGAAACCCTTGAACTGCACCTGAACATGACGAAGCAGCAGGCCATGAGCCGCGCCGGCGAGTTGCTTGAGATGGTTGGAATTGCCGACCCCGAACAACGCCTGCGTGACCACCCGCACCAGCTTTCGGGCGGCCAACGACAGCGAGTCATGATAGCCATCGCCATGTCGTGCAACCCGAAACTGCTGATTGCAGACGAAGCCACAACCGCCCTCGACGTGACCATCCAGGCCCAGATCCTGGAACTGATGATGCAGTTGACCAACGAGCTCGGTACGGGACTGTTGATCATCACGCACAACCTCGGCGTTGTAGCCCGCTACGCCGACCGGGTCAACGTGATGTACGCCGGCAAGATACGGGAGACCGGCCGGGCAACGGACCTTTATCGAAATCCCAAGCACCCCTACACCGTCGGCCTGTTGAACTCCGTACCCAGGCTGGACAGCCGCTCAGGCTCGCGCCTGCTCCCAATCGAAGGGGAGATACCGGACCCATCCAACCTGCCCCCGGGGTGCGCGTTCAGACCGCGCTGCCAATGGGCCGTGGACAAGTGCGCGACCGACGACCCGCCGCTGGTTGAGGCCGCCGCGGAACAGATGTCGGCCTGCTGGGAACATGAAAGAGTGAGCCGGATGGCGGGAGCGGTCGCATGACGATGGTCGAGGAAAGAACGCCCCAGGCGGTCGCGGAGCAGACCGGCAACGGCGCCCTGCTCGAAATTAATGGCCTCAAGGTCCACTTCCCCGTCAAGCGTGGGCTGATATTCGACAGGACCGTTGGACTGATCAAGGCGGTGGACGGGGTCAGCTTTACGATCAGACCTGGCGAGACGCTTGGCTTGGTGGGAGAGTCCGGATCGGGCAAGACCACCACCGGACGGGCGATCCTTCAGCTTGTCAAAGCCACGGAGGGCACAGTGAACTTCGAGGGCAAGGACCTCGTCTCGCTGAGCAACAATGAAATGCGCCAGATGCGCCGACGCCTGGGGATGGTATTCCAGGACCCCTACGGCGCCCTCAATCCCAGGATGACGGCGGGGGCCATCATCGGGGAACCGCTGGTGGTCCACGGCCTGCACGAAGGCAAGGCGGACCTGAGGAACCAGGTGGGCGAGTTGCTAGAGACCGTCGGTCTGAATCGCGGGATGGCCGACCGCTATCCACACGAGTTCAGCGGCGGACAGCGGCAGCGAATCGGCGTCGCCCGCGCCCTTGCCGCCAGGCCCAGCTTTATGGTGCTGGACGAGCCGGTCTCGGCCCTCGACGTTTCGATCCAGGCGCAGATCATCAACCTGCTCCAGAACCTGCAGGCAGAGTTCGGACTCTCCTATCTGTTCATAGCGCACGACCTGTCGGTTGTCCGGCACATCAGCGATCGCGTCGCCGTCATGTACCTCGGCAAGATCGTGGAGCTTGCGGACTGCGACGAGTTGTACGAAAACCCCTTGCACCCGTACACGAGGGCGCTCCTTTCGGCAATTCCCATTCCCGACCCGGAACTTGACCGCAAGCGGGAACGGATCGTCCTTGAAGGCGACATACCCAGCCCGCTGAACCCGCCGTCAGGCTGTGTGTTCCACACCCGCTGCCCGGTCGCCATAGACGACTGCTCCGGCTACGTGCCGGAAATGCGCGAGGTATCCCCCGACCACTGGGTAGCCTGCATCCGCGCCGACGACTACGGCCAATACGCGGTGGCGTAAGGGCGGCAGCCCTTTTTCGTATTTCCGGACTTTGCCCGGAACCCATGGTCGCGAGTCTGCGAAAGTACCCGATTTAAGGGAGCGACTTCCCCTTGACCGCGTCATGGTGCAGAAAATATACTGTTTCACATGATGCGAAACGGCTATATATCTGAAACAACTCTGGTCGCCACGGCCGTTAAGGAGATTAGCTCGCGCCTGCCTCCGCGGTGGATCCTGCGCAGCCGCGAAGAAGCAGCGAGCCTGCAGTCCCCGGAGGCTTCGGTTTCCAGGATTGACGCTATCTTGGAACTCCGCAGCCCTGAGGGCCTGTCATCCGACATCATCGTGGAGGTCAAGGCGATTCCAGTGGAACCCCGGTTCGTCGGCTACGCGGCGTCCCATCTAAAGGAACTATCATCACAACGGTACGACCAGACCGGCGCCGCCCCGGCCTGCGTACTTGTCTCGCCCTACTTGAGCCCCTTGGCGAGAGAGCGCCTGGCGGATGCAGGGATAAGTTACGCCGACTCTACCGGGAACATCAGGTTTGCCGTTGAACGTCCAGCGGTGTTCATCGAGACCCAAGGCGCGCACAAGAACCCATTCAGAGAAGAGCGTCCGCTCCAGTCACTCAAGGGACCTCGCGCAGCCCGAGTGACCAGAGGACTCATGGATTACCGGCCTCCCTTCGGGACCCGTGAACTGGCCGCCAGGATCGCTAGCTCCCCGGCCATGATTTCAAGGGTATCCGGCCTGCTGGAGCCGGACGAGATCGTTGCCAAGGAGAGCCCGAGAGGCCGTATCGTCTCGGTGGACTGGCAGTCGCTGGCCCGCAGATGGGCCGACGACTACGAATTCGCGTCATCCAATACGCTGACAACGTGGCTTGAACCACGAGGGACAGGGGCGTTGTTTGCTCGGCTTCGCGACGCGGGAATCTGCTACGCCGTCACCGGCTCCTTCGCTGCGTATCGTTTGGCGCCTGTTGCAGAGCCGCGCCTGGCAGCAATCTACGTCGACGATCCGGAGATCGTCGCCCGGCCCTTGGGGCTGCGCCCCGCGGAAACCGGAGGCAATGTCCTCCTGGTGCGCCCATTCGACCCCGTTGTATTTGAGCGGGCCGAATACGACGATGGAGTCACCTACGCCCGCGTAACCCAGGTCCTGCTGGACGTCATGAAAGGCCCTGGGCGCGGACCGGCCGAGGCGGAGGCCCTCATGGAATGGATGCGGGACAACGAGGACGTATGGAAACTATCCATGACCGAAACTACATAGATGCCCGGGAGACTCTGCTCGACGCCGTTGAGGCGCTGGAGCCACATGGGGATGCCGCCATCCTGGTGGGCGCCCAGGCAGTTTATGTGCACGCCGACGATGACAGCTTCCCCATCTCTCCATTCACTTATGACGCAGACATCGCACTTGATCCTGGACTGTTGCGGAGCAGCCCTGCGATCGTTGACGCCATGGGCAGGGCGGGATTCCGGTTGTCTGACCAACCGGGACTATACAGAAGGGATGAAGGCGCACAGGTTGACCTGTTGGTGCCGGAGGCCGTAGGTGGGCCCGGCCGAAGAGCCGCTCGACTCGGCGTCCATGGCAATAGAGCCGCGATGAAGGTCCGCGGGATTGAAGGCGCTCTAGTCAGCCATGCGCTCAGGAAAATTTCCTCTCTGATTCCTGGCGCAGACCGTTCATGCATCCTTAAGGTGGCTGGACCGGCCGCACTTCTGGTTGCCAAGGCGCACAAGATAGGGGAACGCCTCGAAGGCCCGGATGCACGCCGTCAAGAACAACTCCCCAAGGACGCATTCGATATCTACCGGCTCCTGCGCGCCGTTGAATCCACCGAGTTGGCTTCGGAGTTCGAACTACTACAATCTCACGAGATTTCGAGCCGCGTCGCCTCGGAAGCTCGGTCAACAATTCAGCGTCTGTTTGGTGAACCATCCGGCATGGGTACCCAACTAGTGGTGAGGTCAGTTCTCAATCTTGAGGACTCCGATTTCATAGCTGCATCGACCGTTGCTCTCAGCCGCGACCTGCTCGACGCGACGTCACAATAGCAGCACGCACAGTTCCACTCCGCACGAAACGGCGAAAGTCGCCCAAGTCGCGGTCGGCTCGCGGGCCCGGAACCTTGGCCCGCCTCCCCGTTTTACTGGGAACGCGTCTCTATGCGCCCGCGCAGCCGGGGATCGAGGTGGTCCCGCAGCGCGTCTCCGATGAGCACGACGGCCAGGACCGTGAACGTCAGGAACAGCCCGGGGAAGAAGGAGATCCACCAGCCGACCTGTATGTAGCCCTGGCCTTCAGCCACTATGTTCCCCCAACTCGGCGTCGTAGGCGGCACGCCTGCGCCCAGGAAGCTGAGGCCGGCCTCGGCCAGGATGGCTGATGCGAGGGTGAAGGTCGCCTGCACGATGATGATGCCCACCGTGTTAGGCAGGATGTGCAGGATAAGCACCCGTGGGATGCGCGCGCCCACGGCGGTTGCGGACTCCACGTATGTGGCGTCGCGCAAGGTCAGCACCATGCTTCTCACGAGACGTATCTTGCTCGCCGTTCCAGTGACCGACAGGGCAATGATCACGTTCCCGATGCTGGGGCCCAATAAGGCAATTAAGGCCAACGCAAGCAATATCGTCGGAAACGCGAGAAGGCCGTCGATGAACCTCATCACGATGTTGTCGAGCACCCTGAAGTATCCGACCACCAGGGCGATCAGCACGCCGGCTATCGTGCTGATGGCGGTCACCGAAAAGCCGACCAGGAACGACAGACGCGTGCCGACGATGGTCCGGTCGAAAACGTCCCTTCCCCAGACGTCGGTGCCGAAGTAGTGGAAGTCGCGGGTTGGGGCCTGAAGGCGGTTTGCCGGGTCGACCCGTTCGTACTCCGTGCGTGCGACCAGGGTAGAAAATAGCGCAAAGAAAAGGCCGATGATGAGTATCGCCGAAGCCAGTATCAGCAGGGGTTCGCGCCGGATATTCCGGAACAGCCCGAGCCACACGTTCTCCCGGCGTTCCGGCAACATTGTTGCTTGACCGGTATTCAGGGCGGTGGCCATCAGTAGCGGATCCGTGGGTCAATGTATGCGTAGATCACGTCAATGATCAGGTTCACAAGGATGAGGACTGTCGCCACTACCATCAGCAGTGCCTGGATAATCGGGTAGTCCCGTCGGACGATGGCATCTACCAGCATCCGGCCCAGCCCCGGTATGGCGAAAATCGTTTCGGTCAACACGAACCCGGTGGCCAGTCCGGCGATTGCCGCGCCGATCACCGTGACCACGGGAACTGCGGACGGCCTCATGGCGTGCCGTACGAATACCACCAGGTCGGACAGACCCTTGGAGCGTGCGGTCCGGATGTAGTCCTCCCGCATGACGTCCAGCATCGCCGACCGCGTGATGCGTGAGATGAACGCAAACGCAAGGATGCTGTTGACTGCCACGGGCAGGAACATGCTGTGAAGGTGCTTGAGTATGCCGTCGCCCAGAGGTGAATATCCAAGGACGGGGAACCAGCCCAGGTTAACGGCGAACGCCCAGATCATGATGAACGCCAGCCAGAAGCCGGGCGTCGCGAATCCAAGCACGGCGAAGAACATCAGTGTCCGGTCCATCCGGCTGCCGGAGTGCCACGCCGATAGCATTCCGGTCGATACGCCGAGGATCGAGGAGATGACCATCACCTGGATCCCGAGCGAGAGGGTCGGCTGGAGTCTCGGCAGAATCAACTCCGTTATCTCCCTCTTGGAGAAGATGGAGGTGCCAAGGTCGCCGCGGAGCATGTTCCAGAACCAGTTGCCTAGTTGAACGTGGTACGGCCTGTCGAACCCCAGGTCCTTCCTGATCTGCTCGAGGATCTCCGGGTTCGCCTCGTCACCGCCGATGATGGCTGCCGGGTCGCCCGGCGCTATGTACAACAGCGAAAACGTAATTACTCCGACGATGATGACCACCGGGATCGAAGCAAGAATGCGTTTGATTATGTACCGCCACATGGTGAATCAGCGGGCCGCTATGCGGCGAAGCCGGCAGTGTCGCCTGCCAGCAGACGCGACGAACGGCAGGGAGCTGGTCCGGCGAAATTGCCGGACGGTTTCACTCGTCTGCCGTCCGTTTTCTATCACAACCGAGTCGCCGGCCGGGGCGGCTTACCCGCCTCGGCCGGCTTTTTGGCTATTCGCCCTATCGGGTTATGAACTTGTCGTACGGGTTTTGGCCTCCGGGACCGCCGTGAACGCCGCGTAGGTCGTTCCTGGCCGCCCAGTTGCTGAAGAACTCACCAACCTGGAGGAATATGGCGTCTTCGTAGAAGTACTCCTGGAACTCGTCCATCAGTTCAACGAGTTTCGCGTGATCGGTCTCACGGGCCAATTTTGCGAATATGTCTCTCTGCGTGCCGTCCACGTCGGTGTACTGGTTGAACCAGGCCTTGTAGGCCAACTCACCAAACCGGAGGTGGCCAATCGGACCGGTCCGCACGGTGGCGCCTGACCACGTGTGGAAGAACTCCCAGCGGTCTACGGTCGCACGGTCCTGGACCATCGTCGCCCAGTCCATGACTCGCAGGTCAACGTTGAAGCCAATGTCCTCCAGCACTTCCTTGGTCACCTGGGCGGCGCCGTGGGCGGGCTGGCGGTCAGCCGGGTCCATCAGTCGGATGGTGTAACCGGCGTAACCGGAGTCTTCGACGATCTTTCGAGCGTCTTCGACCCGCTGCGCGTTGTAGCGGTTCTCAGAACCGGCGCTGGTCTCCCAGGCCGAACCGCACTGCATCAGGGAGGGGCAGAGGTTGATCCGGTCGGGTGTGCCGGCCGCGGCCAGCAGCGCCTTCTCGTTGTCGTACGCCATAACCAGCGCTTGCCTCAGGGCTCGACCGTGTTCCGGGTCGTTCCACGGCGGGATCTGGTAGTTGAAGTGGCCCAGAAGCCTGAACGGCGGGCTGCCGACAAGCTGGACGTTCGGGTCGGCCTTGAGCCGGGGCAGAAGGTCCTGGCTGAATTCCTGGACCATGTCCACTTCACCGGTCTGCAGGGCGGCTACGCGGGTTGTCTGGTCGGGTATTTCGATGTACTCGAAGCGGTCGAAGAACGCCTCGTGCTTGCCTGCCTGGCCGTTAGTCGGCTCTGGGCTCGGCGAGTAGTCATCGTAACGGACACCGCTCCAGCGGTCTCCTGGCGTCCACGACTCGAACCGGTACGGGCCGGTGCCGATGGGCTGGCCGGGGGCAGAGTTGGTGGCCGGCAGCATGTACCAGGCTTCCGTGACGATCTGCGGCGCAAAGCTCTGAGGCGCAATGGCGTCCAGGGCCAGTCCGGTCTGCTCCTTGAAGTTCAGGGTGAAGGTGAGGTCGTCGACGGGCTTCACGAAGTCCTCGAAGGCTTCCTGTCCGAAGTCCTTCCAGACCAGCTTGAAGACCGGGGCGCGGTCCTTCTGTCGGTTGAGCGTGCCCACGACGTGTGCGCTGGTCAGTGGGGTTCCGTCGTGGAACTTCACGCCATCGCGGATCTTGAACGTCCAGGTGAGTCCATCGCTGCTGGTCTCCCAGGTGTCAAGCAGCATCTTGCCGATGCTCCAGTCCTCGTTGTACGCCAGCAGTCCTTCGAGAATCGTCGAGGAGACGTTGCCGGTACCCGAGGCGGTCGTCCACAGCGGGTCAAACGACTGCACGCTGCCGACGGAGGCGATGCGGAGGGTGCCCGCCTCTTTTTGCGCCATCGCGATCTCGTCCTGGGTGGGTGTCGGAGTAACGATAACAGTCTCGACTTGCGGGACGATGACGGTTGCGAGGACCGTCACGGGTTTCTCGACAACGACAGTCTGCACTTCCGTTACGGTCTTACCCTCGACGATCTTCTCGACGACAACGGTCTCGATGACCTTTTCGGTCACGGTAACGGGCCGATCTACGACGACGGTCTCAACGACCATCACGGTCTCGCCTTCGACGACTTTCTCGACGACGACGGTCTCGATGACCTTTTCAGTGACTGTGACAGCCTTTTCGACGACGACGGTCTCAACGATCGTCTCGCCGGGCACGGTCACCTGTTCCTTGACGACGACTGTTTCGACGACGGTGACTGTTTCTGTCCCGCCACAGGCGATCGCCGCGAACGCGGCCAATGCCGCCAACCCGGGAATGAGTAACCAGAGTCGGTGGCGCATTAAATTACGAACCATGTCTTGCCCTCTCAATCAATGGGACTTATTTACAATACTTGACAGAATGGCCTAGATTCAGGTAAGGTTAGCGCATCGAAAGAGGTGCGTTATGGCAGGCCAATCCCACCGCAAGGGACTCAGCATAATCGAACTGACGGACATGTTCCCCGATGAGGAATCCGCCCGCAATTGGTTCGAAAACATCCGCTGGCCCGATGGCCAACGCACCTGCCCGCGATGCGATAGCGCCAAGACCAGCGAGACCAAAAACGGCAGGCCGATGCCGTACTGGTGTAAAGACTGCCGGAAGTACTTCAGCGTCAAAGTGGGAACAATCATGCAATCCAGCAATCTCCCGCTTCGCAAGTGGGTGATGGCCCTGTACCTGATGAGTACGAATCTCAAAGGCGTCGCCAGCACGAAACTGGCCCGCGATTTGGGCATCACCCAAAAGACCGCTTGGTTCATGGCCCAGAGGATTCGGGAATCATGGCAGACGGACGGCCCGCCATTGTCCGGCAGCGTGGAAGTTGACGAGACTTACCTGGGCGGGAAGTCCAAGAACATGCACAAGTCGAAGCGGCCCATGAATGGCCGAGGCCCGGTCAACAAGATCGCCGTTATCGGGGCCAAAGAACGGGGCGGCAAGATCAAGGCCCACCCCATCGCCAAGACAGACGCGGGCACGCTCCAGGGATTCGTAGCGGAATCCGTAGAGCCGGGATCGACGGTCTACACCGACGAACACCGCGGCTACAAAGGGATGGCGGACATGGATCACCAATCGGTGAAGCACAGCGCAGGGCAGTACGTGGACGGGATGACCCACACGAACGGCATCGAGTCATTTTGGTCGATGCTCAAACGGGGCTACGTAGGCACGTACCACAAGATGAGCCTAAAGCACCTACGCCGGTACGTTTCGGAATTCGCTGGGCGGGCCAACCTGCGGGAGCACGACACGGTTGTGCAGATGATGATCTTGGCATCCGGTATGGTCGGAAAGCGGCTGCGCTGGCAAGACCTCACAGCCTAAGCCCCAAATTGCCCTGAAACCTGAAAGCCCCGGCATGTGGACCGGGGCTTTCGTTAGATCGAGGGGGTGCCAGATTTGGGGACGGGAACTTAGAACGCTACGTCCGGGGGTTTGATTCCCCCCACCTCCACCAATCGCTGCATTTAGGACGCTACCGGGAAGGGGTAGCCGTCGTCAAGGTCTTGCGTTCGGCCTTCTCCCTATCGGCCTTACGGAAAATGGCCTCTGCCAACTCCTTTGCTGACTTAGGGGATGGCCTGTCATTCTGGGTAGGCATATCGCTTCTCCCATGTGGATTATCAAGTGAGTTTACCACAAGGGTAATTACAGTTGACAATCTCTACCCGTTCCGCCTGCGCCCGCATGATAAGGTCGTTTGGTCACAGCCGCTCCAGGGCCAACTTTACTACAAGGCCCTTTCGCACAACCGCAAGGTTTGGCCCCGTGCCCTTCTTGCCGGTTGCGCATGGTTTCAGCGGCTGTGACAAGCGCCGAACCTGTCGGCAAGGAGGGTTCCATTGTCTAGGCCCATTATCATTCTCGGATCAATCGCCACGGCGCTGTGCTTAGCGGCCCTGGTGATTGCGCTGTTCGCCCTGTCCATTGTCCAGAACATCACCGTAGATCCCACGCCAGTCGTCATCTACATGCCCGCGACGGAAGAGCCGGATGCCCCCACGCCACCTATTCGTACCGCGTATGTCTCCACCAGACAGCCGGCGCTTTCCACCCCGACGGCTGGACTAAGGGAGACGGCATTTACAGCGGTGCCCGCCGCTACGCCTGTTAAGACGCCCATCCCCACAAACACGCCATCGGCCCGATTCCCAACGCCTACCGTCGCGGCAACCCCGATAGCCACACGCACGCCCGTACCGACGTTCACGCCAACCCCGGAGGCGACGGTCAATCCGGCTGTCTATTGCCCGGAATGGGAGCAGCTAGTCCTGGACTGGATCAATGGCGGGAACAACTACCAAGTGAATGAACGGTTCACTCCCCAGCAGAATCCAGCGGTGCCGGGCCTCCCGAATCTATCCGCCAGCCAAGGCGGGGCGCTATGCGTTACAGCATTCCCCAAGGGCCGGATTCTGGATACCGAATCCGAGCGGATCGGGGCAGATAAAGACCAGCTACTGCCAGGCACCTATCAATTCAGCGCGGAGAATGGCGACACTTGGGTCAGCGGGGCCATGAACCGTCAATGCTACGTGGTTTTGAACCTCTATGAGGGTAGCGAATCGATTGTCGATATGCCCTATGGCAAGCCCTTTGAGATTGCGTTTGTACCGGATCACAACGAAGTGAAGCTAAGCTGCCGCGGGTACCTGCATAGGGTGGCGGGCTAGTCTAGGATTGTAAATAAGTCCCCAATCAATCGGTCTGGTTGCACCAATTACACTCGGCCAAATTGGACGCCAGCCGCAACCTACGCGCGCGCGTAACCCCGAATAATGCGATGCACCCAAGCCGAATTTTTGCGCAAATAAATGTAAAGCCGAAAAGCCCATATAGCAAATTTCCAGGTGGAATCAGGCCGTCCCGCCGAGTAACGAATTAAGTATTCAACGGAGCATTCGGCCCGTTCAATTTGACGCCGCGTCACCGGTGAAAGGAAGTCGAGCGGCTCAGGCAGAAACATGCTGAGCAGGTGCTTCAGCATTCCGTCGCCTTGGGGCGAATATCAGAGCACCGGGAACCAGCCCACGTTCACCGCAAAAGCCCAGGTCATGATGAACGCCAGCCAGAACCCGGGCAACGCGAATCCCTGCACCGCAAAGAACATCAACGTCCGGTCCAGCCCGCTGCCCGGATGCCACGCCAATAGCATCCCCGTCGATACGCCGAGGATCGAGGAGATGACCGTCACCTGGATACCGAGCGAGAGGGTTGGCTGGAATCTCGGCGGGATCAACTCCGTTGTCTCCTTCCTGGAAAAGATGGAGGTGCCCAGGTCGCCGCGGAGCATGTTCCAGAACCAGTTGCCCAGTTGAACGTGGTACGGTCGGTCGAACCCGAGGTCCTTCCTGATCTGCTCCAGGATCCCGGGGTTCGCCTCGTCGCCGCCGATGATGACCACCGGGATCGAAGCACGAATACGTTTGACTATGTACCGTCACATGGAGAATCAGCGGGCCGCTAAGCGGTGAGACCAGCAGTTTCGCCTGCCGGCAAGCGCGACGAACGGCAGAGAGCGGGTCCGGCGAAACTGCCGGACGGTGTCACTCGTCTGCCGTCCGTTTTCTCTCACAACCGGGTCGCCGGCCGGGGCGGTCTACCCGCCTCGGCCAACTTATGACTAGTCGGCTATCGGGTAATGAACTTGTCGTAGGGTTTTTGACCTCCGGGTCCGCCGTGCACGCCTCGAAGGTCCATTCTGGCAGCCCAGTTGTTGAAGAACTCACCAATCGTGAGGAATATGGCGTCCAGGTAGAAATACTCCTGGAACTCGTCCATCAACTCCACAATCCTCGCAGGATCGGTCTCACGGGCCAATTCTGCGAAGATTCGCCGCTGCGTGCCGTCCACGTCGGTGTACTGGTTGAACCACCCCTTATAGATCAGATCACCAGAACGGAGGTGGCCGATGGGGCCGATCCGCAAGGCGGAACTGGACCACGTGTGGAAGAGCTCCCAGCGGTCTACGGTCGCACGGTCCTGGACCATAGTCGCCCAGTCCATGACGCGAAGGTCGACATTGAATCCGATGTCCTCCAGCACTTCCTTGGTCACCTGAGCGGCGCCGTGGGCCGGCTGGCGGTCCACCGGGTCCATAACCCGAATCGTGTATCCGGCATAACCGGAGTCTGCGACGATCTTTCGAGCGTCTTCGACTCGCCTGGCGTTGTAACGGTTTTCAGAACCGGCGCTGGTCTCCCAGACCGTGCCACACTGCGTCAGCGACGGGCAGAGGTTGATGCGGTCCGGAGTACCGGCAGCAGCCAGCAGCGCCTTCTCGTTGTCGTAAGCCATCACAACCGCTTGCCGTAGGGCTCGACCGTGTTCCGGGTCGTTCCACGGTGGGACCTGGTAGTTGAACTCGCCCATGAGCCTGAATGGCGGGCTTCCAATTATCTGGATGTTGGGGTCGTTCGTCAGCCGGGGCAAAAGGTCCTGGCTGAATTCCTGGACCAAGTCCACCTCGCCGGTCTGCAGGGCAGCGACGCGGGTGGTCTGATCAGGGATTTCGATGTACTCGAACCGGTCGAAGAACGCTTCGTGCCTGCCCGCCTCGCCGTTTGTGGGATCGGGGCTCGGCGAGTAGTCATCGTAACGGACACCGCTCCAGCGGTCTCCGGGTGACCACGACTCAAAGCGATAGGGGCCTGTTCCGATTGGCTGTCCAGGCGCAGAGTTGGTCGCGGGCAGCTTGTACCAGGATTCCGTGACGATCAGAGGCGCAAAGCCCTGGGGACCAATGGCGTCCAGAGCCAGTCCGGTCCGCTCCCTGAAGTTGAGGGTGAATGTGCGGTCATCTACGGCCTGCACAAAGTCTTCGAATGCTTCCAGTCCAAAGTCTTTCCAGACCAGCTTCAGGATTGTCCCTCGGTCCTTCTGGCGGTTGAGCGTTCCGACCACCTCAGCGCTGGTCAGTGGAGTACCGTCGTGGAACTTCACGCCATCGCGGATCTTGAACGTCCAGGTGAGGCCGTCGCTGCTGGTCTCCCAGCTGTCCAGCAGCATTTTTCCAGTACTCGAGTCCTCGTTGTAGGCCAACAGGCCTTCAAGGATTGTTGAGGAGACGTTTGCGGTACCTGACGCCGTTGTCCACAGCGGGTCAAATGACTGAACGCTGCCGACGGACGCGATTCGGAGGGTGCCGGCCTCTTTCTCCGCCATCGCGATCTCATCCTGAGTGGGAGTTGGAGTCACAACTATGGTTTCAACCCGCGGGACGATGACAGTCTCGACGACTGTCACAGGCCTCTCGACGACGACCGTCTGAATCTCCGTTATGGTCTTGCCTTCGACGATCTTTTCGACTACGACAGTCTCGACGACCTTTTCGGTAACTGTCACAGGCCTCTCGACAACGACTGTCTCAACGACCATCACCGTCTCACCTTCGACGACTTTCTCGACGACGACGGTCTCTATGACCTTTTCGGTGACTGTCACGGCCTTTTCGACTATGACGGTCTCTACGACCCTCTCGCCGGGCACGGTCACCTGCTCCGTGACGACAACGGTCTCAACGACGGTAACGGTTTCCGTCCCGCCACAGGCGACCGCTGCGAATGCGGCTAAGACCGCTAGCCATGGTATGAGCAGCCAGAGCCGCCGGGGTTTTGCACTACGAAACATATTTTTTCCTTCCAATGAAGTGGGCTGCGTGCAATTTCGCACTGGTAAACGGGATTAGACGCAGTCACTGAACTGCTGCGCCGAAAATCCCAAAATTCTCCGGCAGGATTTGCCCAACCGGAACAATTTGATGCTGGTAATCGATGGCGACTACCCCATGGCGTTGGCCGTGCAAGCCAACAGGGACCTGACGCTGCCCATAAGTGAGGCGCGCAACGCTCCTCCGTTGGACGGCCCGGACTCTGGCTGGGACGACGAGGAGATCATGGCAACGCTGCCGGAAATGAGGCGCGGACGGGTCGCGGCCGCATTGGTCAAGGTGGCGGTCGACATGGAACGCCCCGGCGCGATAATCCCCGGCGGCCCGCGCAGCGACCACCTGGCCTATGCCCTCGGGCAGGGACAGATGGCCTACTATCACATCCTCCAGGCAACCGGCGAGGCGCGACTGCTCCGCACCAGAGACGAACTACGCGCCCACATGGCCGAATGGTCAGCGGCGGCCGAATACGACGACCTGCCGGTGGGCTTCCTCCTCGGTATGGAGGGCGCCGACCCCATCCTGTGGCCGAAACAGGTCCACGAGTGGTACGAGCAGGGCCTGCGAGTAATCAGCCTCGGCCACTACGGCCCTAGCAGGTACGCCCACGGGACGGGCACCGGAACGGAAGGCGGACTGTTCGAAGGCGCGGCTGAACTGCTCCGGGAGATGGACTCTCTCGGGATGGTCCTCGACGTTACACACACGTCGGATGAGTCAATCCGCCAGGCCCTGGACATCTTCACCGGCCCGGTGCTCGCCAGCCATCAGAACTGCCGCGCTCTTGTTCCGGGCGAGCGGCAATTTGATGACGAGATGCTCCGGCGCATCATCGACCGCGGCGCCGTTATAGGTGCGTCGATGGACACGTGGATGCTTTCGCGACACGTCGAAAAGGACTGGGCCGGAGACAATCACGAACGGCAGGAAGCCTTCTCACCCGAAGAGATCACGCTGCAGGACCTGGCCGACCACATAGAGCATGTGTGCGAACTGGCGGGCAACACCCTCCACGCCGCCATCGGAGGCGACACGGACGGGCAGGGCGGCGCAGAGGGCGCCCCCTTCGACGTGGACACCGTTGCCGATTACCAGAAGGTGGCAGACGTGCTCGCCGAGCGCGGCTGGAACGACTCCGACATCGAGAACGTGATGTACCGCAACTGGCAGCGTTACTTCGAGGAGACATTGCCAACGTCCTGATCACCGCGGAGACTCAGACCAGCCATAGCCCACCCCTAAACCTCTACCACGCCAACCAACGTCCTCCCAACCCGTCGCACCGCACGCCGATGGGCTACCCACGGTGGGGCCATACAGAGTCGTCGTGCTGGGGTAACAACGTCACCCCGTACCCGATACGGGGCCGGTACCCACGGTGGGGCGCGGAGGTGGGTACGCCCGACGTGTACAACTCCAAACCGGCAGGGGCCACCTCACTCGCCCGCCAGGTAGTTCACACCCTCACTCGTCGTGCCGGACTCCGATCCGGTACCCACGGTGGTGCGCGGGGGTGGGTACGCACGCCATGTACAACCCCCGTCCGACAGGCGCCACCCTTATTTCATCACCTCGTGTGGCCTCAACAAGGCCATAATGATTCCGACCCCGTTTTTTGTCATTCCGACCGAAGCGGAGGAATCTGAGACGATCATCCCCCGCCAACGCCTGACGCTCCGGCCCAAACGGTGTGCAGTGACCACCATCAGACCGGCAACGCATCACTTTCTTCACCTCGTGCCACCAGCCAGGACCATAGCGATTCCGACCTTGACGACGCGGGACGCCGGGCCATCGGCTACGGTTAGAGTGACATGAGTTTGGCAAACGACCCGCCCGCCATGCTTCCGCAGGAAACTCCATCGAAGCCGGGGGCGGGGTATGAACACTTCACTCTGAAGGAGATCGACGAGCAGCCGCACGCGGTCGCCGACGCTATGCGCGGCAGGGTCTCGTTCGATACCGGCGATGTGTCGTTTGAGGACTTCACGATCACCGATGAAGCCTTGGCCGCCGTGGACCGCATCCTGTTGTTGGGTATGGGGACGAGCCTGCACGCTGCGATGACCGCCAGGTACTGGATCGAGTCGCTTGCGGGGATCCCTTGCGAGACCGACAACTCGTCCGAGTTCAGGTACCGCGATTTGTTGGTAGATCGTCGCACGCTGGTGATCTCCGTCAGCCAGTCCGGCCAAACGGCAGACACCCTGGCGGCAATGGAAGCGGTGCGCGGAAAGTGCGCCGGCCAACTGACAGTTTGCAACGAGGAAGGCGCGCGGGCAGTCGAAATAGCCGATTGGTCCATCCCAATGAGGGCGGGGTCGGAGATTGGCGTGGCCGCAAGTAAGACCTTTACCTGCTCGCTCACGGTCCTGTACCTGCTCGCTATCCATCTCGGGGCGAGGCGGGGCACGCTGGCGCGGGACCGGCAGACGGAGTTGGTTCGCGAACTGGAGCGCCTGCCGGGAATGGTCGCAGAGACGTTGAAGGGCAGAGAACGGTACGCAAGTCTGGCTGAGCGCTATTCGAGCTTTTCGAACTTCATATACCTCGGGCGAGGCAACCTCTACCCGCTGGCCATCGAAGGTGCGCTGAAGCTAAAGGAGATGAGCTACGTTCACGCCGAAGGATATCCAGCGGGTGAATTCAAGCACGGACCCCTGTCTCTGATCGACGAACACATGCCGGTCGTCGCGCTGGTCCCATCGGGAAAGTTGCGAGAAAAGATGCTCAGCGACATCAGCGACGTGAGGACACGGGGCGCCGCGGTGTTCGCCGTCGCCAACGAGGGCGAAGCGATAGGAGCAGAACTCGTTTCGAACGTTGTCTATGTGCCGAGGGCGTCAGACCACATCACCCCCATCCTGATGGCCGTGCCGTTACAGCTACTCGCCTACCACATCGCCGTCAAACGTGGATGCGACGTGGACCGCCCAAGACACCTTGTAAAAGCTGTGACAGTCGATTAGAGGCATCCCAAGCCTGTTTACGATTTACGCCGTACCTGAACAGATCAGTAAAATGGTCTGACGATTGGTCAAAAACAGTCCGGCATTGGCTCTCACAGGCGGGTTCTACGTTTGCGTCGAAATTCGCCGCGGTGCTACGCTGGAAGCGACCACTTCGCGTAACGTTCCCGAGTAGCTCAGTGGTAGAGCGGGCGGCTGTTAACCGCTAGGTCGCAGGTTCGAATCCTGCCTCGGGAGCCACCACCCCCTCCATAATTCGCTCATTTGTTCTTATTGCTGCCTGTTTTGAACTTAATTCACGACCCTTTGGTTCTTGCGCCGTCCCATGTCATTTCGGGCCGTCCCACACTTGATGTGGTACGATTTGTGGTACGAGACGCAATTCAATACAAGGGAATGCAATGGGGAAGCTCACAGCCCTGAAAGTGAAGGGGCTCCAGAAACCCGGACGCTACGGAGACGGTTCCGGCCTCTACCTTGTGGTACGGCCCAGCGGCTCCAAGTCATGGGTACAGAGGGCGGTGGTGGACGGACGGCGCCGCGACATTGGTCTCGGTGGCTATCCAGTCGTTTCCTTGGCTGTTGCCCGGGAACGCGCTGCGGCCAATTTAACGGCGGTTGCCGTTGGGCACGATCCTCAAGCTGAAAGGCGCCGACCCGGATTGCCGACGTTTCGCGATGCCGCGCAACGGTATATCGAGGCGAATAGAGCGCGTTGGCGGAATTCGAAGACCGCCATCAATTGGCAGGGATCACTGGAGATGTACGCGTATCCAGTCTTTGGCGATACCCGAATAGACCGCATCACACAGGCCGATGTCCTCAAGTCTCTTTCCATCTGGACAACGAAACCGTCGATCGCCCGCAAGCTCAGGCAGAGAATCCGCGCCGTGTTCGCCTACGCCCAGGCGCATGGCCACATCCAGGTCAATGTCGCTGGGGAGGCCATCAACGCCGCCCTGCCGCCCATGCCGGCGGTCAAACAGCACTTTCGAGCTTTGCCGTATCGGGAAGTTGCAGCGGCCCTGGGAACCGTCGATGCTTCCGGTTCATCGTTGGCTTCCCGGCTGTGCTTCCGTTTCCTCGTGCTCACCGCGGCGCGCTCTGGTGAGGCTCGGGGCGCGACGTGGGACGAGATCGACCTTCAGGACCGGGTCTGGCGCATACCGTCCGGGCGAATGAAAGCAGGCGTAGAGCATCGAGTGCCGCTGAGTGTTCAGGCCCTCGAAACTCTAATGCGGGCACGGGCCTTGGACGACAACAGCGGACTGGTGTTCCCCTCACCGTTGAAGCCAGGGTCCCCGATGTCCGACATGACGCTGACAAAGATTCTCCGTTCAACCGGGCTGGCGGACCGCGCGACCGTTCATGGATTCAGGACCACATTCAAGACGTGGTGCATGGAGCAGACCGACACGCCCTGGGCCGTCGGTGAGGCTGCCCTTGCTCACTCATTGGGCAGCACCACGGAGCAGGCATATGCCAGGTCTGATCTGTTTGAGCGTCGCCGCACGCTGATGCAGTTGTGGGCGGACTACGCGGCCAGCTGACGTCAATCGAAGTCGGATCAGCAGAATCCATTAGCGGATCCGGTTACGTGGTCCTCACCTGGGCGGCTTTGGGCGGACCGACTTCACCCATTGCCACCGGTCGTGACTTCAACCAGGCGGTGAGGTCACTTGCCCTCCACCTTACAGCCGCGGGGCCGATCTTGACCGGCCGCGGGAATTCACCTTCCTGCATCAACCGGTAGATCGACGAGCGGCTGATGCTCGTGATTTCCTCGACTTGTCGACGCCTAAGCAGTCTGTCTTTCATTTTCATTACCTCTTGGTGTATTCCGTTTCGTCATGGATCGACCCGCTGAGTAGTGGAGTCTTGGGAGGCTGGCCGGCTTGGTTACTTGGCCGGATGGAGATTGCTTTCAGGTCGTGCGGAGAACAGTTCGTTGTCAGGATGTTGTCCAAGCCCATCTTTCCGGCCAGGTCCATCAGGGCGAGAATGTGTTGGGAGTTGGGATGGGTGCCTGCGCGCCACCTCCTGACGGTGAGCGTGTTGGTCCCGATACGCCGGGCAAGTTCGGCCCACGACAGGCCGGATGCGTCCTTGAGAAGATTCAACCTCTCCGGGAAGCCGTCAAGGTATGACGGGACTGTCCGCCGGTGGCGTGTTCGTCGGCGTGGCATGGATCAGTTCCCCCAGAGGGACATCTGGGAACTCTCGCCCATGAGAATGTCGAGACCACCCGGAATCCTGGACGCCAGGCAAAAGAGTGAATGCATCCCGCCTCCGCTGGGCACCGTCCCTTTGCGCCACTTGTATAGATTCTTGCTTTCCATTCCGACGGCCTCGGCGAAACCGGTCCAGGTGAGGCCGCTGGCCTCTTTCAGCCGTGTCAGCCGGTGCGCGAAGTCCCCGGGAAGTTCGCAGGTACCGTAGGGAATCGGGCGCCCGTG
>DAOUKO010000023.1:0-9839 GCA_034421215.1 Dehalococcoidia bacterium
GGCTTCATCAGACCATCCCGCAGGACGCGCATCCACGCCCCCGGCGTGCCGGCAGATGCGATCCTGCCGACGCCACCAGGACTGGTGCTGGTTCGCACACCAAGATACGCAAAGCGCAAGAGTTTCAGACGTACCGCCAGCTCCGCAAAAGCGAATTAGTTGGAACGGATGTTCGCGAACCGCCCTGGACTTAAACGCGGTCCCTCCCACCAAGGCCGATTAGTTCCCGCACAATGGCGAAACTAGACGATTGTCGCGGACTGCACGGTCACTCTTTCGAGGCGTTTTCGGTCGGGAGTGGGCAGCCGGCCCTCGAACGGCCGAAAGGTCTGCCGACTCGTCAATTCCATCGGCGAGTCGGACAGGTCCTCGGTGTAGAAACGGGAAGACGGGAAGAGGTCGCCGGGATAGGTGAAGTTCGGCAGCGTGGCCACCTCGACGCACAGCGCGCCGCCGAGGGCGCTCTCGAGCATGCCGCCGACCCAGACCGGGATCCCCGCGTCCTGGCACAGATCGTGGATGGCCTTTGAGTTAGCCAGTCCGCCAACGCGCCCGGGCTTGATGTTCATGTATTCGCATGCGCCGACCTTGATCGCTTGCTCGGCGGCCTTGACGCTCACGATCGACTCGTCGAGGCAGACCGGCGTCTGTATCCGCCTGGCAAGCTCGGCGTGGTCCAGCACATCGGCGTAGTGCAACGGCTGCTCGATGAACGCCAGTCCCAGTTCGTCGATGGCCTGGAAGAACGGCAGGTCGTCCAGCGAATAGCCGGAGTTGCAGTCGATGTGGAAAGTCATGTCCGGAAATGCGTCGCGGACGATGCGCAGCATCTCAAGGTCCCAGCCGCGCGCCACCTTGAGCTTGATGCGCGGGAACCCCGCGTCGACGGCCTGCTGGATATTGCCGAGCAGCATCTCGTAGGAGTCCTGGATCCCGAAATCGGCGCCGGCCTGGACCTCCTTCGTCTCGCCGCCAAGGAGCCGGTGGACCGGCGTGCCGGTGATGGCTTTTTCGAGGGTCCACCAGCAGATCTCAATCGCGGCCTTCGCGAAGCTGTTGCCCTTGAATACGGCCAGCCTCTCGTTCAAATCGTCCGCCGTGTCGTATTCGCCGCCTACCACGTGGGGACCGAAGAACTCCGTGACGTTGTGGAACACGGAGGCCGCGCTTTCCGACAGGTAGGTGGGCGCGCGGAGTGGGCACGACTCGGACCACGCGTCGTAGTCGCCGCTTGTGGCCCTGACGAGCACCGAGTGAATGTCGTAGTCCTCACCGTACGCCGTGCGCCACGGGTAGATGAGCGGCATGGCGACGTGATAGACCTCGAACCTGTCGATTCGCACGGGAGACCTCCGATGGTGGAATCAGCCCGATTCTAATGGACGGACTCATGATTCCCGGCGGACTGAAGTCCAACACATCGAACAGGGATTTGCGCGTGGTCTGAGGCGACGTTCATCATTGAGACAATGAGCGCGCCCGATACAGTCAAGCCCCGGACCATGAATGACTTGCACGTCGGTTCTAGCCTTTCGGGGATTCCCCGCTTGCAAGGCGCGGTCGCTGTGTGCGTTCTTTTTGCCGCCGCATTGATCGCATGTAGCGGTGGGGACGAAGACTCCGCAGTGGATGGACAGGTTCTCGGCCTGGAGGCGACGGTCGAGGCACTGGAGGAGTCTCTCCAGACCGTTTCAGTCGAGAACGCTGCGTTTAAAGACGAAATCGCGGTCTTCAGGGAGAGCCTCGAGGATAGAGACGCCCGGATCCAGGAACTCGAAGACGCTTCTGCCAAACTCGAGTCCGCCTGGCCGGACAAGCAGGAATGGTCGAACGGCAAGGACGAAAAATCCTTGTCATCGGAGCGCGACGTACTGGAACGGACCGCGAGTCTGGCGGAGGAGTCCGGAGGCGAGGTCCACTTTGTCGAGCACCCAGGACGAGGCGACCGCACTGTCCTCGTGACGCCCCTGGAATTTGTTGACGGCGAGACCCCGCTCATCGTTTCTCTTCACGGCTTCGGGGGCAATTCCGCCAACCACGCCGCGTACGTGCCTCTCCACGAACGCGTCAACATCGACGGGTTCGCCCTGCTACTGCCCAATGGGTTTGTGAACAGCGAGGGCAATCGATTCTGGAACCCCACCGACGAGTGCTGCGAAGGCGGAAAGACTGGCGAGGACGACGTCGCCTACCTGACCGAATTGGTGGCCGAAGCACGGAAGATCGAAGGCTTCGGTCCGGTGTACTTCTTCGGCTACTCCAACGGCGGTTTCATGGCAAACCATATGGCCTGCAAGGGACTGCCCGGCCTTCGCGCCGTGGCCAGCCTGGCCGGCACGAGCTACGTCGACGACGCTGCGTGTGCAGGCGCGCCTCCCGTGTCAGCGTTGCACATCCACGGTACCGATGACGGCGTGGTCCTATTCGACGGAGACGAAAGCGAGCCGGACCCCAAGAACGACGGCGAGTCGGCGTTCTACCTGGGGGCTGGCGACATGGCAGCGCGCTGGAGCCGGAAGGCCGGGTGTGACTGGCCAGAGCACTTCCGTCCCTACGCCACGCTCGACCTGGACCAGTACGTGCCGGGCCCTGAGACCCAGGCATTCCGCCTGGATCCGGACTGCGCCGAGGGAATCACGGTCGAACTCTGGATAGGCGAGGGTAGCGGCCATGCGCCCGCCTACGTCGACGCCTTCGTGGACGCCCTACTCGGCTGGCTGCTGGCGCAAGAGTAGGCGCCGGCACACTGCAGTGAGCAACGACCCTCTTCTACGCGGCAAGTCCCGCGACACGTTGACGGCGCAACGGCTGGCCGCTCCTGTAAGTGGCGACTCGCCACAGCCACTCGGCAGGTCCGAACAGGAATCGGCCCATCCACGCCTGCGACCACCACAACTGCAGGGCCCACACCGCAAGCACGAACACCAACACCACGCCCCGGTTCACAAAGTCGACATCCGCCAGCAGGACGGTCAAGACCAGCACACCCAACACCGTCTGCGTAAGGTAGTTTGTCAACGCCATCCTCCCGACCGCACGCAGCCGCTGCTTCAGCCAGTTGTCCGCGCGGTTATTCCACAAAATGATGAGACTCATGTACCCCAACGAGAAGGGGATCGTGCCGATCGTGTTGGGAACCTGGCCGACAAACGCGACCTCGCTCGAGTAGTCGTTCACCGCCGTAACGACTACGCCGGCAACGGCAAGCGGCAGCCCGACGGCGAAACCTGCCATCGCAATCAACCGGTAAGTACGCGCAGGCAAACCTCCGTTCATAAAGCCCATGCGATACAAACCGGCGCCGACCAGAATCAGCCCCAAAGCGCGCAATAAAAAGCCCGCCAGGACCAAAAGTGTGGTCGCCTCGTCGTCCGCACGTTCGCCTGCCGTCCAGAGACCGGCCAGTGACACGTCGGTCGTGTTGGCGATGTTCTGCGCAAGCAGCGCGGTGCCAATAGAGAGCGCGAACACGGCTACACCAACGGAGATTAGCACCCGGTTCGGCAGTTTCCGGAGAGCGATCAGGAAGACCGACGAAATCGCGTAGGCGATAAGCACGTCGCCATCCCACAACAGGGCGTGCAGCACGCCGATCAGGAGGAGCAGCCCGTTCCGCCACACGTTCAGCCAGACTGCGCGCCTGCCCTTTTCGCTGGCGCGGTCGATGAACAAGATCATTCCTGCGCCGAATAGCAGCGAAAACAACCCCATGAACTTCTGATCGACGAACACCTCGCCGAAGATACCTGCCGCCCAGTCGAACCAGGACTCCGAACCGCCCGCGCTCAGGTTGAAGTAGGGCGCATCGCCGAACCTGAATGACACTGCGTTCATCAGCAGAATGCCGAGCACCGCAACCCCGCGTATCAGGTCGAGGCCGGTGATGCGCGCGGACTCCCGTACGGGACCCGAATCAGCGGTCTGTGAACGTTCTGACATTTGGTCGGGTTATACGACCTGGGGTCGATGAGTCCAGGCAGAGCAGGAGCGCCTCCCCGTTGCGCCAAAGGCGACGCCGCTCACGCCCGGCGCGTCTACGAAGAAGGCCGGTCGCCCAGGGACTCGCGTTTGGGTCTGCTGTACTCGGTCTCGCTCATCGGCGTACCCGCCCGCGGGTCCCACCTGTCCGCCTGCTCGTACTTGCCCAGCGCCTTGGCCATCTCGCGCATGTGGGTCGCCTTGCACCCGCAGCAGCCGCCGATGTAGTTGACGCCAATCTCCTTCGCCGTCGCCGCAAACTCACCAAGCTCGTACCTCGTCAACTGGTTCGGCTCAAGGCGGTCGGGGAAGCCCGGGTTGCCCGTGAACCACGGCGTCTCATCGGTACAGCGGAATGCCACCGGTTGGGCGGCCAGGTAGCCATCGAACGCGTCGCGCATCTCCCGTATGTGCGGCAACATGCGAGTCGGGTCATTCATGCAATTCAGCCCAACAATCTCCACACCCGCGTCGTGCAGTCTTCGGGCGCACTCTGCAACGGTAAACCCGTCCTCGGAGACATTGCTCTCGCGAAAAGACATCGTGATCATCGCCGGCAAGGAGGTCTTCCGTTTAATCCGGTCCGCGCAGAGCAACGCCTCGCCCAATTTGAAGAACAGCTCGCCAATGACGAAGTCCACCCCTGCCTGCGCGTCTATCTGCTCGTCGAACATGTCCGCGACGAGCCTCTCCGACTCGGCGTCGTCCGGCTCCCACAACCACGTCGTGCTCAGGTCGCCCGCCACCAGCATGTCGTCGCCTGCAACCTCGCGGGCGATGTCGGTAGCGGCCTGGTTGATCTCCAGGACCTTGTCGCCGTATCCGACGGTGTTTAGCTTCTCCCTGCTGCCGTAGAAGGCCATAACCTGCAAGACCTCGCAGCCCGCGTACTTCATCTCGCGGTGAAGCTCGCGTATGGCGTCCGGGTGCGTGATGGCCAACTCCGGCGTGAACGCCCCGGCCACCACGTAACCCCGTTGCTCCAACTCGATGATGTATCCGCCGTCGCCCAACACGACGCCCTCAGCCAGGCGCTCCAGGATGCCGTTCGCTGCCATTGCGTACTCCCTCCGGACCTGTGTTTGCGCGCACCCGCTTGCCCCACCAAGCCGGTGCTCGTCCAGTCTACGCCGAACCGCGCACGCTCAAGGCTTCGGACCAGCATACTTTCGGCCGGAGCGCCGACGCGTATGCCAATTCGTGCAAAACAACGAATGCAACTGATTGGCCGACCGTGAAATGCGGGACTACAATGGCGCCGTATTTTTGAGCCCGAACGGGATAGCAGAAAATCCCATGACCGGAATTCGCCGGCGGCGACTCGACGCAATCACGTGAAATTCGACAATTACGACATCAGTCCCGCCATCTACGACGAGATGTTCCAGGCGGACGGCGTCCCGCGGGAGCATTTCCGTGAGGTCTACGATGCGCTGACCGAACTCTCCCGGGAGGAACTGGTCAACATCCAGGACCGCGTCTCGCGGTCGTTCTCGAACGAAGGCATCACCTTCGCGGTCTACGGAGATGAGGAGGCCGAAGAACGCACGATTCCCGTTGACTGTATCCCCAGGGTGATTTCCAACTCGGACTGGCAGGAACTGGAGGTGGGGCTGACCCAGCGCGTCAAGGCGCTGAACCTGTTCCTGGAAGACGTTTACGGCAAGGCCCGAATCGTCAAGGACGGCGTCATACCGGCCGAAATGGTGCGGGACTGCCCCCAGTACAGGATCGAGATGCGCGGGTTCTCCCCGCCGCACGGGACATGGGTGGGAATCTGCGGCACCGACCTCGTCCGCACCAACGACGGCTTCGTCGTGCTGGAGGACAACCTGCGCGTCCCGTCCGGCGTGTCGTACATGCTGGCGAACCGGAAGGTGGCCAAGTCCAGCCTTCGCCTCCTCTATCGCAGTTCCCGCGTCCGGGAGGTCTCAGGCTACGGCCGCATGCTCCAGACGACCCTGCGGGAACTCGCCCCGAAGGGCCAGTCGGACCCCAGCATCGTGCTGCTCACGCCCGGTGTCTACAACTCGGCCTTCTATGAGCACATATTCCTGGCGCGCGAACTGGGCGCCGAACTCGTGGAAGGCAGGGACCTCCTCGTCAACGACGGCTTCGTCTACATGCGCACCACCAGGGGCCTGAGGCGCGTGGACGTGATCTACAGGCGGGTGGACGACGACTTCGTCGACCCCCTGGTCTTCCGGCCGGACTCCCTGCTCGGCGTGCCAGGCCTCATGCACGCCTACAAGCTGGGAAACGTGTCGCTCGTCAACGCGCCGGGGACCGGCGTGGCCGACGACAAGAGCGTCTACCACTATGTGCCCGACATGGTCCGCTACTACCTGGGCGAAGAACCGATTCTCGGCAACGTCCCCACGAAGATGTGCCGCGATCCCGAGGACCTCGAATATACCCTTGACAACCTGCAGGACCTGGTGGTCAAGCGCGTCGGCGAGTCCGGGGGCTACGGGATGCTGATAGGCCCCCATTCGACGCAACAGGAACGCGTCGAGTACGCCGAACAGGTCCGCGCCGACCCCGCGGGCTTCATCTCACAGCCGGTACTCGATATCTCCCGTTCGCCATGCCTGATAGACGGCCAATTCGAGCCGCGTCACGTTGACCTCCGCCCATTCGTGCTGCACGGCCAGAAGACACGCATCGTGCCCGGCGCGTTCTGCCGCGTGGCCCTGCGCAGGGGGAGCCTTGTCGTGAATTCCAGCCAGGGCGGCGGCGGCAAGGACCTCTGGGTGCTGGAGAACTGATCGATGCTCTCCCGCAGCGCACAGGGCCTCTACTGGATGGGCCGCTACCTGGAACGGGCCGAGCAACTGTGCCGCCTGCTCCGCCTGGAGACGGAGGCCCTCGTGGACCGGCCGCCGAGGGAGATCTACTTCGGCTGGCGCCGCATCTACGGCAGCATAGGCCGCCTGCCGCCCGGCGACGCCCTCGAGATCGGCGACGACCTCTTCACCCTCGTCGACTCCTACACGCTGGCCGACGACCTGACGTTCGAACGCTCGAATCCGGTCTCGATGTGGAACTGCTTCTCGCTGGGCAGGGAGAACGCGCGCCAGATGCGCCATTGCATCAGCGCAGAGATGTGGACTCAACTGAACCTCGCCTACCTGCGGCTGCAGAAACTGAGCATCCAGGACATCTGGCACTCCCCCGAGAGCTTCTACGATGAGACGCTGACCGAGATCGCCACCTTCACGGGCGTGGCAGACACCACCATGTACCGGGACATCGGCTGGAGGTTCCTGCAGATCGGCCGCTTCATCGAACGGACGCAGGTCTCGACCTCCCTGCTCCTCGCCCACCTGGCCGCCGACGAGTCGGTCCCGGGTGAGTCGGAGGGGGACTGGACCAGCCTGCTCCGCATTTACCACGCCTTCGACGCCTACAACCGCAGGTACAGCGTTGAAGTCAGGCCGAAGCAGGTAATCGACCTGCTCGCCATGGACGGCATGTTGCCCGACTCGTTGTCCCGCTCCCTGGACCGGGTGGTCTCGGGACTCGACGAACTGGGACCGGGGCCTGATGAGCGCGCCAGCGCAGACGCGGCCAGGCTCGCCGGGCGCATGGCCGCCCACGTCCGCTACGACTGGCCGGACCGGGAGGACGCCGCGGAACTCCTCCGGCAGGTGCGCGGGCAGGGACAGGAGTTGCACCACCTCGTCGCCTCCGCCTATTTCGACTACCCGGTAGAGGACTTCCGGGCACGCTGAACCATGGCCGCGACCTCCCGATACGAGATAACCCACGTCTCCCGCTACGTGTACGAAGCGCCGGTGCGCGGCTGCGTGATGTTGCTCTGCCTCGAGCCGCGGGACGAGCCTCCCCAGCGCCTCCTGGAATTCCGTATAGAAACTACGCCCCTCTCCTCCAAGAACGGCGAGTCAGACTGCTTCGGAAACACCAAGCACGTCATGAACGTCCACCGGGAACACGAGGCGCTGGAGATCGTCGCACGTTCCCTGGTTGAGACCGCGGCCGTGTCTCCTCCCTCCGGCGTCCTGGGCGCCGACGCCTGGGAAGAGATCCGCTCCTGGAAGGACTCCTTCGATCACTGGGACTACTTGCGCCCGAGCGCGCTGACCCGTCCCTGCTCCCCCCTCAGCGACTTCGTGGACCGCATGGGAATCACCCCCGACGGCCATCCCCTGGAAGCCCTCTCAAGACTCTCCGACGCGCTCCACCGCGGCTTCGAATACGTCCCGGGCAGCACCTCGGCGGCCTCGCCGATCGACCACGTCCTCGAGACCGGGCGTGGCGTGTGCCAGGACTACACACACGTCATGCTCGCCATTGCCCGCTCGTGGGGCGTGCCCAGCCGTTACGTCTCGGGCTACGTGCCCGTCGACGCGGGCGGCCAGGCAACGGAATCGGCATCCCACGCATGGGTCGAGTGCCTGCTTCCCGGCCTCGGCTGGACCGGCTTCGATCCCACCAACGGCGCTCCGCCCGGGGAGGGCCACGTCCGCGTGGCCATGGGCCGCGATTACCAGGACGTCGCCCCGACCCGCGGCGTCCTCCTCGGCGGCGGCGAAAGCAAGCTCGAAGTGGACGTCCAAATGCGCCGCCTGGAGCCATCTTCGGACATCGAAGGCTTGTATTAGAGGCCCGGCGCCAGTCCTTGCACCGTCGTGCCGGACCCCGATCCGGTACCCATGGTGCATGGGCGGGGTGCGGGGCGCCGCTCACCTACAAACCGGCTGGATGTACGCGCGTGCCCTTCCTCTTTCGTCGTGCCGGACCCCGATCCGGTACCCATGGTGAACGGGCGGGAGGCGGGGCGCCGCTCGGCTACGGACCGACCGGATGTACGCGCGTGCCCTTCACCACGACACACCACCGTGGGCACTGGCCTTCGCCAGTGAGGCGAGGGGTAGCCTGCCCCGTGCTCGAAACGGGGTCGTGCCGGACTCCGATCCGGTACCCATGGTGAACGGGCGGGGCGGAGCTACCCCCCTAACAGCACCTCGTTCGACAAATCACGCCAAGCTGGGTTCATCTCCTCAACCAACTCGGTCTTCCAGTTCCTTTGCCAGTTCTTCAACTGCTTCTCACGGCTGATCGCTCCGATCATCGTAGGATGCAACTCAAACCACACAAGGCGGTGGACCCCATTTTCCTTCGTAAACCCTCCTGCGAAACCATTCTTGTGCTGCCACACTCGCCGTGCGATGTTCGATGTCACGCCAAGATAAAGCGTCCCATGCTTCTTGCTCGCCAACATGTACACGCACGGCGCCACGCTGAGCGTTCGAGACGAAGAAACCATGCGGCACGTTATAACCCACACCTCAACCCATCTCCAACACTCAAGTGTCATCCCCCATCTGTCGTGCCGGACTCCGATCCGGTACCCATGGTGAGGACGGGAGGCGGGGTGCCGCTCACCTACGAACCGGCTGGATGTACGCGCCTGCCCTTCACCACGACACCCCACCGTGGGCACTGGCCTTCGCCAGTGAGACGAGGGGTAGCCTGCCCCGGGCTCGAAACGGGGTCGTGCCGGACCCCGATCCGGTACCCATGGTGGGGACGGGAGGCGGGGCGCCGCTCACCTACGAACCGGCTGGATGTAAGCGCGTGCCCTTCACCACTACACCCCACCGTGGGCACTGGCCTTCGCCAGTGAGACGAGGGGTAGCCTGCCCCGTGCTCGAAACGGGGTCGTGCCGGACCCCGATCCGGTACCCATGGTGAGGACGGGAGGAGGGGCGCCGCTCACCTACAAACCGGCTGGATGTACGCGCGTGCCCTTCCTCTTTCGTCGTGCCGGACTCCGATCCGGTACCCATGGTGAGGACGGGAGGCGTGGCGCCGCTCACCTACAAACCGGCTGGATG
>DAOUKO010000024.1:0-13588 GCA_034421215.1 Dehalococcoidia bacterium
GAGTCGTACAGGCAGGGCGTACCCACTTCCGCACCCCACCGTGGGTACCGGGCTACCCCGGCACGACGGGGTAGGGTGTGACCTCCCTGGCGGGCTATTTTCATAACAATGACGTAAAGGCGCCAAGAGTCGTCATGGGCTGTTTAGGTTGCACTAGTTGATGAAAGTGGAGTGGCGCCTGCCGGTTTGTGGTTGTACATGTCGGGCGTACCCGCCTCCGCGCCCCTCCTTGGGTACCGGCCCCGCATCGGAGTGCGGGGAGACGGGGTACGGAGTGCGGGGAGACGATGGAGGGTACGACGACTCTGTATGGCTCCACCGTTGGTACCGGCCCCGTATCGGGTACGGGGTGACGTTGTTACCCCGGCACGACGATATGAGGGGCTGCCTGGTCAAATTTCGTGGCAATGACACCGTGTCTGGCCTCCGGTCGGGTCGGGGATGACGAATGGGAGCACGAGCGACCGAAGTGGGAGGTTGGTCGGGCGGGCAATTTTCAGAGGAATGACTGTTCTGGCCCCCAAGAAGTGAATCTCTCGGACGCCGCAGACCACTTCCGCTGCATCCCAATTCGCCGGCTACAACCCTCCCGTTTCCCCAAACCTCAGCACGTAGCCGGCTGGGCTGCCAGCTTCTCGCGTGACTGCGCTCACTATCACCGCCACCTGTTCGCCCGGCTCCGCGTTCACACCCGCCAGCCGGATCTCCCCGTCCGCTTGGCCATCGAGAAATAGCCGCGTCACCTCAGCCGCGCCTCCCGGTGCCTTCCGCACGACCTGCACCAGGAATTCTTCCGGCAGGAGGTTGTTTACGCGGGCGAAGCCGTTTGGTTCCCAGCCTGCGTTGGTCTCCGCGTTGTTGGACCAGCCGATTTCATCTATGGCGAAGTCGTCGAGGCAGAGGCCGCGGTCGTTTACGGCGTCGTCGGTGACGTACTCGAATCTGATTAGGACCTCTTTGCCGGTGTATGGCGTGAGGTCTACTGAGTCTTCGAGCCATCCGTTCGATTCGCCGGTGAAGCCGGGGCCGAATGCTGTTCCGTTGGGGTTTTCGTCTGACGTCAGGGTGGTCTTGAGGATCGTCCAGGTCTCGCCGCCGTCCTTCGACACCTCGACGTATGCGAAGTCCCAGTTTTCTTCCACCGCGTGCCAGATGTTGAAGCGAAGCGTGGCGGTGTCGACGCCGGTGAGGTCGAACCGCCGGGTCAGGGTCGTGTTGATGCCGTCCCCATCGTTGCTCCACCAGCACGCCTCTTCGCTGTGCGGCGCGACGGGGAACAGTTCCGCGCCCGGGTCGCCGTTGAATGAGATGGTCAGTTCGTCTGCGGGCAGAGTCACGACGTAGTAGTCGGCGCCGAACTGGGCGACCTCGCCTTCGTACGACTTCGGCAAATTGACGAGCCTGGAGCGGACCTTGACGGCCGACCGCTGCTGCCGGGCCAAGTACGAGTACCGGCCGTCGGGTTCGTTCAGGTAGTTGGCGACCACCCAGTCCCTGAACACGTCGAGCGAAGTGACGTCCTCGCCCAGCCGCTCCAAGACGAGGTCGACCGACTCGAGCCCATCCGCCGGCTCCTTGACCAACTCCCTGATCAGCCGGTCACCGCCGTAGTGCTCCGCCAGGTAGTCCACGAACAGGTTGGCCCCGCCGTATGACGGCGAAAGGACCTGGTTTCCGCCCGGCCACTGGGTGAGGGACGTGCCGGGCAGGCGCAGGTAGTCGGCGGCTTTGCGCGTCCAGTGACCCGCCACCTCGACGGCGTGTTCGGACAGCCCTTCGTTGAGCCAGCTCTCCTCGTCGGCGTCGTACGCCCAGTGCACGGCGTGCTGTAATTCGTGCGTCAACACCGACATGTAGGACCGTGAGCCGACGGGGAGGCCGACGGACGAGATGTAGATGGATTCCCGTTCGTTGCTGTAGGGCTGGATGTCGGAGGGGTAGGCGTCCGTGCTCGAAAAGTATCCGGCTATCCCGGGGCGGAGGTTGGCGTGGAAGATCACCAGGCGCGGGTCGTCGTCGATGCCGGGAGTCCTGATGCCGCCGAACAGGCCGGTCACGGTGGGCCACACGGTCGACTCGAACTCCTCGATGGCTGCGTCCAGGTCCGCCTGGTCCACGTCTACACGAGCCTCGAACACCCAGTAGGCGTTGTCGCTGGCGGCCCTGACGATACCGTCTACCAACCTGTACCCGTTCAGCCGGTTTACCCAGAATTGTGTCGTCTCTCCTTCGACGAGCGGCCCACTTTCGACTGACGGCCGGTCGTCGTTTGACGTCTGCTTTTTCAGCCGTCTTGCGAGGTCGATCACGTCACGCGACGGCGGGGGCGGGATGACCTGATCCCGTACGACAGGTATGGGGGTTGGCCCAGGCGCTTTAGGGGTTGGTGGAGCGGTGGCTGGGTCCGGGGTCGGTGTAGGCGGGGGTGTCGGAGCGGCGGTCGGGAACGGTATCTGGTCGGTTACCGGCCCGCCCGAAACCTCAGTAGGGGCACCCGTGACAGCCGCTTCGGCGGACGTCGGCGGGGCCGGCGATTCGGGCCCGAACGTGGCGGTAGACAGCGCGTCGGAACTCGACCCCGTGCAGGCAATTGCGGCGAGCAGGGTCGCAAGGCCCGCAACGGCGATGCCCTTCACGATCGGGTCTTGCGCAGGCCCACCGTTTCTCCGTGCCCTAATCCCGCGTCGTATCGCCAGACCTTTAATCTGAATCAGCGCCTCCAGCCGGCGCCATGGGGTTGTATCGGTTCATTGAAATGTCCACGCCTTCGCCGATGATCGTCTTCACGGCCTCTGCCGCACGCCCGACCGATTCGTCCAGCACGCCCTGTTCACCCGGTCCGGGCACGCCGAGGACGTGCTCCACCTGCCTGTCCGGCGAGGCGGGCTTGCCGATCCCGATCCGGACCCGCATGAACTTGTCCGTGCCGATTGCCTCGATGACCGACTTCAGTCCCTTGTGCCCGCCTGCGCTCCCCTGCTTACGTATACGAACGGCGCCCACCGGCAGGTTTATGTCGTCGGTCACGACGATCAGCCGCTCCGGCTCAGCCCGGTAGCGCGTCAGGAGGTATTCCGCCGCCTCTCCGCTCAGGTTCACGTATGTGCGCGCGAGCGCCAGGACGGTGGCGCGGCCTGAGATTTCCGCCTGCGCGGTCCGGGCGAGTCGCCTGCTCTCCAGCGCAGCGCCCGTCTCTGCCACGAGCCGCTGGACGCACCAGTGCCCGGCGTTGTGCCGCGTATCGCGATACTCCGCGCCCGGGTTCCCGATGCCCATCACGATCCAGGGGTTTTCAAGGACCGGGCCCTTTGCGTCCTCACCCTTCGGAAATAGCCTGTCCAGCAGCGACCGGAACGTCACAGTTCAAGGCCCGCCTGGCTTGGGGCCGTCGAGTCATCCTGACCGTCCGACGATACCGGCTCCAGGTCGACCGCCTCACCGTTCAGCACGCGCACGAACTGTTCTTCGTCGAGTACCGGCACGCCCAGTCGAATGGCCGTGTCGTGCTTCGAACCGGCGTCCGCGCCCGCAACGAGGTAGTCGGTCTTCCTCGACACGCTGCTGGACGCCTTGCCGCCGTTCGACTTGATGGCGGACTGGGCCTCAGACCGGGACATAGTTTCGAGCCGGCCGGTGACCACCACGGTCCTGCCGGCAAACGGGTGGTCGGCCGGCGGGGCGGGCGTGTCGTCCACGGGATCTACGCCCGCGGCGCGGAGTCGGGCCAAGAGGTCTAGGTTGATTTCGTTCGTCACCCACGCCGAGATGGTCTCAGCAAGCACCGGACCGATGCCGTCGATCTCGATAAGTTCTTCGGAGGTCGCTCCCTCGATGCCCGTCAGCGACCTGAACCGCCGGGACAGCCACTCGGCGACTTCTGCTCCGACGCCGATAATGCCGAGGCCGAATAGCAGGCGTGGGAGCGGGCGGGTCTTCGCCGATTCGATCGCTTCGAGGAGGTTGTCGACACGCTTCTCTCCCATCTTTTCCAGTTCGAGCAGCGCGTCCCGTTTTTCACCGAGCGAGAACACCTCGGCCAGGTCCTTCACCAGCCCGTTCCTTGCCAGGTCTTGCGAGACGCGTTCGCCAAGGCCTTCGATGTCCATGGCGCCCCGGGAGGCGAAGTGCTGGAGCAGCCGTTCGAACTGGGCCGGGCAGCTGGAGTTGACGCACAGGGTCATTGCCTGGTCTTCCGGCTCGACGGTCGGTTCGGAACAGACTGGGCACTCCTTCGGCAGGCGGTACGCGTCGGCCTCCTGCTCGGGCGTCAGGGCCTCCGCCGGTCCGACCACCTGCGGAATGACGTCCCCCGCCCGCTGGACGATGACGTCTATCCCCTCGCGAATGCCCTTCTCGTTGATGTCCTGTGCGTTGTGCAGGGTGGCGCGGCTGACGGTCACGCCGCCAACCACGATCGGTTCCAATATGGCGAAAGGGTTGAGCGAGCCGGTCCGGCCGACGTTTACGCCGATGCTGACCAGCCTGGTACGCGCCCGTTCGGCCGGGAACTTGTATGCCGTTGCCCAGCGCGGGTCTCTCCCCGACACGCCGAGGCGATTCTGCAACGCGAGGCTGTCGATCTTCACCACCATGCCGTCGATGCCGAAGTCGAGGTCCGACCTCGCCTGCAACGCCTCCTGGTAGGCCTGTTCCACGTCCTCGATGTCTAAGACGCGCCGCGTCCAATCGGCGACCTTACCGCCCCATCTCCTGATCGTCTGCAGAGTCTCCCAGTGGCTGTCTGACACTACTCCGTCAACGTGCCCGATGGAGTAGAACGTCACGTCTAGCGGACGGGTGGCGGTCACGCGGGAGTCGAGTTGCCGCAGCGCGCCGGACGCGGTATTCCGCGGGTTCACGTATAGCGGAAGGTCCTCCGCCTCGCGCTCCCGGTTCATCCGCTCGAAGGCCGAAAGCGGGAAGTACACCTCGCCGCGCAGTTCTACCGTGGTGGGTACGTCGTCGCCGCTCAGCCGGAGCGGGACGCTGCGGATGGTGCGCACGTTTGCCGTCACGTCCTCGCCGCGGAATCCGTCGCCGCGCGTGGCCGCCCGCACCAGCACTCCGTTTTCGTAGGTACACGATATGGCGAGTCCATCTATCTTCAGTTCGCAGACGTAGTCGAACTCCTCGATCTCCAGGAACTCGCTTGCCCGGCGGCGCCAGGCTTCCAGTTCCTCCCGGTTGACCACGTTGCTCAGGCTTAGCATCGGCAGGGTGTGTACGACCTCGTCGAACTCGTCCGACGGCGGCGCGCCGACGCGCCGGGTGGGAGAGTCCGGTGTCAGCAGGTCTGGGAACCTTTCCTCGATGGCCTGCAGTTCCCTGAACAGCCGGTCGTACTCGGCGTCGGACATGGCGGGCGCCTGTTCGACGTAGTACAGGTGGTTCGCGCGGTCCAGCGCAGCGCGCAGGTCCCCGGCCCGCGCGGCGGCGTCAGCCGTGTCGTCGGGAATCGAGATGCCGCCTTCATCCATGGCAGTGCGGTTTCGTGTTCATCGGATGTCGTGTGGAAAGCAGGGTAAACAGGGCCTCAATTATATAAATGCAGCGTCCCGCCTCAGCCTCTATTGTGGCGGCCGGAATAGCGGCCAATACCCCCACCACCCTAGCTATACTCGTTTCATCGGCGCCCACTCTTTTCACAAGCCGCCGCGCCGCCTGCCCGAGGACACATGGCCGACTTCAAGCCCTTCAGGGGCATCAGATATAACCCTGCCGTCGCGGGAAACCTCGGCATCAACGTGTCCCCGCCGTTCGACATGATCACGCCGGCGCTGCAGCGCGACCTGTACGAGCGGTCTGACTACAACATCGTCCGGCTGGAACTGGCGAGGCGCCGGCAAGGAGACGACCCCTACACGAGCGCTGCCGAGTCGCAGCGACGGTGGATGAAGGCGGGGGCGCTCGTGCGCGACGAGGAGCCTTCCGTGTATGTCACCGAGGAGCGATTCTCCTTTCGCGGCGACGACTACGTCCGCCGGGGCGTAATCGCAGCGGTGCGGGTCGAGGAGTACGACCGGCAGGTGGTCCTTCCGCACGAATACACACGCCAGGAGTGGGTCCTGGACCGCGTCCGGCTCATGGGGGTCACCGGATACAACTACAGTTCGCTGCTGGTGCTGTTTCGCGACGACCTCCGGAACACGGTCGGCGGCATCCTGCGGGCCGTCGCGGGAGGGCAGCCCACAGCGATAGCCGCACCGCCCGACATGCCGGAGTTGCGCATGTGGCGATTGACCGACCCGGGGACGATAGAGGTGCTCGCCAATTCGTTCGCCCAGAACCAGCTTTTCATCGCCGACGGGCACCACCGCTATGAGGCCGCGCTCCGGTTCAGAAGCAGGGTGCGCAGCGAACGCGAGGTCGATCCGACCGAGTCGATCAACTACCGCATGATGATGCTCGTGTCGGTCACCGAGCCCGGTCTCGTCACGCGCGGTTACCACCGGATGGTGCACGACGCGTCGGAGGACGAACTTTTGGCGATCACGTCGATGCTGCGGGAGCCCACGAATCTGACGGAGTGGGGCCGCGGAGACGCAAACGCGGCCACGAAGTTTGCGGAAGACCTGGCCGGCATGACCGGAGACGAGGCGGTGTTCGGCGTCTACGGACTCGAAGAGGGCGTTTGCCACGTCGCCAGGCTCGAACCTGCGCCGCAGACCGCCAACGAACTGGAGCGTTCGGAGTACTCCCGCCTACACGAACTGGTGTTTCGTCCGACGTTCTCGCCCGAGCGAGAGGCCGAAACGGTCACCTTCTCTTACGAGCCCGAGCGCGCCATGCAAGCGGTCGACGACGGCGAGGCGCAGTTAGCAATCATCATGCGGCCTGTCCCGATGTCCGAGTTCATGGGCATAGTCACCCGCGGCTGGCGCCTTCCGCCCAAGGCTACGAACTTTCATCCCAAGCCATCGGCCGGCTCCGTGATCCAGTCCCTTGACGGGGCGCTCTAGGCGCGCGCCCATGAAAACGGATTCGTCATCGATGATCAGGCTGTCTGAGATGCTGCCTCGATTGACTTACGCCTTGCCGGTGTTCTTAGTCGTCGCGTTACTCGCATGCAGCGGCGAACTGTCGGTCGAGGTGGAGAAGGAGGCTACACGGGAAGTGGAGGCAACCCCAACGGTCGAGGTGGTGGCGACCGCCTCGCCGACGCCCACCCCGGAGCCCGCGCCGACGGCCACGCCCGAGCCTGTCGAAGAGCAAGAACCGCTCGAGGTGCCCGACCGGGGTTACAACACGGTGGGCAGCGCGGACGCCCCGGTCACGCTGTTCGACTTCTCCGACTTCACCTGAGGGCACTGCGGGGGCTGGCACCGCGGCGCGGCTGCCCAGATACGTGAGACGTATGTCGAAGACGGGTTGGTGAGGATGGTCCTTTTCCACTTCCCAATCCTGACCCGGGTGGCGCAGACGGGCGCGGAGTATGCCGAGTGCGCGGGTGAGCAGGGTCAGGAACATTTCTGGGACTTCGTGGACGGCGTGTACGGCGATCAATACGGCCTGATAAACCAGTCGTTCATAGACCTGGCGGCGACACTCGACATCGACCACGACGCGCTGGAACAGTGCGTGGCATCGGGAAGGCACACCTCGACGTGGGAGGACGACCTTGCGTTTGGAAGGTCTCTGGGTGTGAGAGGAATTCCGACCTTCTTCATCGTCTACGACGACGCCAACGGCGAGCAGGAACTACAGACGTTCTTTGGAAACAGGGGTTTTGGCCTGATGTCGAAGGTCCTGGATTCGATTGCCCGGGAAATCGGGCACGAGGGGTAGGGGATTAACGGCAGCAAGAGTCGGCCTATTCTTCGTCTATCCGGACTCCGAAGTCGTCATCCCCTACACCGATGAGACCTTTGCGTAACTTCGTCAACCCGGCAATATCCGGTTTTCAGAGGGGTGTGACCAGTATGAGGTCGCTTGCGGTTAAGTCCGTTTCGCCCTCACCCCAACCCTCTCCCTCCAGGAGAGGGGGGTTTGCAAGGTCTCACACAGGTCGGGGACCTAACCCAGTCTTACCCGCCGGTTTAACTTGATCCTGCGCTCTGACGGCGCGTACCAGCCCTGGGGCGCGTAGTGCGACGTGTGCAGGTAACACTGCACCAGCACCTCGTTGCTGCCATCCTCGAAGGTCAACAGCCGGCTCATCGGCACGTTCATCTTCCCGTGGTATTTGCTGAGCGCGGCCACGTTGATGAAGGTGCAGTCCCACTTGCGTTCGACGTGCGACCGGCCGCCGGCGCGGTCGTCCGGGTTGGCGTGCGTGTGGCCGCCGAGCCACAGGTCCAGCGACCCCGGGTTGTCCGCCAAGTAACCCTCGAACGCCTGCGCGTCCGGCGTGTCATCCAGGAAATAGAGGTACGACGAACCCTCCGGCCCGCCGTCGGCGAAGTAGCCGTGGTAGAGCGACTGCCATCCGCCCTTCCCGTCCGGCTCGTGTCCCTCCCAGGGGCCGGAGGCGACGGTCGTCTCCTTCAGCATGTGGTGGTGCGTGGAAATGAACACCGAGTCCTCGTTCGACTCCAGGTGTCTCTTCCACCAGTCGAACGTGTCGCTTGTGACGGCCCCCGACGGGTAACCGCCGTGGCTCGCGCCGCGCCGTCCCACCGGCGGAGGAAAATCGTTGCGGTCGCTCATCATCAGGAAGCGGATGTTTCCGACGGCGAACGTGTACCGCTCCCACGTGCCCTCCACGGCGTGCGGCATGCTCTCTGCGCGTACGTTCGAATGCTCTGGGCTCTCGCCGACCGGATCGATCCACTTCCTCGCCCACCACTGCAGCGGCGCGTCCTTCTCGATCGGCGCGTCGTGGTTGCCGATCACCGTGTAGAAGTGCTCGCGGGAGTGTTTCGCAGTCACGTTGAACTGCCGGACGATCTCCTGGCCCTCTTCGTCGGTCGGGGTGGTCTGCCCGCCCGAGTGGTCGCCGAGGACCACGGCGATGTCCCAGTCGAAGGGGGGTCCGCCCTCGTCACCGCCGTTTTCGGACTGGCGGATGGCATCGGCCAGGCTTTCGCGGCCGAACTTGAGGTCGGTGCCGACGTGGGAGCAGCACATGGCCCACAGGCGGAATTGGGTTGTCATAGCTTCACGGTTTTGCACATGCCCCGGTCAATCGTCCTGCCCCACTTTTTCGTCGTACCGGACCCCGATCCGGTATCCATGGTGGGGTTGGGCCCTCGGGCATCCCAGGTTAACGTCGTTTCCGGCACGGACACGCGCGACTCCGCGTCCAACTGGAAAGTATGCCGCCTATGGTACCCCCGTATCACGAACATCGCAGACACCGCGCCCACTCTTAGGCGAGTTACTTGTGGGCGCCCGAAGGGATGGGGCGCGATAACTGACGCGACGCCATTTCGTAGCCGGTCAGCGGCTTATTAGATATCCTTTTAACCCATGCGCTATGCCTACCCTTGTTCTATCCTCCGAGATGTGGAGGAGGCTCGGGCCACCGGAAGAGAAGCCTACGTCGTGACCTTTCCCGACGTATACGGCGCCAACACCGGCGCCTGGTCCTGGAACGACGCCGTCGACATGGCCAAGGACTGCCTCGAGGTCGCCCTCGGCATGTACGTCGAGGCCCGCGAGGACATACCCGTTCCCAACCCGTTGGAGGACGGGCAGGTGCTTATCTCGGTCGCGCCGATAGTCGCGGCGAAACTCGCCCTTTACACCGCGATGCGGGAACAGAACGTGACGAACGTCGCCCTCGCCGACCGCCTCGGTCTGCAAGAAAACGCCGTACGCCGCCTCCTCGACCCCGGACACCGCTCTCACATCACGTCAATCGAAAAGGCGCTGGCCGTGGTTGGGCGTTCGCTGGTTTTGGAGGACCGGGTGGCTGTGAAGATCGGGGGCTCTGTTGGTGGGTACTAGGAGCCTTGGTGGCCCGTTGCTGGAGCGGGGTCTGGGCGCAGGGTCCGTCTTGCCCCCTGACAACTCTTACTGACTGCTCTGCCGACGAATCCAGTCATTCATGTCGGCCCATTTCTGACGGTCTCGTTCACGCTCCTCCTCAGCGCTTCCGTCCTTCGCCTCCTGAACCTCTTTCTGCTGCCGCCCCAGTTCTTCCTGTTCCTCTAGCCGTTGCCGTCCCCTGTTGACGAAGTAACAGCCGACCTCCCTGCATTTTTCCGGATAGAAGCACTCCCGATCTGGTTCGTTAGGACACATGACCCTTTCAGCTTCGTACAAACAGACGGGGCATTGATTCGTTCCGGTGTAATCAAGGTATAAATCGTGGCTGGGACAATAGCGCGTAGCACATTCGTCGCAAGGTCCATATCCTTGCCTCTCAGTCCTGTAGAGATTAAACCTGTCGTGATGAGGGTCCATATACAAGTACCAGTTGCCTTGTATCTGGTCACATCCGGTGCAGACATTCGCCAGATACTTGGTCCCGGTGGTACCGCTGAATCTCCTGTTCAGTGTCACGTCATTCTCCTGAGCGAACTGCAATTCCTCTTTCGTGAACAAGTCCTGCTCCAGGATTTCTCCGTCCTTATTGCCAATTGCCACATTGACGTTCCGACCACACTTCCAGCAATCAGTGGTCCTAATTTCGACCGTTCGTAGCGGGAGCGGAGTTCCACACACTTTGCACGGAGGCTTACGGCACAGGAGGTTGTGGGCATCGACAATGACCCGCCCGGCTGCGAGATCCCGAAGTCTCGCCTTCACCGCCAACGAAGCGTCCAGAGCCTTGTTTCTCCTGTTACCGGTGAATTCTCGTTCCGCCCTGAGGTGCACTTCAACAATCTCGATACCGTTGCTCAACGCGTACTCATGCACATTGCTTTCGGGGGCGTGACTATCCACTATTTCAATGAACCTAACCGGCGCCCCGTTTCCGTCAACCAGACTCAAGTCTGGTCGCACCGTCCCCACGCGTGCCTCCTTTTGAACGCCGACAATGCCATCAACAAGGTTGATGGATAACTGCTCGGAACACTGGTTGCAATCAGCAATGGCCTCAAGGGTTCCGCCTATGTTGTCCACGACGGGTGCCTCTAAGGTATAGATTGCCTGTTGATGTGGCGTCAGATCGCGCAATTGTCGGCCCTCATGCCCAGCCGGCATAATCGAGTCACCGTTTAAAGCCAGTCTTGCGCCATAGTTCTCTATCGTTGAGACGTTACGGCACAAGTCGTTCTCGCGTTTGATTCTGTTTAGGTAATTCCAACGCGGAGTGTATACTCCCGGCGGAATTCGAGGAGACTGCACCGTGGACTTCGACCGGAATCACGACCAGCGGGCTCGAGCAGCAGCCTTTGACTGGCTTGCGAGACAAGTCTCGATTCATGGCGACGTCCTCCCGCGTGCCACTCTCGCGCAGGGTTACGAACTTGGCGGGAAACGCGTCTACGTCATTGGGCCGCAGGGCATCTTCAAACCTGCCTCGATGGAATTGCCGCTTTCCATCACTACGTCTCCCAAGGGCCCGTACGACGACGCGATAGGTTCAGACAATCTCCTGAGGTATCGGTACAGCGGGACCAATCCGAACCACCCTGACAACGTCGGGCTGCGGACCGCAATGCAAAACCGCCTCCCCTTGGCGTACTTCCACGGAATCGTCCCCGGTAGATATCTGGCAATGTGGCCTGTTCACGTGGTCGGTGATGCTCCCGAGGCTCTCACGTTCTCGATCGCAATCGACAATGCAGTCGACGCCAATCTGTTCCCGCAGACCCAGGAATCCTCAACCACTCGGATTGGCGAGGTTAGGCGAGAGTACGTCACGTCGGTCGCTCGGCTTCGGCTGCATCAAAGAGCGTTCCGTGAGCTGGTGCTCCGCGCGTACCGGAATCAGTGCGCTCTGTGTCGACTACGGCATAGCGAATTACTTGACGCCGCCCACATCATTCCCGATACGGAACCGGGAGGAGAACCCGTGGTGCGAAACGGGATTGCTTTGTGTCGTTTGCACCATGCCGCGTTTGATCGGTTCTTTTTGGCAGTCCGACCAGATCACATCATCGAGGTTCGTCAAGACGTCCTCGAGGAAAGCGATGGCCCGACCCTCCGGCACGCAATTCAGGGCATTCACGGCCAGCGGATCATATTGCCAACGAAGGTGGCAGACCGGCCCGATGTGGAGTTTTTGTCCGAGCGGTACGAGCGGTTCCTTGAGGTGGCGATGGCGCGGTGATTCTGCGGCGGCGATGTCCGCGGAGATGATTATTGGACGGGCCGTCGCGGGGTCCTCTTAAGTAGCCAGGTTCCTTCCGGGCGCGAGCCGCCAAGTTGCACTCCAAGATCCGCTCAAAATAACCGACGATTGGCGCGCTTAACTACGGTACAGCGTCCGATTGCTGCTTAAGTTGCCTAGTTCGACGCACGTACTTGTCAACGCGGGCTTGATGCGTGTACGCCGCCTCAAGGGCCGTGCCAAGATAGTCGAGAATGTCTTCTACTTCCTGAGGATCAAACGTGTCGACGTCAATGTCATCATGCCCCGCGATCGCAGCCCACAGCCGCAATTGATCGACTCCCCCGTAGATCGCGGGTGTGATGATCTGCCTCTCCACAAGCTGCTTGAAGTTGGCAGCGTCCTTATCCCGGAGAAATCGCAATAACGTAGTCCGGGCGGCCATGAGTGCCCCAATGTTGGCCCCCGCTGAGTGAGCGCGGCGAGCGTCCTCATATGCTTCCTTTACTTTCTCAGGGACGTAGGCAGGTGCCGATGGGCTTCTAAGCGGCCAGATGGCCCTCCAACCCTCCACCAGGAATTCCCGCTCGCACGCCTTGCATTGCACGGCGGATATGCCACCTGACGTCACGGGGTATTGAGCAGTTAATGAATATGAGTATTCGACCTGATTTAGCGGAAACACTGTCCCAACAGCCAATGCCGGTTCATTGACCGTAAAGGCATCGCAATGAGGACATTTCACACTGACCACTGTAACCCTTGACCTTTCAATCACTTACTCGGCGTCCAACAAGCGTAAAGCATCGTTGACAATCGTGACCTCCGCTCCGAGAATCGCGAGCGGCACACCCTTTCGCCCGTTCGAGCCGAGCGGGTGCAGGATCTTCCGACCGTCTACTTCTCCAAGCACAGGCAGATGCCTGGTCAGCCACCTCACGGGATCATCCGCCATGTCACGCCCCACTTGATCGGGTGGCCCGGTGGACTGAACCCAAAAGCGGTAAGCCTGGTGTTCCCAGGCGGCCGTATTCCGAGACGCTTGGCCGGTCAATATTCGGTTACCTCAACAAACCAATCGTAGTTTAAGCGAGACCTGATTTCCTGGCTCGCGTACGCGGCAGGCATTTGGGTTTTGCGTCTGCTGTTGGGAGAAGATCGTCGATCGGCCAGTGGGAGTGTGGCCGACTCTTGGATACCAGACCTGTTCAAAGGCACGAGGTGATGATCTTTCGCCAGAAAGACGGGTAGTGGACGGGGTGGTTGTGGGTGTGACTGCGCGGGTATGGCATGGATGGCTTAGATCCCTCGGCTTCGCTCGGAGCCTGTGAATAAATCCTTTTTGCTGGTGGTATTTGTTGGTTGATTCCCGGACAATCGTTGGGACCTAAACCGACGAGGTGAACGCATGAGTGAAGAAACGCT
>DAOUKO010000025.1:0-23667 GCA_034421215.1 Dehalococcoidia bacterium
ACGGTCACACCCCCCTCTCCCGTCGTGCCGGACTCCGATCCGGTACCCATGGCGCGGGGTACGGGCCCGGCTACCCCACCAACCTCCCACACCTTACCTACATCCGGCGTTCTGCCACCCCCGTCGTGCCCCCATCGTCACCCCGTACCCGATACGGGGCCGGTACCCACGGTGGGGCGCAGAACGGGCGCGGCAACCACCACCTATTCACCATGTCATCCTCGAGCGAAGCGAAGGACCTCCCGCCCATCCCACAACCACACTCCCCACTCACCCAACCGGGGACCCATCCCAGCAACGCGAAACCGCAGGCTGCCTGCCTCACCAACCCCGAAATCCAGGCCCTTCGAAATTGTAATCCTGACGGCGTGCAGCTAATCTACCCCGCCATATGCCGCGACGGACGCGGCTCCTGAACAGCTATCCTTTGTGCTCGGCATCGGAAAGGGCTGCATGACATCTCCACCACAACCAATCAGGTGGCTCCTGGCGCTTGAGCCATACGCCATCGTGTTCATCGCCAGCGCGGTAACCCTCATCATCGAGATCGTCGCGGCGAGAATACTGGCCCCGCACATCGGCGTCTCCGTATACACCTGGACCAGCGTCATCGGCGTAATCCTGGCCGGCATCAGCATCGGCAACTGGCTCGGCGGCGTATTTGCCGACCGAGCAGCCTCCCGCAACAACCTGGGGTTGATCCTGCTGGCAGGCGCGGCTACGACCCTTTTGATCCTCCCGTTCGCTACGCTGGCCCCAGGCTGGGTCATCTCCCTTCCCCTGTTGCTGCGAATCGTGATTCTGACAGCCATCTTGTTCCTGGCCCCGGCGTTGATCCTCGGCATGGTCTCCCCAGTGGTGATTAAGCTCACCCTGCAGGACCTGTCGGCCACCGGCAACGTCGTCGGCCGGATCTACGCCGTCTCGACCGCCGGAGCGATTCTTGGAGTATTCATCACAGGGTTCGTGTTGATCGAACGTCTCGGGTCACGAGAAACCATTCTGTACGTTGCCATCCTGACGATCGTGGTGGCACTACTGGCCGGTCGACTTTGGACTATTCCGCTGAAACTGACCGCGGCCCTGGTAGTGCTGATTGGAATAGGGGGATTCACATTCACTCAAAATCCCCTGGAAACGTCCTGTACGACCGAGAGCAACTATTTCTGCATTCGGGTGTCGCTCAAGGAGTTGGACGACGGGTCGGAAGTCCGGGTATTGGCGCTCGACAGGCTGGTACACAGCTACGCCAAGCCACCGGAACCGACGTACCTCCACTACGGCTACCAGCACGTGTTTGCCAGTGTGGTCGAGGCGGTCGTAGAAGACCGCCCGGACTTCAATTCACTGTTCATCGGCGGCGGCGGGTACGAATTGCCGCGCTATCTCGACGCCGTCTACCCTGACGCACTGGTCGAGGTGATCGAGATCGATCCGGCGGTGACGGTCACCGCCAAGGACTACCTCGGACTGGCGAGAGCGCCGGAGATCGTCACCTATAACGAAGACGCGCGCATGGCTCTCCCGCGCCTTCCGGACAATTACTACGACGTGGTCGTAGGCGACGCATTCAATGACCTGTCCGTCCCGTATCACCTCACCACGCACGAGTTCAACCAGGAAGTCAAGCGGGTACTGACGGACAACGGCGTGTACACGATCAACCTCGTCGACGCGCCCAACCCCGGTCGCTTCCTGCGTGCCTTCATCCACACCCTCAGGAACTCTTTCGATTACGTGGGGATCGTGCCCGTGGCGGTCGACCTGACTTTCGATGACCGGACGACCGTAATCGTCATGGCGACGGATAACCCCATCCTGCAACCAGACCTCGACGCTGCCCACGCAAGGCTCGACCACGTCGACGTGAAGGGGTATCTCATTGAACCCGCCGAGTTGGAAACCTGGATGAACAGCCGCGACACCGTGCTGCTCACCGACAACTACGCCCCGGTCGACAATTACCTTGCCCCCCTCTACCTGAAGCAGAGCAAGAACTAGCTACGACAGACGTGCTGGGTGTAGGCGGGCGGGCCGGTTAGTATGTGAACCACCAACTGTGGTGAATTGACTTGCCCCTAAGTGAAGTTCGCGGCTGCTAATGTCGGTTTACCCGACCATAATTCCACAGCGCGGTGGGAATTCGTGCTTCAAGTAAGTCGCAATTGCGGCCGAAGGGACAGGCTGTCAGAATCCCTGTGTTATAACACCCTCGCGCCGAGCAAGCTGGCGACGGTCGGCCATCCCGCGGGCGGCGGGTCCCGTCAAGGCGCGATCTTTGGCGAATTCGGCAATTGAAGTGGCTGTAACTTATACCGACGTTGAAATTACTCTTCTCGTTAAGGAAAGCAAACCGCTCCCTGCTGACTGGCGAACATTGACGCGCCTGCATTCAAAGCGAGGTCACAAGGAAAACAGCCTCGATTTAAGCGGAGTTGACGGCAACCAGTTTCGACTCATCCTCAGGCAGAACAACGCGAACCCTCTTGATTTCTCGATCATCTTGGCCGTCAGGGTCCCACAGTCCAATCGCCTCTTTCGGTTAAGGCGCCACAACGGTCGGAGCCACGAGCACACTAACTCTATCGAGGGCGGCACTTTCTACGATTTCCACATTCATTCCGCTACCGAGCGATACCAGGAACTTGGGTCGCGCGAGGACGCCTACGCCGAAGCGACTGACCGGTATTCCGACTTTGCGGGGGCGGTTGACTGCATGCTGGCCGATGCAGGCTTCGACACTCCTTTGGGTGACCAGTTGAGCTTTTTCTAAAGGAACCTTGAGGATGACCAACTACGTGATTGAGCAGGAATTTAGGGCGAAAGTCTCTGACAAGGTGCGCTTGGCCTCGGAAGGCGTTGACCGCTACCGCGTGTTTACGCCATTCAGGTTCGATGACGGCGACCATCTATCCATCGTTTTGAAGAAGGTGGGCAGTCAGTGGGCGCTGTCCGATGAGGCGCATACCTACATGCACCTCACCTATGACATTGATGAAAGCGACCTGCACCGAGGCAATCGCCAAAAGATCATTTCCAACACGCTTTCGGTATTTCAAGTCGAAGATCGGGACGGCGAACTCACGCTAGGCGTTGAGGGCGACGGTTACGGAGACGCGCTTTACTCATTTGTTCAAGCTCTTCTCAAGATCAGCGATGTTTCGTACCTCTCCCGTGAGCGTGTTCGTTCAACTTTCATGGACGATTTCCGGTCTTTCATCGCAGAGTCGATTCCTGCGGACCGCAGGACTTACGACTGGAACGACCCGCAGCGCGACCCACAGGGCATGTATGCGGTCGACTGTCGAATCAACGGCATGCCGCGGCCGCTCTTCGTCCACGCCCTGCCCAACGACGGCAAGACGCGTGACGCCACGATATCCCTGCTCCAATTCGAGAAGTGGCAGTTGCCCTTTCGCTCCCTCGCGATATTTGAAGATCAGGAAACCATCAACCGTAAAGTGCTCGCGCGCTTCAGCGACGTCTGTGAGAAGCAGTTCTCCAGCCTCGCAAGTAACCGGGACAGGATCATCCGATTCCTGGATGAGACGATGATGCCCGGCCGCTCTGGCTGAACCGCCAATTTCGCCGGTGTCACCGCAAGACCGCCGTGGCTCTCAGATCGACCGTCAGACCGAACCCTTCCCGCTCCCGGCGTACTACAATCACCGACGCTCGCTTGGCGGCGCAACGGTCTGATCGGAGACTAGTCGCCGGGAGTTGTGGACAACGAGTCGTCCAGGAAGGCTACGCACCAGATGACATTTGACGTACTGATTTCGGGCGGGACGGTTGTGGACGGCACGGGTCAGCCGGGATTCCCGGCCGACGTGTGGATCAAGGGCAAGAAGATCGCCCGCGTGGGCAACCTGTCGGGCGCCACGGCAGCCAGGGTCATAGACGCTACGGGACTGACCGTTTCACCAGGCTTCATCGACGCGCACGCCCATTCAGACGGCGCCCTGTTGGTGGACGGCCAACACGCAAACGGCATCCGGCAGGGGATAACCACCGAGATCATCTGTCCCGACGGCCTCGGTTACCCGCCCCTGTCGCGAGACGACTACCGCATGTACCGGCAGTACCTCTCGGGCATCCTCGGTCTGCCGCCGGAAGACCTCGATATGAGCTCGATGGAGGCTTCGAAGGAGAACTATCACCATAAGACTTCCTGCAACGTGGCCGCGTTCATTGGCCACGGACCCGTTCGACTGAACGCCGTCGGGATGCGGGACGTCCCGCTGCGTGACGAAAATCTGGAGACCGCAAAGCGATTGGTCCGCGAGAGCATGGAACAGGGCGCGGTGGGGTTCGCAACCGGCCTCTCCTACTTCCCCCACACGTATTCCGACACGGACGAGTTGGTGGAGTTGTGCAAGGTCACGGCCGAGTTCGACCTGCCGCTGTCCATTCACCTGCGGAACCACAACACCGACCGCGGATTCGCCGGCGGCGGCGTGGAAGAGGCGATGGAGATCGGCCGCAGGTCTGGTGTAATGGTGCACCTGGAACACTACCGCACCCAGGCCGACTCTGCCGGCAAGATTGACGAACTGCTCGAGCCGGTCGAGCGCGCCAAGGCCGACGGGGTCGACGTGACGCTGGAATGCTACCCGTACCCGGTTGGCTCGTCCTTCCCGTGCAGCTTCTTCCCCGGCCCGTTCCACGAGGGTGGACCGGAGGCGATTGCCGAAAGGCTGTCGGATGACCGTCAGAAGGCGGAATATGTTCGCATCCTGGAGGACACGCCGGTCAGGGCGCTGGCCGGAAACGCGTGGACGTGGATCGGCTCGGATAAGAACAAGCATCTCGAGGGAATGGCGTGGAGTGACGCAGCCGAACTGCGCGGGGAGTCGATCGGCGAGATGGTGTGCAACGTGATGCTGGAGGAGAACATGGTCTGCGGGTTCCGCGGCGTGCCGCCTCAAAGCGTCCGGTTGTGGAGAGCGGTCGAAGAGGACATCATGAAGCTGATTTCGCGTCCCGACTACATGATCGGCTCGGACGCCATACCGGTCGGCGGCATGGTCCACCCGCGGGCCTACGGGTGCTTCCCAAGGATCTTCGGCAGGCTGCGGAGACGGTATGGCTACCCGCTCGAACAGGTCATCCAGCGCATGACGCAAAACCCGGCGCGACGGTTCGGATTGAAGAAGCGCGGCGAGATCCGGGAAGGGAACTTCGCGGACCTGGTCGTGTTCGACGCCGAAAACGTCATCGACCGGGCGACCTTCGAGGACCCGGCGCAGCCGCCGGAAGGTATTCCGTTTGTGTTGGTAAACGGGTCCGTAGCGGTCGACCACGAACGGTGCACAGGAGTGCTCGCGGGAGAGGCTGTGCCTTGATCGCCGTTCCGTGACGGTTCTACGGCAACTGAAGACCTTTGTTACGAAAATAACCCGGTCACACCCCTCTCGTCTTACCGGGGTAACAACGTCACCCCGCACTCCGATGCGGGGCCGGTGCCCACGGTAGGGTGCGGACGTGGGCACGCCCAACATATACAACCACAAACCGGCAGGCGCCAACCCACTTTCATCCCCTCGTATGGCCTTAACAAGGCCATGGTGATTCTGGACAGTCCCCCCCTGTTGCTGGTTGAATCTGTTTCTGGCGCGCCTGCAACCGCAACGATCATCCGATGGAGCGACCCGAAATGGCCCTTTTGAATAACGACACGCAAGTCTCTGTGCTAGTCGATGGCCTGGACCACCCTGAGGGGATCGCCTGCGGTCCCGATGGAGGCGTGTACGCCGGAGGTGAGGCGGGACAGGTCTACCGGATCGACATCGATAAAGCCGAATTCACCGAGTTTGCGAATACGGGCGGCTTCGTGCTTGGGATGGCGCTCGACTCAGCAAGCAATATTTACGCGTGTGATCTGGTGAACGCGTGCGTACACAAGATCACGCCCGGCGGCGAAGTGAGCGTCTATTCAACCGGACCATCGTCCGAGCCGATGGCCGTGCCCAACTATCCGGCGTTCGATCAACACGGCAATCTGTACGTGTGCGACTCGGGCGGTTGGAAAGAGGACAGCGGCCGGATTTTCAAGGTCGCGCCCGGCGGCGACGCGGTCGTGTGGGACCGGAGGCTGAAGGAGTTCCCGAACGGGCTGTGCGTCGGCCCGAACGGCGACAGCCTGTACGTCGCCATGAGCCTCAATCCGCCCCGCATTTCGCGCGTCGAGATTCTTCCGGACGGGTCAGCCGGAAACGTCGAGACGGTGGTGGAGTTGCCGCGCACGGTACCGGACGGTGTTGCTTTCGATACCGACGGCAACCTGTACATCTCGTGCTACCGGCCCGACATCATTTACCGCCTGAGCCCTGAGGGCGAACTCGACGTCCTTGCGGAGGACTACGAGGGCACGGCAATGGCGGCCCCCACGAACCTTGCCTTCAGCGGCCCCAACCGGGACATCCTCCTCGGGTGCAACCTCGGCCGTTGGCACATCACCCGCTACGAGGCCGGCAAGACCGGCCTGCGCCTCCACTACCCCGATTTGGGTTGAAGGTAGGGGCGACTAGGGATAGCGGCGTGGCTGCTGAACTCGAAACTCACAATACTCAGTGATGTCATCCAGAGTTAGGCCTGGATGGTCCCGTCAGCAACTTCTGGTGGCGTTTGGTCTGTACTGCCGCGTACCGTTCTCGAGGCTTGACGCCAAAAACCCGGAGATCGTACGGATCGCAAACGCCATTGGCCGATCCCCATCGGCCCTAGCGATGAAGTTAGTGAACATCGCGAGTCTTGATCCCGAGATCACGTCTACGGGCCGCAGTGGCCTGAAAAATGCGAGTTCCAACGACCGGGCGATGTGGAACGAAATGCAGGAGGACTGGCAAGGATTCGCGGTAGAGTCCGATCAGGCCATGAGGGAGATTGGAGTTCCCATACGACCACCCAGCGGCGTCAGTCAAGACGACGCCAACGGTGATCGCGTGGGCGAGGATCGGATAGTGCAGTCTACCGTTCGGGTTGGGCAGGACTTTTTCCGCGCAGCTGTCTTGAGCGCGTACAACGAACAATGTTGCATTACTGGACTGTCCATCCCGAAGCTGTTAATCGCCAGTCACATCGTTCCGTGGCGGATCGACAGTACAAACAGGGTGAATCCTAGAAACGGCCTCCTGCTGTCTGGGCTACATGACAAAGCGTTTGACCTCGGTCTGATCACAGTCGACCAGGATTTGACCGTCCGTGTGTCACGGAAACAGGACGTGCGAAACGACAAGTTCTTTTCGTCATCCATAGCGGACTATGACGGTCAGCCCATCCGCACGCCGCAGAAATTCAGGCCAAGCCAAGAATTTCTTTCCTATCATCGAGAACACATTTTTGAATCATGACAAGAGTCCCGGTACCGGCCATAACATCGGCTGCCACAAGCTATGCGATAGTCACACCGCGGCTAGCTCGAAGATGGGGGCTCGGCCGATGGCCTGGGCTTTGATCTCAGCAGATTCTTCGGGGGTGATTGGGGTGAAGTCCCGGGCGATTTCCACGCCCATGCGGAACAGTTCGGGATCGCCTGGTGGCAGGGCGGCCACTATGGGTTGGGAGAGGGCGAATCTAAGTCCGAGCGCAGCCAGTTCGGGATCTTCGATCGGGTAGTACCAGCACTTTTCGCGGCGTCTGGCCTGGCCGTCAGCCAGCGCGTAGTGCGCCATGGCCTTCAGGGCAAGAACGGCGACTCCCAGCCGCTCCGCCTTTTCCACCACCTGCGGGCCGAACCCCGACTCAAAGTAGTTGACCCAGTTGACCGGAAAGAGCGTCGAATCGAATTCAAAGAGGTCCATCAGGTCCAGCGCCACTTCTGCCGAGTGGGCAGAAAATCCGAGGTGCCGCACAAGACCCTGATCTCGGGCCGCAACGAACGTCTCCAGCGCGCCGCCCGGCCCCATTGCCTGTTCCAGGTCTTCTTGCGACTTCATCGAGTGCATCTGGTACAGGTCGAAGTGGTCGGTGCGCAGGAGGCGCAGCGAGTTCTCCAGTTCCGCCCGCGCCCCGGCCGCGTCTCGCTTCGTCGTCTTACACGCCAGGAATACGCCGTCGCGGTACGGCTCCAGGGCCGGCCCAAGCATGTCCTGAGCGTTGCCGTACCCCGGCGCTACGTCGAAGTAGTTGATGCCCTGGTCAATCGACCAGCCGACATCGCGGTCCGCCTCTTTTGCCGTAACGCCTTTGACGACGATACCGCCGAAGCCGACTATCGACAGGTCGATGCCTGTGGTCCCATATGGCCGCTTTTGCACTTCGTCGTCTCCTTGCGTTTATGAATCAAAAGGCTTGCCGTGCTTGTCGCAAGTCAATGCCCGGCGGTGGCGCCCGAACGCAGTTGCTTTAGCCGCGCTCCAGTGTACGCCTGCGCTTCCAGCAGGTCCTCGTCTACTTCGATGCCGAGGCCAGGGCCCTCAGGGACGATGAGACAAGACTCGTTGTACTGCACCCGGGTGCGCGTGCAGTCCTGCTGGTAGAGCAAGGGGCCGGCCGGGTCGCAGGGGGCGTCGATTGAATCGAGGGATGCCATGACGTGAGCGGCCGCCGCGGTGCCGATGCTAAGTTCTTGCGTAGTGCCGTGAAGCGTCTCCAGCCCGATGGAATGGGCGAAGTCGAAGAGGTACTTCGCACGGGCAATCCCGTTGCCACAGACGGCGATGTTGGCGAGGTCTACCGCCTCGTGCTCCTTGTAGAGGAGCAGGTCTTCCTCTGTGTTGAGGTGCTCGCTGATCGGCTTGCCCAACTGCCTGCGCAATTCGGCCATGCCCTTCACGTCGGTCGAGTGCACCCTTGCCGCGTAGTTGCTTGTCCAGCGCACGCGCTCCCGCGATCGCTTCGACACGCTTTCGGCCAACTCGTAGCCGTAGTCCATGAACCGCTGCAGGATTGCCAGCGCTTCCTGCCAGTGGAACCGGCCGGACAGGTCGAATGACTTGATGTCGACGACGTCTCCGAACTCGGCCTGGAATCGCGCCAGCCACACCGCTTCCGACTCCACGTTGTAGCCGATGTACTTGCGTATGCGGTTCTGGCCCAGGTCGATGACTCGCCGCACCCGGCGCAGGTTTTCGTTGACTTCGTGCGTCGGGTCCTCGGAGTCTGGCGTCTCCATAGGGAATATCGGGTAGCAGAACGGGATGCGGTCGCGGCGTTTGCCCCCAAGCAGGACGTAAACCGGAACGTCGAGAATCTTGCCGAGGAGGTCGTGGAGGCCGATATCGAACGCCGGCGCCAGGATTCCGTCGAGCCGGGCCATCGCGGCCGAGATATTGAGTGGGTCGGCGCCCTTGATCCTGAAGTTGGCTTCTTCCTCGAGCTGGTCGAAGTTAGGAAAGTCGGCGCCGGGATGTATATGTGAGAGGTCCGACCACTCACCCCACCCCGAGACCCCGGCATCAGTGTCGATCCGGACCATGAGGTGCTCGCTGATCGCGCCGGTTTCGCGTTGGGTCTCAATGAGGAAGAACTTGCATCCGGTTATCTGCATGGGGGTTACTCCGTAGGTAGGCCGAACCAGTGGGGACAATCTACCATCGAACGGGGATGCACACTCTCGTTCCGGGATCAACCTGTCGGACCCCCATGACCATTTCACGAAAACCGGTGCCCCGAGCCGGGCGGGGTCGCCGCGGCAGTTACCTGTGTATCTATCCAGATTATTGCCACCGGTCCTTGCTCGGTGACGATGAAGCGAAAGGTCAATTACCGTCTGATTGCAAGGTTTGACTGCGTCCAATCGAAAGTTTGCGTGTCGGCCAATTGCAACTTTCGGGGTGTGCTTGCGCCTGTCTCCTCGGCGCAGCCCACAACGCAGCGGCACCAAGGTGGTGGGTCACCGGGCATCTACGCGATGCAGTCTCTCCGTTTCGGAGAGCCGCATTACCGCCTGCTTCCGGCTGCGGTGGGAAGTTCTTTGACCGCTGCTCCGGATTTCTGTGCGGCCAGCGCTAGGTCGAACTGGGCCTGGAGGTTTAGCCAGAACTGGGGATCCACATCAAACCAGTGCCCGAACCGCAGCGCCGTGTCGCCGGTAACAGAGCGCTTGCCAGAGATAATTTGACTGATCCGGTTGGGCGGAACGTCGATCTGCCGGGCAAAGTCTGTTGGAGTAATGTCCAACTCTGCAAGTTCGTCCTTAAGGATAAGGCCGGGATGAACCGCTCGCGTGAACACGGCCGCCGCCTTTCTACCCGCGTAGGGGATATTTGGCGAATTTGTCGTCGGAAAGTCCCGAAAGTACTGGTGATGACAGTCTAACGGCCGTTGACGAGTGACGTCAAACGTCATTAACGGTTCTGCGGAGAAGTCTGATGAGAGTGTCCGATCATCCGGAACAAAGCAGGTATGAATTTGTCAACGCGGGCTGTAACCGTTGCCCTTGCCGGGCAAAAGCCGTGGCGTGGCGCCCGACTCTGATATCCCGACCTTCAGGAATCGAGCGGAGTGAACGGCTCATTCATCTCCGCCAACGGATCATCTCCATTTCAATGATAGTCAACGATCTCGACATCGAACGGTCCGGGACTCCCTTCAGGCCAAGTGAAACATATGCGCCACTGACGATTGATACGGATGGAATACTGTCCTGATCTGCTGCCCCGGAGAGCTTCCAAGCGATTGCTTGGCAATTGCCTCAGGATGTCCAGCGACGTGGCCGCGTTCAGAATGGAAAGCCGTTTCGCGGCCTGACTTTCAATTCTTTGGAACGCTGAAATGAACTCTCCGCAAGCGAACCGCTCGGTCCGCTTGTCTCCGTAGCCACGAATCATAGCGACATCCCCCTAACGACCACCCCGTCAGGAAATATCCGTCCGAGTAGCCGGGGTTCTGCGGACAACTTCTGCGCTCAACGCCTGGTGGGCAGGGTTTGTCAGGCTGGGGTCGGAGGCCAGAAGGGCGGCCGCGTCGGCGCGGGCTAGCGTCAGCAGGTCCCGATCGCCCACGTTGGCCACCTTTAATTCCGGCCAGCCGCTTTGCCTTGCGCCGAGGTACTCGCCGGGCCCGCGCGTTTCGAGGTCCACCTCGGCGAGATCGAATCCATCCGCAATTCGTTCTACGGTCGAGAGCCTGGCCTGACCATCCGCACCGGGGTCGTCGGCAAGCAGGACGCAGTAGCTGCGGTGCGCTCCTCTGCCAACTCTCCCGCGAAGCTGGTGAAGCTGCGCCATGCCGAACCGGTCTGCGCTCTCGATCAGCATCACCGTGGCGTTTGACACGTCGACCCCGACCTCGATCACCGGCGTGGCCACCAAGGCCTGCGTCTCACCGTCTCTGAACGAGTCCATGGCTGCTAACTTTTCGTCAAGGGTCATTCTTCCGTGCAGGAGACCTACGTCGATGCCGGCAAGTTCACCGCCACGCAACCGTTCGAACTCCACGGTGGCAGCGCGGCCCTTGACTTGCTCGGACTCTTCCACGAACGGGCAAACGATGAACACCTGCCGTCCTGCGGCGATCTCCCTTCGGGCGAGGTCGTAGGCGTCGCGGCGGTCCTGCAACGACTTTGCCCACTTGGTGGTAATCGGCTTACGGCCCCCCGGCATCTCGCGGAGCGTGGAGAGTTCCAGGTCACCGTAGACCGTGAGGGCCAGCGAACGCGGTATCGGCGTGGCGGACATGGCGAGCAGGTGCGGTCGCGGCGACCGATCAGTCAGCGCCGCCCGCTGCCCGACTCCGAACTTGTGCTGTTCGTCGATGACGACGAATGCCAGTCGCGGGATGGTCACGGCGTCTTGCAGGAGCGCGTGCGTGCCGATAACGATGTCGATCTCGCCGTCAGCGAGCATGGCCTGCACGTGTGCCTTGATGGATCTGCGCAGGCTGCCCGTGAGCAGCGCGAGGGTTATCGCTTCGCCGTCGCGGCCGTGTACGGTTGCCCTGACGATGTTCTCGGGCCGGCCCTCGGCCGGGGTTGCGTCCAACTGGCGGGTTGCGTTCAGGAAATGCTGTTCCGCCAACACCTCGGTCGGCGCCATGAATGCGCCAATCCGGCCGTCTGACGCAGCGGCCAGCAGTCCGGCGAGAGCGACCACGGTCTTACCGCTTCCCACTTCACCCTGGAGCATTCGGCCCATCGGTACAGCCGTGGCCATGTCCTCGAGGATCGAGTCCAATGCCGATTTCTGATCGCCGGTCAGTTCGAAATCGAGGCTGCCCACGTAGCCCAGCGCGGCCTTCCTGCCCCTTGCAAGTTGCACGCCGCCGCGCCGTGATTCCCATTCGCGCTTCCTCGTCAGCACAGCCACCTGATTGACGAAGAGTTCGTCAAAGGCCATCCGCTGTCTTGCCGACCTGAATTCGTCTGCGTCCTTGGGGAAGTGCATGCGCCGGAGGGCGCGGGAGAGTTCCGGCATTCCGTGGTCGCGCAATATCTGCTGCGGTACGTGGTCAGCTAAAAGCGGTAGACCGGCGTCCAGGGCCTTTCTGACGGCGTTGCGAATCGTCCTCTGTTGCAGCCCTTCGGTGGAGGGGTAGATGGGCAGCAAATTCCCGGCGTGGACCAACTCATCGGCGAACCCCTTCAGTTCCTCGTATTCGGGGTTTTCCATCTGGGCCCGGCCTCGAAATTCGCTGATCCGACCGCTTACCGCGAGCCTCGTGCCGCGCCTGAACCGTTCCGCGAGATAGGCCTGCCCCCACCACGTGATGTTGAGCAGGCCGGTGCCGTCATTCAGGACCACCTTCGCTGCGCCGGGAGGCCGACCAATGCGCGCCGTTTTGGATGAAGAGACTTTGCCCACGACCGTCGTGTCGTCGTCCAGGGAAAGCCCGGCAATAGGGGCGATGTTCGAGTAGTCGACGTGCCTGTTTGGGAAGAGGTGCAGCAGGTCCCTGAGATTCTTAACGCCGAGCCGTTCGATACGGGGCAGTGTACGCCGGTTGATGAACGGCAGGTCCTCAAGAGACGTATCGAGCGTGATGCGGGGCTTTGGCACGGCAGCCTGTCGTCGGGCCCGTGCAGGTCTCGCCACCGGGCGCCTGGCTTCGCTCGTCTGGTCCGCACGTGAAGCGCGGGCGGTGGCCCTGGCCGCCCAGGCCCGTCGCTGGGCTTTGTTCAGTCCCGCGTAACTCTGGCCCCCGGCTTCGAACAGATCGCTGAGCCATGGCACGATGTCGCGTGAGTCCTCGATGAAACGGTCCAGGCCGCCGGCCACGGCCGAATTGTCGAATCCGCGGCTTTGCTCAAGGGCGAGAATGCCTCTTAGCGACGCGAGCCTGGCGCCGACGGAGTCTCGGTTGCGGCTGTTCCTCTGCCGGCTGCCGGAGCGTGGTCCCGCGGCCACGCGGCTCAGGACTCCGCGGCTTTTACGTAGCTGGCGCCCAGGGCGCCCGGCCCGAGATACGTGCCCACAACAGGCCCCTGACGGGCGACAGTCGGCGCCTCGCCGGTCACGGTGTGAGCCAGACCGCCGGCGATGCCCTCGGCGATTTCCCGCTCGGTCGTGTACAGGATGCAGAGGTGGGATAGCGGCGCAGCCTCTTCCACCAACTGCTTTATTCGGGCGATTCCCTTGCTCTTCGACCTGGCGCGTTCAAGCGGGTGCGCAATTCCATCTTTCAGTTCCAGCATCGGCTTGATCCGCAAGAGTGATCCAACAAGCTTCTGGGCGTTGCCTATCCGGCCGCCCTTGTGCAGGTACTCCAGCGTCTCGACAAGGCCGATGAACTTGGCGCGGGAACTGAGGTCGTGGGCCGCATCGACCGCCTCCTCGGAGGTTGCGCCGCCGCTGATCGCCTGCGCCACGCCTACCGCGACCCACCCGAGGGCCATTGACGCCTGAAGGGTGTCTACCACTTCAACGCGCGGGCCATCGTCGCCAAGTAATTCACATGCTTGTACCGCGGCTGTGTGAGTAGCACTGAGTTTGGAGGACACGTGCAGCGAGATTACCGTGTCGTGTTCAGCCCCCAACTCCCGGTAGGTTTCCGCAAACAACTCGGGCGACGGCGCAGACGTCGTCGGTAGCTCGTCGGACGATTCGAGGCGTTCGTAAAACTCCTCAGCAAGCATCGTCACCCCGTCGAGATATTCGTCCACGCCAAACCTGACATTTAGCGGAATGACGCGTATCCCATAGGTAGCTGCGAGGTCCGGCGGCAGGTCGGACGTGCTGTCGGTTACAACTGCGATTGTCATGGTTAACCCCGTGTCTGGTCGGTTGAAATCTTATTCGATGGTGATGAGATATTCATAGTGAGGCTGGCCGCCGTCGACCGGTTCCACTTCTACGCCCGGAACAGTCGTCTCCAGCCTGGCGGCCATGTCGTTGGCTTGGTCTTCGCTGACGTCGGCGCCCCAGTAGATCGTTACCAAGTCCCCGTCTCCGGCGCTGCTCCCCACCGTCTCGATCATCACGGCTTCCAGGTCCTCGCCGGAGCACTTGACCGATCCGTCGACGACGCCCGTGTATTGACCTTCAACGACATCAACCCCGCCAATGGAGACATCGCGACTTGCGCGGAACACGGCGCCGTCTTTGATCCCTTCGAGGGCCTCGCTCATGGCGGAGGCGTTGGCATCGATTTCGCCTTCCGGTGACAACGCCAGCATGGCCGCAATCCCGTGTTGCATTGACACGGTTGGGACGACTTTGACACTTTTGGACGTCAGCCCGGGCACCTCGCCCGCCGTGCCGACAACATTCTTGTTGTTCGGCAGCAGGATTACGTTGTCGGACGGGGCCATCTCCACGGCCTCGAGCAGGTCGCCCACGCTCGGGTTCATGCTGTCGCCGCCCGTCACTACACTGCACGTCTCGAGGCCCGCGTTAATGAACAGGCCCTGCATCCCTTCGCCCGCCGCCACTGCGACCACGGCGAGGGGGATTGTCTCGGCCGGTGTCTCGGCTTCACTGTCAGTTTGCCCGGCCGCCCACTCCTTCGTCTGCTCGTCCATGTTCTTGATATCGATGTTCGATATCGTGCCCAGCGAGGTGGCGAAGGACAGGGCAAGCCCGGGATCCTCCATGTGCACGTGGACCTTGGCGACGGTTTCGTCCCCGGCAACCACGGCCGAGCGCCCCAGTTCCGATACCTTCGAACGGATGCCCGCGATGTCCAGTCCCTCGCCTTCAATCGCGAATACGGTGCAGTAGCCCCATATTTCTTCCTGCGCAGAAAGAGCGAACCCGGCACGCACGGTGGAACTGGCATCGCCTTCCCGCCCCTTGACGGCCGGCGGCGCAACGACTACTCCTCCGTCCCCCTCTCCCCTGAGGGCTTCGAGCGCGCCAAACAGCATGATGGTGAAACCGTAGCCGCCGGAATCGACGACGCCGGCCTCTTGCAGGATGTCCAGCATCTCCGGCGTGCGCTTCGTCGTGTCGAGGGCCTGGCTTGCCGACGCGGCCAGCACAGGCTCGAAGCCCGGAGTTTCGCTGACCGTACGCTCGGCGATATCGGCGCACTCCCTGAACACAGTCAGCATCGTGCCTTCGCGCGGATTTGGGACGGCTGCGTATGCGTTGTCGGTGGTGAATCGCATTGCGTTTGCGAACCCGGCGCCGCTCACCTCGTAGCCATCGCGCAGGGCCTGCGCCATGCCCTTGAAGAACTGGGCCAGAATCAGGCCGCTGTTGCCGCGAGCGCCCAACAACGCGGCGCGGGCCATCCTGGCGGTCGTTAGCGAGAGGTTTTCGCGGGGCGCGGCGTCCATCTCTGCGTTGATCGACCGCAGAGTCAGGAACATGTTGGTCCCGGTGTCACCATCCGGCACCGGAAACACATTGAGGGCATTGATCTGGTCGCGGTTGACCTCTATCGCCCTTGTGGCCGCCTTGACGAGCCGCAGAAGTTCGGCGGTCGTGATGCCGGTCTTTTCCGCCGTCCTGGCTGGTCTCGATGTCACTGATGGCGGCTCCTGATCGAGGAATTCCGACCGTAAAGAGTCTTGGGTCTAGCGACGGTATTCCAAGTTGAATTCACGTTGATGCAACTGTACGGGCATGTTAGCTTAGAGTGTCAGGGCGGGCAAAATCCCCAATTAACGGCACCGTGACCGGTCCAAACGATTGAACGCTCCGGGACTAATCTCTCCAAGGAAAACACAATGGCGAAGTGCGGCGTCTGCGGCAAGGGCCCACAATTCGGAAATACTCGCAGCCACTCGATGCGGGCGACGCGCAAGATGTGGAAGCCGAACGTGTCACGGCGCAACCTTGTGATCAACGGGGAAAAGCGGCGACTGAACGTCTGCACCCGTTGCCTGCGGACCATGACGAAGGTCCGTTAGGCCTTTTCCCCTGGCCACCTCTTCGTCTCTCGGCTCGTCGGCATCGACTTGCCGCCGTCGATGCAGGTCCGGTTCAGTTGGTCGCCTAAGCCAGAAATGCCCTCATGATGACGTCGTTAGACATCCAGCCCTGAGGCCGCCTGACGACCAGTCCTGCTCCCCGTAGCCGGTTGAGGTCGCGCCGTAGAGTTCTGGGTCCAGTGCCAGCGTACATAGCGGCCAGTTGCGGACTCAATCCCGCCAATTCGTTTTGAGGTATCACCCCACCTGAAGGCATGGCGAGGGCCAGAGTTCTTTGACGGTCTCGGGCCGGACTAGCCGGGAACCGGCCCATCGTTTCGTACACGTAGTTGATCCAGGCAACTTCGAACTGCTGCGCCATCACTTCGCTGATCTGATCTCGAATCCCGTCTATAAACCCTTGCAACGCGTAACCGATGAATCGCGAGGTGTCTGTAGTCCGGCTGGCCGCCCTGAGTTCGCGGTAGTACTGGTCTCGCGTCAGGTTGTAGTGGTTCGACAATAGGTGGGCGGCTGGAATAGGTACCAGACCGGACCTTGCGAGGATCAAGAACTCGAGCAGCCTCGCCGTCCGCCCATTTCCATCACCGAACGGATGCAGCCACGCGACGTACAGATGCGCGTAGATTGCTGAGGCAATAACCAGGGCGAATTGAATCTCTGGGACGTCCGACCGAAAGGTATCGCTCTCGATCCATTTGGCCAGTCGTTCAACAAGATATTCGCAGTCTTCGGCCGGCGACCCCCTGTAATTTGAGACAACGACTGAATAATCTCGCACCTGGCCGGGCACAACATGCGATTCGAGGTTGGCGCCGACCAGGATCTGGCGATTGAATTCGCATATCGACTCCCGGGTAATCGTTGGCCGGTCGCCGCCGTTGATCTGTGCAGTGAAGGAGTTCAGCGCTTCCAGTACGTTTCTCACCTCCCGTTCCTGGTACTCACGGGATGGGGGAGCGCGGAACGTACCACGGAGGATGCCGGCGACCTGCTCTTCCGTGAGTGTGTTTCCCTCGATTGCCGTGGTCGCGCGCGCTCCTCTGACCATGGCGACCTCGTAGAAATTGCGGGCCACGTCGGGCTGGAGCGGGACGCCGGCGAGGTGATCGCACATGGCCCGAGCTTCACCCAGAAGCATCCAGTTTCTGGCGCCGATCCGGTTGACATCGGTCGCCTTGAAGGTGATCCAAGGATGAGATTTCTCGTAGGTGCGCATGCGCCAATTCTACTATCTACCCCTTGAATTGACCAAGGAACTGTCCAACTAACTGTCACGCTGCGGATAGTGAAGAATCAGTCGTTTACCAGGCACAGAGCCAGCTCGCGAACGGCAGGCTGGTTTGGGTTAATCTGGATTCTCAGTGAGTCCCCACAAAACGCGGGATGGCCTCACAAGTTTCGGATCTTCATGCAGGCTGGTTGATCGCGGCGCGCAGCGATCGGACGGCGGCCCGCACATCTCCTGACTCCGTGAAGACGCCGCTGCCGGATATGAGCGTGGTGGCCCCCGCTGCGACGGCCGGTCCGATGGTGTCCGGCTTGATGCCCCCATCCACGGCGATCTCAATTCTCTTGTCTGCGCCGTCCGCCATGGCGCGCAGGGTTTCAATCTTCGGCAGCGATTCCGGGATGAACGGTTGACCGCCGAATCCTGGCTCGACCGACATTACAAGCACCCTGTCGACCGGTCCGAGGAGTCCCTGGATGTCGCCCAAAGGAGTGGCCGGCTTCAGCGATACGGCGGGCCTCATGCCGGCCCGCGTTGAAGACGAGATCGTGGATTCGATGTCGGCGCACGCCTCGACGTGAACGGTGAATATGTCCGCCCCGGCATCCGCAAATGCCTGGCAAAATCTTGCAGGCTCCCGGACCATCATGTGGACGTCTATCGGGAGGTTTGTGGCGGCCCGTACCGACTCCAGCACGGGCACGCCAATGGTGATGTTGGGTACGAAATGGCCGTCCATCACGTCGAAGTGAATCTCGTCGCAGCCGGCCTCTTCCGCCGCGCGGACCTCCTCTGCCAGCCGTCCGAAGTCTGCGCTAAGGACCGACGCCGATATCCTGATTTTGCTCACGGCCCGTCCCGGTCTACCACTCGCCGGCGGCCTGCGCGCGCCAAATCCTGCCGTAAGCGTGTTGCATCGCATTCCGCACCCGGCTCGGCGCTGTGCCGCCGGGCACGTCACGAGCGGCGACGGATGACTCGGCGGTGATTTCCAGGGCGTCTTCATCGAAGTGGCCTGACGCCGCCTTTAGTTCGTCAAGCGACAAGTCGCCAAGTCGTTTACCGGCCTCACGTGAGTTCCCGGTCAACTCGGTAACGATGATGTGGGCCTGGCGGAACGGGACGCCCTTTGCGACAAGGTAGTCGGCATAGTCCGTGGCGAGCGCGGCGCTCTCGTCCATGGCCCTGCGCATCGGCCCCGCGTTGAACCGGGCGGTGCTGACCATGCCCTCGGTTGCATTCAGTGACGCCAGCACCGTATCGGCGGCTTCGAACAGCGGGCCCTTGTCTTCCTGGAGGTCGCGGTTATAGGTAAGTGGCAACCCCTTGAGGGTCGTTAGCAGGGCCATGAGGTCGCCGTAGACCCGCCCGGTCTTTCCGCGGACGAGTTCGGCGAAGTCTGGGTTCCGTTTCTGCGGCATGATGCTGGAGCCTGACGTGAACGCCTCGCCCATGCTCACGAATCCGAACTCGTCTGACGACCAGACAATGAGCTCCTCCGCCAGGCGCGACAGGTGCGTCATGCATACGGCGGATGCGTACACGAAATCAAGCATGTAGTCGCGGTCCGAAACGGCGTCCATACTGTTTGCGCTGACGGCCGAGAAGCCGAGTTCGGCAGCCGCCGATTCGCGGTCGAGCGGATACGGAACACCGGCCATGGCGCCGCTGCCGAGGGGCGATACGTTGGCCGCATCCCGCGCCGCGGCGAACCGTCCTGCGTCCCTGTCGAGCATCTCGAAGTAGGCGAGCAGGTGGTGAGCCAGCGTCACCGGCTGCCCGCGCTGAAGATGCGTGTACGCCGGCAACACGGTGTCGAAGTGGTCGGCTGCCTGCTTCAGCAATGCCCGCTGCGTGAGGCGCACCGCCTTCACGGCGTCGACCGCGGCGCGTCTTGTGTACATACGGCTGTCCGTGGTCACCTGGTCGTTCCGGGAGCGGCCGGTGTGGAGGCGTCCGGCAGCGTCACCGATCAGTTCGAAGAGCCTGGACTCCACGTTCATGTGGATGTCTTCCAGTTCTTCTTTCCAGTCGAATTCGCCGGATTCGATTTCCGACTTGATTTGCTGAAGCCCGACCACGATCTGGCTGGCGTCGGCCTGGCTGATGATCCCCTGTCGGGCCAGCATGCGGGCGTGCGCGATCGATCCGGCGATGTCCTCGCGGTACATGCGCCGGTCCACGTCTAGCGAGGCAGTGAAGTTGCTGGCCAGCGGCGCGCCCCTGGCGCTGGCGGCCGGGTCTGGCGTGTTGTTGTTCATATCGGATGGTAGTGGCCCGGGTCCTCGTGCGGACTCTATTTGTCCAGCTTAAGTCCGTTCAAGTGTATTCGCATAGCTTCTTAGGGACGCTGGTTTCCCCCACCGTATATGGCTATGAATGCCCCGAAATACCAAGAATCCCCGGCAGGGTGCGTGAGGCCTGCCGGGGATATGTTGGGGAGGTGTGGTTCTATTTGTTTCGCCGGTCAGCGAATTGCCGAAAGTCCGGCGGCGTAGTCGGTCTCCGGCAGGGCCACGTAACCCACTTCAGCAGCAAGGGCGTCGGCGTTTTCGAGGTAGTACTCCACGAAGGCTTTCACCTCGGGCCGCTCCAGAGACGCCTTGTTCACGTATATGAACAGAGGGCGGGAAAGCGGGGCGTATCTGCCGTTGTTGATGGTCTCGTCGGAGGGTGCTACGCAACCCGAACCGCCGTCCACTGCGACCAGCTTCAGCTTGTCTGTGTTCTCTATGTAGTAGGCGTACCCGAAGTACCCTAGGGAGTTCTTGTCGCCCGCGATTCCCTGCACCAGGACGTTGTCATCTGCGCTCTGGGTGTAGTCGGGCCTCGACGCGTCCTCCTCACCGTTGATGGCGTCGGTGAAGTAGTCGAACGTGCCCGAGTCGGTGTCCGGCCCGTAGAGCCTGATCGTCTGGTCAGGCCAACCGGCGCGGATCTCACTCCACTTGCTGACGGTGCTTCCCGGTTCCCAAAGCTTCTTGAGTTCAGCGGTGGTCATGCAGGTGGCGAAGTCGTTGTCGGGATTCACGAGGACCGACAGGCCGTCGAATGCGACCGTCAGCTCGATGAACTCGATGCCGTTTTCGGCAGCCAGTTCGCGCTCCGAGTCCTTGATGGCGCGTGATGCGTTGGAGATGTCGGTCTCGCCGACGACGAAGCGCTTGAACCCGCCACCGGTGCCGGAGATTCCGACCGGAATCTGAACGTCGGGGTGTTCCTTCCTGAATTCTTCGGCAGCGGCTTGGCTGACTGGGAAGACCGTCGAAGAGCCGTCGATCTCGATGTCGCCGCTGAGTTTCATGGCAGGCTCGGATGACATCGACTCACCGGCCGATATCTTCGGGTTGCGGACCTTCTCCATGCCGGCGTCGTAGTCGGCCTGTGGCAGCGCCACATACCCAACTTCCTCCGCCAGGGCTGCGGCGTTTTCCAGGTAGAACTCAGCAAACGCCTTTACTTCCGGCCTCTCAAGAGAAGCCTTGTTCACGTATATGAACATGGGGCGAGAGAGCGGGGAGTAGCTCCCGTCGTTGATGGTCGAGGCTGACGGCTCGACGCAGCCTGAACCCTCGTCGACCGCGACGAGCTTGAGCTTGTCACTGTTTTCCAGGTAGTAGGCGTAGCCGAAGTACCCTAGGGAGTTCTTGTCGCCTGCAATTCCCTGCACGAGCACGTTGTCGTCTGCGCTCTGCGTGTAGTCGGGCCTCGAGGCGTCTTCCTCACCGTTAATGGCGTCGGTGAAGTAGTCGAACGTTCCAGAGTCTGTGTCGGGGCCGTACAGCCGGATTTCGTTGTCGGGCCAATCGGAACGGATCTCGCTCCATTTGTTTACAGTGCTTCCGGGCTCCCACAGCTTTTTGAGTTCAGCGGTGGTCATGCATGTGGCGAAGTCGTTGTCGGGGTTGACGATTACCGACATGCCGTCGAATGCGACCGTCAGTTCGATAAATTCGATGCCGTTCTCGGCCGCCAGTTCGCGTTCAGAGTCCTTGATGGCTCGCGACGCGTTGGATATGTCCGTTTCGCCGACGACGAATCGCTTGAATCCGCCGCCTGTGCCGGAGATACCAACCGGGATTTGGACGTCGGGGTGTTCTTTCCTGAACTCTTCGGCTGCGGCCTGGCTGATGGGGAAGACAGTCGAAGAACCGTCGATCTCGATGTCGCCGCTGAGTTTCGCGTCTGCGGGCGGTGCGGTTGTAGCGGTCGCCTGAGTTTGTGTTGTGGTTGCGCGCGTGGGCGCTGGCGTTGGGTCTTCACCTCCGCTGCAAGCTACAGCCAGCAATCCGAGAATAGCGAGTGTGAGCGCGAGCCATTTCCAACTGGCCCTTGTGAAGCTCAACGCACCGTAATTCCCGTTGATGCGAGAACCTGTTCTTGAATCCATTCGTCTGACCTCTGATCCTTTGATCCCTTGAATGTGACGCGTGTTCAGCGGGCGAAAATCCATATCCCGCCAGCGAGCAATGATGTGACCGGGCCATTAACGCTCCGCTAACTGATCGTTAAGCGACTGTTAATGCAGGGAGGTCCTTCGCTGCGCTCGAGGATGGCCCCGTGTCGAGCACGGGACAGGCTGTTCTTTCGCCGGTAAGACGGGGAGGGAGTAGCTTGGCGGTTGTGGGTGGTAGCCGCGCTCCCCTGTGTCCCCGATCGGTGTCGGGGAAGACGGGTTGGGAGAATGCTGTGGCGGCGGGGATGGAGGGTAGGATAGGGAGCGCCGATAGCAGGAGGCGAATATGGACCGGTTAAGTGGAAAGTCAGCCATCGTTACGGGCGGCGCCCTGGGTATAGGCGGCGCAACGGCGCGCAGGTTGGCGCGTGACGGCGCAGGCGTGCTCATCATTGACGTGCAAGAGGACGCGGCGAATGCCAATGCGGACCGTATCCGCGATGCCGGGGGTAGTGCCGTCGCAATGACCGGCGACGTGGCGCGGGAAGAGGTAGCGCAGGCGATGGTCGAACGGGCGGTAGCAGAGTTCGGACGGCTCGACATCCTGGTGCAGAACGCCTATGGGGGCAACGACGATCGAGCCGGCAGCGCCGTCGAGGTTTCCGCGGCGGCTTGGCGCGCAGGCATGGACCTGCTGACCGGGGCGCTGTTCCTGGGCGCAAAGTACGGCGTTCCGGCCATGGATTCGTCCGGCGGCGGCGGCCGCATCGTCAACATCTCGTCGGTCCACGGGCTGCTGATGGCGCCCGGTTCGCTCGTTTACGAGGCCGGCAAGTCGGCGGTGATCGGCATGACTCGTCAGATGGCGTGCGACTTCGGCCAACTGGGGATCACGGTTAACGCCATAGCCCCTGGGCACATAGTCACGGAAAAAAGCGAACAAATGTGGAAAGAGCGGGGCAACGCCGCCGGGAAACGGCTTTTCGATCTCCAATATCCGGTAAGGCGGACCGGCGTGCCGGACGACATCGCAAACGCGATCGCGTTCCTGTGCTCCGACGAGGCCTCGTTCATCACCGGAGTGGTATTGCCCGTCGACGGCGGACTTTCGATTCAACTCCAGGAAGACCTGGTGTTCGGGATCAAGGACTTCATCCGCGACAACCCAGAGTTGCGTACGATTTCGGACGCATAGGGCCGTTGCAGTACGCTGGCGCTCCACCAATAGGGGGAAGTCGGCCAAAAAAGGCGGGTTTGGCCACGCCGACCTATCTTGAGAAGCAAATGAAGCGGCGTGTAACGTGGGAAGCGGTAGGGGACGGCCAGGTTGGCATGCCGTTACGGGCGCAATAAAATCCTGGCCGCCCCTACCACTTCTGACATGCTACCACGGTAGCCATTTCCACGATGACAGGTTGCCTCCACAGGGTATGTCCTGTTACTCGTGTCCCTGCACCGGTATCCGGGCGTCAAGAGACGCGCCGTCGGTCTCTAAGAGGGAGTCTCATAAGTCCCTGCCGATTATGAAGTGGCGTCGCGTCATTTGCCGCGCACCACCCCTTCGGGCGCCCACATCCCAACGCCCCTACGAGTGGTCGTCTGAGAGCGTGTCTGGGGATGTTGCGCGGGGCAGCAGGCACCAGTACCGCGCCCCACCCCTTCGGGCGCCCATAAGAGCATCCGTTCCAACTAATTGCCAATTCAGCTTTGAAAAAGCGTCCTAAACAAGGGCCGAGTAGTCCCACTGTCGTGCCGATTCCGGGCGAGCAAACGCGATCGCGCCGT
>DAOUKO010000026.1:0-44156 GCA_034421215.1 Dehalococcoidia bacterium
GGGGGGGGGGGGGGGGGGGGGGGGTGGGGGGGGGGGTGGTGTAGCGAGAATGGGTTGGGTGTAGCCGCGCACCGTTGCCCGTCTACCGTGGGTACCGGGTTTCCCCGGCACGACGGGAGGTGGGATGGGTGTTGGTGGTGCGGTGAGAATGGGGTTGGGGTGTACCCGCGCACCGGTGCCCGTCCACCGTGGGTACCGGGTTTCCCCGGCACGACGAAGTGGGAGAGGGTGACGGTTTTTGCCGGAACGAAGCCGTATCGAGTATGGGGCAGGCTACACCGGGATGGTGGGGTGAGTATGGGTTTGGGGGGTAGCCGCGCCCCGGTGCCCCTTGGTCCCGGCCTTCGCCGGAATGACGGTAGGTGGGATGGGTGTTGGTGGTGGGGTGAGAACGGGTTTGGGGGGTAGCCGCGCACCGGTGCCTCTGGGTCCCGGCCTTCGCCGGAATGACGGGTGGGGGGATGGGTGTTGGTGGTGGGGTGAGAACGGGTTGGGGGTGTAGCCGCGCCCCGGCTGCCCCTGGGTCCCGGCCTTCGCCGGAACGGCAGGTGGGATGGGTGTTGGTGGTGGGGTGTAGCCGCGCACCGGTGCCCGTCCACCGTGGGTACCGGGCTTCCCCGGCACGACGGGTGGTGGGATGGGTGTTGGTGGTGCGGTGAGAATGGGGTTGGGTTTAGCCGCGCACCGTTGCCCCTGGGTCCCGGCCTTCGCCGGAATGACGGTACAGGTGGGAAGGGTGTTGGTGGTGGGGTGAGAACGGGGGTTGGGGGGTAGCCGCGCCCCGGTGCCCCTGGGTCCCGGCCCCCGCTCGGGGTCGGGGGTGACGTTCCTTCGCCGGAATGACGGTAGGTGGGATGGGTGTTGGTGGTGGGTGAGAATGGGGCTTGGGTGTAGCCGCGCACCGGTGCCCGTCCACCGTGGGTACCGGGTGTCCCCGGCACGACGGGTGGTTGGGTGTGTGTTGGTGGTGCGGTGAGAACGGGTTGGGGGTGTAGCCGCGCACCGTTGCCCGTCCACCGTGGGTACCGGCCCCGTATCGAGTATGGGGCAGGCTACCCGGGGTGCGGGGGTGAGAACGGGTGGGGTGTAGCCGCGCACCGGTGCCCGTCCACCGTGGGTACCGGGTGTCCCCGGCACGACGGGTGGTGGGGTGTGTGTTGGTGGTGCGGTGAGAATGGGGTTGGGGGGTAGCCGCGCACCGGTGCCCCTGGGTCCCGGCCGTCGCCGGAACGACGGGTGGTGGGGTGTGTGTTGTTGGTGCGGTGAGAACGGGTGTGGTGTAGCCGCGCGCCGTTGCCCCTGGGTCCCGGCCTTCGCCGGAATGACGGGTAGTGGGGGGTGTGTTGGTGGTGTGGTGAGAATGGGGTTGGGGGTAGCCGCGCCCCGGTGCCCCTGGGTCCCCGATCGGGGTCGGGGAAGACGGGTTGTGGGGGTGAAGACTGGGCGGTCAGGGGCGAGGTATGCCTTGCGAGCGGAGAATCTGGTCGAAGGCCTGGCGGTCCTCTTCGGTCATGTCCGGGAATGGTTCGCCCCGGCGTCTCAGGCCGCCCGTGTATTCAGGATCACGCTTCGCCACGAACGCTTCCCTGGCCTCATCGACGTCTGTGGTGGTGGCGGTGACGAATGAGTTCATGAGGTGTTGCACCTGCCATGCGGCGTCGGTAGGCACGTCCCGGAACCGGATGGCGAACTCCTTCATGAAGCGGACGGCGACCGGCGGCATGGAGGCAAGGTGTACGGCCACTTCTTCGGCCCTGGCCATCAGTTCGCCGTGCGGCACGACCTCGTTGACGAGGCCTATCCGCAGCGCCTCGTCGGCGTTGACGGGCTGGTCCATGAGGAGGATGCGCATGGCGTCTGCGTAGCGGACCTGCCGCATGAGCAACGTGGCGCCCGGGCCGGCGCCGACACTGCCGCGGGAGGTCATGGCGAGGAAGTACCGGGACTTGTCTGACGCGATCCGTATGTCGGTCGACGACAACAGCAGGTAGAAACCTGCTCCGGCGGCCCAGCCGTTGACGGCCGCTACGACGGGTTTCCAGATTCGCGGGAAGTGGTCGCCCATCCTGCCGTCTGCGCCGACGCGCGTCCCATTCACCGTGCCCGCGGGCGGCCAGACGAGCCGTTCGATGGTGTACCTCTCCCGGTCATCGGGCGTGAGGTCCGCCAACGCTTCGAGGTTGTGCCCGGCGCAGAAATGCCGATCGCCCGCGCCGGTTATGACCACCGCCCGAACGTCTCGGTCCTCCCATGTCTCGATCCATGCGTCGGAGAGTTGTTGCGAGATGTCGCGGTCAAGGATGTTGGCCTTGCGCGGGTTGTTGATGGTCACGTACGCGACGTGCTGCCGCTTCTCGTAGTCGACGGGCATCCCCACCTCTTTTCTTTGGCTTAGACGGGTGTGTAACTCATTCTAGGGTTGTCGACCGGTTCATAGGTGGCATTTTATTGCAGACGTCCGTTTAACTCGCATGACGGTTGTCGACCGGTTCGTGCGTGGCTGCGTTGGGACGTTGTTTTGGTTCAGACGACCGGGCAACTCATGCGATGGTTGTTGACCGGTTCGAGGGTGGTCGTGTTGGAACGCTCATTGTTTTGGTTCAGGCGATGGGGTGGGCGGTGGTTTTTCGTGTAGGCTTTTTGACCGTCCGAATTTGGGACTCGCACCAGAGTGCCCGCGGCAACGCCTTTCGTGAACATCTACTTCGACATCGATTACACGCTGATCGCCTACACGGGTGAGTTGCGACCGCTGGCGCGCCAGACGCTTGAAAGGCTGAACGAAGACGGTCACACGCTCTATATCTGGTCCGGAGTGGGCGTACGTACGGATGAAGTGAAGCGACTGGGCCTATTCGACCTCGTTGTCGACGTCCTCGAGAAGCCGACCGAGAAGTTCGAGGAGCGGTTGCCCGAGCTGGGCGTGACGGTACGCCCTGATGCGGTCGTCGACGATCACCCCGAGATCGTGCAGCACTTCGGCGGCGTCAAGGTCAGGCCCTACTTCTGGCCGAGCGAATCAGACCGCGAGTTGGCCAGGGTGTACGAGGAGTTGGACCGGCTGGCGCAGGAGCGCGACGGTCAAGCGAACTCCTGACGCGCGGCTCAGGCTGCGGCCACTTCCAATCCGGAAAGCCCGGTTATCGACTGGCCGGGCGGCACTTGGCCGCGATGCCCCATTTGGTATGGGAATGCCTCACGAGCCTGAAGACACCCGAAACGGGCAGTACCGAACGTAACTTACACAGAACCGCACGCCCCGCCCCCGGCAGAAGCCGGCGGGGAGCGATGCGATAGTCCGAATTGTTCTGGTTTAGCCTACCAGCGGGAACGCTTGCCCTGACCGCCGCCTCGGTCACCCCGCGGCCTGGCCTCGTTGACCGTCAGCGTCCGGCCTTTTTGGTCGGTGCCGTTCAGGGCCGCCATAGCGGCCTCGGCCTCTTGTTGATTTGGCATCTCGACGAATCCGAAACCTCGAGAACGGCCAGTTTCACGGTCGGATATTACCCTGGCGGATTGCACCTCGCCGTGTACCGCGAAGGTGGCCTCCAAGGTTTCATCTGTCTCGTCGAACGATAAGTTGCCTACATAGATGTTCAAATGTCACTCCCTGTGTGCTGTTCTCCGCATCGCAGCAAGCGTCAAATTCGAACCTGGGGCTTGGTCGCTCTGCAAAATCCGAAGCTGAACAATTTTGCGTTTGCCGTTGGAGTCACTTAAAAACTAGCACACACTCAAGATATTCGTATCGGCAGCGTAGCAGGAATTATGGCATTTCTTCCTTCCGACCAAGCCGAATTGTGTGGATTTTGGCGGCTGACTTCAATCCGGGGAGGCCCTGCCCGGGAACCCCACACCCTGGCCCAAACACGGAAGCGCCACTACGACTCCGTACTAACGGTCTCCGCTTTCCAGCGCGGCCAGTTGCGGCACGACCGCTTCCTTGAGTAGCTCGGCGGACCGCTGCCAGGCATCGAGCGGGTCCCACTCGTGCGCCATGATCAGCAGCACGCCAAACCCTCCGACGTATTCATACAGCTCCGACAGCTTCGAGGCAACATCGTCGGGGCTGCCCACGAGCCACACGTGTTCCATCATGTATTCGACTGTGCAGTCCTCATCGGCCATGTCGGGGTCTATCTTCGTTAGCTTCAGCATGTCGTCTCGGTGAAGGAGCGGCCAGAAGTAATTTTCCCAGTCCCTCCGCATGACGCCATTGAGGGCCTGGTCACGCGCTTCCTGCGTGGTGTCGGCGATGAACACCTCCCGGGCGATTCGCCAGTTTGCGCGTTCGGGCTGCCTTCCGGCCTTCTCCGCGCCCTCTGCATACGCCTCCCAGTGGGTTTTGAGGACCCAGTTCGGCACGAGGTTGATGCTCATTGGGAGCCAACCGCGAGCGCCGGCCGCGGCGAGAGATCCGGACTTCGGCGTCACTCCGGCGATGCCGATGGGCGGGTGGGGTTTCTGGTACGGCTTGACGTGTATGCCCAGGCCAATGTTGGGTTCGGGTTCGGGAACGGTGTAGTCGTAAAACTCGTTCGAATACAGGCCGGGCGCCGGGTCGTTCCACAGGTCCAGCACGTCGGTTACCGCCTTCTGCATCATGACGCGGTGGTCCTTCTTGTCCTCGCCGTAGCCGAACACATCGAGGTCGCCTGGGAAGCCGCCGGCGCCGACGCCCCACTGGAACCGGCCCTGGGCCATATTGTCGAGCTGAGCGATGCGGTGGGCCAGCACGAACGGGTTGTGGTTCGGCATGCAGGAAACGCCGGTGCCGAGTCGGATGTTCCGGGTCCGGCCGAGGGCCTGGGCGATGAACAGGTCAGGCGCCGGGATGTTCTCCCATGCGGCGGTGAAGTGTTCGCCGATCCACGCCTCGCGGTAGCCGAGGCGGTCGAGGTGGACGACCTGGTCAAGGTCGTGCTCGAGGGTTTTCGCGAAATCGGACCCCGGCGGGTGCAGGGGCATCATGAAGCAGCCCAATTCCATGGGAATAAGTCCTCACTCGGCAAATCGACGGTCAGGCCCGCCGCGGCATTAAGTTAACAGAGGAGCGGTGCCGATTTGCGAAGTCTGCTCCAGGTTTGGGGGAAGGAAGTTGGGGCTGGGTTCGGGGTCTAAGGGTGGGCCCAAGTGTTCGCAGCCCCGGCACTCCTCAATCCGGGCCGGAATCCGGCGGCACGATGCGTTCGAGTTGCGTGATCAGCATTGGCAGGTCCTCTTGTACTGTCTGCCAGACGATGTTCAGATTGATACTGAAGTAAGCGTGAACGAGCCGGTTTCGCATGGCAATCATGTTTTGCCAATCAATCTCAGGCGATTGGGTCCTAAATGAAGCGGATACCTGGCTCGCCGCTTCACCGACGATTTCGATGTCTTTGACTAACGACAGGACCAATTGGCGGTCGGTCTCCATGTCACTGCGCACGCGATGGCGCGCGAACGACACGGCTTCACGCGCCGCGTCAAGCATATGGTGCAAGCGGATTTCGTCATCCCTGAACATACTGGATTTCCGCCGCGTCCAATACGTCCTGCCGGAAATAGGGACTCAAGTCCTCGGGTGTTCGCAGGTCGACCTTGCGTCCAGAGAACAGCCCGGACAACTCAATTTCCATGCCGGCAACACCAAAGAGTCCCGGGATTCGATCTGGTTCAAACTCGACAAGCACGTCTATGTCGCTACCTGGGCCGAAGTCCTCACGCAGGGCTGAGCCGTAAATGGCCAATCGTTTGATCCCGTGCTCCTGGCAGAATGCGGCGAGAGCTTCCGTGGGAATTGATACTTGAGGGTTCATTGCTCGTGGTCTTCTGGTAGTGCGTCTGCGATGGACCTTCACATCCTCCACAAATCGTAGCTGATGGGCTGCGGGAGCGGTTCGCTCGCACTGAGCGAGTCGTTATTCGTATCTGCGTTGACTGTCCCTGCCCCTAGCTATATTCTTAGCTAAGCTAGTCCTCTGGGAGTATGAAATGGTTACGGTGAACGTACACGAGGCGAAGACCAACCTGTCCCGGCTGCTGGCGCAGGTGGAGGCTGGTGAGGACGTGGTGATAGCCCGCAACGGCAAGCCGGTGGCGCGGCTGGTGGGGTATCGACCGAAGGGAAGGCGGCAATTCGGGGCACTGAAAGGGAAGATCAACATTCCAGACAGTTTCTTCGATCCGCTACCTGAGGAGGAGTTGGCCTTGTGGGAGGGCCGTGGGGACGACACGCTTAGCTAAGCTAGTCCCCAGGGAGTACAAAATGGTTACGGTAAACGTTCACGAGGCAAAGACCAACCTGTCTCGCCTGCTGGCGCAGGTGGAGGCCGGTGAGGACGTGGTGATAGCCCGCAACGGCAAGCCGGTGGCGCGGCTGGTGGGCGTTCAAAAACGGGGAAGGCCACAGCCCGATGTCCTGAAGGGAAAGGTCAACATACCCGACAGTTTCTTCGATCCGCTCCCTGAAGAGGAGTTGGCCCTGTGGGAGGGCCGTGGGGACGAAGAGTTGACGAGTTGATCGTTGCGGCTCTTGCTGGATACCCACGCGTTGATTTGGTGGCTCACAGATAGCCAACGATTGAACGGCGTGGTGCGCGATGCAATTGTCGACTCGTCCAATGAAAAGCTGATCAGCGCGGCGTCGGCCTGGGAGATCGCGACCAAACATCGGATCGGCAAATTGGCGGACGCAGAAACCTTCGCTCTGGATCTACGGGGAACCATCGCCGACCAGGGATTCGAAGAAATACCTATCACGGTAGAGGACGCCGTACGCGCAGGACAGTTGCCTGGCCATCACAACGACCCCTTCGATCGGATGCTGATCGCCCAGGCGCTGGCCCGCAACATTCCGCTTGTATCGAATGAACGGGTGTTTGATCAGTATGGGGTGCGGCGGTTGTGGTGAAACTCGGCCGGCGGCAGTGGGGGTGGTGTTACTGACCGGCGTTTTGATTCCAGAGTTCACGAGAATGATAGGGAAGCAATCAAATCGCCCACGAATCGTCCCATGCAACAAGGAACCTGTGTGACCGGACAAACCACCGTTGGACATGACTTAAGTAAAACGTCCACAAACCAGGCCGGAGCCGTATCGCCCATACCTGCGGTTCCGGTGAGGCTGACGGAAGCCGGCAAGGCGCGCGTTGCTGGCGTGTTTTGTCGGCATTTGGGGGAGGGGCTGCATCCGGGCGCCGCGGTGGCTGTGTATGTCGATGGGGATTTGGTGGTTGATCTGGTTGGGGGGATGATGTCGGACCGGCATCCCGCGCCTGTGGACAAACACACGCTGTTTCGGGTGTTTTCTTGCAGTAAGCCGGTTGCGGCGGCGGCGTTGTGGGTGTTGAAGGACCGGGGCGAGTTGGAGTGGGATGACCCCGTCGCCCGGCACTGGCCGGAGTTTGGCGCCAACGGGAAAGGGGCCGTGACTATCGAGCAGGTGTTGACGCACCGCGCCGGTCTCCCAGTCGCGCCCGCGGGTTTGGGGTGGTTCGACTTTTCGGACTGGGGACGCATGGTGTATGCCATCGAGGACGCCGAACTGCAGTACGAGCCCGGCTCGCGCATCGAGTACCACGAACACACATATGGATGGCTGGTGGGAGAACTCGTTGGGCGGATTTCCGGGATGCCGGTCAACCGGTTCCTAGAGGAGGAGGTGTTGCGGCCTCTCGGCATGAATGACACGTATTTTGTGCTGCCGAACAGCGAGATCGACAACGTCTCTCCTGTTACCGCCATGCCTGGGTCGGAGCACGACCTGTTCGCCCTGAGCGTGAACGACGAAAACTCATATACAGCGCTCTTTCCGGCAGGCAACTGCTTTGCGACCGGCGGCGACATGGCGCGCTTCTACGACGTGCTTGCTTGCGGCGGCATGGCGGGCGACGTCAGGTGGCTCAGTGAGCAGACGGTGGACGAGGTGACGAGTTGTTGGGCCGATATGACGGATGAGGAGACGGGGCGTCGCCGACGGATGGCCCTTGGCATGCGGCTGGCCGAGGGTGAGTTCGACAAGTTCGGCACTGCCGGCGAGGGGTCAACGATCGGGCACGGCGGTTTTGCGTCGTGCGAGACCTGGGGCGATCCGGCCCTCAAAGTCTCGGCCGCGTATTTGACGAACGGACTGCAGACCCAAGAAGCGGATGATCAACGTCAATACGAGATGTCGGCAGCTATACGCCGGGCCGCGGAAGAGGCTGTTGCGCTAACCAATTCGCCCCAGTCGGAGGAATCGCTTTGATCGCCTCTGGAATCGAACATACGCCCGGCGCCGAGTGGGACGTCGTCGAACCGGAAGAGGCGGGCTTCGACCGGTCCCGACTTGCGCGCGCCGGGGAGTGGCAGGCCAACGACGCCGACGGTCAACCATACGCCGTACTGATCGCACGCGGCGGGCGGATAGTGGCGGAGTGGAACTTTCGCACCGACCCGATGGAACCTGCCCGCATGGCATCTGCGTCGAAGTCGCTCTACTCGAGCGTTTTGGGCATCGCTGTCGGTGAGGGCGTAATCACGTCAGCCGACGACCCCGTGGTCGACTACTACCCGGAGTTGATGGACGTGCCGCCGGGCAGAGGACCGAAAGACGGCCGCCACGCGTTCCCCGAAAACGAAGGGATCACATTCCGGCAACTCATCGGGAACACGTCCGGGTACATGAAACCCGGAGAGTCGCCGGGCAAGGTGTTCAACTACCAGTCTTGGGGCATGGGCGCGCTGACTCACGCCGTGGCTTCGGCGTACAGCCTGTACAAGACGTCGGACCCAGAGCGCGGCGGCGGGTTCGGCACGCTCACAGAGTGGAAACTGCGCCGGCCGATCGGCGGATCGTGGACCTGGCAGTACCACAATCCACAGGTCCATGCCGAGGCCAATCTGCCGGTGTTCGGGTACATAACCACGTACTACATGACGCCGAGGGACATGGCGAGGGTGGGCCTGCTGTGGCAGCGGGGTGGCGAGTGGCGCGGCGAACAGGTCATCCCTCGTGCGTGGCTTGACGACGCGACGCGGGTGTCTGACGAAATCCTTGCAAACGAACCGAATGAGCGGCAAGTGTATGGCCTCGGGTTCTGGTGCAACGACAACGGCGTTCTGTGGCCTGCGCTCCCAAGGGACTCTTTCGCAGCGAGCGGCGCGGGCAGGCGGCTCATCTGGGTCTGCCCCAGCCTCGACCTGGTGGTCGTCCAAAGTCCGGGGTCGTACGCCCAACCGGGGGTGTTCGATTCGCCGGAGGGCATCAGGGGACATCGTGACATGCAGGAGTCGCTTGGCCGCATCGTCGATGCGATCGTCTAGGCTGTAGCTCCGGGCCGACGCGGTTCGTGGCCGCTGCGCGCTGGGTGTTAGACTTCCGCCTCCGTGTACATTCGTAACACAGGACCCGGAGCCTGCCCGTGAAACGACTTTACGCCCTGTCAATTGCCGGAGGGCGCGGCGAACGTCTGAAGCCGATCACAGACGACCTGCCCAAGTCCATGGTCCCCGTGGACGGACGGCCGCTGATCGAACGGCAGACGGAGTGGTTCGTCTCGCAGGGTGTTACGGACGTTGTATTTTTGTGCGGATACCTTGGCGAAAAGATCCAGGACCATTTCCAGGACGGCTCAAGTTTCGGCTTTCGCGCGCACTATTCGTTCGAGGAGACCCCGCTCGGAAGGGGCGGCGCGGTCCGCAAGGGGCTGGGACTGGTGCCGCCTGGAGCCGGACACGTGATCGTGACGAATGGAGACAACCTGACGTCACTGCGGCTTGAAGAGTTGGTAAACCTGCACGCAGCCCGACACGCCGTTGCGACGATGATGTTGACGCCGTTCCAGAGCCAATACGGAGTAGTCGAGGTCGGCGAGTCAGACATGGTCACGTCGTTTGTAGAGAAGGGCAGGCTGCCGTTGTGGATCAACGCCGGAATATACGTGTTCGCCCGTGAAATCGAGGAGATGCTTCCGGAAGTTGGCGATCATGAAACGACGACGTTTCCGAGGCTCGCCGCCGAGGGGCGTCTCGCTGCGCTGCGGTCAGAGGCGCCGTGGTTCACGATAGACAGTCCGAAGGAGCTGCGCGAGGTTTCTGAAAAGTTGCGGTCAGGACTGTTGGGGAGGACCGTTTAGCCCCGTTTCGGGACATCCGCGCCGGTATCGGGACGCCGAACCCGTACGGTTGTCAGGCATTCAGCGAAGACCCGAATATCTTCAGGAAGTCGTGGCGGGACACCATTCCCACCACCTGGCCGTCTTGCAAGACCGGCATGTGGTGGACTTGCTGTTTGATCATCGTGCTGGCGATGTCACTTACCGGCGTTCGGGCGTCCGCAACAGGGTGACCCGGCCGAAGCACGTCGCCCACCCTTACGCCCCTAGATTGCTCCATGGCCTCCTCGATGTTTTTCGTATCACCCATCCATTGGCCGAGGAGGGAGAAGGTAGTGCCTCGCATCAGCGGGTATCCCTCCTCCCGCGGCATGAACCAGTTCTCGGTCACGATCCCGAGGTACTCGCCGGATTCTCCAACAACGGGTATTCCTCCGAATCCTCGCTTGAGCATTAGCGATGCCGCCTCGCCCACGGTGACGTCGGGTCCAATAGTCACGACCGGCGATGTCATGATGTCGGCGGCCAGGTACGTGATTTCGTTCATGTCCATGTCACAAGCGTCGCAGAGAGGTTGAGTACATTGGGGAGCCCGAGTTTCATGACGTGTGCTCCTCGGGAGTACCTATCAGACTTCTATCGTATCCCCGTTTGACGGAGCGGAGATCTGGTCCTCGAAGTCGAATTCACTTTCCTGGTCCATTGCTTCCAAGCGGGCAATGGGAATCGCAGGGAGCGTGGTGATATGTACACCGGCGGCAACGCCCATCCCTAACGAGAACCGGGCGATGCTTGCGTTGTCGGAAGATTCGACGACGGCTACGAAGTCGTAATTGCCGAGAACCCCGTACAGGCCCAGCATCCTTGTGTCACCAGACTTGATTTCGTTTTCGGCTTGCAGGACGCGTTCCGGGTCGACGGCCATCCGCTCGCGGCCCTCGGGCGTTAGAGTCATAAGCAATATGTATCGTGCCATCAGCCGACTCCTTGTAGCATCTCAGACACCCCAGAGCGCGACTCTATGTTGGAGCGGCGCCGGTGACAAGTCTGCATCACTCGTGGCCGGGGCGTCTCGGCCTGACTAATCTGTGCCGCTCCAGCGTAACCGCGTCAACCTCAGTTTCTTAAAGCAAGGCACAGGCGCGTCGGTCTCCAGTTGCGCGGACCGCGCGAAATACTCCGGCGTCCTTGCCGCACGGCTTCTTTGCCTAGTCTTCGTCCACCACCTGCGGTTCGCTCTTCAACATGCGATAGCCCACTCGGGGTTCGGTGTAGATGAAAGCAGGGTTGTCCGCGTCGTCGTTCAGCTTACGCCGGAGTCTCTTGATCACATCCCGGACCAGCCAGGGTTCGCCGGTCCTGCCCGGGCCCCACACCTGGTGCAGAAGGTGGTTGTGAGTCAATACCCGGCCGGTGTGGACAGATAGTTCGTAAAGCACGGCGTACTCGGTGGCGGTCAGGTGCACGGGGCGGCCCGCCACGATCACACTTCGTTCCGTGTAGTTGATCTGGAGGTCCCCCTTCGAATAGGGCTCGGACGGTTCCGCCTGGTAGGGCGCCGACCTCTTTCGCAGGGCCGCCCTGATCCTCGCAGCGAGTTCAGTCGGCGAGAAGGGCTTGACCACGTAGTCGGACGCCCCCATGTCAAAGGCGTTGGCGATGACTTCCTCCTGGCCGTAAACCGAAACGAAAATGACGGGCACGTTGGCCGACCTGAGTATGCCCTTCATCAATTCGATCCCGTCACTGCCCGGCAACATCAGGTCCAGCAGCACAAGGTGAGGTTTCTCCTCCTGCATGAGCCGGGGTACTTCCTCAGGGTCGCCGGTGACTATGGGTACGTATCCGGCCTTGTTAAGGGCGTCCCGAACGTATCTGAGCGCCTGGGGATCATCGTCCACCGCCAGGACGCGTACCTTCCCCCTGGCTTCACGGCGCGAGGGCGAGACTACGGAAGGCGGCAGGGGCTGCGCCGACACAGCGTCCACCAGTACGGGGATAGTGAAGGTGAATCGCGCTCCAAGTCCCGGCCCTTTGCTCTCGGCCCAAATGCGGCCCCCGTGCGCTTCCACGATTCCCTTGCATATCGCCAGGCCCAGCCCGGAGCCTGCTCCGCCGCTGCCCCGGTCGCTGCCATCAAGCCTGTGGAATTTCCGAAACAGGTGCGGCACCTCGCTTGATGGCAATCCCCTTCCCTCATCGGTGATGGAAATTGCGACGTGGACGCCTTCCCGAGCCACCTCCACGGTGATGCGGGACCCTTCTGGAGAGTATCTGGCTGCGTTGGAGAGCAGGTTGCTTATGACCTGAACAATGCGTCGCCGGTCGGCCAAGACAGGCGGCAGCTCCGGGGACAGGTCAAGCTGTAGGTTGTAGCTGCCATTGTCACTCAGCACTCTGTTCCTGGCTTCGTCCACCATGTCCGCCACATCCGCGGGTCCGGGGGTGACCGAGAGGGTACCGGTCTCGATACGAGCCACATCGAGCAGATCGCCAATGAGATAACGCATGCTGTCGGACTGGTCGCGGATGATCCGGAAGAACTGCGTCATCTCGGCAATGTCCAGTTCGGCTGCGGCCTCCAGCAGCGTGGTAACCGATCCCTTGATGGAGGCGAGCGGAGCACGCAGTTCGTGGCTCACCATGCCGAGGAACTCGGCCCTCAGTCGCTCAAGCTCTTCCACAGGAGTCAAGTCCTGCAGGGTCATAACGAATGACTCGACTCTGCCGTCCTCCAGGCGGATGGGCGTGGCGTTTAACAGAGCGGTTACGCTACGCCCGTCGGGTACCAGCAGAACGATCTCTTCCGCTCGCACAGTCTCTCCAGCGTTCAACAGTTCAGCCAGCGACAGATTTTTGAGAGAGTATTCGCGTCCGTCCGCCCTCCGGCAGGTCAGCACGTTGAGAAGATCTTCCGGCGACTGGTCCGGGTGTCGCAGGTCTTCGACGATCCTCAGCATCTCGCGGTTGAACGATACCGGCGCGCCCGTATTGGCATCGAACACCACCACGCCAACCGGCGAGGTGTTAACGAGGTTTTCCAGGTCCGCACGCGCTCGCCGCTCATCCCGGTATCTGCGGGCGTTGGCTATCACCATCGCAGCGTGGGAAGCGAACATGACCAGTATCCCCTCGTCATCTCGCGTGAATTCTTCCCTGAATTCCTTGTGTGCAAGGAAGATGTTGCCCACCCGCTCACCCCGGTGGAAGATGGGCGACGCCAGGAATGGGGTCGATGGCCCCACCCGAAGGGGAAGGTGGAAGTCCGGCAGGCCGGCCGACCGAACGTAACCGACAAGGTCTTTGACTCGAAGCGGCCCAGGAATGGCGCCCAAGTGCTCGAACGTGCGTTGCCCATCGGGCAAGGACCACAGTTCTTTCGCCTCCTCCGCAGACATACCTGAGGAAAGGGAGTCTTCAATACCGCCCGATTGGTCGAGCAGCGCGATGATCCCGTATCGGGCGCCTGTCAGCGATCGCGCGGAATCCAGGACGCCTTGCAAAACCACGTCGAAGTCGAGGCTCTCATTTATTCGAAGGCTTGCCTCGCTCAGGCGAGACAGCCGTTCCCGTAATCGTGCAATCTCAAGGTCACGCTCGTCAGGTCGGCTCATTTGACCCTCTTGTTTCGTTCTGCGTTGGGACGACCAGCTCTCGACGCGGCGGCTGCCCTGGAAGGCTGGATTCGCCTGGCGTCCGGTCCTAGCTGGTCACCCTGATTCATCATTCTGCTAAGCATCATACAACGCCTCATACATACTGGCCGAGGTTTGTCATTCGTAAGTCACACAGAATCTGTTGGCCATTTGGGCCGAATTCTGGTTGCTAGCATGGGAATACCCAACCATGGAGGGGCCTGGATGGCTAATTCAATTGACCTTGACAGAGGAAGGGCGGCCGGGCCCGTTGTCTTGATCACCGGCGCCTCATCCGGCATCGGCAAGGCAACCGCGAAGAGACTTCTCCAGGAAGGCTTTCCCGTATATGCCGCGGCGCGGCGGGTCGAGCAGATGCAAGACCTCGAGCGCATGGGCGCCACCGTGCTGAAGATGGACGTTACCCATGAAGAAGACATCGCAGCGGGTGTCGAGCGAATCAATGAGGAACGGGGCGGCGCCGACATACTCGTAAACAACGCCGGCTTCGGGCTGTACGGTCCGGTAGAAGAAACGCCGCTAGACGCCGCCAGGTACCAGTTTGAAGTGAACCTGTTCGCCGCTGCGCGTTTGACTCAACTCGTTCTTCCCGGCATGCGTGAGAAGGGCGCGGGCAAGATCGTGAACATTTCCTCGATTGGAGGGAAGGTCTATTCCCCGCTTGGGTCCTGGTATTACGCCACGAAGCACGCGCTCGAAGGGTGGTCGGACTGTTTGAGGTGGGAACTGAAACGCTTTGGCATAGACGTCATCATCATCCAACCTGGGCTGATACGCACGGAATTTGGCAGCGTGGCGTTTGGGAGCCTGGCCGAAAAGTCTCGCGACTCCGTCTACTCCGAAATCGTCGACAGGCTTGCTGCCAGGCTCGACGGCTACGGAGGCGGGTCATCGCCGTCCGTCATCGCCGACACCGTGCTCAAGGCTATCCGGGCAAAGCGGCCCAGGACGCGCTACGCCGCCGGTCGATTCGCAAAGGCGACGCTGCTCTTCCGCAAGTTTGCCAGCGACCGGATGTTCGACCGGTTACTGGACCGGCTGGCCGGTTAGGGCTGCGGTCCTCGTTCGGCCTTGAGTTCTTCCACCAGCGCCTGGCTTCTTGGCGTCCGCGCGAAGTGCGGCCCCCAGTTGTCGATCAGCGCGTAGCCGGGCTCGTCGCTGACGCGCACTGTGGCGTCCGGTCTTTCGCGCACGCCTTCCTTTAGCCGCGTGCCTACGCCGGGTCTTTGGGGCGCGTGGAGGTATCCGTCCCGGATGTCCAGGTTCGGATCTACGAAGTCGTTGTACCAGCCCTTGTGCATGCTGGGCACGTGCTCCTGGACCATCGCGTTCGGCGAGCTGATGCATATCTGGGCGCAGGCAAAGATGTTCACCGGACCTGAGGCGTCGTGGGGCGCGAAGGGCACCTGGTGCGCTGAGGCCATGATTGCGACCTTGTGGGTCTCCGATATGCCGCCCGTCCAGATGAGGTCAGGCATGACGATGCGGGCGGAGCCGTTCTCGATGAACTGCCGCAACTGCCAGCGGGTCAATAGGCGCTCCGAGATGCACACCGGGGTCTTCGTCGAGGCCTGGAGACGGGCGAGGGCGTCCGGATTGTGCAGCGGCATGAGGTCTTCCTGCCACATCATCTCGTACGGCTCCATCGCCTGGGCGATCCGTATCGCAACCGGAAGGGTCCACTTGCCGTGACCGTCGTTCGCGATCTGCATATCCATGCCCACGGCATCCCGGATGTCCCGAATGGGCTTGAGAGACATGTCCAGTTCCCTGGGCGACAGCGACTGGCCGTCGGTAGCCTGGGACAGGGCGATAGTCGGGCCGCCCTTCATCGCGGTGATTCCTTCATCCAGGAATTCCTTCGCGACTTCTCCGGCGCGGTCAAAGGGCATATAGGTCGCGTACACCGGCACCTTGGACCTGACCGCTCCGCCCAGCATTTCGTAGACGGGCAGTCCCACCGCCTGGCCCTTGATGTCCCACAGGGCGATGTCCAGGCAGGATATCGCTCGCATTTCCGCCCCTCCGTACCCGGCGTGGTCGGAGAGCCGGAACATGGCCTCCCAGTGCCTTTCGGTGGCGAACGGGTCGCGGCCTATCAGCAGCGGGCCGAACCAGTCGTGTATGGCGGTTTCGACGACCGACGGCGCGTAGAACGTCTCGCCGAGTCCCACGACGCCTTCGTCGGTGTGCACCTGCACCCAAATGACCATGGGCTGCTCGGCCACGCGGATGGTCTCTATCTGTGTGATCTTCATGGTCACGCTCTTTTCGGGGCCTGCCGTAGTCCAGAGCAATTCACCGTTAAAGGCGTGTGGCGACGACGGAGGTTACAGTCATGCTACTAGACCGGGTATTCGCGAGCCTGGCGTATTGAACTGCGGACTCTTCGCTGGGAGGTAGGCTAGCGACGTCAGGGCGATAGCGCGTCCCCGTCGGACGCCGTCGCCTCCGGCTCAGCCGAGGCGCTGTTCGCTCCCTGGAAGCTGGAGATAGGGTCTACGGAGTGTATCGGCCTGTGGTCACAGTCACCGTCGGCGCAAGGAGGCGTCACAGCGCCGGGATCGTCGGTTGTTTGCCCATTGGGGCCAACGTCGCAAGAGGCCCTGCGAGCGTCGCCATCAATGCGACGGTTGCCGCAAACACCGCTGGGATCCTTGCTCTCTTACCGGGAGGAATGGGCGTTCTCAATTTCATCTCGCAGCCTTCAAATCGCCATCGTCTTCCACCACCACGAGAACCTGCCGACCTGAGCCGTCGGGGGCTACCGTAAAGAGATAGGCGTCGGAACTGCCGGTCACCCTATTTCCGGGCTCGCCAAGCGACCCACCTTGCGTAGGGGTGGGGATGGGATCGTTGAAGTCGGGGACGGCATACGTATTGATCACCGCAATCCTGTCCCCGTCGGGGGACCAGGACGCGTGTGAGCCCTTCGCAACAAAGCTGTAACTGCCGTCTTTGGCATTGGCAACGTAAATATCCCCCGCGGGTAACAGGATGTCGCTCCCACTCGGAGACCAGGAAACACTTTGCATTGGTACATTCTTGTCCAACTCGGCCATGGTACGCAGTCCAGTGCCGTCAGCATTTACAATGTTCAGAATAGCCCCGGACGGACCGCTTAATTCCTCCCCTGCGTAAAAATGCTCATAATATTCGAAGGAAATGTAACGATCAAACGCCAACATAAGTCCGTCAGGCGACCATGCCGGCTGACCGAAGATCTTGTCGATCCAAACGGTTTTGGGGAGGAAAGATTTAGCGGGAAGGGTAGATTTCATAAGGGTCGTCTCAAACGCTCGAACCAGTCCTGAACCATCAACATTGACCACGTACAAGACAAATCGGTTAACAGAATCATAGACGCTGTCCGTCGTAAATTCGTTTACCACGAAAGCCAGCCTCTGCCCATCTGGCGACCAGACAGGCCCAGCCCCATAATTATCGGACGCAACATCCTGAGTCGATTCCCCTTGCCGAAAACGATATATCAAATGCTGACCCGCGCCGTCCGAATTCATCACGTAAATGCCTTCGCCACCGGAGCGCGCAATTCGTGCGAAAGCGATACGTTCGCCATCCGGAGACCATGCTGGAGCAACGTCACTCCGGAGCGGATCTGAGGTAAGAGCGTTTACATTCTTCAACGCCTCTTCCGTGAGCCGTTGTCGGTTGGAGCCATCCAGCTCGGAAGTCTCAATAAACAAGGGAAGTATTAGAGGGTCTCGGGTGGACGAGTAGGCGACGCGTGAGTCATCAGGTGAAGTACTTGGCCAGTGCGCATTTTCGGCTATTTTTCGGAGGCGGTGATCTTCAAGCCTCAGGCTGTACAGGTCGGTCAGCATCATGGTGCGATCCAGCTGACGGGACTTCAAAGCCGGAGCTGTGAACACGATGTGACTCCCGCCAGCCGACCATTGGTTATTCAGTAGGTCAGATACTTGCACGACCGAGTATAGCCACCTGTCATAATTGTCTGACTCTTCATCTGGATGTCCAAAATCAAACGGTGAGATGATAAAGGGAATAATGATAATTCCTAATGAGAATAACGATACAGCCAGTATTATAATGACAATAGGAATCCAGGGTAGCCTCTCTCTTTGTTCAGCAGTTCCTTTTGTACTCTTCATTTTTGCACGTTCTGGTACATGGCATAAATGGCTATCAGATCGAATGGGTGAGAGGAGCAGTCGGGATTGGTGACTCCAAATGGGGAGTACCCAACGTTGACGGCTGCGCAAGGCCGGTCGATGCCAGACCCGCGGCCAGGGCTGCTGAAGTCAGAAACCCGGTGGCACGCACAGGGTAGGCGTAATGTGTTGGGAATGGCTCGGGGACGCGCTTGCGGTTCGGAAGTCGTACGAGCGACGGCAATGTTGACATTATAAGACGCGCCATACTCGTACAAATCCGGTGACGCTCACCCGCACGCCCGATCTGCTACCGCTTTCGTCTCTGACGGCCCGGCAGAACTGCCGTGACTCGATAATCAATTCGAACCGCCGTACCCGCACTGACGCACCTTAGGTAACGGGAACTGTTCAGCTACCCGGATGGTCTCTATCTGTGTGGTCTTCATGGTCACGCTCTTTTCGGGGCCTCCGGGTGTTCAGTGGGGCTTGCCGCCTGGGACCTGGCGGCGTCGAAGATGGAGGCCGCGGCCATGTTATCGGACGGGGGTCCGCCAGCCGCCGGTGGGTTTCCTCACCCCGGCTGACTGCACCGGGTATATTTGGCTGCGAGATCGACCGCAAGTTACGCACACACCCGGTCTTTGAGAGGACGTAGTGCGGCTGTTCCAGTACACCCTCGCCAGGAGTTTATTGACTCTGGCCATCCTAGTGGCGATAGGCATCGCGGGTTACATGCTCATCGAAGGCTGGCCGCTGCTCGACGCCGCCTACATGACATTCCTGACGTTTACGACCGTCGGCTTTGCGGAGGTGCGTCCCCTCTCCCAGGAGGGCCGCGTCTTCACGATATTCATCATGGTGGGTGGCGTAGGGGTGATGCTCTACATCCTTACGAGCGCCGTTCACATGGTGGTGGACCAGGAGGCGCTGAGAAATCTGGTCCGGAGGCACGCAATGAGAACGCGGATATCAAGATTGAACGGGCACTACATAGTTTGCGGCTTTGGTCGCGTGGGCCGGGCCGTGGCGCTCAAGTTGCAAGATGAGGGTGTCCCGCTGGTGGTAATCGACGTAGCAGAGGACGCCGTCGCCGAGGCCGAAGAAAGCGGGATGCTGACCGTGCACGGGGACCCGGAGAAGGACGCTGTATTGCAGTCTGCGCACATCGAAGGCGCCGCCGGCCTGATAGCCGCGACCGGCAGGGACGTCGACAACGTTTACATCTCTCTGAGCGCCCGCGGCCTGAACGCCGGGTTGCACATCGTCGCCCGGGCTTCGCAGCCGGATGCTGAACACAAGCTGCACAGGGCGGGTGCGGACCAGGTCGTCTCTCCCCACACCATAGGTGGCGAGCATATGGCCCTTTCGGCGATAGGGGGGGCTTCGCGTTCGCGGAACGATTAGTCGCGAAGTAACCGGCCTGTCTCAGAGGATGTTTCACAAGTCGGCCGTCACAGGAGTCACTATGGCCTTGTGAAGGCCGCACGACGTGATGAAATTGGGGAGACGACGGTTGGCGGCAGGGTGTGCCTGCCGGTTTTGCGTGGAGGTGGCCTGGGCGTGACACCGCCAGTGCCCCGCGCCATGGGTGCCGGATCGGGGTCCGGCCCGACGAAGGAGGGGGCTGTTATTGGATATCGTCTTCACCGGTCTCCCACATCTCGTCTTCCCCGACTTCGGTGAGACCTTTGCGTAACATTCGATTGGCCGGCGACAGAGGGTTCCAGTGGCCTGATTTCAACTTGCGTTTCGCCCTCACCCCAACCCTCTCCCTCCAGGAGAGGGGGTTTTGCAAGGGTCTCACTTCGGTCGGGGAGCCATGTGGGTTGACGGGGTTCACGGTTTGTTTGACGTGGCGGTGCCAGCCGCGCCACTCCACCTCCTACGGGCGCCCACAAGAGGCGCACCCTACACGGGGTGTTGGATTGCGAGTGTGTTTGGTGGTGTCGTTGGATTGTGGGGGCCGCGCACGCCATGGGTGGCGGATTGGGGTCCGGCAGAGTGCATTAGGAATCCGACCATCGGTATAGGACGAATTACAAGAAGGAGCGTTGTCGATGCTCTGGCATCGCAGGTCTCTTCATTCTTTCCTGACACTTCCCCCTTACGTTTTGGTCAAGAATTTGTCACATACATCAACGGATTCGCGTCCGCAATGATAACGACAGGAGCAGCCCGGTAGCGATGAGGCAGCCTTTGCGCGCCAGCAAGACGCCAGGTAAAGGACCCGGCCAGGCGCCTCAGATCGCCGATGGGCCGGACGATTCGCCGAGCCCAGGGACATGGAACAGGCTTCGGGGGTTCCGGCTGGACAGGCGCGCGACGCTGCTATTGGCCGCGCTCGGTTTAGTTGCGTTGCTGATCGCCTTCTTCGTGTGGAGGACCGTAGGCACTGACGAACGGCCCCTCGCGTCTGCGGACGCAGAGGCGCCGGCGGAGACTTCGGACGGTCCGAATCCTCCTCAAGTCGATTCCGCGCAGGTCTACCAGTCGATAGTGCCGTCCCTGGTGGTGGTGCAAACGGACAACGCACGTGAAGGCGAGGAATTCGGCCTGGGAAGCGGGATTGTGGTCAGCAGCGAGGCGCATGTGCTTACCGCATTGCACGTACTGGAGGGCTCGTCGGAGATTACGCTCACCTTCGCGGACGGCTCCAGGACGCCGGCGACCGTCGCCAACGTGGACCCCGATAAGGACATTGCCGTACTGACCCCGCGATCCCTGCCCGGGCTCATAATGCCGGCGACCCTCGGGAACGGCGCCGGTTTGCGTGTGGGCGATGAGATCTTCGCGGTTGGCCATCCCTACGGCCTGGCAGGCTCGTTCAGCGCGGGCGTGGTTTCCGGACTCGAACGGGAATTCAGACCGCCGGACGGCGGGAACCCCATCCGAGGGTTGATCCAGTTCGACGCGGCGGTGAATCCCGGCAATTCCGGCGGACCCCTGCTGAACAGGAACGGACAGGTGGTCGGCGTCGTCACCAGCCTTATGAACCCGACCGATCAGGACTTCTTCATAGGCATCGGTTTCGCGGTGCCAATCGAAACAGCGGCCAGCGCCGCCGGACGGCCGGCGCGGTAGTAGACCGAGAGGTGTTTTTCAAGCATGACCAATAACGTGAGCAGCCAGCCGATGGAACGGGTGTTGTACGAGGTGAAGAAGGTGATTGTGGGCCAGGACCACCTGCTGGAACGCATGGTGGTTGCCCTGCTGGCGAAGGGACACATCCTGGTGGAGGGCGTCCCCGGGCTGGCAAAGACCATGGCGGTGAAGACGCTGTCCCAGGCCATAGGCGGGGAGTTCCAGCGCATCCAGTTCACGCCGGACCTCCTGCCGGCCGACCTCATCGGCACCCGCATCTACAACCAGAGGACTGGCGAATTCAACACGTCGAAGGGGCCGGTCTTCACGAACCTGTTGTTGGCCGACGAGATAAACCGCGCCCCCGCCAAGGTGCAAAGCGCGCTGCTGGAGGTGATGCAGGAGCAACAGGTGACCATTGGGCGCGAGTCTTATCCGGTCCCGAAGCCGTTCCTGGTCATGGCCACGCAGAACCCCATCGAGGCTGAGGGCACCTACCCCTTGCCGGAGGCCCAGGTGGACCGCTTCATGTTCAAGGTGCTGGTGGGCTACCCGAGCACGACGGAAGAGTTCGTCATCGTAGAGCGTATGACCGGGGCGTTGCAGGATGTCCATCCCGTCTTGAGCACCGACCAGTTGACCGATCTCCAGGGAAGAGTTGGCAGCGTTTACGTAGACCCGTCCCTCATCGAGTATTCCGTGCAACTGGTCACCGCCAGCCGGCAACCGCAGACGTTCGGCCTGGGCGACATCGACCGTTACATCCTGTTCGGCGCCAGCCCTCGCGCGTCCATCAACATGATCGTTGCGGGACGCGCTTTGGCCTACGTGCGCGGTCGTGAGTACGCCCTGCCGGAAGACGTTCGCGACGTGGCCCTGGACGTCATGCGGCATCGGCTCGTGCTTTCCTACGAAGCGTTGTCTGACAACGTCCAGAGCGACGACATCCTGGGGAGGGTGATGGAAGCCGTCCCGATGCCAGAGGTCCCAATTCGTGAGTACGCAGGCGCCCACCGCACAAAATAATCACGAGGACCCCGAGCGCCTGCTGCACCGGCTGGAGTGGCAACTTCTGCGCCGGCTGGACGGGCTGTTCCACGGTGACTACCGGTCCCTCTTCATGGGCTCCGGCCTCGACTTTGCGGAGCTCAGGGAGTACCAGCCGCCGGACGACGTCCGCCACATCGACTGGAACGTAACGGCCCGGATGAACACGCCGTACGTTCGCCAGTACATGCAGGACCGGGAGGTCATGGCGTGGTTTCTGCTGGACCTCAGCCCATCGATGGCCTTCGGAGCCGTGGAGAGGCGCAAGGAGTCCGTGTTGGTGGACTTCGTGGGTCTGCTGGCGCGTCTGCTCACGCGCAACGGGAACCGAGTCGGCGCCGTGCTCTACGACAACAACGTCCAATACGTAATCCCGCCCCGCAGCGGCCGCCACCAGGTGCTGCGCCTGATCAATCACATCAACGAGCAGCAGTCCTCGCCAGGTGGAACGATGACGGACCTGGCAAAGTTGCTGGAGTCTTCTTTCAACCGGATAAAACGCCGTTCCCTGGTCTTCCTGATCTCAGACTTCATCTGCCTCCCGGGTTGGGACAGGGCGCTGGACCAGATGAACAGGAAGCACGACCTGTTGGCGATTCGACTGTGGGACCCCCGCGAGACCGAACTTCCAGACGTGGGTGTGGTGCTTGTCGAGGACTCGGAGACCGGCACGCAGTTGACAGTTGATACGAGCGACCGGGGGTTCCGTCGACGGTTCCACGAGGCGGCGCTTGAACGTGAAGCAGAGCTTGCACAGACATTCAGGCGCGCCGGCGTGGACGAGCTGCCGCTCTCTACCGAGGAGGACATGGTGATGGCCGTCCTCCGGTTCGCGTCCCTCCGCAAGATGTCGCGGCGGCGGCAGGTCTGAAGGGTAGCGGCGCGTGTCCTTCATCTGGCCGTGGGTCCTCGTCGGGCTGATCGCGCTGCCCGCGTGCGTCTACTTGTACGTCCTTCTTCAGCGGAAGCGGGCCAAAGATGCTGCGAGCCTGGGCGCCCTGGGGACCGTGCAGAAGGGCGCTGCGAATTCGGCAGGTCGTCGACGGCACGTTGCCCCGGTTGTCTTTCTCATCGCCGTCGGTCTCCTGGCGGTGGCATCGGCGCGTCCGCAGGTAACTTTGCCGGTCCCTCTCATGGAAGGCGTGGTGGTTCTGGCGATGGACGTGTCGTCGAGCATGGTCGCCGACGACGTCGAACCCACCAGGATGGACGCGGCCAAGTCGGCTGCGAAGTCGATCGTGGACCGGCGTCCCGCATCGGCCAGGATCGGCATCGTGGCCTTCGGGGAGGGCGGGCTGATAGTGAACCCGCCAACCGATGACGACCAGGCGTTGTACGCCACCATCGACCGCCTCGAGCCGAGTAGCGGGACGTCTCTCGGCACGGGGATCCAGACCGCCCTGAACCTCGCGTTGTCCGAGTCCGGTCCGGGTGCGGCGAATGCGGACGACAGTGATTTGGCAGGGCCCCGAGGCGCCTTTGCGCCCGCCGTCATCGTACTCCTGACGGATGGCGAGAACACGGAAGAGCCGGACCCGCTGGAAGTGGCCCAACTGGCTATAGAGCGGGGAGTGCGCGTCCACACGGTCGGAATCGGCACAGAGGACGGGGCGATCATAGAGGTGGACGGCTTCAACCTGTTCACCCAGCTAAACGAGCCCGTACTCCAGGAGATCGCGCTGCTCACAGAAGGGGAGTACTTCGAGGTGGAAAACGTCGAAGACCTGTCTTCCGTGTACGAGGGGCTGGAGACCGAGTTCAAAGTTGAACCGACCGAGGTGGAGGTCACGTCAGCGTTTGGGGGCGTCGGCGCGTTGCTGATCCTCGCGGGCGGGCTTCTTTCGCTGTTCTGGTTTGGTCGGATGCCGTAGGCCGGAGGACATTCTTTGGGACTGCTTTGGCCGGACTATCTGCTGCTCCTGGCCTTCATACCGCTCCTGGTCCTTGCGTACGTTTTCGTGCTCAGGCGCAGGCGACGCTTTGCCGTCCATTATTCCAGCCTGTCCCTGATACGGCAGGCGATGCCTCGCCGGTTCCAGTGGCGGCGGCACCTGCCGTTCGCTCTGATGGCGCTGGCCCTGGCGTTGCTGATACTGGCCCTTGCACGCCCTTTTACCAGCGTGGCCGTTGCCTCAAGCCGGACCACCGTCATGCTGGCGCTGGACGTGTCGCTGAGCATGTGCGCCGATGACGTGGACCCCAACAGGCTAACGGTGGCGCAACACGCCACCGAGCGGTTCATCGAAAACCAGGAGTCCGACACGCGGGTCGGCATCGTGGCATTTGCCGGCATCGCCCAGGTCATTGTGCCTCCGACGACGGACAGGGAGATTCTCCTGGAGGCCGTCAACAATTTGAAGACGGCTCGGGCAACCGCCGTGGGCAGCGCGATCGGCCGCTCACTTGCCGCGCTTGCGGAGATCAACCCGGATATTCCGCCTCTAAATGTGTACGTAGAACCTCGTCAAGATTCGGCGGATACAGACCTGGAGGACAGCCTGCAGCCGGACGTCATAGTGCTGTTGACCGACGGCGCCAGCAATCGCGGGGTTAGCCCTCTCGTCGCCGCCCAGGCCGCCCGCGACCGGGGTGTACGCGTGTACACGATCGGCTTCGGCACGACGCGGCCGACGATTCTCAGGTGCACCGCGGACCAACTGGGCGGCGACCCCATCGACCAGCAAATCGGTCGGGGAGGGTTCGGGACCTTCTCGGGCGGGTTCGGGCTGAGTAACTTCCTGATGCTGGACGAGCGGACCCTGAGTCGCGTCGCCGAGATAACGGACGGCGAGTACTACGCGGCCGAGAGCGCGGATGAGCTTCTCGAAGTCTTCTCCGAGATTCCGGTGCAACTCGAAGAAAAGAAGGAACGCACGGAGATTTCAGGCATCTTCACCGCCCTCGGCGCGCTCCTGGCTATCGGCGCCATCGGACTGGGCCTCCGCTGGAGCCCTCTGCCCTGACCCTACGCCGGAGGATTGGCGCAATCCGGCATTCGGCGGCCATCCTTGCCAAGGTAATTCAGCGCGTCGAGCATGAAGTACCCGTTTTGGCGTCCATTCAAAGCCGGCACGCGGCGGCGTGATATCCAGTAAGTTACCGGCGCCGTGCGCTCCTATAGGCTTCGCAGCGCGACTCGGTGCTCAAATACGTCCGTCCACGCGCCGCATCCCGCGTTCAACGTACTAAGATATCGAACGAAAATTCGCGGGGTACCACCAGGTGCGTGAGGTCTCGCCATTTTGAATTGCACACGCCTTAATAAGACTCGCTCTTGCTGAATCGACTGATTCATACAAACCCCAATTTCCTGTTGCAGACGCTTCGAGGGGACATCCTTGGAGGCATCACGGCGGCGGTGGTCGGTCTCCCGGTCGCTCTCGCGTTTGGCCTGGCTGCCGGCCTGGGTCCCGCCGCGGGGATCTACGGGGCGATCTCGGTAGGTTTCTTCGCGGCCGTGTTCGGCGGCACCAGGTCCCTCATTTCAGGCCCCACCGGTTCGATGACGGTCGCCATGGCGGTAATCGTAACCGCCCACGCAGACAACATCGGAGAGGCCTTCACGATAGTGATCATGGCCGGGGTGATCCAGATATTGTTTGGCCTGCTGAAAATCGGCCGTTACGTGACTTACACCCCATACTCGGTCATATCCGGGTTCATGACCGGTGTCGGGGTGATCATCATCCTGGTGCAGACCCTGCCCTTCCTCGGGGCGCCGGTTGCGGCGGGAGGCCCGATCGAAACGCTCCGCAACGTTACCAACGTGTTCGAGCATTTCGAATTCAGCGCATTGGCGATAGCCGCCATCACCCTGGGCGTGGCTCTCCTGTGGCCGAGGAGATTCCAACAGTATCTTCCCTCAACCCTAGTCGCGCTGGTGACCGGCACGGTCCTGGGCGTTTTCTGGCTTACCGACGCACCTTCCATTGGCGTCGTACCGACCGACCTGCCGACCTTCCAATTGCCGGAATTCGACCCTGGCGTGTTTGTACGCAGCATCGAGCCGGCGGTGGTCATTGCCCTCGTGGGCTCAGTGGACACGTTGCTGACCGCGCTCGTCGGCGACTCGATGACGCGCACGCGCCACGACCCCAACAGGGAACTGCTGGCCCAGGGCATCGGGAACGTGTTCACCGGTCTCATAAGGGGTTTGCCGGGATCTGGCGCCACTCCCAGCACGGTGGCAAACATCAGGGCGGGCGGATCGACTTTTGTCGCCGGAGTGGCTGCCGTGGGCATCCTGGTCGTCCTGGTGCTGTTGCTTGGTGACGTCGTCGCTTCGATACCGAACGCCGCGCTGGCCGGCATCCTGGTGAAGGTGGCCCTGGACACCATCGACTGGAGATTTGTAACGCGCATGCACCGCGTGCAGCGAGAGCACCTGGTGGTCATGCTCCTCACCCTGGGACTGACGGTATTCCTGGACCTGGTTGCCGCCGTGGCCGTGGGCATGATTGCCGCCGCAGTAACGAGCGCGCGGCAGTTCGAACGTCTTGAGATGGACAGCGTGATCTCCGTTCCCATGTTGGACAACAAATTCTTTGGGACCAAAGCCAGTGAGACGGAGGTCGATCGCTTCTCCGCAAGGGTCGGCCTGGTGTCCCTCAGGGGCACCTTCACAGTCGCATCCTCCAGCAAACTCATCGACACCATTGGCGGCGACATCCGAGACCATGACGTCGTCATTCTTGATTTCACCGAGACCGTTTACGTAGACGACAGCGCAGCCCTGGTGGTGGAGCAACTCGTCGAGACCGCAATTAGCCATGACACCCCGTGCATAGTGATGGGCCTCTCAGGCATGCCGGCGCGCAACCTGACTGCGCTAAACGTACTGAGACGCGTCCCCTCCGACCAGATAGTCCGCGATTGGGACGAGGCAAGGGAGACCGCGGCCAGGCTGCTCGCAGAGAAGGACGCATAGAACGGGCTTGGCGGCAAGACGCCGCAGGTTTACTGCCAGCGCCGCATCGCCCGTTCTTCCACTTACGTAGCCACGCCCGGCACTCCTCTCTGGCCTCAGCATTTCTTATACGGAGGACTCGTTCGTCACCGGGATGGATACCGATTCCGGTTCTGAATCGTGAATCCGGCGGCCTTAGCTGGCCAGTGCGTGGTTCATCCTTCTGAAGCCCGCAGCAATTCGCCCAGGTCGATCTTCTCCATCTTCAGTAGCGCCTCCATCACTGGCTTGTGGTTGCGCTCCATCAATTCGCCCAGCATCGCGGGGACCATCTGCCAGGAAAGTCCGAACTTATCCTCGATCCACCCGCACTGGCTCTTTGCGCCGCCTTCCGAGAGCCTGTTCCAGTAGTGGTCTATCTCTTCTTGTGTGTCGCAGGCAATGACGAACGATACTGCGGGAGTGAACTTGTACATTGGTCCGCCGTCCACGGCGCTGAACCTCAAACCGCCGATTTCGAACTCCACAAACGAGTTGCCTTCGGAGGGACCCGCGTCCAACTTCGAGACGCTCAACACCCTGGAGTGCGGGAACACGGAGACGTAGAATTCGGCCGCCTCTTCGGACTGTCCGTCGAACCAGAGAAACGGACTTACTTTTGGGTTGACGCTCATGATTGGCACATCTTCGCTTTCCGGAGTACCCATCCATCTCATTCCCGGCCGCAAAAAGGTGATTGTAAGGGCGTTTTTGTCGACGGGCTTTGCCTGGCGCCAAGTTCACTAACCATTGAAATTCAGGAATGAATTTTTGCTTAGTGGGCCACTAAGTATTAGGATTCCCCTATGAAGTCCCGTAAAAAACTCGTCAAACAGCTAGTCAAACACATGACGCGAGTGCAGAGGCACCTGCGTTCCGGCCAGGCGTCTGCGTGGACCGGCCTCGGCCTGACGATGCCGCAGGTCAAGACGCTGTTCCTACTTTCGGAAGGGCCCATGCGTATGAGGGGCGTCGCCGACCGGCTCGGCGTGGAGATGCCGTCGGCCACCACGATGATCGACCGGATCGTCGCCAAGGGACTGGTCGAACGCAGGCAGGACCCGGGGGACCGGCGGGCCGTGGTGTGTTCGTTGACCCCGGCCGGCAGAGAGGCTGTCGAGACGTTCTGGGCCCTTCGAGCCGCCAGGATCGAGTCCCTGGCCGCCACCCTCAGCAAGAAGGAGCTTGAGGTAGTGGTACCGGCCCTGAAGATCATGGCGGATGCCGGCCGCAGGGCGGAACGCGAAGCCGAGACGGTGCCAGACCGTATACCGGGCCGTGCGGGGTTAATCGAGGAGTCCGCGGCGTGAGGGTCGTTTTCCGCCTGATGAAGTACGCCTTCAGGCACAAGCGGTACCTCGTCGGCGCTTACATTGCGATGGTGGCGTCCGCGTTATCGGCGATGGTCATACCGCGGATCCTTGGAGACGCCATCGACGAAGCCCTCGCCAGCGGTCTCCAGAGCCGTCTCCTGTTGCTGGCGGTCGTGATCGTGCTGTTCAGCCTCCTCAGGGGGGTGTTTTCATTTGCGCAACGATACCTCTCCGAGTCCCTGTCGCAGAGGAGCGCTTATGACCTGCGGGAGGAGTTTTTCCGAAAGCTCCAGGGCATGAGCTTCGGATTCTTCGACAAGGAGCAGACCGGGAACCTCATGTCCAAGGCAACTCAGGATGTAGAGGCGGTCCGCATGTTCATAAGCATGGGCATGGTGCGCGGTCTGTCCATATTCGTGATGCTGGGCGCGGTGTCGGTCCTCATGGCCCTGACGAATTGGCGGCTCGCCATCGTCAGCATGGTCTTCGTGCCGTTCATTCTCTGGCGAGCCATCGCCATGTCCAACGTCCTCCGCCCGACGTGGATGAAGGTGCAGCAGGAGACCGGTGAACTGACCACGGTCCTGCAGGAGAACCTGGCCGGCATGAAGGTGGTCAAGGCATTCGGGGCACGCAGCTACGAGGAGTCCAAGTTCAATGCGAGGGCCAACGCCGTCGCGAACCTGACCTACGCAGCCACCCGGGTCTTCGCGTCCCAGGGTTCGCTGATGACCTTCATCTTCACTGCGGCCATCGGGGCCATCCTGTGGTTCGGCGGCCGAGAAGTCGCCGCCGAAAGGCTCACGGCCGGCGGCCTGGCGTCGTTCATCCTGTACATGGGACTTCTCGGAATGCCCATCAGGATGAGCGGGTGGATGGTCAACACGTTCTCGCGGGCTTCGTCGGCCGGGCAGCGTTTGTTCGACGTGCTGGACGCGCGGTCACCGGTCACGGAGAAGCCGGACGCCCGCCCTCTGCCCAAGGCGGCCGGACACGTTGCATTCAAGAATGTCTCGGTCAGCTACGACGAGTCCAGGAGCGCCGTCAGGAACATCGATTTCGAAGTCCAGCCCGGAAAGGTGGTGGCCCTCCTCGGCGGTCCCGGGTCCGGCAAGAGCACGATAGCCCACGTCATTCCCAGGTTCTACGACGTTTCCGAAGGCCGAATCACCATAGATGGGCAAGACGTGAAAGACGTCACGCTTTCTTCACTCAGGCGCAACGTCGGCATCGTGATGCAGGACGCGTTCGTCTTCGCCGCCAGCATCAAGGACAACATCGCCTACGGTGTGGACGATGTGGACATGGAACAGGTCGTCCGAGCGGCCAAGATCGCCCAACTCCACGATTTCATCGAGGGTCTTCCCGCCGGATATGACACCTGGGTCGGGGAGCGGGGCGTGACCCTGTCGGGCGGCCAACGCCAGCGGCTCGCCATCGCCAGGACCATCCTGCTCGACCCGCCGGTCCTCATCCTCGACGATTCCACCTCGAGCGTGGACATGGAGACGGAGCACCGGCTGCAACAGGCGTTGGTCGACGTGATCAGGGGCCGGACGACGTTCGTGATCGCGCACAGGCTGTCCACCGTCCGGCGGGCCGACATGATCCTGGCCCTGGAGAACGGCGAGATAGTCGAGCGCGGCACCCACGACCAGCTACTGGAACTTGGCGGCCTGTACCGCCGGATCTACGACCTGCAATTGCGCCCGCAGGAAGAGGACATGCAGGGCATCCCGGCGACTTTCGGAGGCGGCGCCCGATGATGGGAGGAGGTTTCGGCGGAGGACGCTGGATGGGCCGCATGGGCCGGGGGGCGTACTCGCGCGGCGCGGCGGGCCGGCAGGGTTACGAAGACGATGACGAGGGCGGGCAGATATACGACCACACTGTCGTGACCCGTCTCTTCAAGTACCTCCTGCCGCACTGGCCCAGGCTCCTCCTGACACTGGCGTCCGTGATGGTGTACACCGGCGCCGTGGTGGCCATCCCGTGGATGGTCGCCCTGATAATCGACGACTACGTGCAGACGGGGGACCTGTCCGGGCTGAACGTAATCGTCCCGATCTTCGTGGGACTGGCGCTCATCCAGTTGGGCAGCCAGTACCTCCACCTCAGGACGATGGCCTGGGTGGGCCAGAAGGTGCTCTACACGTTGCGCGCGGGCCTCTTCCGGCACCTCCAGGGCCTTTCCATGAACTTCTACAACAAGAACGAAGTTGGGAGGGTGATGTCCGTAGTCCAGAACGACGTGCAGCAGCTCCAGGAGTTCCTGACCATCGTCATCGTCACCGTTGCGGACATTCTCAGCCTGGGTGGGATCATCGCCGCCATGGTCATCATGGACGCCCAGCTTGCCCTGATCACCCTGCTGGTCATCCCCCTGCTTGTGGTGATGATGGCGATCTGGCAGAGATTTGCGCGCCGCGCCTTCATGAGGGCACGCCAGGCGATCTCCGCCGTCAACGCCGATCTACAGGAAAACATCTCCGGCGTGCGGGCAGTCCAGAGCATGAACCGTGAGGACGCGAATATCCGTTCGTTCGGAGTGGCCAACTCCGAGAACCTGGGCGCCAACCTGGAAGCCGGAAAGATGCAGGCCGCGTTGTTCCCTGCAGTCGAGTTTCTGTCCGCTCTCGCCCTCGCGCTCGTGATCTTCTTCGGCGGTTCGCTCGTCCTGGACAACGCCATCGAGGTGGGCGTGCTGATCGCGTTCGCCCTCTACATCCAGCGATTCTTCGAGCCGGTGATGAACCTCACCATGCAGTATGGGTCCCTGCAGCGCGCCATGGCGTCCGGGGCCCGCATCTTCGAGCTTATGGACGTGAAACCCGAGGTCGTGGACAGGCCCGGCAGCAGCAAGACAGCGATCGCAGAGAAGGGCGACGTGCGTTTCGAGCGCGTCGACTTCCAATACCTCGAGGGCGAGCCGGTCCTGCGGAACGTGAGTTTCCACGCCCCGGCCGGGCACAAAATTGCGCTCGTCGGGCCGACCGGGGCAGGAAAGACGACGGTTCTCTCTCTCCTGATGCGCTTCTACGACGCGACCAGGGGCCGCGTCATGCTAGACGGCGTCGACGTAAGGGACATGAGCCTCGATACGCTCTCGCGGCAGATCTCGATCGTCCCGCAAGAGCCGTACCTGTTCTCAGGGACCATCCGGGACAACATCCGCTACAACCGCGTCGATGCGACGGACGAAGAGGTGGTGCGGGCGGCGAAGGCGGTGGGAGCTGACGACTTCATCCAAAAGCTGGAGAAGGGCTACGACACGCCGTTGCAGGAACGGGGAGGAAACCTGAGCGTCGGTCAGAGACAGTTGATCAGCTTCGCCAGGGCGTTGGTCGCCGATTCGCGGGTCCTGCTACTGGACGAAGCGACGGCCAACGTGGATACCTACACCGAAATGATGATCCAGAAGGCGCTCGACGAACTGCTGAAGGGCCGGACCGCCATCATCATCGCTCACCGCCTTTCCACCATAAGGAACGCCGATCAGATCGTGGTGCTGGACCAGGGGCAGGTAAGAGAGACGGGGACACACAACGAGTTACTGGCGCAGAACGGCTTATACGCTCAACTGCATTCCTTCTCCGCAGACGCTGCCGAACCGGACAAAGGGCCATTGGATGAGCCAGGTCCGGCCGGAGCGAGATGAGACCAACTGAGGCCTGACCGATAGCCCCGTAGAGCCGGTTTGACCAGAGGCGAGTCCAACATGCCAACCGACGGCACAAGTAACGCGAAGGAGGTCCACATCGCGTTGCTCCGCGGGATCAATGTCGGCGGGAAGAACAAGCTGCCGATGAAGGACATCGCCGCAATGTTCGAGGACGCCGGTTGCCAGGATGTCCGGACTTACATCCAGAGCGGGAACGTCCTGTACAGAGCCGAACCTGCGTTGGCCCAGGACATACCGGCCCTCATCAGCGCGTCGATCCTGAGCCGCTTCGGCTATCGCGTCCCGGTGGTCACCCGTACAGCCGACGATCTGCAGGAGGTCGTCCGGGCCAACCCCTTCGCTCAAAGCGATTTCAAACCGAACTGGCTACTTGTCCTTTTCCTTGCGGACCTGCCTGATCGGGCCCTTGTTGAAGCGCTTGACCCAAATCGGTCTCCTGGCGACGAGTTCGCGGTTGTGGGACGCGAAATCTTCGTCAACTACCCGAACGGAGTCGCTCGCAGCAAGCTCACCAACAACTACTTCGACTCCCGGCTTTCGACCACCAGCACCGCCCGAAACTGGAGAACGGTGAACAAGCTTCTGGAGTTGGCCGCGCCGGCAGGTTACTAAGTCGAGGCCATTCCCGTACGACGGCCACAGGGCGCCGTACGGCGCCGCATTGAACGACTTCTAGCTGGCCATCACCCGGAGTGGCGACTGCCATTCGAGAAGGAATTCCGTCAGTTGCCGCGCCTCACCCCCACGGGCGCCCACAAGAGACGCCCCTACGAGTGGTCGTCAGAGAACGTGTCTGGGAGAAGTTGCGCGAGTCAGCGCATCCCAACGCCACCACAGACACCCTCTCAGGCGAATGCTCTTCGTCTGACCAGGGCGGCCAGCACGAATATGCCGCTCGCCACCAGGGTCATCGCAGGACCTGCGGGCAGATTGAAGTGGAATGAGACGTAGAGACCGGTCACGGAGGCCGCAGTCCCTACCACCGCGGCCACCTTCATCATCGAGACGAAACGCCTGGTCAACAGGTGCGCCGTGGCTGCGGGTATTACCAGCATTGCCATGACAAGAATAATGCCCGCTGCCTGAATTCCTACCACGATCACGAGGGCGAGCAGCGCCAGGAGCAGGTAGTCGGCCAGGTTGGGACGCGCGCCCACCACCTGCGATCCCACAGGGTCGAAGCTGGAAAACATCAAGCGGTGGTGAAACAGGAACAGTCCCAGGACCACCACCGCGGTTATCGACAGGGATACGTAGATATCGGTCTGAGAAATGGCGAGGATCTGTCCCAGGAGCAGGTCTTCAATGTCGATATTAACGGTCCTTGCGCTCGCCAGCATGATGAGGCCCAGGGCAAACGTGGTTGCAAACAGAATGCCAATTGCGGTGTCCGCGCTGAGTCCGGCGCGACGACTCACGAGCCTCACCAGCAGTGCAACGGTAACCCCGGTCGGGACAGCGGCTATCGCAGGGTTGATGCCGACGATGAACCCAAACACCATGCCCGGGAGCACAGCATGGGCGAGCGCGTCCCCGATGAACGCAAGGTTCCTGGTGACGACGTAAGCGCCGACCAGGGGGCACATCACCCCAACAAGTATGGAGCCGATGAAGGCTCGCAACATGAAGCTGTACTCGAACGGGGCGATTATGAGATCGAACACGTTGCCTTGCTAACGCTCCTCATAAGTAGCGAACTGGACACCGGGCGATCCGTACAGCTCCTCCATGACCTCTGATGTGAACACCCGGCCAGGAGGGCCGCAAGCGCATACGTGCCGGTTGAGGCAGAGCACCTGGTCAAAACGACTGGCCAGGTTGGTCAGATCGTGGGTGGCCAGCAAGACGATACGCCCTTCGTCCCGCAGTGTCCGGAGGACTTCTATGAGGTCCTCCTGGGCCCCGGCGTCAACTCCACTGAACGCCTCGTCCAACAGGAGCACGCTTGCTTCCTGGGCCAGGGCCCTGGCGACGAAAACTCTCTGTTTCTGTCCTCCGGAAAGCTCCGTCATCAGGGCGGCATGATGGTCCCACAAGCCAACGCGTCCCAGGCAGGCCCTCACAAACTCACGGTCTCTCCTCCCGGGCCGCCGGAACCATCCCAGTTTGCAGCATCGACCCATCATTACAACGTCCTGCACGGTCACGGGAAATCGCCAGTTGACGGTCTCACGCTGGGGCACATAGGCGAGCGCGCCGCGCCGTTGGTCCACGCTGTGCAGGGTTACTTTCCCCTGGCGGACCGGGAGGAGCCCGGCAATTGCATTGAATAGCGTGCTCTTGCCGGCTCCGTTCGGTCCAACAACACCCATCAGGGTGCCTGCTTTGACGTTGAAGGAAACGTTGTTCAGGGCCTTTTGCCCACCAAGCTCTACGGTCACGTCTTCAAGAGACATGCTCGCGCTATGTGAGTTTGCCCCGAAGCTCATTTAAGGGCTCCAACGATCCGTTCTACATTTGCTCGCACCATGCCAAGGTATGTGTCGGCGCCGCTGCCCGGTTCCCCTAGGGAGCCAGAGTAGAGTTGGACCAGCTCTGCGCCGGTCTCCCTCGCTACGGCCTGGGCCAGTTTCTCGCTGACCGTCGTCTCGCCGAACACCGCCGGCACGTCGTTATCACGGATCACGTCGACGAGGTCCGCAATGTGTTCCGCCGAGGGCTCCACGTGAGTTGCCAGGGACGGGATGACGAGCCCGACGATCTCAAACCCGTAAGCCGCTGCCAGGTAGGAGAGGCTGTCGTGGGACGTGACCAGCAGCCTGCGCTCCGCCGGCACCTCTTCAACGTGGTCCAGGATCCAGGAGTGAAGTTCGTCCAGCTGGTCCTCGTAATCCGAGGCGTTCTGGTGGTAGTAGTCCGCGTTTTCAGGGTCCAGGGTCGAAAGCTGTTCAGCGATCTCGTGAACCGCGAGCTTCACACGGACCGGATCGAACCAGAAATGGGGGTCCAGAGGGCCGTGATCGTGCCCGTGCTCGTCTTCGTGACCGTGGTCGTCTTCTTCTTCGTGGCCGTGGTCATCTTCTTCTTCGTGGCCGTGTTCCTCATGGCCTTCATCGCCCGAGTCGGCTACTCCGAGGAACGCCAGGCTGGACGGCGCGCCGCCGAGTTCCCATTCTTCCTCGATCTCCATGTGTTCGAGGTGGACTCCCAGGACGTGGCCGCTGTTGGGATCGGCGGCGTAGAGCCACTCCCCGACGACGATCATGGCGGGTCTACCCGCGTCTCCCGGCTCGACCAGGTCCATTGTCCTGACCAGGTCGCCGTCATGCGCGTCCAGCGCGTGCAGCACGCCGTCTGCGCCGAGCACGTAGAGCAGTTCTCCGTCGTCGGAGAACTTCGTGGAAAAACTCGGCTCGCTGAACACCTGGCGCATTTCTCCGTGGTCCACGTCGATCAGCCAAATGCCGTCATCGGCGAAGCTCTGACCGTCGAAGTAGGAGGCCCTGCCGAAGAAATGCTCAACGTGGTGGTGACCGTAGACCGACCCGATTCGAGAGTCTTCGCGCATCTCCTGGGGATTGTCGATGAACGCGTGCTCGTACTCTCCGTCGTGAGCCTCGAGGAAGAGCACGCCGCCGATGCATCCGAAGGCGGCGCCATGCTCATTGTGGGACTCACCGTGCATGCCCGGGCATGAGCGATTGCTGGCGTCGTAGACGACCTGATCGTTGAAGTCGCGGACTTCCACGCCAACGGGCAGGCTGTCGTCGGAGTTCTCGGGGTAGTCGGGGTTCTTCGTGGTAATGACGACGTGCTCGTCCGAAATGACAAGCGCGGCGCCATGCTGGGGTCCGGCCTCGAAGACGACTGGCTGGTAGTCGCCCTGGGTCGCGGTCAGTTCATCTTCGTTGATCAAGAAGGCGTGACCGTGGGCGTCGGCGAAGATTGCGGTCCAGCCGTGACTGTTGACGTAGTGAATCGGCCGCTCGTCCGCGATCTCCAGCGAGTGGCGGGTGACCGGCTCCTGGACGAGGTCGAAGTGATCGCCGTGTTCGACCAGGAAGACGCCGCCGTCGAAGACGTGTACCCGGTCGTCGTCGTCCTCCGGCCCGCGGGCGAGCACGAAGCCGTAGCGATGGGTGGGACTGGGGTACACGGTCGCGCCGGGCGCGGCAATCTCAAAGATTCCGCTGTCAACGTCATCGGTCGACAGATCGATGACGGAGAGGTGCGCTTCCACCGCGTCGGCAACGAGCAAGCGCCCCATGATCGAGTGATCGACATGCTCGTCTTCGTGCTCCATGTGGCCGTCTTCTTCATCCTCTTCGTGACCGTGGTCGTCTTCTTCGTGTTCCATGTGGCCATGAGGGTCGGGCCCGGTGAACTCAAGGGGATCGACGTGTTCGCCAAGTGCGATGACCTTTGATTCATCTGCGCTGGCGTTGTGCAGAAGTTCGGTCAACCATTCGGCCTCCAGCCCGAGTCCAACCGTGAACACGACATCGGCAGTTTCTACCCTGGCGACGTCGCGAGCGCCCGGCACGAACGTATGCGGGTCTCCACCCGGTTGCAGCAGACCGTAGACCTCTACCCCGTCTCCACCTACGATCCTTGCCCAGTCGGCTACGAAGTTGGTGGTTGCAACCACCTGGATTGGCGGCCCGGAGGGCGCGTCGGGCTCGGTGGGTGTGTCAGAAGCCGCCCTGGTAGGTTCGGCGGTGGGAGTCTGCGCCGCCTGTGTCGGCTGCGGGCTCGTGGTCGCGGCCGCAGTTGTTGCGGTAGGTTCTGGGGCTTGTGTGGCCTCGACATCCTCGTCGCCTGTGCAGGCGGCCGCGAAAATCGCGGCGAAAATGACAAGACCCACAGCCACAGTGAGGGGCAGGCGTCCCAGGTAGGTTTTGGCACTTAGTATCACTTGCATCGCAAGTTCTCCTTGTTTTTGTTCCTGACTGGTGTCAGTTCTGCTTTCAGGTGACGGTTGCTGAAGCCCGGTACGTGTTGATATTCCGTATCATTTATGGGCGTTCAGCAGATGGTCCCTATTGGCCGGTAAATGGCTGGTCACTCGGCGTCGCCGGGCGGGCAGTGACCACAGTTCACGTACAACTCGAAGCGATGGTCGATGACCCGACCTCGAAACTCAGCGCTGACTGCGCGGAGCATCCGCTCGACTGTAGCCGCCTTGAACTCCTCCACTACCCCGCACTCGACGCACAGCGAGTGGTGGTGGTGATGATGCTCCCTGGAGAGGCTGTATACGCGGGCGCCGTCCATCGTGGCGACGTCGCAGACGATCCCCACCTTTAGAAATAGTTTGATGGTCCGATATATCGTTGCCCTGCCAACCGCAGGCAACTCTTTCCTGAGCGCCTCGATTGTGAATCCTTCTTGTTTCTGCTCCAGGTGATTGGCTATCGCCATCCTGAGAGCCGTGGGTTTGTAACCTCCGCCCTCCAGTACGGCCATCGGATGCGGCCGTGGTGATCGCAGCTTCTTGTTGTCATTTCGTCTCAAGCGAGTGCGCAACATTTCCGAGGATGTGACCATCAGGAAACGATACAAGGTATCAATACAGGGCCAAGCGTGTCAACAGAGTCTTCAACCCGGAGCGCTCACACGCGTCGACCACGGGGCAGTTGGTCGTGATGCCTTTTCTCAATGCCTGAATGAGGTGGCGAACCCCGCCGAGTCGATGCCTGGGGAACCGACGCCACTCCCCGTCGGGCGGTAGGCTGCCGGACGGCCACGCACCGCAAGGCTCCGAATCGAAGGCCGCAATTAACTCGATCGCGGGGCAACGTTACAAGAAGTCATAGGGTATTCAAAGCCAGGTAACGGCCAGGTTACACCCACATGATAGCCTCCTCGACTGAATCAACCAGAGGCTGAGGGGTGGCCAAGTGATTATCGACGGGCCCGGTTACGGACTGCCGTTGTGGGCGCCGCCGGCGCTCGATACGCGTCGGCCAGCGGTCCCCCCTCATCTCCCATCGGCGCCGGCGCCGAGTGGCGAGCTTGCTATTCCCCTGCAGCCTGCGGTCAACGTCGATGCGGCGATCTTTACGGAAGACCTGCATTTGCCTTTGCGACTCTGCAAGGCGTGCAAGCCGCGGCGCTTTGTTCGGACTGGCTACGAATGACCGCCGGCATCTGGGCCGGCGCCGGCAGCGTCATTATCATCGCGGTCCTCTCGTGGTACGCCCTATGGCGGTTCGATATGCCCCGAATTGGGGCACTGGTTGCCGGACTGGCCGCACTGGGGTTGGCGATTCTCCTCGTATATTGGGCCGGTCGATCGAAATACCAGTAAGGTATTAGCCTTGGAGAATCGCGAAGACTATTAACCCGTGTCCCGGCGGCAGTCTTAGCCGCGCCGGTTTCTCCCGATTGGCTGATATCACTCTGAATGGCCCGGCCTGCCGGTTAACCGCATCGCCAACCAGCGGGTTCCTGCACTGGCTAAATCCAACTCGTACGGGCCGTGGGATCCGGGTTCGATTGCCGTGGACATGGGCATAACCCGGCAAAATTACAACAAGTTATAGAAATTCCGTCTATAGATTACGTTCGGGTTATACCCGCGTGTTACGCTTCCCGGCTAATTCGGACAGACACTGGAATCAGGTTGAGTGTTTCTCGGCAGGCGCCGAATTGGACGGTAATCATGAAGATATGGTCGAAGACGTTGCCGGGAATCAAACGGCCGCAACCCGCAACATTTCCTAGCCAACACCAAGCAGGTTTGTCGGGAAGTGTCCCAGTCTCGTTTTCCACTAGCTGACGACACGCCCGTCAACCCGGGCCAACCCCCCCTGCGGGCACCTCCAAATACTGTTTGGGCAACCGCCAATTGGCAGCAGGGGGGCACTGATTCCGAATTGCCCCACCACCGCACCAAAACTCTGTGAAGGCGCTTCTCCCCTCGGCCGAGAGGGACTCGAATCTCCAGCATGTACATCGTGAACATCGACAGATCGGCGGGAATCGTCTGGCTGCACCTGGCAGATTCTCCCGACCCGCGGTGCGACCGTGAGCAGAAGGTATCGTCGGATGGAGTCTGGCGGCTGATGGACACCCGGGAACAGGCCCGGAAGCTTGCGTCCCTTTACTCTATGCGGCTTGAACGCTGCGAGATCTGCAAGCCTTGAATAAGGTCCCGGCAACGTCCGTCAAGGAGACCCTTATTGCGCTCGGGGCCCTGGCGGCAATCGTGTTCGCCATCGTTGCCCTCCTGCGGCTGACCAAACGTTAGAAAAGTTGACCGACCCGTCTCACCGCTGCCAACTATAGAAACCAGTCGGATGTTCCTCCCCATGGTGGCCGGGAGAGTTCAGTCCAGGCAGAAACTTTGATGGCGCGGCACGTTAAGGGAGATTCAGATCAACCTGTCATCAAACGTAATAGGAATGATGGTGAGGCCGCTTGCGATGCGCGGGCTGCTGATCTGGGAGCGCCTGGAGTCAGGAGTTGCTTACAACCCTCTTTCGCCGGCATTACGCGCAAATCCGTACCCGATTTACGACGAGTTGCGGCGCAAGGACCCGGTGCACCGGATGCGCTTGCGCTGCTAAGGCGCAGGACGCGCAGGACCTCCCGGAAATAAAAGCGCTCGCCCTCAGGAACCTGGTAGAGATTCGCCGCCCGACTTTTCGCCCCTGGGCATCCGGTACCCGATGCGAGGCTCGGTGAAGATGTAGGTCGGGTCGGTGGCGTCGTCGCCAAGTTTGCGCCGCAGCTTGCTCATCACGGTTCGCACCCGTCGCACGTCCTCGCCGCCCTGCGCTCCCCAGACCCGATTCAGCAAGTGCTCGTGCGTCAATACTCGTCCGCCGTTGGCCGAAAGCTCGGCGAGCAGCCGATACTCCATGGAAACCAGGGGCACCCATTGACCGCGGAGGGTCGCCGAACGCTCAGTAAAATCGACCACAAGGTCGCGACAGACGTACGGTCCCGACGGTTCGGGAATCACCCGCCTTCGAAGTGCGGACCTGATCCTCGCCAGCAGTTCCGTAGGAGAGAAAGGCTTGACAACGTAATCGGCGGCGCCCATGTCGAAGGCCCGGACAACGAATTCGTCGCGACCGTAGGCGGAAAGGAAGATCACGGGCACGTCCGCCACCCCCACGATCGTCTTCATCAGATTGATCCCGTCGGTCCCGGGAAGCATCATGTCCAGCAGCACAAGCTCAGGCCGCTCCGCCTTCATGAGACTCGCCGCTTCCTCCGGATCGCCCGTCGTCACCGGCACATAGCCCGATTGGACCAGGGTGTCACGGACATATCGAAGAGTTTGAGGATCGTCGTCCACCACCAGGATGCGTTCCCGTTCCCGGGGTTCTCGCTGACCTTGCCGCGGGCTGCGGTCCGGCGCTGAAAGTGTTCGCCTCGACGGACCGGACCCGGTTTCGACGACTGTCGGAAGGGTGAAGGTGAATCGCGCGCCCGTTCCGGGACCGTCACTTTCAGCCCAAATGCGGCCCCCATGAGCCTCGACAATACCTTTGCAAATCGCCAGACCCAGCCCAGTGTCGTCTGAATATTCCTCCGATTTGGCCTTCGAGAACATGCGAAACAGGTGTGGCATGCTATCCGCAGGGATTCCACGACCCTCGTCGGACACCGCGACCGCAACGTGAACACCATTCCGTGCAACGGTGACTCCGATCACGGAAGAGTCGGACGAATGACGGGCAGCGTTGGATAGCAGGTTACGCAATACCTGGATTATGCGGCGTTTGTCTGCCATCACGAGGGGCAGGTCCGGTTCGATGTCGATGTCCAGGTGGTTCGTGCCTTCGGCGTTTGCAAATCCGTGCCTTGCCCGGTCCACCAGCGCCACGATCTCGGCCGGCTCGGGACTCACCGCCAGCGTGCCCGTCTCGATCCGGGCAACATCGAGAAGGTCCGACACTAAATCGTGCATGTGGTCGGCCTGGTCTTCGATGATCCGGAAGAATTGCCGCACCACCCCTGGGTCCATGTCATCGGACGAACCCAATACGGTGGCAGCGGAACCCTTGATGGAGGTCAGAGGCGCTCGCAGTTCATGGCTTACCATCGCCAGAAACTCGGCCCGCATACGCTCGAGCTCTTCGACATCGGCCATGTCCTGAAGGGTGACGACCATCGATTCGACCTCTCTCGCGTCGGAGAAGATGGGCGTCGCGTTGAGCAGCACGGTCACGCTTCGTCCATCGGAAACACGCATTACGATCTCCTCTGCACGGACCGTCTCGCCTATGTTGATAAGTTCGGCCATTTGATATTCACGTAGCGACACCTCCCTGCCGTCGGCCCTCTTGAATGACAGCAGTTCGAGGAGGTCCTCAGGCGTCTGGTCAGGGTCCCGCAGGTTGTCAATGATCCTGCGGGCCTCCCGATTGAAAGACTTCGGAGCCCCGGTCACGCCATCGAAAACCACCACGCCAACCGGGGATGTGTCTATCAGGGTTTCCAGGTCGGACCTGGCTCGAAGCTCATCTCTGTGCCTTCTCGCGTTGGCAATGGCCATCGCCGCCTGAGAAGCAAAGAGCACCAGGGTCTCCTCGTCTTCAATGGTGAATTCTTGCCCGCATTCCTTCTCGCCCAGGTAGATACCGCCGACGCGTTCCCCCATATGCAGGACCGGGGCCGCCAGAAAGGACATCTTGTCGCTTACCGCCACCGGGGGAAGCATCTCAGGAAGACCCAACGACGTGATGTGGCTGAGTAGGTCGGGGACCCGCAGTGGCCCGTCGATCTTCGCCAGGTACTCGAAGTGACTCGGCCAGCCCGGTATCGTCCAGAGCCTTTCCGCCTCTTCCGCAGTCATGCCCGATGATAGAAAGTCTTGTGTGACTCCAGCTTCGTCGTGAAGCGTGACCACCCCGTAACGGGCGCCCGTCAGAGACCTCGCAGAATCGAGCACGCCTTGCAGGACGGAATTGAAGTCCAGGTCTTCGGTAATCCGGAGGCTGGCCTCGCTGAGGCGCGAAAGGCGTTCGCGAAGGGCTGCGATCTCTCGGGATGATTCGTCTGCCTGACCCATACCCTGCTCACGGATTAACTCATGTTGAATTCGAGATACCGGACTGACGTCGAACATTCGTCGAGCACCGGCGCAACTATGCCATTGCCGGTCATTAATTACAAGATGTAACTTTTTAGTGCCTCATTTCACAAATAACTCATATGTTGCAGGGTGGATGGCAATCAGTTCGCGGCGACCTCCGATCCGCCTTGACCGGTGCCATTGCCTGCAAAACACTGGTCCCGAGTCGATTTGGACAGGTTGCCGGCCACGAACTTCAGCATCACTTCTTGAATGGCGGCCCGACGGACTTCCAGGCGCCCGGGAAGTGGGGGAAGTAGTTGAACACGGTGAATCGGGCTGAGGCCCCGGAGTTGTGGTCGCTTCCGCCGGCGTGTGAGCCGGCGCCGCAGTGGGATTGACGCCGGGCGCGGCCCCAGCGGGGCGCAAGTGGGCGCGTGCTCTCCCGACGTACCCGCAGGCGCGCCTCCCGATTACGCCCCGCTGGTCTCGTGCCCTGTAGGAGTAGCCGTGGGCGCAGGTATGACATGCACTGTCCTGGGCGCCGGTGTCGCGGTAGCGGGAGACCCCTTGCGTCACCCGGGGGATCGGACGCCGGCAAACTGGATTGAACTTGAGAAACCAGGTCGAATCGCCGTGAATTTGGGGAATTGTGACAAGAAGTGATATTAATTCGCCATGGAAATCACAGCCAGGTGACATTAAAGGTCTACCCTGTAACGGTTGGATGACACCGCCGCTCTCGTTCTCGAGATTATGCACCGAGAGTCCGAAAGCGGTCAGGTGAGATTCCAACCTGTGGGCGGGGACGGAAGGCCCGTGAACTTCAATGCGTTTGAAACATGAGCCTCCCGTCCCCATTTCATGGTCCGTCCCCTCCTCTTGTTGTTGCCCGATTCGCATCCACGGGCTCGGTTTCCCAAACTTAGGAGAGGGCGGGCCTCCATATCTCTGAAGACCCCGGTCACCTGATAGCTGCTGACTTCGGCAGATGCCGGCACCGTACAGTCGGGTCGTCCACCCAGGATCCAATGCCAACGGCCCCACTCTCGACGAATCCGGGTTGGTCGCCCCGGACCACCGACAGGCCGTACACCTCGATGGCGGCTGCCGCCATCGCCGGCGGCGGAGTTGGGATTGGTCTTCAAGGGCGCCAGCGAGGGGACTCTGGCTGACGGAAGCGGAGTGTTGTTTGATGCCTATGACGCCACAGTGCTCTGGGAAGGCGAGCCGAGAGTCGTGCTGATCGACGAAGCGGACACCACCCCGCTGGTGGGTATGTTGTTGCTCGACAGGCACAACCTGAGCATCCAGGTTCGGGATGGCGGTCGGGTGGTCATACAGGCCGGAGGGTAGCGGCAGCACTCCCGAACCAACGCATCCACTTCAGCCCCTTCCGTCTCCTCCCCCTTAGGAGACCTTTGCGTAACCTCAGATTCGCCGGCGACACAGGGTTTCACTGGCCTACTCTCAACTTGCGAATCGCCCTCACCCCAACCCTCTCCCTCCAGGAGAGGGGGTTTTGCAAGGGTCTCCTTAGAGGGTGTCTAAAAAGGCATTGGGATGCGCCGGGCCGCGCAATATCCCCAGGACATGCTCTCAGACGACCACTCGCAGGGGCGTCTCTTGTGGGCGCCCGTAGGGGGGCGCGGCAACTGACACGATGCCATTTCGTAGTCGGACAGGGACTTACTAGTCAACCTCTTAGCGGGCCGCCGTCAGGGAGCGGGCGGCGTCGAGGACCCCCTGGAGCACCGTGTCGAAGTCCAGGCTCTCATTGATGCGCAGGCTGGCCCGGCTGAGGCGGGAGAGGCGGTCGTCCGTGGGTCCGGTGGCCGGGGCTGTCCGGGGGTCGTTGTCCAACCTTTCACCTCCTCCGAAACGGGCTTGATTGGGGCAATTCCAGCAGTCTGGGCCATAATTTACCGAAAGTTTATCGAACTGAGGGGCGTGTTTACCCACAATTCATTTGCACCTCCCTATACTGATTTGCTGGATGCATGTGGGACTCTTCGCCCTTCCACGGGACCCGTGCTTTCGAAAACTATTGGAGGGTACGCAACAGCTGATGCCCGGCCAACGAACAACCTGGAACGAAGACCTGGCGGCATTGCCGCAGTCATACCACGTGAACTGGAGGGATTGACACCATGAGCCTTTCCACCGCATTCTCCGCAGCCCTGTCCGCCCCGCGCCGCCTGCTGAGGGCGGCCATGCCTTCTACCCCCCCCCCCCCCCCCCCCCCCCCCC
>DAOUKO010000027.1:0-43452 GCA_034421215.1 Dehalococcoidia bacterium
TTTGCGTTTCACCCGGCTCCCCGTCCTCTTGGAGGGGTGAATTCACATCCGTAGCGAAACTCTTCGTTCCAGAATGTCTCGGCCGGAACCGCTCGCCGGAGGGTGGCGAAAGACCCAGAGGATCCGTAGTTGGCCGGTGCCCTGAACCCATCCCGACTCAAGCCAATTACTGGGATGCCGGACCCCCCGAAAGCGAAGCTTGCGCGAAATCCTCTATGCTCAGGTTGACAGACAGGCAAATATGCAACAGTGCTAAGGATTTGAAAGGGTAAACTTGTGGCATTCCTATGTGGATATAGGTTTACCCAGGTCTACCCGGCCCAGGCGGTTCAGGACGGGACAAGCGGCCCTCACCAGGTGCTTAGGATGCGCCAGTCGGCCCTCGACATTGGGACCAAGGCACCCAAATACGAAACCCGTTCACGTTGGAGGACTAAAGGCTACGGATACCGTCAGAGGCCTAGGCGGGTTCCGCAGTTCAAACTGAACTAAGACTATCAACTGTTCAACGCACTAGCGGAATTATGTCAACTTGGCCTGCGCCGGTTTCGGCTTACCCTGTTTTGGACGTTTCGCCCGTCTAGGACGACATTTTAGGCCGCACCACGCGACAGGCGACAGGCCGAAACCTGCCGCCTGAACCTGCTTGGCCGGTGTCTCCCTCAACTGGTGAGCGCATAGAGCACCGCGACTGCAGTCACTAAGAACCCTGCAAGGGACCCTAATACAATTGCGCCGACGCCTGCTACGTGATACGTCGGTCCGAGGTTCTTTCTAATGAGCCAGACCCCGAACCCGACGAATGAGCCGATCACACTCACCGCGACGACGACGAACATGATTATGAGGTACAAGTTGTGCATTGCGGGTCCTCTCTAGCTTGAAGAGCCGTCCCCGTATTGTCTCTTCGACAACTTGGGGTATCTGTGCTTCGGGCAAGGGAAGTTACCGCCCACGCACCACTTGAAGTGGCCCTGTGTGTAGTCCCGGTGTACCCAATCGCCCTGTCCGCCCGATTCGCTCTTGTCGATATGCCCCACGAATTCCCAGGGCCAACCGGCCCAGCCCTCTCGGGTGAAGTAAGGGTCATTAGTGATCTGGGTACCGTCCCAGCACCACATAGTGCTCGAAGTGTACCTCCACAAAGTGACCCCCAAACCATCGGTGTAGGTGGTGATCTTCTTCTGGCGGGCGCACTCCTCGTCGCCCGCGTCAGCAGCCGTGTAGGCGTCTCCACCGGCAACTCCGACCGGTGTGACCGTTTCGGTGGTCACGGTCGTCCCGCCGATTGACGCCACACGCAAGGCCTCGACTACCGCGGCCTGGTCAGCCGCAGAAAGCTGATCGAAAGCCGCCTGTGGGTCTCCCGTCGCTCTCAACGACTGGATCATCGCCTGAACGTCCTGTCCGGGTGGGGCCGCAGCGATGGCTCCGCCGAAGACCATTACGGCAGTAGCTGCGGCGATCAATGCAAAGGTGCGAATAAACTTCTTCATGACATTCTCCTAATGTAAATCTCTTGGATGAAAAACGGTAAGTGTGGGCATGAAGCGCCTCCCTCCGTGGATCAACTGTCCTCACGATAGACGGGGCAAGTGAAACAGCCGTGAAAAACAAGCCTCTTGCCGTGAAAGAATCCGTCAAAATTGCCCGTTTTCCGTGAAAGTTCGTTCACAAGACCCCAGGCAGCGCCGATGGCCGTGATACCGTGCGGGGAATTCGTGCGACGCTGGTGTATGCGGAGGCATGGCATGGGAAGGTAAGGTCAATGAAGAGAGACGACCCGGAAGCGCGAGAGATCGAACGCCACCAGGCTCGCGTCGCCGCGATGAGCGAAGCCAGTTGCCGCATCAACGAGAGTTGCGACCTCGAACCCGTCCTCCAGGAAGTCGTCAACGGCGCGCGCTTGCTGACCGACGCGCGGTATGGCGCGATCGGAATATTCGACGACTCCCGGAACGTGCAGCAATTCATGACATCCAGCGCGCCAGGTCAGCCGGGTGGCTCGCCCGAAGAGCCGGCGCTGCTCCGTTACCTCATCGAGATTCAAGAGCCGCTGCTACTGCCCGACTTCGCCCGGTACTCTCGGTCAGGCGGTTTCCCGGCTGACCACCCTTCGTCGAGGTCGTCCCTCGAGGCGCCGGTCCGGCATGTCGGAGGGCCCGTCGGCAGCATCTACCTGGCGGACAAAGCAGGGGGCGGCGAGTTTTCGGAAGAAGACGAGGAGACCCTGGTCATGTTTGCGTCGCAGGCTGCCATCGCTGTTGCCAACGCCCTGCGATATCAGGAAGAACGGCGGGCCAGGGACGAACTGGAGACCGAGAGACGCCGGTTGGAGGCGCTGGTGGAGTCGTCTCCGGTGGGTGTCCTCGTGGTGGACGCCGCCACCAGGACATTTGCGTCAGCCAATCAGGAGGCGGAGCGCATACTCGGCATGTCCCCCGAACCCGGCTCCACGCTCGTGAGATACCACGAGGCGGCGATCTACCGGCGGACGGATGGGCGAAGATACGAGAACGATGATCGTCCTCTGGCCCGTGCGCTGGACCGCGGCGATGTCGTGCGGGCCGAAGAGATCCTGTTCGATCTTCCCGATGGGCGTAAGGTGACCACCCTCGTCAACGCCACGCCGATCTACTCGGATGACGGGGAGATCGTGTCCGCCGTTGCCGTGGTACAGGACATGACGCCCCTGGAGGAAGTCGAACGTCTGCGCCGCGAGTTCCTCGCAATGGTGAGCCATGAGTTGCGAACACCGCTGACCACAATCAAAGGCTGCACGGGCATCGTGTTAGGCAGTTCCAGCCCTCCCACCATTTCCGAAATGCTCCAGTACTTCCGAATGATAGATGGGCAGTCCGACCATCTGCGCGACCTCGTCAACAACCTTCTCGACATGACGCAGATAGAAGCGGGAGCACTGTCGGTAACACTCGAACCTGTGGATGTGGATGCGATTGTCGACGAGGTGAGGATGGCGTTTATTCGCCAGGGGCGACGGAATCCTATCGAGGTCGAACTCTCGCCTGACCTGCCCCATATCGCAGCGGATAGGCAGCGTATCGCTCAGGTGCTGAACAACCTGCTGTCCAACGCATCCAAGTACTCGGGAGAGTCCACGACTATCAGGTTGAGCGTATCGAGGGAAGATTTTTACGTCGCCTTCGCCGTAACAGACAGCGGCAGAGGAATACCTGCTGCCGAGTTGCCCAATCTATTCAAGAAGTTCTCTCGGATTGAGGGCGACGGTCGCGACCAGAGGATCGCGGGAGAAGGCCTGGGGCTCGCGATCTGCAAGGGAATAGTAGAGGCGCATGGAGGTCGCATTCTGGCCGAAAGCTATGGAGAGGGACAGGGGACCAGGATCGCCTTTACGATTCCCATCGCCGCCGTCCAGAAGCCCGAGAACGATGTTCAAGTCATCAGGCCGTACGGTGGAACGAAGATTCTTGCTGTGGACGACGAGCCTCAAGTCTTGCGGCTTCTTCGGACCATACTCGATGACCATGGATACACGACTTACGGGACGGGCAACCCGGATGAGATGATGCGTCTCCTGGAGTTGGAGCAGCCTCACCTGGTCTTGATGGACCTGATGGTGCCGGGGACCAGCGGGTTCGAACTGATGCGTCGCGTCCGCGAGGTGTCCGACGCGCCGGTAATCTTTCTGTCTGCGAACGATCACGAAGAGAACGTGGTGAAGGCCCTCAAAATAGGAGCCGACGACTACATCGTCAAGCCGTTCTCTGCTACCGAATTGACTGCGAGGGTGGGAGCATCTCTGCGGAAGCGGAAATTGGCTGGTAAGACGTTGCAGCGTCGACTCTATCGCGTGGGCGCCTTGAGAATTAACTACGCGGACCGAGCTGTGTCCGAGTCCGGCCGCAAGGTGCAGTTGTCCGCGACTGAGTACAAGCTGCTCTTCGAGCTTTCGATCAGTGCCGGGCGAGTATTGACCCATAGCCAGATCTTGGAAAAGGTCTGGGGAGCGACATACTCCGGCGACGTCCAGTTGCTGCGAGCCACGATGAGAAACCTGCGTCGCAAGTTGGGCGATGACGCCAAGGTCCCAAAGTACATCTTTACCGAACCCCGCGTTGGATACCGCATGGCGAAGGCAGAGAGGCCGGGACAACCGGAGGCGTGACCGAACGGTCTCCAGGCCCCTATTCGGATCATAAATGCCGCGCGGATGCCAAGGGGCGCCCGCAAGGGCTGTTTCAGCGGTCCTCCGTCACCACGGCAACCGACGTGTTCGGCTTCCTTCTGTTCCTCGGCATCGCAAGCGCATCCATCAGCCTGATACTTTAGGCAGATCGAGAACGCAAAATGGCATTGCCATGAAAATAAACTGGTCAGCCCCCAAAACTACGTCGTACCCCCTGTCGTCACCCCGCACCTCGCAGCCTGTCTCAGAAGTCTCCCGGGCTAGCTTGCCTCCTCTCCTGGGGGAGAGGATTGAGGTGAGGGCGCGACGTCGGACAACCGAAATCGTCGTATCGAATGAGGGACTTACGATTTCGCCCCATGCCCTCACCCCCGTATCGAGTACAGGGCAGGCTCTAAACCTCTCCCGCGAAACAGGAGAGGCAACTAATGAGACAGGCTCCCCGATGCGGGGCCGGTACCCACGGTGGGCCCATACAGATTCGTCGTACCCCCTATCGTCACCCCGCACTCCGTACCCCGTCTCCCCGCACCCCGATGCGGGGCCGGTGCCCACGGTGGGGCCATACAGAGTCGTCGTACCCTCCATCGTCTCCCCGCACTCCGATGCGGGGCCGGTACCCACGGTGGGGTGCGGAGGTGGGTACGCCCGACATGTACAACCACAAACCGGCAGGCGCACCCCATCTTCATCACCTCCTGCGGCCCAAGCAAGGCCACTGCGTTCCGACCATGAATCGCAATCAGACGGTCAAACAGAGTTAGGAGAAAAAGAAAAATGCGCGTCGCGGTACTGATAAAGGCCACGGAGGACAGCGAGGCTGGGGCGATGCCCTCCACCGACCTGCTGGAGGCCATGGGCAACTTCAACGAGGAACTGATAAACGCCGGCCTGATGCGTGCCGGTGAGGGCCTCAAGCCATCGTCTCAAGGCAAACGCGTAGCCATCGACGGCGACAGCCGCAAGGTCATTGACGGCCCCTTCGCGGCAACAGGCGAACTGGTTGCCGGGTTCTGGATATGGGAAGTAAAAGACATGGACGAGGCCATGCAGTGGGCATTGAGGTGCCCCAATCCGATGCCCGGCCCAAGCGAGATCGAAATCCGCCCCCTATACGAGGCCGAAGACTTCGCCGAGGTCATGACGCCTGAACAGAGGCAGCAAGAAGACCGCATGAGGGAAGAGGTAGAAGGCCGGGCGTGACGTCCGGTACGGCCACGCCCGGTCGCCTGGCCGTTACCAGGCGTCCCACTAGACTCGCGGGTGTTCGCGCCCGCTCGTCAATCTAAAAGGAATTCCATGGAACCGCGCATCAGCATCATCACCCTGGGAGTAAACGACCTGCCCCGCGCGGTGGAGTTCTACCGTGACGGACTGGGACTGCCCCTCTACGACGAAAACACCGAGTCGATCGCGTTCTTCCAGAACCGCGGCACATGGCTGGCCCTGTACCCGCGCGAGGCGCTCGCCGCAGACGTCGGGATCGACGCCCAGGGCAGCGGCTTTTCCGGTGTCACCCTCGCTCACAACGTACGCACGCGGGAAGAGGTGGACGGCCTGCTGGACACGGCCGTCGACGTCGGGGCCACCCTCATCAAGCCCGCCGAAGACACTTTCTGGGGCGGCTACTCCGGTTACTTCGCCGACCCGGAAGGCCACCTGTGGGAAGTCGCCTGGAACCCCCACTTCTGGATCGAGTGACGAATCTGGACTTGGCCCTGACCGCCTAACGCAGGCAGGACGCAGAACGTTTTGGCGTGCCACATGTGCGAATTTGCAAGACAAGCAGACATTGACATCAGTCGCGCCGCTCCGGGATCCCTAACCACGCCGTTTCGCCGCTGGCGTTCTCGGCGAGTGTGGCCGATGACGGAATGACGCTCCGCCGTTCTATTTCAAAGGGACGAAATCAGATGACGCACTATGCGGTCATCCTGGTTCTGCTGGTAGTCGCCGCGGCCGCGGCCGCTTGCGAGTCGACGAACGCCGGCATTGACGAATCCACCGTCGACCCCCAGGTGGCAGCCATGTCGTCGCCGACTTCCGCGACGAGTCCAACTGCTACTCCGGCGCCCACAACCACGCCCACACCAGCGCCAACGGCTACCCCGACGCCGAAAGCCACCAGCACGCCCACACCGGCACCGACGCCTACTGTGACTCCGGTGTCGTTACCAATCCCCACTTCTCAAAGCGAGGTGTCGCTCGAACCAGGAATGATCGAAAGCGTCGCTTACACAGCTAACCTCGAATTGAGTGATCAGTTTACCGAGAGCGATTGGCCGGTCTCGGCCTCTTTGACGGGATGGATGACTGTCGGCGGCAACAGCCAGGTTTACGTGCAGGTAGACATGAGTCGGCCCGTCGACAAGTCTTTCGAAATCCTGATCTCAAATAGCTTCGATGTGCATTTGAGAGACATCGAAGAAGACCGGTGGTTCTTTATCCCCGAAAATTCAGACACAGGGCCTCTGGAAGTCATCTTCACAGCGGTTTTTGTGGCCCAGGCATTCTCAGGTCCGTCAGTTCTTGAAGACGTACAGCCTGTCGAAGGTGGATACATCTGGAAACTCGAACACACGGCGGGTACGACAACCGCCGTCTACGACGAGGGTTATCTGATCAAGGAGTTCTCATTGGCGGACCCCGAGGGTCGCGAATTGATCGGAGTTAACTTATATGGCCACGGAGAGCATTACTCTATCTTGACCCCGAGTAAAGGGGATTTACTGCCCGAAGACTACTGGGGTCCCCCTTGACTATCGGCTGGTTCATGTCTTACCGCGACGAATTGTCATGTGGCCTACTTCCCGACAATTTGGCGAACCACAAATAAGCCATCCGGGATGACCTGAACTCACTGGAAGGGAACATTGCCCTGTGTAGAAACGCCGGTATATCCGGCGCGTACCCGGTAGAAGGCTCGGCCGCCCGGTACATCCGTACCTGATCTGCAATCGACACAAGAAGGATCTGTAATTGCTGCTTATCTTCGGAGGCCTCCCCGGCGCGGGCAAGACAGCGGTCGCCGCGGCACTGGCACGCGACCTGGAAGCGGTCCACCTCCGCATCGACTCCATAGAACAGGCGATGCGAAACTCCGGCATCACGGTTTCGGGGCCCGAAGGGTACGAGGTCGCATACGCGGTCGCAGAGGACAACCTGAGACTTGGACGCACGGTGGTCGCCGACTCGGTGAACCCGATAGAGGTGACGCGAGCTGCATGGCGGGACGTTGCCCCGCGAGCCGGCACGCGGTACATCGAGATCGAGATCGTCTGTTCCGACCCCATCGAACACCGTCGCAGGGTGGGGACGCGAACGGCCGACATCGCGGGACACCAATTACCCACGTGGCAAGAGGTCTGCGACCGCGAGTACGAACCCTGGCAGGCCGACATCGTCATAGATACGGCGGGGCGGGGCATCGCGGCAAGCGTCTCAGGACTGCGCCAAAATCTGGAGACCCTTAGTCGGACACGATCAGCCTCCAGGGAGGCGAATGCGTAATCCAACCGAACCGGTCGCGCAGCAGAAGGGTGCGTTCAGGCAACTGCTTCGAATGCGCAACTTCCGCCTGCTATGGGGCGCGGGCGCGCTGTCGGCGATCGGCGACCAGTTCGACCTGATCGCGTTCCCGTGGCTCGTCCTGCTGATAACCGGGGACCCCCTGGCGGTCGGCGCCGTCGTCGCGGTCGGGGGCATCCCAACCGTCTTATTCATGCTGCTGGGCGGCTCTCTGGCGGACAGGTTCTCACCGCGCGCCATCATGCAGGTGAGCAACATCATGCGCATCGCGCTCAGCGCGGGTCTAGCGGCGCTGATCCTGGCGGGGTTGGCGGAGCTGTGGCTGATCTACCTCTTTGCCCTGCTCAAGGGGATATCAGACTCGCTCTATTACCCCGCGCAATTGGCGATAGTGCCGGACGTCGTACCTTCCGAACGGCTTCGCCAGTCCAACTCGATCATCCAGACCACCGTCGACCTGGGCGGATTTGTCGGTCCCATGTTCGCCGGCGCGTTGATCGCGTTTCTGGGGACCGGCGGCGGTCCGGCCGCGCCCTCATTCGAATCCCTCCCCGGCCACCAGGAGGCTGGCGGCGCGGACCTGACCGGAGTCGGTCTGGCGTTTGCGACCGTGGGCCTGGTCATCTTCGTTTCGTCGTTGCTCCTCGCCCTGGTACGCCTCGAACGGCCCGGCCGCGATTCGGCCGACCAAGATACGAAAGACGCCGGCATATTCAAATCGATCGGCGAAGGCATCAGGTTCGTCCGGGCAGACGCAGCGATATTCACGATGTTCCTGCTGATCGTAGGAATCGAACTGATGGTGGAAGGGCCGGTGATTGTCGGACTGCCTGTCTTGGCGAATACCAGGTTTGTGGAAGGCGCGCTCGCCCTTGGGGTCGTCCTGTCGGCATATGCCGGAGGTTCCCTGCTTGGATCGGTTCTTGCCGGTACCCTGCCGACCCCCAAACGCCGGTTCGGTCCCATCCTGGTCGCGCTATTCGGTCTGTCAGGCCTCCTGCTGATGCCCTTCGGCTTTCTTACTTCGATGTGGATTGCCGCTGCCCTGTCCGTGGTGATCGGCATATCCGAGGGATACGCGGGCATCATGTTCATGACATGGCTGCAAATTCGCACGCCCCGGAAACTAATGGGGCGCGTCATGAGCCTCCTGATGATCTCCGCCGTCGGCCTCGCGCCGCTCTCACACGCAGTCTCCGGCGCGCTCCTGAAGCTGAGCCTCGAATGGGTATTCGTGGGCGCAGGCGCCATCCTGGCCCTACTCTGCCTGGCGGCCATCTTCAGGCGGGAGGTCCGCAGCATGACAATGCCCGAAGCCGCTGATCCCCCCACCGAAACTTGAACCAACCAAAGCGCCCTCCCTCCCGTCGTGCCCTCCATCGTCGCCCCGCACTTCGATGCGGGGCCGGTACCCACGGCGGGGCATACGGGGCGCGGCTACCCCCAACAACCTGCCACACAACCACAGACCTTTCTCCCGTCGTGCCGGGGCAACCCGGTACCCACGGTGGGGCGCGGGACGGGCGCGGCTACCCCCAACAACCCGCCACCCCATCACACACCCCTCTCCCGTCGTGCCGGACTCCGATCCGGTACCCATGGTGAGGCGTGGGACGGGCGCGGCTACCCCTACCAACCGACCACCCCTCACACACCCCTCTCCCGTCGTGCCGGACCCCGATCCGGTACCCATGGCGCGGGGAACAGGCCCGGCTAACTCCACCAACCTGCCGCCCCTTACCCACATCCGCCATTCCCCCAAACCGTCTTCCCCGACCTTCGTACCCCGTCTTCCCCGACTCCGATCGGGGACCCAGGGGGGCGCGGCTACCCCCACCAACTTGCGACACAACCACACCTGCCAACCACCCCCTTAGGGGCCGATCGTGGACGCCCGCCGGGGCGGACGGACGACCTGGCTACCCCCTCTGCACCCCTACCCCGTCGTGCCGGACTCCGATCCGGTACCCATGGTGGGGCGCGGGACGGGCGCGGCTACTTCCACCACTCCCGCCGGGGGGTACCCAGCCCCGTACTTGATACGGGATCACTCTCAACCACCCAACCGTCATCCTCGAGCGCAGCGAAGGATCTCCCGCTCCTAACTCCCAACCGTCATTCTCCCAACCCGTCGTGCCGGACTCCGATCCCGTACCAATGGCGCACGGGCGGGGTGCCGGGGCCACACCGAAGCCACATCCACGCCACTCCCGCCAGGCATTAACCCACCCGCCGGCCAACCACGCCATGTAGGGTGCGCTGGGATGTGGGCGCCCGCAGGGGCGGACGGGCGGGGCGGCTACCCCCACCAACCCCTAACCCGGATTGACCGCCCCATAGGGCGGTGCTAGCTTACGCAGCCAAGTAATGACCGAGAACATCCCACAACACGCTCAAGTCGTAATCATCGGGGCCGGTATCGTCGGATGCAGCTCCGCTTATCACCTTGCCAAAATGGGTTGGAAGGACGTCGTGGTGCTCGAAGGAAGCACCATCGGCAGCGGCACCACCGACCACTCGGCGGGACTGGTGACTCAACTGCGGCACACCCGCGCGTTGACGGATATCTCACGCTACGGAGTCCGGTTATACGAGGAACTCAAGCACGAGACCGGACTCGACACCGGCTTTCGACAGACCGGAAGCATAACCGTAGCCCGCACACAGGGCCGCATGGACGAGCTTCGACACACGATTTCCATGGCCAAGGGCTTCGGCGTGGAGATGAACGAGATCAGCCTGGACGAAGCCAAACGGCTCTGGCCCATGTTGAACACCGGTGGGCTTGTTGGAGCGGTCCACCTGCCCAAAGACGGAGAAACCCAGCCGGACAACACCACCAAGGCCCTCGCCGCCGGCGCCGCCAATCAGGGCGTGAAAATTGTCGAAAACACCCGCGTGACCGGCATCCTGACCAGCGGCGGAGCGGTGACAGGCGTCTCCACGTCACGCGGCGACATCACATGCGACGTCGTGTTGAACTGCGGCGGCATGTGGGCGCGGGAGATCGGCCTGATGTGCGGCGTGACCATCCCCCTTCACGCCGCCGAGCACGCCTACTTCGTCACCGAACCGATGCCGGGCGTCACAGAGGACATGCCGTCTCTCCGCGACCACGACGGATACATCTACGCCCGGCGATACCCCTACGAGGGCGGCGGATTGCTCATCGGGGGATTCGAGCCGGTGTCGAAGCCGTGGGGGATGGACGGCATACCGGATGACTTCGGGCTCCATCTGCGCGACCAGGACTGGAGCCACTACGACATCCTCATGGAAAACGCCTGGGAACGCATCCCCGCCGTGAAGGAGACGGGCGTCAAATTCAAACTCGTCGGCCCTGAGAGCTTCACTCCTGACAACGGCTACATCATGGGTGAGGCGCCCAATTTGCGGAACTTCTTCGTGGCCGCAGGTCTAAACTCCAGCGGCGTGGCATCCGCTGCCGGGGCGGGCAGGGCGATCGCAGAGTGGATCACCGAAGGCGACATGACGATGGACCTCGCCGAGGTGGACGTCGCCAGGTTCCAGGGCTGGTCCAACAATCCCGCATACCTGCGGGACCGCACCGTCGAGACGCTCGGCCTCCTCTACGCAAAGCACTGGCCCAACAGGCAGCCGGAAACCGCCCGCAACGTGCGCCGGTCGCCCCTGCACCAACACCTCGTTTCGCAGCGCGCATGCTTCGGCGTCGTCGCCGGATGGGAGCGGCCGAACTGGTACGCACCGGAAGGTGTGGAACCCGTTTACGAGTATTCGTGGGGCCGACAAAACTGGTTCCCCTACTCCGCACAGGAACACATGGCCGTCAGGGAGGCCGTCGGCCTGTTCGACCAGACTTCGTTCGCCAAGTTCCTAGTGCAAGGCGCCGACTCCGAATCCGTCCTGCAACGCCTCATGGCCAACGACGTCGCCGTCGAGCCCGGCAGGCTGGTGTACACAGCCATGCTGAATGCGCGGGGAGGGATCGTGGCGGACCTCACGGTGAACCGCATAGCGGAAGACGCATACATGATTGTCACTTCCGCCGCGTCTGCTAACCGGGACTACGCCTGGATCGAGAGGCACGTTGCCGATGACGCCAGAGCGACGCTCACCGACGTCTCGTCGTCCTACGTCGTGTTGAGCGTCATGGGTCCTCGCTCCCGGGACTTGCTTTCCCAACTCACCCGCGCAGACCTGTCGAATGAGGCTTTTCCGTTTCTGACCTCGCAGGAGATCTATCTCGGCTACGCGCCGGTGATGGCCTCACGGATCACCTACGTCGGCGAACTGGGCTGGGAGCTTTACATCCCCACCGAGTTCGCCCCAACCGTGTACGAATCGATAGTCCAGGCGGGCGGTGAATTCGGGCTGATGCACGCCGGCTACCACGCGTTGGAATCTCTGCGGCTGGAAAAGGCGTACCGGAGCTGGGGCCACGACATCTGCAACGTAGACACGCCGCTGGAAGCCGGTCTGCGCTTCGCGGTGGCCTTCGATAAGGGTGTCGATTTCATCGGAAAAGACGCCCTGCTGCGCCAGAGAGAGGTCGGACTGAAGAAGCGGATGGCCGTCTTCGTGCTCGAAGACCCGGGACCCCTGCTCCACGGCGACGAGCCAATTTACCGGGACGGCGTCATGGTCGGCTGCACCACATCCGCAAACTACGGCCACGCGCTGGGACGGTCGGTGGCGATGGGGTACCTCGAAAACGAGGAAGGCGCCACTCCCGGCTGGATTCGCTCAGGCGCCTACGAAATCGAACTCGCCACCGAACGCTACCCGGCCAAAGTACGCCTGACCCCACCCTACGACCCGAAGAGCGCGCGCATCAGGGCTTGATCGAACGGCTGAGGCGTCGGCTCTCAGAACGGGGCGAACCTGGCCCGGTCAGCGACCCTTCCTCCGTAGTCCCGGCGAATTCCGGGAACTCTAGTTGAGGTCTCTGAGCGCCCTGATCCTCCAGACCGCCAGGCCGAAGAGCAGCAACATGACGCCAGCCGCTATCTGCGTGGCATGGGGCGCCCCGAGGCGCTCCGCAAGGAACCCTATCGCAAGGCTGCCAAGGGGCAGTACCCCCCAGGTGACCACGTATAACCCGCCGACTCTCCCCCGGTATTCGTCTGAGACCGTGCTCTGTACGAGCGCGCTGCTCACCGACAAGAAGATCATCAACGCAGCGCTGATAACCATCAGGTTCACATATGCGGTGGGAAAGAAGGCGTTTACGGAGAAAAGCGCCGTGCCCAGGGTCAACACGCTGACGCTCCCCAAGACAATGACTTGCCTGGGCCTTACGTCTCCCATTGACGCCAGGAGTATCGCGCCGAGGGTAGAACCGGCGCCGGCCGCGGACATCAGCAAGCCCAGTCCTCTGGCGTCCACGTGGAACACCTCCGCGGCGTATACCGGCATCAGCCCGTGAATCAGGGGCATCGCCAACATCACGGACATCCCCGCAAGCGTGAAGAGCCCGATCAACTTCGGTTCGTTGAGGACGTAACGGACCCCTTTACGGATTTCGCCAAGCGCCGCCGGCATGTGGAATGCAGGCCTGCCTGGTTTTGGCATCCTTATCTGAAGTACAGCAACTACGGCGCAGAGTTGGAGCGCGACCTCGAGCGTAAGCGTCAGTCCGGGGCCGGCTATCACTATCAACACTCCGCCGAGCGCGGGTACTGCAAGCCGCGGAACTGAGACCGCCAAAGACTTGAGCGCGAAGGCGTTGATGAGCTTCTCGCGCGGCACCATGTTGGGGATGAGAGACATGTGTGCAGGGTCCGTTATCACCCAGGCCATTCCCATCAGGAAGATGAACACAAAGATGTGCCACGCTTCCAGATTTCCGGTCAGAACAATCCCCGCGAACGCAGCAGTCACCACCGCCTGGTAGCCGTGGATGAATGCGAGCAACTTTCTGCGGTCGAAGTTGTCTGCCAGCAACCCCCCAACGGGACCAACCAGCAGGATCGGCAACGTGTCCAGGCTAAGCGCTAACGCCGTCCAGAAAGCAGATTCCGTGACCTGGTATGCGAGCCACCCGACGACCACCAGCTGGAGCCAGAAGCCGGAGGAGGTGAACAGGGTGGACAGCCACAGGAATACGTAGTTCCGGTACGCGAATGAGTCGAACGTGCGTACCCGTACCGGCCGGAAGCTCGGCAGTTGGACGCGCGGCCGTAGGCGCCGGCGCGCTGCGGGCCTGGCGTAAACCGCGGTGTTGTGGGAGGAACTACTCCCGACGCTTTGTCGAGTGTCGGGAAAATCCCGAGCGTCCAAGGATTGTGGGCTCCACGCGAAGGTTCAACCTGGGTCGATCAAACGAGGTGGGGCGTAGAGCGCGATCCTTGACTCGCGGTACGGCCTCTCACCGGCAACTATTATAGGATTCCGCGGCCAAAAACAGTATTGATTTTGCACGGATTTTTGGAGCGAATTACGGACTCGAAATCGCTAGCAAAGCAAAGCGGTACGCCCACCACGGTTCCCTGGCCGCGACGGCTGTCAACACAGTCCGATCAAACGCCCGTCACTCTCATCCGGGGCCCTATTTCAGGTCATCCCGATCCTCCCTTCATGTCATCCCGAGCGAAGCCGAGGGATCTAAAACGCGCATCCATCGCCCCACTCAGTTTCACCACGAAATCCCTCACAACGTTCACCCGTCTCCCCGGTACCCGAGCCGGAACGCGCTGACAAGGGCCACGCAGTCGGTCACGTACCACTCACCGGCACCGGCGCGCCCTCGTCCAACAGCCCCTGGCCCTTCAGGTCTTCCCAAAGAGCGCCCGGTATCGGAAAGGACGCCGCCCGCACGTTACCCTCAGCCTCCGATGGACTGCGCACGCCGGGAATCGTCGATGCAACGGCCGGATGAGCAAGCCCGAATTGGAGCGCGGCGGCGTTCAGCGGGACACCATGCCGGTCGCAGACGACTCCGATACGGCGGGCGCGGTCGAGAATTTCGGAAGGTGCCTTCACATACTGGTACGTCGCCTCGTCCGACAGGTCGGATGCGAGAATGCCGCTGTTGTAGGGCCCACCCAGTATTACGCTGATTCCCTTCTCCACGCACAACGGCAGGAACTCGACAAGCGCCGACTGGTCGAGCAACGTGTATCGGCCTGCCAATAGGATGCAGTCGAAGTCGGCCTCCCTCGCGAAGCGCGCCGACGTCTCCCACTCGTTCATCCCAGCCCCGATCGCCGTGACCACGCCCTGTGACCGGAGGTCGGCGAGCACGGGATATGCCTCGCCTATCGCCTCCTCGTAATAGTCGTGCGGCCCGTGCAACAGCGCGATGTCCACACGGTCCATGCGCAAACGCTTCAGGCTCTCGTCGAACGACCTCATCACGCCGTCCCGCGTCCAGTCGAATACGACCTCGACCTCACCAGACCCTGACCCGCCGCGGCGTGGTTCGAGCAGCCGCCCAACCTTCGTGGAAATCACGAACTGGTCCCTGGGCACCCCTGCCAGGGCGCGTCCTATGCGCCGTTCCGACCTCCCGAACCCGTAGATCGGCGCCGTGTCGAAGTACGTGATCCCGGACTCGTCGGCCCGCTGGACCGTGGCGATGGCGAGGTCATCATCGCCGTCGGCTATGTCGTTTCCGACCGGCGCGCCCCCAAAACCAAGCGCAGTTACGCGAAGTCCGGTGGCGCCGATCTCTCGCGTTTCCATCGAGAAGGAGTCCTCGTCCTGCCGTACCGCCGATGCGGCTACCGGGTCTGGTCGGCGCCCTCGTGCCCGGCGATATGGCGGCCTTGCCAGTCGCGGTGGACAGCTTCGACCGTCTCTCTTTCGATCTCCCAGAACTCAGGAAGGCCAATGGCGTCTTCCACCTCTTCACGTACCGCCCTGGCCTTGCCCGGATCGTACGCGGCGACACCGGTCTCCAGGACGCCCCTGAGCATGTCGGTAACGCCGGCGACAGACGCCACGATAGTGGCAAGCGGGAACGAGACGAGTTGAAAGCCGTATCGCCTCATTTCGTCAGGATGCATCCCGTTGAAGTAGGCCGAGCCTTCCATCACGATGTCGTTGTCGGGGTACTCCTGGCGGAACCGCTCCATGTTCTCCCTCGTGCGGGTCATCGGCAGCACCGCGTCCACGCCAATCTCTTTGAGGGCCCTGACGCGCCGCGCGGCCTCCTTCCATGAGCCTCCAACCGCGTTGCCTGCGTCGGTCCGAGCGAATATGACGATATCGTCCTCGCGCGCCTTCATTGCGAACTCGATCTTGCGCAGAAACTCGTCCAGGTCGGTCACGTGCTCGAGCCCGCGGTGGTACGAGGCCCGTTTCGGGAACACCTGGTCCTCTATCTGGATGGCGGCGATGCCCGCCCTCTCGAACTCCTGCACCGCACGCATCACGTGGATCGGGTCGCCGTAACCCGCGCCCGCGTCCGATTTCACCGGAATGTCCACGGCTTTCGCCACGCGTCCCGCCGCGTCCACCTGCTCGGTCATCGTCATGACCGGCTCCGGAGTGGCCAGGTGTGCGCCCGTCATCCACCCGGCGCATATGCACGCCTTGAAGCCCAGCCGCTGGACGATACGGCCCATGAGAGGATCATGCGCGCCGGGCAACAATATCGTCTCACCAGTCGCAATCAAGTCGCGCAGATTCTGCCCTGGTGAAGTCTTGGTGGCCATGCCGCCTCCTGGCGTCGTAGGCAATCAGAAAGTACGGACCCTAGCGGACCATCATGCCGCAATCCGTTCATTGATATAAAAATAGCCCGCCAGGGAAGTCACGCTCTAACTCGTGTTGCCGGACCCCGATCCGGCATCCACGGTGGGGTGCGGAGGTGGGTACGCCCGACTTGCTCAACTCCCAACCGACAGGCAATGCCTCACTACGCACACCTCGCGCGGCCCAAGCAAGGCCATAGTGATTCCGACGGCGTGCGGTAATCACCTACCCCGCTAAACCGGCTCCGCGACGAACAGCGGGATCAGCCGCGAGGTCTTGGCCTGGTACTCTGCGTAAGGTGGAAACGCCGCAACCGAAAGGTCCCACAACCGCGTCCTTTCCTCACCTTCTTCAACCTCTCGTACCCGCATGTCGTGCACCGCCGTCTCGTCCTGTATCACCACGTTGGCGTCCGCCCGCAGGTTGTACACCCACACCGGGTTATTCGGCGCGCCGCCCTTCGATGCCACCAGCACATAGTTGTCCCCATCCATCACGCGCATCAGGGGCGTTTTTCGAATCGCGCCCGTCCGGTTCCCCCGGTTCGTCACGATGATGACCGGCAGCCCGGTCTCACGCAGCGTGGTCCCATCGGTGCCCCCGCTACCCTCATAAAGTTTCACCTGGTCGCGCACCCACGCTGCGGGTGACGGTACGTACTCGGCCATAATCCGCTCCTTGGACCTGCCTGCCGGCTGCTATCTGCCCCGCCATCATAAGTCGAACATCAGGTGTCCCGCACCTGGCGCCGCCCTTCAGCAACGCCTACCGCACCGGGCTCGAATACCAGTCGCCCCAGAACCGCTTCCGCCTCCGGAACACCGCGATGAACAAGGGGTTCGTCAAGACCAGTGTCTTCCAGATCGGCCACTTGTCGAAGCGGCGAGCGGACGCCCGGACCCGTGTGTGACGTATGAACCGGACGGTGCGGCCTCTAGCCTTGGCGAACTTCCTGAGGTTCCAGTAGAAGTCGACGTCCTCGCCTATCCACGCTCCTTCGTCATAACCACCAACCTGCTCGAAGACATTCCGTCGACAAAACTGCGTCGCGCCCTGGGCCATCCCCGTGAGCCGCGCCAACACCCGCCACGCACGCAGATACACCCTCATTGAAATCCGTCGCGGCCCGTAATCGACATCCACCGCGCCCCCGATGCAATCAGAGTCAATCATCGCATCGCAGATGTCGTCGAACAACACCGGCGGCACGATAACGTCCGCGTCCACAAAGACAAGCACGCCCTCCTCCGCAAGACGCGCCCCAGCATTCCGGGCCCGAGCAACGCCCTGCACCGCCTCATGCACCGCCGCCGCGCCCTTGTCACGAGCGACCGCGGCGGTCCCGTCGTCGCTATTGTTATCGACGACGATCAAGTCCACCTCGAAATCTGACCGAGTGCGCAAGTACGACGCGGCGGCCCGGATCGAGTCCAGGGTAGCCCCGATGTAAGCCTCCTCATTAAAGGCGGGGACAATGACCGTGAGATTCATGGTCCCGCGGCTTTTGCCTGGTCATTCGTTTCACACCGCTGGAGACCGCTTTGCTCGATCCATATAGCTGGCAATTCGACTGGAATGCATCCGCTCAGGTCGTTTGGCAAGAGTCGGAGGTTCTGCAAGCGGGTCATCCCGTCCCACTCAACCGGAATGCTGCCGGCTAAGAGGTTGTCCCCTAGATCCAAGCCGGTCAGGTTCCCGAGCCTTCCCATTTCGGAAGGTAGATCGCCCCGGAGATCGTTGTCTGCAAGCGACAACACCCTCAGACTCCTCATATCCCCGATCTCGGGCGGAATCGCACCTTCCAGGTGATTTGATTCAAGTGACAAGTATTCGAGGTTGGTCAACCGGCCCAACTCCGGAGGGATGCTGCCCGACAATTCGTAATTCGCCAGGTCCAAACCCTTCAGCGCCGTCAGATCGCCGAGTTCGGGTGGAATGCTCCCGTTCAGGCCGCTCACGTCACCACCTCCAAGGCCCCGAACGCGAAGCGGGACACCACGCACCGAAAGGCCTTTCCATTCGGTGATGGGCGTCTCGAAATCCCAGTTGAGTTGGGCACTTCCGGCGAGGGCGTCTCGCACCTCAAATAGAGTCACACAGTCCTGGACCAATCCGGGATTCGCCTCCGGCTCATGGACCACGACACCGGCTGAACACGCGGTAACGTGCTCGGGCGGCACAGCGTAGAACTGGCCATCGTGCTCCCAGTCAACTAGCAAGCGGTGCTCCGTTCCGTCCCTGGAAACGGTGGAGAGATCACGGCCAGCCCGATACAACGCGATCCGCGAACCATCCGGCGACCATGAGGCGCGCCACGCACGGAGCCGGGGCCATGTTGATGAGCGCAATTGAAAGGTATGTCCCCCGTCGTCGGAGCCAACAACGTGAAGCCGACCGGAGATGATGAAGAGCAGTTCAGAGCCGTCGGGAGACCAGGACAACTGGGTGATTGGACGAAGGTCGTCGTCAGGCTCACTGCTCCAGATTTGCCGCAGTCCCGTGCCGTCCGGCCTGACCACGTTTATGACCGCCTGGTCCCCATCCATCGCGGCAAAGGCCATCTCGCCGCCATCGGGAGACCAGGTGGGCGGGGCAGTCGTCTCCCCGATCTCCGTGAGCCCGTAACCATCCAGGAACACTGCGTACAGGATGAGGACGGGTTCTTCATCACTCCCCCTGTTCTTGATGAAGGTCAGACGCTGGCCGTCCGGAGACCACGTCGGAGGATAAAGCCAGGCTCCTCGCGTGTTAGCGATCAACGTGATCTCGCTCCCTTCCGGAGACATGATCGCCAGTTGGCTTCTGTCAGGGTAATAGTGAGCGACGAAATCACTTCTATAACGTCTAATACTAGAAACAATTGCGATTCGTGTCCCATCTGGAGACCACACAGGAAAACTCTCGAATAGTGTATTGTCCGTCACCCTCATGGGACTGCCTCCGTCAACATCGACCGAGGCGATTTCGTAACCCGCGCTATGGAATGAAGGGAGGTGAGACCAATCCTCGTCCGTCGGCCAAAAGGGATGGTCCGTATACTCGCAGGTAGAATATACAATCCTGGACCCATCGGGAGATAAATCTGCATAGAATCCATACCGATATTTAAGTTCATTCGTATCCACGTCGGCAATCTGCCGCAATTGGCGATCTTTGATGTGAAGCGACTGGGTAGTGTCACCATAGTCGAACACCAGGTGTGAACCGTTTGCAGTCCAGTGGACAAAACTCATAAAAACTTCGTCATCGTGAAAAAAACGGTAGATGGCTGGACCACAAGGGTCATATGTGTGTTCATGGACACCCGCTCGAGGCGGAGACCGTTTTCTTCGCGGCATCGGGGTGTAGTTAGGCACCGGGGTTGGCCGAGGTGTCGGTAAGGCGGTGGGCGCCGCGGTTGGTACTGGCGAGGGCATGGGAGCCTTAGTTGGCTCCGGCAACGGTGTGGCGGTGGGCTCAGCGGTTGGTGTTGGCATGGGAGCCTGAGTTGGTTGAGGCAACGGTGTGACGGAGGGAGCAGGGGTAGGCAGCGGCAGCGGTGTCGCGATGGGAATCGGAGTCTGCTGCGGCCGCGGGGTGTCGGTGGGCGCAGGGGTCGGCCGGGGCAACGGTGAAACAGATGCTGAAGGGTTAGGACGCGGAGTGGGCGTGTCTGTGGGCAGAGGGCTTGGTAGAGGTGAGGGTTCAGCAGTTCGAACACCAGCGGGTTGCTTCGTGGGAGTGCCGGTGGGTACAGGCGTTGCCTCTGGCTTTGGCAGCGGCGTCACGGTAGACGTCGGGGTCGGCTGGGGCAGCGGCGCGGCAATGGATGTAGAGGTTGGTAGCGGCGTGCCGGCGGGAGCCCGTGTTGGTGGCGGCAAAGATTTGGCATCCCCGTCCTGCGAGTTATCACTGCAGGACAAGATCGCTAAGGTCAAGATCGAAACGACCCATACGACCGCTAACCTCATTATTCGTGTTTTGGCATTCAAATTGTTACCAATCATTCCATTTTGGCCACATACCGCCTCTCGGCGTGACGCGCCCCGACATTCCGGGCCCGAGCAACACCCTGCTCCGGCTCTCGGACCAACGCCGCGCCCTTGTCACGGGCAACCACGGCTGTCCCATCATCACTGTTGTTATCGACAACGATGACATCCACGACGACATCAGATCGAGTGCGCAAGTACGACACGGCGGCCCGGATCGAGTCCAGGGTAGCCCCGATGTAAGCCTCCTCGTTAAAGGCGGGGACAATGACCGTGAGTTTCATGAATGCTCAAAACGCCTGGGTGTACGATCACCACGCCGGAACGGCCGGAGATGAGCTTTGCATTAGTACACAAGGCGTTCTTCAGAACCTACAGCACTTTCGAGGAGTAAGGACCTGGAACTTCCCGGCATAAAGTGGGTTTTCTTCGACGTCGGCTCGACGCTGGTCAACGAGGACGACGCGATCGAAGAACGCCTTCTCGGCCTTGAATCGGTGCTAAAGCACTCCGGCGTCTCGGTGTCGCTCGAGGAATTCAGAACGCTTCTCCAGGAGGCCATCGCCGAGCAGACACCGAAAGCGGTCTCCGTCGTCATTGACAGGCTAACAGACTCGGAATCGCTCAGGAATCGCCTCAAGGCCGGTATAGCTTGGCGCGAAGGCCTCGAAAAACCGTATCCGGACGCCAAACACGTTCTGGACGCTCTCCATAAGACGTATCGCATCGGCATCATCGCCAATCAAACTCCTGGCACCGAGGACCGACTGAAAGCGTGGGGCCTCTGGCAGTTCATCTCCCTGTGTCTGCCCTCGGCCGAAGTCGGGATAAGCAAGCCCAATTTGGCCATCTTCAAACTCGCCATGCAGAGATCAGGCTGCAAACCTGAGCACGCCGTAATGGTCGGCGATCGGATAGACAACGACGTCACGCCCGCGAAGTCGCTGGGGTGGAAGACGATTCGAGTCAAACAGGGACTGTTTCAGGCCCAGGTTCCAATGAACGCCGAGCAAGTCCCGGACTTTGAAATACGGCGGCTAGGAGATGTGCTCGAAATCCTACTGTAAGGCATCAGGAATTGCTGACGAAGACGCGCTTCCCCCGCCAAGAGACAACACCCTCGCTATCGGTTCTCATTTCGCCCCCATTTCGCGTTCATTTCAGCCTCATTTCCGAAGTTCATTCTCAAAACGGTGTGGCTATTCGATTTCATTTCAAACTCATTTCAGCCTCATTTCCGGCTGAATTCCCCGTCAAGTCCCAGAGCCACCCCCGCACTTGAACCGGGGTCACGTGCAGCGAGGCCCCCGCGTTGCCCTCCGTCTTGCTTAAACTCCCACCGTCGCTGCTGACCTACATTTAACGCGGATAAGCCAAAATCCCTCGAAACCTGGCCCACGGAACATGCTCGCCAGATCGTTCGAAATACTGCTCGTTGCCCTCAGGCTCGGCCTCACCTCCTTCGGAGGGCCGGTCGCGCACCTGGGCTACTTCCGGCAGGAGTACGTCGCGTCCCGCAAGTGGCTCGACGAACGCACGTACGCAGACCTCGTCGCGCTGTGCCAGTTCCTGCCCGGACCAACCAGCAGCCAGGTCGGCATCGCCGTCGGCATCTCGCGCGGCGGGCTGCTCGGCGGTGTCGCGGCGTGGCTCGGGTTCACGCTGCCCTCGGCGGCCATACTCATCCTCTTCGCCTACGGTGTTGGCGAATACGGCGACCTCGTGGATGCCGACTGGCTGCGCGGGCTCAAGATCGTCGCCGTAGCCGTCGTGGCGCTTGCGGTCTGGGAGATGGCCAGGAACCTGGCGCCCGACCGCCAGAGAGCGACGATCGCCATCGCAACCGCCGTCGCGCTCCTCCTGTGGCAGAGCCCGTTCGGGTACGTCGTAATCATCGCCGCGGCCGGAATCGTCGGATGGTTCCTGCTTCGAAGGGAGGACGACTCCGAAGACCCGTCGCCCGGGCCGGCGCCCTTCGGCCGCTATCTTGCGATTACGGCGCTCGCTCTGTTTTTCATCCTGCTGATCGGGCTGCCGATTCTCCGGCAGGGGTGGCAAAACGACTGGCTGGACATCTTCGACGGCTTCTATCGGGGCGGATCGATGGTCTTCGGCGGCGGACACGTCGTGCTGCCGCTGCTCCAGTCAGAGGTCGTCACGCCCGGCTGGGTCACGAACGAAGAGTTCATCGCCGGATACGGCGCGGCGCAGGCGATACCAGGGCCGCTGTTCACCTTCTCGGCATACCTCGGCACGGTCATGGGCGAGCCCCCCGGCGACTGGACAATCGGCCTCTTCGCCCTCGGCGCGATCTTTCTGCCCTCGTTCCTCATCCTCATCGGCGTACTGCCCTTCTGGGACCGCCTCAGGTCCAGCCTCAACTTCCGGGCCGCCCTCACCGGCGTAAACGCAGCCGTCGTCGGCCTGCTCGCCTCGGCCCTCTACGATCCCGTCTGGACCACCGCCATCAACACCCCATCGGACCTCGCCCTCGGCATAGCCGCATTCGGCCTGCTCGCCTTCTGGAAATGGCCCCCCTGGCTAGTAGTCCCGCTTGCAGCCTTGGTCGGCTGGGGGATGTCTTACGTCTTCTAAGTAGATGCGCGGCGACACATGGTAGTTTGACCGGTCATAGCCCCGCCAATACACTGCCGACCCGGTGCACAAAGAAGGCGGAAGATGCCGCACGACATACGAAACTCCACGAACAACGCGGACTGTTAGGAGCACCGCCAGTGCCAACCGGAGACGCGGATCGAATCCGCCGGTACCTGTGTGACCGTGTCGAGAAGGCTCGCCTGAATGGGGATGGAACCGTAGCGGTCCGCGCCGGGGACGTTCACATTGCACTTAGCCTGGAAAATGCTTACCCAAATGTCTGCCAGGTGCTTGAAGGAAAGAAGTTCCATTCATTGGCAGGCGTGGAATTCGTGAGGTACGTGGAACGTCCCCCATCGGGTCGCGGCGCGAACTTGACCATGAAATTCCGAATTCTCCCAAACACCACAGAAATGTCGAACGAGCGCCACGTGACCTCTGGCACGGCGCGACTATGGACGACGACGAGTGGCTCAGGTATCCCGTTGCTAATGTTCAACGGCGGGCCGGGCTGTGATGACTACCTTGGCCCCGTCGCTGAGATGATTGAAGGTAGGTGCCGGGTTATCCGCTTCGAACCGCGAGGCTGCGGGCGCTCCGACTGGGACGGTAGCTACGACATCGACACCCTGCTGGGCGATGCAGATGAGGTGCGCCGTGACTATGGAGCCAAGAAGTGCCTCGTCGCAGGACATAGCTTTGGTGCAAACGCGGCCTTGGCGTATGCGCTGCGATACCCGCCAAATGTGATCGGTCTGATTGGGATTGCCGGCGGCAACGTTTTGAATGATCGGACTTGGAGCGAGACCTACCACAAGCGAAAGAACGAGGTCGGTGAGGGCCCTTGGGAACGCGAATACAGGGCAGACAAGAATGTAAACCCACGAGGCAACCGAAGTTGGAAGGAGTACATCAAACGTCCGACCCTGTTCCGTGAAATCGCAGACCTGCAAATTCCAGCGAGCTTCATCAACGGTGGGAAAGACATCCGGCCCAATTGGCCGACCAAACAGCTGGCATCTTTGATGCCCCGGGGCCGGTACATCGAAGTCCCCGGCGCCGCACATAACATCTGGCTGACGCATTCAGACGATCTGCGGCGCGAACTTCGACTCGCCATCCGACGGATCAGCCAGAACTCAACGGAACAGTTAGCGGTCCACCGTGGCAAGGCGGTAGCAGATCCAGCGCCGCCTGAGATGTAGTAATACGCGTGCAGACGATTCCTGACTACATACGAGAACACGTGCTGCACTCACTGCCGCCCGAAGGTTGCTGCGTCCCTCAGGGGGCGATTCCAGATGTCGCGGAAGGTCACTTTTATTCAGCCCTCGTCGCCACGGTCGGTATCAATCCTCACGGCGTCTGGAAGCGCGAAGACTTCTTGCCCAGACATCACTCGACTCTGGATGAAAACGCCTCGAATGAACTTTTGCTCAGTCGTGTTTGGGAAGAGAAAACGCGCTACTTCGAACGCAATAGGCATCGTTACTTCACCGCATTGGAGCCAATCCTCAACCAGTGTGGTGTCACTTACGGTGGCCGTTATGGCTCGAACCGACCGGAACTGGCCTGTTCCTTGGACATAGTCCAGTGGGCTACGGTACCTGTGTGGAACAAACTGCCGGCCGAGTGCTCGCCGGATGCCCAACGTAAGCTGCTGGCCGACGGCGCGACGTTTTTTCAAAAACTCCTGGAGGAGAACGAGAATATCGAGTTGCTCTTGGGCAACGGCCGGACAGTCACCGAGCAGATTGAGCGGACTTTCAAGGTACGATTCGAAAAGTGGAAAGTCGACGAACTCGGCACTCATCTTTACTGCGGGGACTTGCTTGGAAGGCAGTATGTGGGCTGGAGCGCCTTCTTATCGAATTCTCCGATGAACAGGTCCCAGCGAGCAGAACTGGCGCGTCAGGTCGGCGAATTGCACCGAATGCGACGCCCATAACGCCCCACGGATTGGCCGGTAAACTGCTCTCGTTGCCGCCGAACCGCGGCCAAGCCGCTGTTTGACCCGCCACAACCCTCCCAATACACTGCCCGGGCCCCCTCAGTAACCCTGGCCAAGGAAGTACGTTGGCTTGAAAGAAATCCTCCCTGACCTCTACCTGTGGCATAACCAGGGCGACGCTGGTCCAGGTCAGGCGATCGGCCCCCATACCCCCCGGCGCGCGCCTGTGCGTGACCCGCAACGGGCGCATGTCCGGTTCAGTGAGCGGCGGATGCGTAGAGGCCATCAAGGATCCTTGTATACGTGACGCTATCGTACAGACTGTCGGCGGCGGGAACGAATCGTTTCGGCTACGCCAGCTGAAGCATGGAATTTAGAGGACAAAAATGGAATGGCTGGACATTCTTGACCGCATAGAAGCGGGAGAGAGCGCCCAAACGGAATTCAAGAGCGGGTCTGTGGATCGGTCGGCGATTGGTAGGGCTGTCTGCGCCTTTGCCAACACTCAGGGAGGAGTAGTGATCCTGGGCGTAAATGATGCTCAGGAAATAGTAGGTGTCGGGGAGGACCCGGAGAGAGTCCAGGAAAGGCTGACAACATTGCTCCACAGCGGTTGCAGTTCTCCGGTTTCGGGCCGTTCCGGTCAACATAAGGATCCGAATGGTTGGGTGCACTGGCTTGAGATCCCACGCCAGCGCGGATTCGAACCGTTACGGCACGGCGGACGCGTGTGGGTGCGCCGCGAACGAAGCACTGTAGAGCCATCGTCGACCGAGCTTCAGGAACTCTATAACGCCTTTGGTTATATCTTGACCGAGGAACGCACCATTCAGGCTGCGACGACAGCTCACATCGATCTCCAAGCGTTCCGTACCTACCTACATCGTATCGAACTCGATATCGAGGACGAACCCCAGCCCGACGATGATGACGATCTCCGTAATCGAGGCGTGGCGGCAGAGTTGGGAGGTGTGTTGCATCCCACGCTCTATGGGGTACTGGCGTTCGGCAAGACCCCACAAAGTTACCCGCAGACCCGTAACTTTTACGTAGAGTGCGTCGCCTATGAAGGCGATGACCGGGCCACAGATGCGCTGCAAGTGGCAGAAGCTAGTGGACGCTTGGACGAGCAAGTTAGGCGCGCTATTGGCTGGATCAAAGGTGTAGGCCGGTCCGAACATTACAGTGGACTGATTAGGGAAGACCGTCCGCTGCTGCCAGCGCCCGCCTTGCGAGAGTCAGTGGTAAATGCAGTGGCGCACAGGGATTACGCAATAACCGGTTCAAAGGTGTTAATTGAAGTCTTCGCGCACCATGTAGACGTGACCAGCCCGGGAGGCCTGCCTAATCACATGAGTACAGCTAGCGTCCGGGCGGGCGGACATCCCCGGTCGCGCAATGAACTAATGGCAAACTACATGCTCGGGCTGGGATTCATGGAACAGCGCGGCAGGGGTTGGCCCGTAATGCGCCGAGCGATGCGTGAATTTAATGGGACCGAACCCGAAATAGTGCAAGATGACATTGGCAGTTTTGTGAGGGTGCGGTTCCACCTTCAACCCGGATGATTGAGCGAGGGATCACCACACCTTGAAAGAAATCCTCCCTGACCTCTACCTGTGGCATAACCAGGGCGAGGAGGTCGCCATGGCGACGCTGGTCCAGGTCAGGCGTTCCGCACCCAGACCTCCTGGAGCGCGCCTCTGCGTGACCCGCAACGGACGTATGTCCGGCTCGGTAAGCGGCGGATGTGTAGAAGCCGACGTCTTCGAACGGGCCGTGCAGGTCCTCGATAGCCGCACTCCGGTGGTGGCGAACTACGGCATCGCCGACGAAATGGGGTTCGACGTCGGCCTTAGCTGCGGCGGCTCGATCGATGTCTTCATCGAGCCCTTCTCCCCAACCGACGAGTGGGACGCCTTCCGCCGGTCCGTGGAGGCCCAGGATGAGGTCGTCCACGCCATCGGACTGGCCCCGGCCCCCCTGCTTGGTCGGAAGTTGACCGATGCGATAGACGGTCGGCCGGTCGGGTCCATAGACCCGTCTCTCGATGCGGAAATAGCCGAAGCGGGCTACGAACTGCTGCGAACAGGCGGGACGAAGGTAATCACATTACCGTGGCAAGGTCAGCAGGCCCAGGTATTCATCGAAGCGATACGACCCTCGCCCCACCTGCTGATCGTCGGGGCCACACACGTCGCTATCTCGCTCTGCCACCTGGCCACGGAGGTGGGCTTCCAGGTCACCGTAATCGACCCCCGAAGCGCGCTGGCGACGCCGGAGCGATTCCCGGATGCTGAGCGCCTCATCCATGCCTGGCCGGAGGAGGCCCTGGAGCAGGTCCCGTTGGACCAATACTCCTCTATGGTGGTCCTGACCCACGACCCGAAACTCGACGTACCCACCCTCGCGAACGCCCTTCGTTCAGAGGCCCCCTACATCGGCGTACAGGGAAGCCGGGTGACGCACGAGCGGCGAAAGCGGGAACTTAGGCAGCAAGGGTATCGCGACGCAGACCTTGCAAGGATACGGGCGCCCATCGGCCTCGACATCGGGTCCCGCACGCCCTCCGAACTCGCAGTGGCCATCCTTGCCGAGGTGCTCGCCGTCCAGTACGACCGCGCCTGAATTCACTACGCGGTGGTCTGAAGCGGATACCGTTCCGGCTCCTGCTCGAACCGCACCTTGCAACCCGCCGAGCAGAAATGCACCTCGCTGCCGTTGTGCTTCGACACGTACCGGGACGAGGCCACCTTGACCGTCATGCTGCAGATCGGGTCTATGGACTCGGCGTCGTCAGCCTCCACCACGGGCGCCAATTCGACCCCCACCGGGTTGGCGCGCATCACCTGGACGATCTCCGTCAGAATACTCAGCGCAATCTCCTCAGGCGTCTCGGCCCCAACGTCCAGACCAGCCGGATACTTGACCCCGTCCAGCGAACCGGGACAAACGCCCTTGCCGCGAAGGAAATCGACGACGGCCTCCCCCCTCCGCCGGCTGGCAACCAGACCGACGTATCCGGCCTCACCGCTCAACGCCGCTTCGAGGGCCTCCTCGTCAAAGTGCCCGGCCGTTGCGACCACCACATACGTGCGCGGCCCTGCCATTCCCCGAATGCCGTCCAGTTCTCGTTCGAGTGACTCGGCGTCCGGGAACAGCTCCTCGCTTGCCGAAGGGTCGCATGCCGTTACCCGAAATCCAACGTTGCTGCCCAACGCAGCCAGGCTGCGGGCCATGGGCGATTGGCCGATCACCACCAGTTCGGGTCTGGGCAGGCTGGGTTCGAGGTAGATGGCCAATGTTCCCTCACTCTTGCACGTCAGCGGAATGACAACGGTCGCCTCCAGACCAAGGTCCACCGCGCCCGGGTCAGGGGCCAGGACCGCCAAGCGGGACTGCCCGTCCTGCAACGCCTTCAACGATTCCTGCGTAATCAACGGTTGCGCGCAACTACCACCGACCCACCCGTGAAAGCTCCCGTCCGGCTGGACGATGGCCTTGGAACCCGGCTTCGCCGAAGTCGGCGGCTTGCAGGCAACAACGGTCGCCAGGACGAACGCCTTGTCCCGCGCCTTCAGAGCGGCGGCCTGTTCCAGCAGGTCATCGAACATATTGGCCTACCTGGTCCAAACGGAGACCGTCACGCAACTCACTGTTCCACTGGAGACCTTTGCGAGACTCCCTCGGGAAAGGGCGACTCCTCCGCCGTTATTCCGTAACCCCGGCCTCCCGAAGCGCCTTCCACACCTTGTCCGACGTTATCGGGATGTCGATGTTCCGCACGCCCAGGTGCCACAGCGCGTCCACCACGGCGTTCGCGATGGCAGCAGGCGCGCCGACCGTGGCCGACTCGCCGATGCCCTTCGCGCCCAGCGGATGGTGCGGAGAAGGCGTGCACGTCTTGTCGGTCTCCCAGTCCGGCGTCTCGACGGCTGTCGGCAACAGGTAGTCCATGAACGTGCTGGTCAGGTTCTGGCCGTTCTCGTCGTACACGATCTCCTCGAACATGGCCGGCGCCAGGCCCATCGTCAGACCGCCATGGACCTGTCCCTCCACGATCATCGGGTTGATGATGTTGCCGCAGTCGTCCACCGCAACGAAGCGGCGGATTTTCACCTCGCCGGTCCCCTTGTCGATGTCGACGACGCAGATGTAGCTGCCAAACGGGTAGGTCAGGTTGGGCGGGTCGTATGAAGAGTGGGACTCCAGTCCGGCTTCCATGCCCGGCGGGTGGTCGGTGTAGGCGGCGAAGGCTATCTCCTGGATGGTCTTCACCTGGGACGGAGCGTTTCGCACGTAGAACTTGCCCGGCTCCCACTCCAGGTCGTCCTCGGCCACGTCGAGCAGGTAGCTGGCGATTGACCTGGCCTTGGCCCGTATCTTCCGGGCCGCCACGGCCGCCGCCGCGCCTGCTGTCGGCGTGCTTCGACTCGCATACGTACCAAGCCCGTACGGGGCAGTGTCCGTGTCTCCCTCCTCCACGGCGATGTCGCTCGCCGGGATGCCCAGTTCCTCGGCAATGATCTGGGCGTAGGTGGTCTCGTGACCCTGTCCCTGCGACCGCGTGCCGAAACGGGCAATAGCCTTGCCGGTCGGGTGGATGCGGATGTCGGCGCTGTCGAACATCTTGATGCCCAGGATGTCGAAGTGCCGCGAGGGTCCCGCCCCCACGATCTCGGTAAAGCTGGAGATGCCGATTCCCATCAACTCCCCGCGCTCCCGCTTCTCGGCCTGCTCCTTGCGCAGATCTGCGTAACCGACGATGTCCATGGCCTTCTCGAGCGCGCCGTGGTAGTCGCCGCTGTCATACTCCCAGCCCAGGGCCGACCTGTAAGGGAAGGCCTCCGGCTTGACGAAGTTCTTCATGCGGAACTCGGCCGGGTCCATCCCCAACTCGTGGGCCGCTATGTCGGCGATTCGCTCCACAGCGTGGACGGCCTCGGTGACCCGGAACGAGCAGCGGTATGCGATCCCGCCGGGCGGCTTGTTGGTGTAGACGCCGTCAACCTCTACGAAGGCATCCTTGAAATCGTAGGAGCCGGTGCAGATGTGGAACAGCCCGGCCGGGAACTTGGACGGGTTGGCCGCGGCGTCGGTGTAGCCGTGGTTGGCAACCGTCTTGATCCGCAGCGCCTCCATCGTCCCGTCATTCCGCGCAGCCACTTCGGCCGTCATGTGGTAGTCGCGGCCGAAGGAGTCGGAGATCAGGTTGTCCATCCGGTCCTCGACCCACTTCACCGGTGCGCCGGTGAGGAATGAAGCCGCGATGGCCAGCACGTAGCCGGGGTAGACCGGCACCTTGCCGCCGAAACCGCCGCCGATGTCCGGAGAAATAACCCGGATCTTGTGTTCGGCGAGTCCCAGGTGCCCGGCAACCAGCGCAAGTACGGTTCGGATGGCGTGCGGCGCCTGCGTGGTCATCCACACGGTCAGTTTTTCGTTGACCGCGTCCCATTGGGCCACGCAGCCGCACGTCTCGATTGACGAAACATGGATGCGGGGCAGGTATATGTCCTCTTTGACCGTGACGTCGCTCTCTCTGAAGATGCGGTCGGTGTTGTCCTTGTCACCGGTCTCCCAGTGCCAGATGTGGTTGCTCTCCTCCTCTTTGTCTTCCCTGACGATGGTCGCGTCCGGCTCAAGGGCCTTGTGGGGACTGACCACCGCCTCCAGGGGCTCGTACTCCACCTCGACCGCCGCTACCCCGTCAGCCGCGGTGTAGCGGTCGGTGGCCAGCACGGCGGCCACCTCCTGCCCGTCGAACTTGACGGTGTCCACGGGCAGCACCATCTGGGTGTCGCCCATCAGCGTTGGCATCCACGCCAGGTTGTACTGTTCCAGGTCCTTGCCGGTTATGACGGCAAGGACACCCTCGATGGCCAGGGCCTTCTCGGAGTTGATGCTCTTGATCCGAGCGTGGGCCACGGGGCTGCGCACAATGTCCAGATGGAGCATTCCCGGGAGTTTCAGGTCATCGACGTAGTTGCCCTTGCCCCGGATGAATCGCGGGTCCTCTTTGCGCGGGATCGAGTGTCCCATTCCCCCAATTTCGGGCGGTGTTCGCATTGTCATCACTCACTCCTCGCACGCAGCTTCTCGGCGGCCGATTTGTAGGATTTCACGATGTTCACATAGCCGGTGCAACGGCACAGGTTGCCGGATATGGCCGACCGGATCTCATCGTCGGACGGGTCGGGGTTGTCTTGCAGGAACGCCACGCCGGTCATCATCATCCCGGGTGTGCAGAAACCGCACTGCAGGCCGTGTTCTTCAGTGAAGGCTTCTTGAATGGGATGCAGCGCGCCGTCCTGCTCCAGGCCCTCTACGGTATTCACCGCGCGGCCGTTGGCCTGCACGGCAAAAATGGTGCAGGACTTGACCGGCCTCCCGTCCAGCGTGACGGTGCACGCGCCGCAGTGGGTCGTGTCGCAACCGATGTGTGTCCCAGTGAGGCCCAGCGTCTCGCGAATGAAGTGGACCAGCAGGAGCCTCGGTTCCACCTCCGCGGCGTGTTCCTCGCCGTTGACGGTGACGTTTATTGAAACTGTCGACATACTCAATCTCCCAGCGCAGGTGGGTTGCGCTCCCCTAGCAGGCTCGGCCCAGAGCCATGCGGAGCGCTCGACCCGTTATCACGCGCACCATGTCACGCTTGTACTCCTCAGAACCTCGCAGGTCGGCGGTCGGCTCGGCCGCCTCCGAAGCCAGCCGGGCGGCCTCTCCGATGGCCTCATCATCCAGCTTCTTGCCCACCAGGAAAGACTCGGCGGAACTGGCCTTGACGGGTATCGGGCCGGCGTTCGTCAGGCCGATGCCGGCCTGCTGGCAGACCCCGTCCGACACGGTGACAACGGCTGCGACTCCGGCGGTGGCGTAGTCCCCCACCTTCCGCTCCAGCTTGATGTAGGCCCCGCCGCTGCCCTCAGGCTGCGCGGGCACCCTGATTTCGGTCAGGATTTCACCGGCGCCAAGGGCGGTAGTCAGCGGCCCTTCAAAGAAGTCAGCCACCGGGATCTTCCTCTCGCCGCCGGACCCGACCGCAATCACTTCCGCGCCCAGCGCGAGCATCGTGGCGGGATGATCATTGGCCGGATCGCCGTGGGCGAGGTTGCCGCCGACGGTCGCCATGTTTCGCACCAGCGGGTCGGCGATGACGGACGTCGTATCGTGGAGAATCGGATACTTGGACTGGACGGCTTCCGAACTGTCCAGGTCCGACTCCCGGGTGAGGCTGCCGATGCGCAGGCAGCAGTCGTCATCGACGATGTCAGCCAGCCCGCCAATCCCATTAATGTCCACAACGTACGCCGGCAGCGCCAGTTGCAGCTTCATCAGCGGAATCAGGCTTTGACCGCCTGCCAGCACCGTAGCTTCGGGGCCGTGATCCTCAAGCAATGAAATCGCCTCATCCAGCGATTCCGGGGCGAAGTACTCGAATCGGGGTGGTATCACGAGAACCTCCTTATACTGGCCGGTAGCTTATACCGTCAGCCAGTTTCGGGAAAGTTGGCGCGATAGGGCCGTTGCGCACGCCAGTGGCCACAACCCACCGTCGTTCCTGCCTTGTACCGAAGTCCAGGTTTCCACCCCTCATCGTGCCCCCCATCGTCGTGCCGGACCCCGATCCGGTACCCAACGTGGGGTGCGGAGGTGGGTACGCCCGATGTGTACAACCTCAATCCCGCGGACGCCACCCTAATTTCATCACCTCGTGCCGCCATCACAGGTCCGGAGTGTGTCCGAAAGCCCAACATGTCATCCCGAGCACCTTCATTTGTCATTTCGAGCGAAGCCGAGAAATCTGAACCGCTCGTCAGGCAGGTCACACTCTCACTCGTCTTGCCGGATTCCGATGCGGGGCTGGTACCCACAGTGCCCACAACTTCGTCGTGCCGGACCCCGATCCGGTACCCACGGTGGGGTGTGGAGGAGGGTACGCCCGATGTGTACAATCCCCACCCGACAGGCGCCACCCCACTTTCATCCCCGCATGCAACCGTCACAAGGCCATACTGACTCCGACCACCCCAAATGTCATTTCGAGCGAAGCCGAGAAATCTGAAGCGATGATTAGCGAGACCACCCCGTCAGCTCACCGAACCACCGACCCAATCGGCCAGCATGTACTGTATTAACAACGCCGACGCGGGTGAAACCGCCTTGTAAACGGTTGGTTCTTCAACGCCGTCGTATATGCGTCCAGGTAACGGCTGAGGATCTCGAGCTTCTCCTCGGTCCAATCGCCACCAAATCGCGGAAAACTCATATCACCCCGGCACCCCAACAACCGGCATCTCCGTCCACGTCTCCCCGTCTATCACCGCATCCTCTCCCGACCGCTTCCCTCGCCTTCCTCCCAGCTGCTTGAGAAAGAACGCTACCCCTGCTCCGATGGCCTGGTCTCGCAGGTCCCGCGCCCACTCCAGGTCCATCGGCCTTGCGGAGCGCCCGCTCTCACCTCCCGCGATGACCCAATGCAAATCCCCTTGCACGAGCCAGTCGGTAAGGTCGACCGGACCCAGGAGCGGTTCAGCCGAAACGAAACGCACCGCCGCCGGCAGGCGAGCCAACACCGAGATTCGCGGCGCGTACTTCTGGTTTTCCACCGACGTGCCGATCCATACACCGTCCGGCCAGCCGCCACCGTAACGTCCCTGGTTGCGAGTCCACCACCCCACGGCTCGACCCGGCCGCTTGGTCAAAACCTGGAAGATGTGCCCTCGTTTCGATGCAGCGTGCATCACGTCGAAAATCTCGGTCACGAATTCGAATGGCACCTGGGGATGAAAGACATCGGACATGCTGTTGACGAAGACCCGGCGTGGTCGGTTCCATTTCAGCGGCGCGTCCAACCGCTCCGGCAGTAACTGGACCTCGCCGGGGTCGCCCTCGTATCCACGCACGCCCATTGCCGTCAGACGCGGGTACATAGCGAACATGTAGCAGTGATCGCAGCCGGGAGATACCCTCGTGCAGCCCGTCACTGGGTTCCACGTCTCGTCTGTCCATTCAATCGTCGATGGCATGTCGCGACAACTCCAGAAGATAGATCATTTGTTCTAACCAGTCCCGGCCACTCCTGTCAATACGCCGGTGTCTGGTCAAGCTACAGGCTCAGGGATCCTTCACCACCATTGTGCAAAAGGCCGGTTTAAGTGGATCCGCTCGGCCCGACCCCGTCACTACTATGTCTCCGTATACTCACTACCAACTCCGGGCGAGGACCTCTTCCACCGCCCCTTGAACCGCCCACTACCCAACCACCACCATGAAAGAAAAACTCCGCGACAAAACCCGCGACAACCTCGCCCACGCCCTGAACTCCCTCGGCATCCACGCCGAGATGGCCGAACGCGGGCGCGACGAAGAAAATATCCACAACGCGTGGTGGAACCGCTCCCTCGGCGTCATCGACCTGGCCGACGGCCCCATCAGGTGGATAAACGTCATAAAGAAGGACCAGTCCAAGGAAAGCCCGCCCATGTGGTGGGTCAACCTTTGCATTCCTGACGAAAGGCCGATTTCCGGAGGACGGGAGATCGATGTCAAGACCGTCCGCAAAAAGTCGTTCCCGTTGGTCGGGCGGGTGATCGGAGTCGAATGGAGAGGCAAGGACCATTCGACCGGACTCCTCAACCGCCTCACCTACGACCAGGCGGCCAGGGACCTGGCCACGAGGCGCGGCAACATCAGGATCCGCAGCTACGAAAAGGAATTCCAGGGCTGGACTCTCCAGATCGAATCCAGGTTAGAGCCCACCCGCCAGGACTGGTCCGCTATCCAGAACATCGCCGACTACCTGCTATCAACTCCCCGCGTCTGACGGTCGCCCTTCGTAGGGGTGCCTCTTGTGGGCGCCCGCCGGGGCAGCGGGGCCGCCACAACGCGATTCCTCGCGTGTGACACACATATCACCCAGGATCGCCGGCTGAATTATCATTCATGATGGCCACGATGAGAGATCACAAACCAACAGGGAGACTCAGTTGACACTAAGCACATATCTACTCTTCAACGGGAACTGCCGAGAGGTGTTCGAGTATTACAAGTCGGTGTTCGGAGGCGAGTTCTCGATCTTCATGACCTTCGCCGACGGCCCAGCCGACATGCAGTTCCCCGACGAGGAACGCGACAACGTCATGCACGTTTCATTCCCGATCGGCTCGAGCGTCCTCATGGGTAGCGACATCCCCTCGGCACACGGGTCCCAGTTCAGCGCCGGCAACAACTTCTCGATAACCCACGCGTCCAAGAGCAGGGAAGAGACGGACGCACTGTTCGCCAAGCTTTCGGACGGCGGCACGGTGACGATGCCGCTGCAGGACACGTTCTGGGGCTCGTACTTCGGTTCGTGCTTCGACAAGTACGGCATCCCCTGGCAGTTCGACTGCGAACAGCAAAGCTAGGCCGGGCGCTGCCTGGTTAGTCCCGCCCAGCGGTCAAAACACGCTCGAAGAACGCGCAGCCCGTCAGTCCGCCAACTCTATGGACCCGAACGTGGATGTGGCGAGAATAGACAACCTCGCCTTCGGGTCCGCGGGCTGTACGCGCTTCGACTCGAAGCTTCCAAACATATTGGTCGTCTGGACATCCACGGCCCAGTCATTCGGCACTCGCAGCCTCAGGCTGCCGAATAGGGCCGTCGCTTCGATGCTGGCCGCATCCCCCTCCAGCGTCGTGCCGCGCAGGTCAACCTCCGCCGAGCCGAATATGGCCGAGACCTGACCGCTCTGGATGACCTGGTCACTGGAACGGTGTTCGCCGGCCGAGAAGAAAGCTGAGACGTTGAGGTCGGGCGTTCCGCTGGAATAGTCGGTTTTCTGCCAACGGGATTGTTTCGAGCGCTTTCTTCCGCCGCCAAATAGTACGACCACGCCAAGACCGACCAGCAGCACAGGCCAGAGTATGCCCATGCTGACTTCCAGGATATTCAACGTCCCCAGGAGGAAAATCGCCCCGGCCACTACAATTCCGCCGCTGACGACCCACGAGCGGGGTCTTACCAGGAAGTTAGAGGCGCCGACGACTATGAGAATCACAGGCCACGATTCTCCGATCGGAATCTCGTTGAGTTGGTTCAAAATGAACAGGATTCCAGCGGTAATCAGCGCCAGGCCGATGGTTATTCGCTGCGCAGTTGCCGAGATGGCCATTGTTCCCCTGCCTTTCTCGTAACCGTTGACCCGAATGCCGGGGCAGCCGCCTGCCCGACTCCCGCATGGTCACTCGAACACCCTGATATTAGCACCGCATAGGTACGAAAATAGCCCGCCAGGGAGTTCACACCCTCGCTCGTCGTATCGAGTACGGGGTCGTGCCGGGGCAACCCGGTACCCACGGTGGGGTACGGGGGGCGCGGCTAGCCCCAACAACCTGCGACACAACCACATCCCGGCGCTGGCCAAACCCACCTGTAGGGGCGTCGCTCGTGGGCGCCCGCCGGCGAGGACGGGCAACGCGGCTACCCCCACCACTACCGCCAAGGGTAGCCTGCCCCGTACTTGATACGGGGTCGTGCCGGGGCAACCCGGTACCCACGGTGGGGTACGGGGGGCGCGGCTATCCCCAACAACCTGAGACACAACCACATCCCGGCGCTGGCCAAACCAACCTGTAGGGGCGTCGCTCGTGGACGCCCGCCGGGGAGGACGGGCAACGCGGCTACCCCCACCGCTCCCGACCAGGGTAGCCTGCCCCGTACTTGATACAGGGTGGTGCCGGGGCAACCCGGTACCCTCGGTGGGTACGGGGGCGCGGCTATCCCCAACAACCTGCGACACAACCACATCCCGGCGCTGGCCAAACCAACCTGTAGGGGCGTTGGGACGTGGGCGCCCGACGGGGAGGACGGGCGGCGCGGCTAGCCCCACCACTCCCGCCAAGGGTAGCCTGCCCCGTACTTGACACAGGGTCGTGCCGGGGCAACCCGGTACCCACGGTGGGGTACAGGGGCGCGGCTTTCCCCAACAACCTGAGACACAACCACATCCCGGCGCTGGCCAAACCCACCTCTAGGGGCGTTGGGACGTGGGCGCCCGCCGGGGAGGACGAGCGGCGCGGCTCTCCCACCCATCAGGCCAGCCTGCTTATCAACCCAGGCAGTTCTTCCAAATCATCGACCACACCATCAACAACCTCCGGCGCTTCCCAATACTCGTCCCGCTTCCAGATCGCCTGCATCCCGAAAGCTTTGGCCCCACCAATGTCGGCCACTGAATTGTCCCCGACCATGACCGTCTCTTCAGGCGCGACGCCCAGTCTGCTCGCCGCCCGTCGAAATATCTCCGGGTCCGGCTTGGAGACTCCCTCTACCCCAGATATCAGGATCGTCCCGAAGTAGTGGGCGATCCCCAGGCCGTCGATCTTCGGCTGTTGCGATTCGATCGGCCCGTTTGTCACAAGTCCCATCTTGAAACCCCGGTCACGTAGCGTCGACAGCGTTTGGTGCGCCTTCGGAAAGGGAACGCTAACGTGTGGAAAATACGTATCGTAATCGTCCACCAACCGCTGCCAGGCCCCCGGCGCCATCCCGAATTCGCGTTCCAGGCGCTTGAAGACCTGATGCTTGTCCCCGTGCCCGTGGGAGTCCAACTCGATCAGCCTGTCCATGTACTCGGCGAACGGGACCTGGCCAAACACGTCCGGCAGCCGTTCGACCACTCCGTACACGTACACCCTCAGGCTACTCAGCCGGTCCAGAATCGTTCCGTCCAGGTCGAACAAGACTGCCCGTATCATGTGTTCCACTGAAACTAATCCTTTTGCAAATCTCAAGAGCGGGCCCATCGGCGCAGTTTCACGACGAGCAATCGATGATGGTAGCACCGCGGTACAGGCGTTCTAAGAGGGTGGCCAAAAAGAGGTGGTATGCGCCAACTCGCGCAACATATTCCGTGCACGCTCCAGGACAGTCACGCGTAGGGGCGTCTCTCGTGGGCGCCCGAGGGGGTGGGGCGCGGCAACTGACACGATGCCACTTCGTAAACGGCCAGGACACGCCCTAGGGTGTGCGTAGCGTGAAGGGGCCACCGCCAGCAAAAGGCAGAACGGATGCCACTAAATACAGGCTCTTCCAACATCCCGGACCGTCCGTCATCCAACAGCTACTGGGTGGTCCCGGGCCGATTCGCCGCAGGCGAATACCCAGGCGCGTGGCGGCATTCAGAGGCGGCGGCCAAGCTGAACTCTCATCTCGAGGCCGGAATCGACCATTTCGTAGACCTTACGCACCCCGGCGAGCTATTCCCCTACTCCGAAATCGCCGAACAACAGGCCCGGCGGCTTGGCTGGACCGTCGGATACGAACGACACCCCATCGTCGACGCAAGCGTTCCGCGCAATCCCGAGCAGATGGCCGAGACCCTCGACTCCATCGACGGCGCCCTGGATGCCGGCAAGACCGTCTACGTCCACTGCTGGGGAGGCGTCGGCAGGACCGGCACGGTGGTCGGTTGCTGGCTGGTGCGGCACGGCCACAGCGGTGAGGATGCCCTTCGGCAGATCGCCGAGTGGTGGCAGGGCGTCGAAAAAGCCTCCTGGCACCCTCGTTCACCCGAAACGTTCGAACAGCAGGCTTACGTCCGTGACTGGTCCGAACCCGCGCAACGCGAGCCGGACGCGTGAGCAACCCGACCACCCGCGACCGTTTCCGAGGCTGCCTCGCGGGACTTGCCGCGGGCGACGCGCTGGGGACCACGCTGGAATTCATGCCGCCCGGCTCATTCGACCCGATCGACGATATGGTCGGCGGCGGAGTAAACCGACTCAGGCCAGGCCAGTGGACTGACGACACATCGATGGCCCTTTGCCTTGCGACGAGCCTGATCGAGCGCCGCGGCTTTGACGCCATGGACCAGGTGCAACGCTACGTTCGTTGGTGGAAAGACGGCTACCTCTCCTCCACCGGTCAATGCTTCGACATCGGTATCACTACCAGGGCCGCGCTTTCTCGATTCATCAATACCGGCCAGCCCTACGCCGGCGCCTCCAACCCGCGGACAGCCGGTAACGGCTCCCTCATGCGCCTCGCGCCCGTGCCCATGTACTTCGCCGGAGATGCTGCGGAGGCGATCGGCCGGAGCGCAGATAGTTCGAGGACCACCCACGGAGCGGTGGAAGCGGTCGACGCCTGCCGCTACTTCGGCGGCCTGCTGGTCGGCGCGTTGCACGGCGTCGACAAAGACACGCTCCTGGCCCCTGCCTACTGTCCGGTCGAAGGCCTGTGTGAGAAAAGTCCACTGGCGGAGAAGATCGCCGAGGTCGCCAACGGGTCCTTCAAGCGCCGCGAGCCGCCGGAAATCAAGGGCAGCGGCTACGTCGTCGAGTCACTGGAGGCCGCGCTGTGGGCTTTCCACAAATCCCGGGACTTCCGCGATGGCGCCCTGCTGGCGGTCAACCTGGGCGACGACGCCGACACGACCGGCGCAATCTACGGCCAGATCGCCGGTGCGCACTACGGAGTCGAAGCAATTCCGGCCAAGTGGCGGGCACTACTAACGATGAACGAACTGATCACGTCGCTGGCCGATAGCCTCTACGACCACGCCCGGCAATCGATGGTCGAATAGGACCCCGCAACGCACTTCACTGGCGACGCGATCTCCCTCAAATCAGCGACTGCACCGTCAGCCCGCCGTCCACCACGATGGCCGCGCCGACGGTGAACTTGTTCGCCGGGTCCACCAGCCACAGCATCGCTTCGGCTATCTCCTCCGGTTCGCCCTGCCGGCCAATCGGGTGCATCGCCACCCGCTGCTCCCAACTCAGCGTCTCGGGGAACCTGCGGGTCTTCCAATAAGGGGCGTCCGAGTGGTCTACTTCCGGCCAGGTCGAAACGCCTCCGGGGCAAACGCAGTTGACGCGAATGTTGTCCCCAATGAAGTCAAGGGCCATGTTCCGGGTGAGGTTCACGATGGCGCCCTTCGTACTGCAATACGCCGCCCGGTTCCGACCCCCAACCAGGCCGAATATCGAACTCGTGTTGACTATCGATCCTCCGCCCTGCCGTTGCATGTACGGAATCGCATACTTGCTGCCCAGGAAGACAGACGTCAGCCCGGTGGCGATAGACCGGTCCCAGTCCTCCTTCGACAACTCCGTCACCTTGCCAAACGACGACCACGTCGCGTTGTTGATCAAAATGTCGATGCGCCCATATCGTTCTGCCGTGTAATCGATCGAGCGCTTGAGATTCTCGTCGCTGGCAACGTCGGTCTCCACAAACTCCGCGGAAAGACCCTCATGCACGAGAGCCGCAGCCGTCTCGGGGCCGCGTTCCCTGTCAACATCTGCGATGACGACAACCGCTCCCTCCTGCCCAAATCGCCGCGCCGTAGCCCGCCCAATCCCATGCGCCGCCCCGGTCACAAAAGCCACCTTGCCATCCAGCGTCGCCATATGAATGAGACTCCTCGCATCTCGCCTGTCGCAATCGCCAATAGACCAGCCCAACATACGCCATCCAAGCCGCCCGCCGCCATCCATACGAAATCAACGCAGCCAGCCCCTCCACCGTCAAGCCGTCCACACCGTTAATGTGAAAATAGCCCGCGAGGGGGTTCACACCCCCTCAAATCGCACCCACACCACATCGTCGTGCCGGGGAAACCCGGTACCCACGGTGGGGCGCGGAGGTGGGCACGCTCGGCAAGTTGAACGCGCGCCCGACAGGCAACCCCCCATTTCATCCCTCCGCCGTGGCAAGGACCTGACCGCACAGGACTCCGTCGCGGCAGGTACGCCTCATCCCCACCGCCCTATGACGTTGGCGAGCGACGGCCGTTGCTCACCCACTGCCGTTGTCTTCGTCACGGCGGCGTTGCAATTGCTCCTCGAGGCGGCGCAGGGACTGCTGGGTGACGCGAAGTTCCTTAAGAAGATTCTCAGCGGTGGGCGGCTCCTCCAGCTTGCTGAGGCGTTCCTGCTTGGCCTCGTCAAGGTTGTTAATTACCACCGCGATGAACAGGTTGATCACCACGAAGGTCCCGAATATCACAAAGGTGAGAAAGTAGATCCATGCAAGCGGATGGAACTCCATCGCCTTGTACATGATGTCGGTCCAGTCTTCCAGCGTGACCACACGGAAAAGGGACAGGAGGGATATGCCGAGGTTGCGCCAGTGCTCTGGGTCGTGTTTATGGAAAAGCTGGAAGCCAATTATGGCGTAGATATAGACCATCAGGCTCATAAGGACCACGATGTGGAGCATCCCAGGGATGGAGCGCACCAGAGTCGCCACAATCAGTCGCAACTCCGGCACGGCCGACACAAGCCGCAGCAGTCGCATCAGGCGGGCCAGGCGTGCGATGACGGCAAATCCGCCAGTGGCTGGAACCAGCGAAAGGACGATTATGGAGAAGTCAAAGACGTTCCATCCGTCACGGAAGTAGCGGTCTCCCCTGGGAGTGAGGGCGAATATCTTCAACGCCGCCTCGACAATGAACACTCCCAGTATTGCCTGTTGGGAGAAGCCTAGCCAAAAGGAGTATTCCTCGACCACAGATGGGAGAGTCTCAAGGCCAAGGACAACGGCGTTGAACAGGATGAGACCGATGATGAAGTATTCGAAGGCTGGGGACTTGGTGAGCCGGTGGGCATAGCCCCGCAACGTATCCAGCATGGCCTTGAATCAGCTACCTCTATATGGCGCAGGGGGACTGGTCGTCCAGATTTTCTGGCGGAACGAATCTAATCAACAACCGTTTGACTCCAACGCCGCCAGCGAATTCTACGGTGACTTCATGATCCGATGGGCAAGGATTGCAGGCGACAACGATGCCTTCGCCAAAGGCGCGGTGCCACGTCCGGCCACCCACGCCGCCCGCGCGCCCTCAAATCAGCGACTGCACGGTAAGCCCACCGTACACCACCAGCGCCGCGCCAACCGTGAACTTGTTCGCCGGGTCCGCAAGCCACGCGATGGCTTCGGCTATTTCTTCGGGCACCCCCTGTCGACCGATGGGGTGCATCAGCAATCGTTGCTCGCGATTGAGCGCCTCAGGATATTTCTTCGTCCTCCAGAACGGCGAGTCCTCATCGTCATTCGCGTACGGACGCGTCTGGACGCCCCCGGGACAGACGCAGTTGACACGGATGTTGTCGCCGATGTAGTCCAGCGCCATATTCCGGGTGAGGTTCACCACAGCGCCCTTCGTGCTGCAATACGCCGCCCGGTTCCGACCGCCTACCAGTCCGAATATCGACCCAATGTTGACTATCCAGCCCCCGCCCTGCCGTTGCATGTAGGGAATCGCGTACTTGCTCCCCAGAAAGACGGCCGTGAGGCTGGTCGCGATCGATCGGTCCCAGTCCTCCTTCGACAACTCCGTCACCTTGCCGAACGCGGACCAGTAGGCGTTGTTGACCAGGATGTCGATCCGCCCGTGGCGTTCGGCGGTGGAATCAATTGAGCTCTTGAGACTTTCCTCGCACGCCACGTCGGTCCCGACGAACTCCGCGACAAGGCCTTCCCCAACGAGTGCCGCGGCAGTTTCCGGCCCGAGCTCCCTATCTATGTCCGCAATAACAACAGTCGCACCCTCCTGCCCCAACCGCCTGGCCGTAGCGCGCCCGATGCCATGTGCCGCCCCGGTCACAAACGCCACCTTCCCATCCAGCTTCCCCATCCGGAACTCCTTCCGCTCCCCCCGCTCATGTTCAACAACAATCCCGCCCAACATACGCCATAATCGGCTGCACTTGTCACCCTACTGTGCGGTCCCTCCGCTCCACTTTAAATGACCGACAGGAACACCACATGACCCCGGAAAACAACCACACCCCATTCGGCCTGTCGCAGATCGGCCAGGTCGCGCTACGAATTCACGACCTCGATCGCACCATCGAGTTCTACCGCGACGCGCTCGGTATGAAATTCCTCTTCAGCACCGGCACGATGGCATTCTTCGACTGCGGAGGCGTCCGGCTCTTGCTGACCATCCCCGAACGGCCGGAATTCGACCGGCCGGGATCAGTCCTCTACTTCAAGGTCGACGACATCGAATCCGCTCGGACCACGCTGATCGCCCGCGCCGTCGTGTTCATAGACGAACCCCACCTGATCGCGCGATTGCCAGACCACGAACTCTGGATGACCTTCTTCAAGGACCCCTCGGACAACCTCCTCGCCCTCATGAGCGAAGTACGGGCCTAATCGTCCGCCAGGGAAATCACACCCTCACTCGTCTTACCGGACTCCGATCCGGTACCCACCGTGGGCGGGAGGCGGAGCGGGACCACGCCCAATCCACGACCACGCCACTCCCGCCAGGGAGGTCACATCCTCTCTCGTCTTACCGGACTCCGATCCGGTACCCATGGTGGGCGTGAAGGGGAGCGGGGCCACGCCCAATCCACGACCACGCCACTCCCGCCAGGGAGATCACACGCTCCCTCGTCGTGCCGGACTCCGATCCGGTACCCACGGTGGGCGGGAGGCGGAGCAGGGCCACGCCCAATCCACGACCACGCCACTCCCGCCAGGGAGATCACACCCTCCCTCGTCGTGCCGTACCCCGATCCGGTACCCAGGGTGGGCGGGAGGCGGAGCAGGGCCA
>DAOUKO010000028.1:0-37570 GCA_034421215.1 Dehalococcoidia bacterium
GATCCTGCCGACGCCACCAGGACTGGTGCTGGTTCGCACACCAAGATACGCAAAGCGCAAGAGTTTCAGACGTACCGCCAGCTCCGCAAAAGCGAATTAGTTGGAACGGATGCCACGAGAGGCACCCCTACATACGTGGTTGGCCGGAATCCAGGTTGCTGGGGCAGACGCGCCCGTACCCCGCGCCATGGGTACCGGCCCCGCATCGAGTGCGGGGAGACGATGGAAGGCATGACGGGAGAGGGGGTGTGGCTGGGTGGGAGGTTGGTGGGGGTAACAGCGCCCGTCCCGCGCCCCACCGTGGGTACCGGGTTTCCCCGGTAAGACGGGAGAAAGGTGAGTGGTTGTGTAGCGAGTTGGTGGGAGTAGCCGCGTTGCTCGTCCACCCCGGCGGGTGTCCACGAGAGGCACCCCTACAAGGGGGGTCAGGCCGGTGTGCGGGTGTGGTTGTGTGGCAGGTTGGTGGGGGTAGCCGCGCCCGTCCCGCGCCCCACCGTTGGTACCGGGTTTCCCCGGTAAGACGGGAGAAAGGTGAGTGGTTGTGTAGCGGGTTGGTGGGAGTAGCCGCGTCGCTCGTCCGCCCCGGCGGGTGTCCACGAGAGGCATCCCTGCAAGGGGGGTCAGGCCGGTGTGCGGGTGTGGTTGTGTGGCAGGTTGGTGGGGGTAGCCGCGCCCGTCCCGCGCCCCACCGTGGGTACCGGGTTTCCCCGGTAAGACGGGAGAAAGGTGAGTGGTTGTGTAGCGGGTTGGAGGGGGTAGCCGCGTTGCCCGTCCCGCGCCTCACCATGGGTACCGGATCGGAGTCCGGCACGACGGGAGAGGGGGTGTGGCTGGGTGGGAGGTTGGTGGGGGTAGCCGCGTCGACCGTTCATTGGACTCAACAGCGCTGGTTTTCTCCTGATGTACGATGGGCCGCGATGAGTCCTGGCAGCCGTTCGGAAGCAGTTCACGCCCTTGCGGCCGACGTGGGTGGCACGTCCATGCGCGCCGCCGTCGTGTCGGTCGATGCCGAGGTGGTGACGAGCGATTCGACGCCGACCAAGCCGGAGCGCGGTATTGCAGACGCCGCGTCACGGTTGGCCGGAATCGTACGGCTGGTACACGAACGGGCCGGTTCACCGCCCATCTTGGGGCTTGGAGTGTCCACCGCCGGTCCAATCGACCCCGACACCGGCGTTTACGACCATCCGCCGAACATGTTGAACTGGACCGGCAAGTCCCTCAAGCCGGGACTGGAACGGCAACTCGGACTGCCGGTGCACGTGGGACACGACGCCACGCTCGCGGCTCTTGCGGAAACGACGTGCGGGCCACATAAGGGCGCCCGGAATCTTCTCTACGTCACCGTCAGCACCGGCATCGGGGGCGGCATCGTCACGAATGGGCGCATCGTCACCGGGGCAAGGGGCGGCGCGGGCGAGGTCGGCCACCTCATCATTCGACCCGGCGAGGAGACCTGTGAACCGGGCGGACCCGACACCCTGGAAGGCAACGCGTCGGGCACCGGCATCGCGCGAATGGCCGCGGATATGGCGGCGGCCGGCGATGCGCCGGGCCTGCTGGAACAGGCGGACGGAGACCCCTCAGCGATAACGAGCCGGATGGTGTTCGAGGCCGCCAGGGCAGACGATCCCGCAGCGGCTGATCTGGTCGATCACGTCATCGAAAGTATCGGCATGGGCATGGGCAGCCTCATCAACGTGTTCGATCCTGAAGCGCTGGTCCTGGGCGGAGGGGTCACAGTGGCCCTGGAGCCGGAGTGGGCGAGGGTCAAGGACTCCATCATTCGGCACTCGTTGCCAAGCAGGGGCGAAGCGGTGAACATTGCCGTGACGACCCTGGGGGACGAGGTGAGTCTGCTGGGCGCGGCAAGACTGGCATTCGACAAGTCGTCAAGCGGACACCGGCCTGGCGCCACTTTTAGTTGAGCCTGCCCTCATCAGGGGCATGCGCTCCGTTTTCCAACAGGTGGGCCCATCCCTCGCGTTCGGCCGGGGAATTCTCCTCTTCCGGCGAATCGCCTGCAGGCCGCGCAACCGGGCCAAAAACCCCACCGGCCAGGTCGAAGTCGGGAGGCATGATATCCAGCCCGCCATCTTCAGCCGCCAGAGTGGTCAGAGTCTCGTTGGCCGCGGCCGCGATGCTGGGCTCGGGGCCGTTCCTGGCCCGGTTCAGCAGTTCCATCGCGTCCGGCCCGCCCAGCAGGCCGAGCGCCGTAACGGCCGCTTCCTGGACCAACAGGTCCTGGTCATCGAGCGCGGCCGCCAGGCGGTGCGCATGCTCCTCCCCACCGATTTCGCCCAGGGCCGCGATGGCTTCGTACCGTACTCCGGCGTCGATGTGATCCAGGTGTCGAGTCGCCAACGGGAGCCAATGAGGGTCCGACGTCCTTCCCGCGGCGATCAGGACCGAGCGCAGTGTGGCCGGTTCGACGTCCGTACCATGTTGGAGGATGTGCCGCTCCGCGTGAGCGCGGCCGAACAATCCGATCGTTTCCAGCGCGCCGCGCTTGACGCCGGTCGTCTCGTTTCCGTCATCCAGGGTATCGTGGAGTGCTGCGCACAGCCGGTCGGCGTCACGCTCGGGCAGCCGCCCCTGCGCTGCCAATGCCGCCAGTCCGGCCGATGCCCGTGCAGCCGATTCGCGCACGAGCGGGTCCGGGTCTTCACGCAACATCGACGCAAATGTCGCGACCAGCGTGCGGTCGTGCGATTCGGCCAGACCGGATAGGGAGAGCACACGGCAGCGGGAATCGTCCAGCCGAAGTCCCTCTTTGAAAACGACCTCGAATTCGAGGTTGTTGTGGTCTTCCTGCAGGCCCGCCAGGCGTTCGATCAGCTCCAGCCGCCGCAAGTCCGTCCACTCTTCCCAGGTCAGTGAAAGCTCGGTCGCTTCGGGCCTGGACATGCCGGAAAGTTGAGAGAGGGCCGAATAGCTGAGGGGTTGGTCCTCTGCCTCGGGGAAGTTGTCAAGAAACTCGATCAGGCCCATGGCGTTCTGTGGTGTTCAGGGGTTTCGGAAACCTAATGGCCTTGCGATGGCCAAACGGGGTGATGAAAGTGGGGTGGCGCCTGCCGGTTGGGGGTTGTACATGCCGGGCGTACCCAGCTCCGCGCCCCACCGTGGGTACCGGCCCCGTATCGGGTACGGGGTGACGTTGTTTCCCCGGCACGACGACTCTGTATGGCCCCACTGTGGGTACGGGCCCCGCATCGGAGTGCGGGGTGACGATGGGGGTGTGTGGTGGGATGGATGGGGTTGGGATAGCCGCGTTGCCCGTCGTCCCCAGGGCCGTTCGCGAACGGCCCCTACGGGGTGGTTGGCCAGTGTGCTGGAGGTCCTTCGCTTCGCTCGAGGACGACATGACGAGGGGGTAGCCGCGCCCCCCTGGGTCCCCGATCGGAGTCGGGGAAGACGGGGTACGGAGGTCGGGGAAGGCGATGGAGAGTGTTGTGGTGGGAATGGGCGTGTCGGATTCCTCGGCTGCGCTCGGAATGACAAAAAAAGGCGCTCGGAATGACCATACGGCGAGGCGAGGCGAGGCGAGGCGAGGCGAGGCGGACAAGGATATTTGCACAACGGCGACTTTGCTTTCGCCTTGGGTCTCGTACGGGTGGCGGCCGGACAGGGGTTGGCCGTCGTTGCGCGGGCCGGACGGCCTCGGTTGACAATCGGCAGGAACGTCCAGGTCAGGTCCGTGCGGCGCTGATGGACAGCCAGCTTCGGGGGACGCTCTTAAGATTGAGTTCATCGAAGACCTGCCGCAGGGCTTTTTGCAGGGTCTCCTGGCCGACATCGAGAGGCACGCCGGGCATGATCCCCTCGATCCAATCGCTGAAGGAACTGATGTGATACCAGCCGGCTTCCGGCACTTCGAATTTCTTGATGTCCCGCTTGACCACGGTGAAGCCTGAACTGACTAGCAGTTCTTCGTATTCGTCAGCGGTCAATTGCTGCCGCGCCTGGACCTTCTTGGCTCTGTCGGGACTGAGGCCGTGCTCCCGCTTGAGCAACCTCAGGGATCGCATCATCCACCGGCGATAAAACTCGGCCGACTCGGGCGGGTGGGAACCCTCGAAAAACGAGGTGTTGATTGCCAACCGGCCGCCGGGACGCAGCTTTCCGCGAATTTGCGTTATCAGCGCCTGTTTGTCGGGCACGTAGTGGATCGAATTGCAGTAGACGACGGCATCCACCTGCTCGCGAACGGCATTGGAGAAGTTCTGCACCTCTGACTGGACAAACTGCACCGCAGCGTCCCTGCGGTCTCCCAAATCCGCCACGGCGGCGCGCAAGGCGGTCGAGGAATGGTCCACCGCATAGATGACGGACTCGCGGGCTGCCTGGAGCCGTTCCAGGATGAGCTTGGTTACGGCGCCGGTCCCGCACCCCAGGTCCACGATCCTGCGTTCGTTGCCAATCTCGGCGATATCCAAAAGGCGGGCGTTGATCTTTACGTAGAATGGCAACGCGGCAAACGAACTGAACGAATGATCATCTCTGTGCTCAACCATGAAACCAACCCTCGTTCATCATGGGATGTTGTGTAAGGCGGACAGACTAAGGGTAATTCCCGAACAAAGACTCGGTCTGGATTTTCGGCCCCGGGCTGCTGCCGTGATTCTAGCAGAGGTCATTTCGATTCCGGGCGACGTCTTTTGGCGGTGAGGCGCCGTCTGGACGGCTGGCTGAAATCTGCGTCGGCGCGCCGCCGGATGTTCGCCGCGCTGATCGCCATCGTTCCGCTCATGGCGGCCGTGTTTTGCGGAGGTGAAGAAACCCCGCTTGTGTTCGCAGCCGCGTCCATGTCCGACGCATTGACCGAGGTTGCAGATTCCTACCGCAGGGACACCGGACGAGAAGTCCGATTCAGTTTCGGAGGTTCCAGGGCGCTGGCGATCCAGATCGCGCAATTCGGGGCCCCGGCCGACGCGGTCGTGTTCGCCGGTGAATCGCCTTTCGAAGAGTTGGAACGAGCCGGCGTGATCAAACCCGGCGGCAGGACCGACATCCTGGCGAACAGCCTGGTCGTCGCGTCCCGCGGGGAGAAGGTCTCGTCACTCACCGACCTGGTCGAGGAGTCTGCCGGACTCGTAGCGATTGCCGACCCCGCCCTGGCGCCCGCCGGAGAGTATGCGATTGCCGCGCTGGACCGCGCCGGCATTCTTGTGGACCTGGATGGCCGGACTGTCAGAACGGTCGATGTCCGTGCTGCGCTGGCGGCGGTGTCTTCCGGCAACGCCCAGTTTGCCATCGCCTACCGGACCGACGTCCTGGCGGTAGAGGGAGTCGAAGTCGCATTCGAGATTCCACCGTCGGACCACCCGCCAATCGTCTACCCCGCGGCGGTCATCGCGGGTTCCGATGCCGAGTCCGAGGCGGGACTCTTCGTCGAGTACCTGCAGACTGACCGCGCTGGGAAAATTTTCGAAGGGCACGGTTTCCGTCGGCCCGGCTGAGCGCGCCCGTGCGCGGGTCAGGTCATTCGTCTGCCGGCCGGGGTTAGACTGACAGTCCCATGGCGTCCGACCTTTCGATCGTCCTGCTCTCACTGAGGGCGGCCGCGTTGGCCACCGCAATCCTCGTGCCGGTCGGCCTCGGCCTCGCCTGGATACTTGCGCGGCGCGACTTCCGCGGGAAGTTCATCCTCGACATCCTGGTGACGCTTCCCCTTGCGTTGCCGCCGGTGGTCATCGGCTACGCCCTGCTGTGGTCGGTGGGCGGTTCGAGCCCCGTTGGGCGGGCGATCGAGTCGGTATTTGGCAGTCCCGTGGTGTTCACGTGGGTGGCGGCCGCGCTGGCCGGCGCACTGGTTGCGATGCCGCTCGCCGTCCGGACCTTCGCAGTCGCCCTGTCGCAGGTGGACCCGGTCCTGGAAGGCGCGGCTCGGGGCCTGGGCGCCGGGCCGGGCCGGGTATTCCTCACGATCACCCTGCCGTTGGCCTACCGGGGCCTGATGGCCGGCCTGTTGCTGGGGTTCGTGCGGGCGTTCTCAGAGTTCGGAGCGACTATCGTCGTGGCCGGCAACATCCCCGGCGAGACCCAGACGACGCCGCTGGCCATATTCACCCGCCTGTCTGCCGGCGATGACTGGGGGGCGGCCCGGCTGGCCATCATTTCCGTGGGCATCGCCGTGCTTGCCATAGCGGCACACAACTACATCCTGTCCAGGGCCGCTGACCCAGCGAGGCGCGAAGGTCAACGGACCGAAGCGGGCCGGTCATGAACGACGGCGTGCTCCGGTTCGATATCCGGTTGACGAGGGGGGAATTCACGCTCGAAGCGTCGGCCGATTTCGGTAACGGGATCACGGCCGTCTTCGGGCCCTCCGGCGCGGGTAAGACCACGTTGCTTGCGTGCATCGCGGGCGCCCTGAATCCGGACGCGGGCGAGATCGTACTGGGCAGTCGTACGCTGTGGTCGGCAGACGGCCAGAATGTTCCTCCTGAGAAGCGGCGCATCGGGTACGTGTACCAGGACGGCGCCCTTTTTCCGCACCTGTCTGCGCTCGGCAACATCAAGTACGGGTACGACCTGACCCCGGTGAAAGGCCGGCGCATCGAGCCGGAGTCGGTGGTCCGGCTTCTCGGCCTGGAGGACTTACTTCAACGGCGGCCGGGGCAGTTGTCGGCGGGGGAGAGGCAGCGCGTCGCGTTGGCGAGGGCTCTGGCGACTTCCCCAGAGTTGCTGCTACTCGACGAACCGACGGCCGCTCTGGACGCTCGCCTGAAGGGGACGGTGATTGGGTATCTGCGGAAAGTCGAACGGGAGTTGGGGATTTCCATGCTCCTGGTTACCCACTCCGTGTCGGAGGTGATGGCCCTGGCGTCCCGCGCCCTGCTCTTGCGGGCAGGCAAGGTGGAAGGCTGGGACACGCCCAACCGTCTCCTTCTCCGGGCAGCCGCGGGTTATGAGCTTGAAGCCGAGCCTGTCGACAACATGCTCGACGGCGTCGTTGGGGATGAAACGGGTTCGGTTGTCGTGGGCGGCAATGAACTCGTAGCCCCCACCGGCGGCCGAGATGCGGGTGATGAGGTCATCGTGTCGATTTGCGCAGCGGACATCATCGTCGCCGCGGACCGGCCGGCGGAGTTGAGCGCGCGCAACGTGATACCCGGGGTGCTGACGGAGTTGGCCGGGGAAGGCGGCAGGGCCTACGCCACGGTTGACACCGGCGTCCCGATGATCGTGGAATTGACGGAGTGGTCGGTCGACCGGCTGGGCCTAGAGGTTGGGCGCGAGTTATTCCTTGTTTTCAAAGCCAGCAGCGTCCTGGTGCTCGACGCCTGAGGAACTCAATCATATGAACAGCGAAACCGCCGCCGATTACTTCAGGCGAGGAGTAGAGGCGGCCCAACTGGGGTTTCCAGACAAGGCGGCCGCCGAGTTCGAAGAGGCCGCGCATATGGAGCCCGACAATGCCGAAGTGCAGTTCAACCTCGGGACGGCGTTCCTGTCGATGGGGGAATTCGAACAGGCGATTGTGAACCTGAAGAGGGCCGTTGAGTTGAATCCCGACATGTCGGACGGGTGGGGCAACCTGGCAGTGGCGCACGCGGCTATAGGAGAAGATGAGCGGTCGGAACGGGCCGCCGCGGAAGCTGTCGAACGCGGTGCGTTCCCGGACGGACTGGCGACGGTGATCGACTACGTCAAGAGCAGGCGCGCTCCGACGGGAAAAACGACCGCGGCGCCGGACCAATGACCATCACGACCCAGCTGTGGCACTATGCCATCAACGCGGCGCAACCTGTATCCGGATCGAGAGGCAAATATGACCGACCTGTTAGGCGAAACTGAAATATACGCGCGGTTGGTGGACGTTCCGGCCTGGATAAGAGAGGGGAACGCAGTGTCCCGTACCGTCCGGTTCGATACGTTCGCGGATGGGATCGATTTCATAGCCCGACTCGCGCCTGTGGCAGACGAGGCGGACCATCATCCCGACATCGACATCCGCTACCGCAACGTGAAGTTTCTGCTCACGTCACACGACTCGGGCGGAATCACTGATCGGGACTTCGCAATGGCGGAGAAGATCGACGAAATGCTGAAGGGTTGATCGAACGCGGGCTATCGGTCTCTTCACGGAGGCCCTTCACTCACCGCTCTTGTACGGGCTCAGTCCGCCAGCCAGCCGGGGTATGCGGACTCGACCTGTACGCGGCGAAGGTACTTTCGTAGTCCGTCGAATGCCTCCTGGACGGTCCGCGAGCGGTCGTTGCCTGCCCGGGCGGACCCGGTCAGCGCGAGGTGTTCGGCGAGGAAGTGGGCCTCGGCCCTGGCGACCGGCTCGAATTCGGCGTGCCGCTCCAGCGTCTCCAGGTCTACGCCGGCCTGCAAGAGGTAGGCACACGCGCGTGCTGCTTCCAGGTCGTGGCGGTCGAACATGCCGATCTGGCCATTCATTCGACGCGGCCGGCTGAGCAGTCCGGCCCTCGTGAGGCGATTGACGAGGCCGCCGGTCAATCCCGACTCACTCATCAGCCGGTCTCTTGAAACCGGCCCCGTCGGATCGGGGTCCATAGGGCGTTGTGTCGACGACTCGCTTCGCTGCGACACGCCCAGTTCGGATGCGGGATCGGCGCTGTTCAGGACCTTCTTTATGACCTTGAGGGGCAGGCCGCGCGCCTTCAACTCCTTGATGTGCTCGATGAGTTGGGCGTGGGATGCGGGGTAGAGGGCACGCGTTTGCCCGGTCTTTTCCGGCCGCGGCAGCAGGCCGATATTGACGTAGTAGTTGATGGCCGCCGTGCTGACGCCGGTCCGCTTCGACAGTTCCCCAACGGCAATTGGGGCGCCGTCATCAACTCCGCCGGTTGATCCAGAGGTCATTTGTCGTCAGTCCTCGCCGGACCAATCCCCGATTCAAGACTTGTGGCGCCAAAAGGTTATCGCATGGAAAGTGGCGGGTTTCCGGCCGCTCGCCGCGGGGAAACTGCTGGTATGGTCTGCCATCGGGATCATGCGTGGTTGTGACTGGTTGGTTAGTCCGGAATGGATAGGCCGCCGGCCGGAACCGTGGACCGAGTCGAGAAAGAACTGGGAATCATGGAATACAGGAATTTTGGGACAGGGGGAGTCAAGGTCTCGCCGATTGCACTCGGCCTGGGGTTTCGAGGGCAGGACGACGCAGACGACGCGGAGCGCACGATCAGGGCGGCCATCGAACACGGGATCAACCTGATTGATTGCGCGAATGTCTACGGCCTAACGGACAGCCGCGAGTTCGCCGGTACGTCTGAGCAAGTCCTGAGCAAGGTGCTCAAGGACCACCGGGACGACGTGGTTGTCACGTCGAAGGTGTTTAGCCCCATCGGGCCCGGCCCAAACGACCGCGGACTGTCTCGTTTCCACATAATGCGGGAAATCGAAAGGACTCTCCGGCGACTCGACACGGACCATATCGACGTATACCTGGTCCACGGATACGACGACGTGGTGGCCCTCGATGAACAGTTCCGCGCGTTGGACGACCTGGTGACACAGGGCAAGACTCGATACATCGGAGTGTGCAACTACCAGGCTTGGCAGGTAGTCCAGGCGGCCGGGGTGCAGGACCAGATCGGCGCCAACCGGTTGATCACGGTGCAGAACCCCTACAGCCTGCTGAACCGCGCGTTGGAATACGAGATGTTCCCCATGCTTGCGAGCACCGGCATCGGGGCGATGGCGTACAGCCCGCTGGCGGTCGGCCTGCTGAGCGGCATGTACGTCCCGGAGGAGGTCCCGCCGGACCACACTCTGTGGGGTTCGATACGCCGGGACTGGTACCCGGAAGTCCTGCAGGGGAAGGCCGCCGAGGTGCTGTCCGCAGTAAAGGCGGTGGCGAACGAACGCTCACTGACCATGCCGCAGGTTGCGTTCGCGTGGGTGCTTTCTCACCCTGAAATCACGGTGGCCATTTCAGGCGCCGACACGGAGTCCCAGATCGAGGAAGTGGCGCGGGCCGCCGATGTCACACTGTCCGACGAAGAGATAAAGAGTCTCGACGACGCATCGTCCGGGTTGGGGTTGATACTGGACCGCGCGTGACCAATCCAAACTGCTGACGCAGGAGGCACAGCCAGATGAAGATTCTCCTTGTAGGCGGCTCCGGCCACGTCGGATCGTTCATAACGCCGTATCTACGCGAAAAGCACGAGGTGCGCGTATTCGACATGAAGCCGCCCAGACATGGCGTTGAGTTCGTCCAGGGATCGGTCACGGACCCTGCCGCCATCACGCGGGCGCTGTGGGGCATGGACACGTTTATCTGGTTGGTGATGCAGTCGCCGCAGGGCGGATCACTCGTGGACCAGGACCCGGAGATCATTGCCAACAACTACGAGGTGAACTGCAAGGGGCTCCACACTTTTTTGTGGGTGGCCCAGGGCCTGGACATCAGGCAGGGCGTGTACACGTCCACGATGAGCGTCCACTACCGGAACCGCGACTACTATCACAACGAGGACGCGCTGATGCTCGACACGCCGAGCGCGTACGGCGTTAGCAAAGGGTTCGGCGAGGGAATCTGCCGGTACTTCGCGCGATGGTTCGACATGAACATCGTCGCCCTGCGCATAACGGGTCCGCGCACCAGGGAAGACTGGATAGAAGAGCGGAAAGCCTCCTCAGAGGCTGGTCGCGGCCAGGGGTACTTTGCAACGGACGAGGAAGACCTTGCGAACGCCTTCCTGGGGGCCGTCGAGTTCGTGAAGAAGGGTCACGGGAATTTTGAACCCATTTTCATTGCCGGTGATGAAAACGAAGTGGAAGTGAACCTGACGAAGGCCAAGAGCCTGCTGGGCTGGGAACCCACTACTCACCTGAAGGTAGAGGTGTGAGCCGCGGCCTGAACGTCATTCGGCTACAGGCACGGCCCAACGGTCAGCCGCGATGCCAGGAGATACGACTCAGGTGACCGCCTCGTCGCAACCGAAAGCCAGAGCCACCAGGACCCCGGAGGATCAGCAGGTAAACGACTAGAGAACCTGGCAAAAAAGGCGATTCGGGCCGACCACACTCATGAGGTTAAGGGACCTTTCGGCTGGGCAAAGTCCACGGCGTTCAGGCCGCCGCGGTCATTCGCCGCACATTGGCGATTAAATCCGCCGCCAGGTCGTCGTCAAAATCGTCTACCCGGTATCCGTGAACGATGGCATTCCTGACTTTCCGCAAATCGGACATGTGCTTGTGCTCGGCCCGTGAGATTACGCCCAGATGAATGGCCTGCTCCAGGACGTGTTCCGAGGTGACGATAGCGGAGTCGGAGATTCCCTCTTCTGAAATCAATGCCCTTGCCGCCGCTTCCCAGGCCGACCACGCAAGCACGAACGCGGCGGAGAATTGCCCTGATTCAAGGATCTCTTCGGCTTCTTCGATCCGCCGGAGGACACTCTCCCTGTCCAAAGATTGGGTCCCTTCAGGCGATTCCAACTTTTCGGGTTCGCCCACCAGCAGCAATTCGAAAGTCCAACCGGGCTTGGAGTCAATGATCCGCGCCAATTCACCGAGTTGGGGTATAGCCGCCAAAGATGACCGGGACTTAACTGCTATGACTTTGGTCTCGTCTCCCCTCCTCGCAATCAGATCCGCGCGGAAGCCGGGCATGAAATCGAGTGGTGCTCCCTGTGCGACTTCGTAACCTCTGCATCGGTACTCCTCTGCCGTCTGGCGCGCCAGAAGATATTCTGTGCTGGTAGCCTCTCTCACCAAGGCGCCACCTCCTGGCTTAGCGCGTCAGTAACGACGATATGGAGAAATTGTTCGGCATCACTAATGGCCTCGTTTTGGCCGCGCGTGGTGATGGCGGTGGGGCGTTGCCTGTCGTGTGGGGGTTGTACGTGTCGGGCGTACCCACCTCCGCGCCCCACCGTGGGTACCGGGTTACCCCGGTAAGACGAAGGGGGCCGGCACGACGATGGGGGGCTGATCCGCTTATTTTCTTAAAAACAATAGTCCATGCCGGCGGCTGCCGGCGCCACCAATCATGAAAATGGGGCGTCCGGTTGGCGCTCGCTGGAACCGGGTTGTGTTAGAGCTTCGAGCGTAGATTAGGGATGATCGTCTCAGATTCCTCGGCTGCGCTTGGAATGACTCGTAGGTTGGTCTCCAAAATTTGCTGTTGCGGCTAATCCAATAACTGGCCAACGTAATAATGACCCCCAAATAATCATCCGCGAATTGGGCGAGGATGACGCCGCCGCTTACCGGACGCTCAGGCTGCGCGCCCTGAGGGAGCACCCCACGGCGTTCGTGTCTTCGTATGAGGAGCAGAAGGACTGGCCGTTGAAGGTCTTTGCCCACCGGCAGCGAAGGTCCTCCGATTCAGTCGACTCTTTCAATCTTGGGGGCTTTGTTGAGGAGAGCCTTATCTGCACAGTCGGGTTTTTTTGTGAAGACGGCCCAAAGCGCAACCACATCGGAAAAATCGTCGGAATGCACGTGGCCGCCGAACATCAGGCTAGAGGGTACGGCTGTGCACTGCTGGCAGCGGGCCACGGACGTGAGCGGCAGATGGCCGGACCAGCTGTAATCCACCTGGGGGTCGAAAGCACGAACGAGCCCGCCAAGACGCTCTACGCTTCTTTTTGCTTCGAGACTTACGGCAGTAACAGACGGGACTTGAGGAGCGGCTGAAAGTACATGTCTACATTTCTGCGCGCCACAGCCAGCCTGGTCCTGGGGATATTGATCATCGCGGGACTGGTTTATCTGCTCGTGCCTGTCAATGTCCTCAACCGGTCGGTGACAGCAGAGGTGTATCACGACGCCGTCAGTGAAGCCGACGCCTACAACCGCGTTTACGACAAGGAACTGTTGGAGGACGCGGTGGAAGGCCTGGACGGCAGTCTGTTTGGGGACATTGAAATCGAGGCTGACGCTCAAGAGGTCGCATTTCTTCGTTACGTCCTGCCTCCGGCATACCTGCAAGAGCAAACGGAAGACAACATCGACCGTTTCATAACCTACATGCGCGGCGAGACGGACGCGCTGGATGTTTACGTTGAGTTGGGCGAACCCCTGGCTCGATTCGGACCGGCAGTGCAGGCCTGGGCTTTTGGCGTCATAGACGACCTGGAAATCACCGAGCAGACGGACTCCGGCTGCTCAGCGGACGCCATCTTTCGGCTGGTCGCTGCCGCAGCCGAGCCGATCGCCCAATTGTCGGACGGCAATCCACCGACATCTGCCCCCTCGCTGAATGTGCTTTCCACGGAGTGCCGCGTGCGGATTTACGACGACTGGTTAGACGGCCTGCTGTCAAGTCCTTCAGTCCCTACGCGGGCGTCGACGCTCCTCAGCGCGTCTCGAGAAGAAATGCGGCAGCCCTTTTATGAGGGCGACACCAAGACTTTCCTCAAGGCTGCGGCAACACCCCTGATCGGGCCATTGGTGGAAGACGCCATCGCCGAAATCCGCAGCGAACTGCGACCGAACGACCGGTTGTACTTCATCGAAGGGTCGGGGAGCCGCACAGGGGATGACGTGGACGATCAGGTCGTCGCCGCCTTTCGGGACTCGATAAACGCGGCTCGCGGCCCTGGAAAATACATCGCTATTCTGATCGTGTCGTTGGGCAGTGTGCTCCTGGCGGCAGTTCACATGCCCGGCCCAAGCGCGGCGCTTCGCTGGCCCGGCGTTGCGTTGGTTCTCGGTGGAACCATTGGCCTAATCTCAGGACTGGTGCTCAATTCGGTCATACCCGGCCTGGTGAAGAGTGCGGTTACCGATGCCGAATTTGACGGCTCCTCCTTACCACCATCGGCGCTCAACCTGGTGGGGGACCTGGCTGAATCCATTGGACGGCACATCACCGCCGGATTCGCTCCCTGGGCCGTGACTGTGATACTGCTTGGCGCCGCGCTCATTGCGGCGTCAGTCTTGCTGAACTCGCTCGTTCCTCAGGTCCGGAAGACGCTCACCATCGGGCGTCCATAGGTGGCTGCTGCCGAATGCGCGAACACAATAGGGAACTCGGCTGTGACAAGGCCAACAGCCTGCTGGGTTGGCAACCCACGACTCACCTGAAGGTTGAGGGTTGAGGCGGGGCCTGAATTTCTGCTGGCGGCGGTGACCATCTCGCTCGGAATGGCGCTGACAGCGGCGGCCATGTTCAGGAGTTCCCCCGGTCTCCCGCGCGTACATTTAGCGTTGGAGCGTGCCATTTATCCCGCTGGTGTACGCACCTGTGCCAGCGTTAACCCTCATGGTGTCACTTGGGGCCGCATGAACTCGCTCCAAAGTCATATCCGGGAGCCAATCATCGAATTCTGAGTTCAAGTCGATGTGGGCTCGCCTTTGCGGCCGATCGGCCCAGCGTTGGCGGCGTTTCGGGCAGCCCGGCTCTGGAGTGGTACTGGGGCACATTGACAAAGACACGGGCCCGGTATACAACTTGCGCCATCAACCATGCGATGCCAGCCATTTTTCGTATTATTGGCTTTTACCGTAACACTCTTTCGTTTAGCAACTTTGAACTTAAGACGTGTTTCGTATCGCATATTGCAAGCCGGCCACTTGGTCGATTCGCAGGGGTGGAGAAGATGGACAAGAGACTGTATATACCCAGGATACTGATAGGGCTTAGCGCGGTTGCCGTGCTGGCTGTTGCCGTGGCTTGCGGCGGCGGGGCACAGGAAGATGCCGTCACCAAGGAAGAGTTGCGCTCCGTCGTGGAGGAAGCGGTGAAAGCTTCTGCGCCGACGCCCGCGCCGGCACCCGCAGGAACAAGTGCGGAGGAGATGAGGGAGATGGTCGCCGAAGCGGTGGCGGATGCCGCGCCCCCAGCTTTAAGTGGACAGGAGATCGGGGCAATGGTCGAGGCCGCAGTCACAGCGATGTCGGCCGACGCAGTCTCCGGGGAAGATATAGAGCGATTGGTGGCCAGCGCCGTTCAGGATGCGGTCTCTCAAGGACCTACTCCCCTGAGCGCCTCAGAGATCGAGGCAATCGTCGGTGCGGCTATTGCTGCGATTCCGACGCCAGAAGCGATCGTCCAAATCGTTACCCCCACCGCGGTAGGCGCAGTAGCGCCAACGGCTCCGGCGCCGCCTCGCGCGCTCCCGGCGACAAATTCGGCCCCGGGAACGCTTGTTGTGGCTATAGCCTCCAGTGGCCCGGGTGTGGGCGTAAATAGTTCAGGCCCGCCAGATCTGATGCAGGAGAGCTTCGGTATCGGCGAGTCCTTCTTCATCCAGGACCATCCCGAGATTTGGGAAGCGCCCCACCTCGTGGCTGAATGGACGGTACACCCTGACCTCACGGGCGTAACACTAACCGCTCGAGAAGGAGTGCAGTTCCACAAGGGCTTCGGTGAGATGACGGCAGAGGACCTTGCCTGGAATCTGAATGACTCGAATGCCGCAGTCACCCCGACCAGCATCCACGGGCAGGCAGGGGATTTCGCCGGGATAGTTGGAGAGGCGGTAGTTACCGGGCCTTACACCCTGGAGGTCCCCTTCATCAATTTCGACCAGCAGTGGGCATCGCGTGCGCTTAACCAGAATGATCAGGGCCTCGCTGTGTTCAGTAAGAAAGCCTTTGATGAAAACGGCGCAGACTGGATGCGGGAGAACATAGTCGCCACGGGTCCGTTTTCAGTGGTGGAGTGGGTAGCGGAGGACCGGATAGTAGTCGAGCGATTCGACGACTACTGGGGCCAAATTGCTACGCTCGATCAAGTCAGAATCCAAATAGTCCCCGACAACTTCACTCGCAAGGCATTACTCGAAACGGGTGACGCTGACGTTGCGGGGATAGACTTCAAAGACCTCCCTAGCCTCGTGTCCCAGGGCTTTGTCACTACCGGAGCGGGTGGTGGGAGCGAATGGGTCTTGTGGTTTGCCGGCAACTATTGGGAGAAGACGCACGCCATCACTGGCGAGCCAATAGACTGGGGCCAAATCCACTCCCATTCAAAACAGCACGCCTGGCGTGCCCATCCGGATGATGCCGAGGATATGGAGAACGCGCGCAAGGTACGAAATGCCCTCTCCATGGCTATAGATCGGGACCTGATGGTCGAGACCCTGACCGGGGGCCTGGGCTGGTCGGCGCACATTGGGTTTTTCAGCGCGAACGATTCTAACTGGCAAGACCGATGGGATGTCCCATACGACACGGCCGAAGCAAATCGCCTATTGGATGAAGCAGGACGGCCTGAAAAAGACGGGGTGCGTTTCGACATTGCTGTGTACACAAACTCCGAAACCTCGTTTGGCGGAGAGTTGGCAGATACGATTGGCTCATTCTGGCGTCAAGTAGGGGCGAACGTGGAGGTCCAGAAGTACGCATACTCTCTCTTCAGACCCGCAGTTGTGTCTCGGGGATGGGTCCTGCCGCAGATATCGGCCTGCTGCCCGAACCAGGTGCCAGAGCCCTGGAACTGGCCCCGTTTCTCCTTCTGGAATACAACCATAACGAGGGGAGGATTCGGTGGAGGCCTGGAGATACCCGACATCGCCGACTTCTACCAGAGGGCCAGCGCCGAGCCCGATCCCGCAAAGAGAGTGGAAATCAACAACGCGTTTGCAGAATGGATGAGGGAGTGGATGCTTGGTATGGGTACCGTTGGCGTACCCAACCTGATCGTGTACAACCCCAACGCAATCGAGTCCTGGGACATGCGACCTGCCACAGGCGGTTCATCGTTCCACTTCAACTCCCTCGAGCGGATAGTCCCGTCCAGGTAGACGCCTCGCTGATCTCCCTCACTGAAACCGGAGTTCGGTCGAACTCGCCTAACCTGCCCCAGCATAGCCTGGGGCAGGATGGTATGTCGGGAAGTTCGTAATGCGGCGCTTCTTACTGCGACGTCTCCTCTTTGGTCTGTTTGCGCTGTTTTCAGCCACAATAATCGTATTCACAATCTCCCGTCTTGCCGGCGATCCTATCCTGCTGTATTCCAGCAAGGCTGGATATGGAAAAACTGAAGAACAGATACAGTCCCTGAAGAAGAAACTCGGTTTAGACAGGGCTTTGACAGTCCAGTATTTTGTTTGGGTGGGCGCGGTGGTGCGGGGAGACTTTGGCCGAAGCCTTGTAGGTGACCGGTTGGTCACAAAGGTGATCCGGGAGAAGATAGGCGCCACGTTTCAGCTCGGGGTCGGCGCCTGGCTATTCGCAACGGCCGTGGGAATTCCCCTGGGGGTCTTGTCTGCGGTCCGCAGGGGTAGCCCCTGGGATTACCTAGGCCGCGGTTTCGCGCTGTTCGGGCAGGCTCTTCCCGCCTTTTGGGTTGGCATGATGGGAATTCTGCTATTCGCGGTAACCCTTGACATACTACCTGCGGCCACCAGGCCTACCGGCGCGTCCTTGTCGACCCAAGTAAAACACCTGATCATGCCGGTGATCGTCCTGGGCTGGCTTCCTGCCGCCACTTATCTGCGTCTGACTCGCTCCGCCATGTTGGACGTGTTGCATTCGGAATTCATCACTCTAGCCCGCGGGAAGGGAGTTTCTTCCGCCAGGCTGATCTGGAAGCACGCGTTCAGGAACGCCCTAATACCTCCATTGACGGTGTCGGCCCTGCTTTTGGCAGGTTTCATTAACGGCTCAGTAGTTGTCGAAACGGTTTTTGCGTGGCCGGGGATTGGCCGACTCGCAGTGCAGTCTGTCTGGGACAATGACTTCCCAGTGCTGACCGCGACAGTACTGCTCTTCGCGCTTTTCAATGTTGTGCTGAACTTTTGCGCCGATGTTCTGACCGTGACCGTCGACCCTCGAATCAGATATTCATAAGCCATGACCGTTCCTATTCAGCGATGAGAATGCCGTTGTCCAAGAACGACATCCAAAGGTCAGGGGTGGCCCAAGCCCAGCCTGCTTCTGGTGTGAGAGGCGTCTTATCCAGTGCAAGACGTTGGCCGATATTGCCTACGGGCATCCTCATTTCGTTGGCCGTTGTCGCCGCATTCGCCCCCCTTATAGCGCCACACGATCCTTCGGCAGGTGACCCGCGCGCCAGAACGGCTCCCCCGTTCTGGTACAGCGACTGGTACGAACAACGCCCCAAGGTAACCACGACATACATCCTGGGCGCTGACCACGCGGGCAGGGATGTGTTCAGCCGAGTCATCCACGGCGCCAGGATTTCCCTCCTGGTGGCGTGTGTTTCCTTGGCCAGTGGGATCCTGGTCGGTACCGCCGCCGGCCTGGTCTCCGGCTATTTTGGCGGCTTAGTGGACGAAATAATGATGCGCCTTGTGGATGTTTGGCTAGCCCTGCCATTCATACTTATAGCGTTAGTTACCGCCGTTGTGATCGGCCAGAGTCTGACTATAGTAATGGGCTTGCTGGCATTGTTAGCGTGGAGCGCCTTCCCTCGTAACATACGCGGTGAAGTTCTCTCACTGAAAGAAAGAGACTATGTCGCTTTAGCCCGCGTCGCAGGGGCGTCTAACATTAGAATCATGATCCAGCATATTTTGCCTGGGGTGTTTAACACTGTACTTGTGATCGCAACATTGCGCGTTGGTCAACTAATCCTGGCAGAAGCAACTTTGAGCTTTCTGGGAGCCGGACTCCCTTCCCCCACGCCCGCGTGGGGACTGATGATAGCCGAAGGACGAGACTACCTGGCAACGAGTTGGTGGATTCCTTTATTTCCAGGCGTAGCCATCTTTTCAGTAGTGATGTCGCTCAACTTTCTAGGCGACTGGCTGAGGGATCGGCTGGACCCAAGGTTAAGTCAGCTTCAATAACGAACCCGTGCGCAACGGTTTCAGCCCTCATTGGAGGTTTGGACATATGAATACCGAAATCTGGTGGCAGTCAATCCCCCAAGTCGGTGAATTGATCCGTTCAAAAAAGATCTCTCCGGTCGAACTCGTGAAAACCCATCTCGAGCGTATTGAGAAGTGCAACCCGAGCATAAATGCATTCATTACCGTAATGGAAGAACAGGCTCTCCGGAGCGCTCGGATCGCCGAGCAGGAAATCATGGAAGGAAATTACAGAGGTGTTTTCCACGGCATTCCGATCGCGTTAAAAGACCTGTTCTGGACCAATGGGACGAAGACCACTGCAGGGTCACGGATACTAGCTGACTTCGTACCGTCGGAAGACAGCTCAGTGGGCAAACGTTTACAAGACGCAGGCGCAGTAAGTGTCGGTAAAACGCACATGAGTGAGTTCGCGCTGGCAGGGGGCGGGAAAAATGCCCACTTTGGCCCGGGCCGCAATCCATGGAATCTGGATCACATCGCCGGTGGTTCGTCAACGGGTTCGGCATCAGCCGTGGTGGCGGGCCTCTGTCTGGGCGCGATGGGATCTGACACCGGCGGTTCGATAAGGAGTCCAGCCGCGTACAGCGGAGCGGTCGGACTGAAACCTACTTTCGGCCGGATTTCTCGGTTCGGCGTTGTTCCGGTTTCCAGCACACTGGATCACGTTGGACCACTCGCGAGGACCGTCGAAGACGTCGCAGCAATGACTACTGCAACAGCGGGTCCTGACGACAGAGACACAGCAACATCAGCCAGAAGCGTGCCGGACTATTTGGAGTATCTGGATCCCGGCGTGCATGGAGTCGTCGTCGGTATCGCGGATGACCAGTTCGAGGATTCAACGCATCCAAAAGTAAGATCCGCAGTGGTTGAAGCGGTTGGAACTCTGGAAAGGCTCGGCTGCACGATAAGGGAGTTGCGCCTGGACATCCTCCAGGAAGCTTCACGAATCGGCCCAGTCATTTCCAAATCCGAGGGCGCTTCCTACCATCACGACTGGATTAAGGACCGCTTCGATGATTACGGGTCCTGGTGCCAGGAGTTTCTGGCGGAGGGCATGGAGATTTCGGCCGTCCAATACCTCCGCGCACTCGAAACCGGCCGGACAATTACCGCCAAGATCGAAGAAATCATGGAGGAAGTGGACATAATTGTTGGACCGACGACCCCGATCCCGGCACCGAGAATCGACCAGGAAAGCGTTGAATCCGGCGATCCCGAGGCGCGGTTTCAACGACTAGCTGGATTCACTCAGCCGCATAACGTTACCGGCCAGCCGGCAATAAGCATCCCGTGCGGATTTACAGATCACGGGCTCCCTATCGGGTTGCAAATCGCCGGCCGATGGTGGGAAGAACAGAAGGTGTTGAACGTTGCATACGCGTTGCAGCTTGAGACCCGGTGGCATGAATATCATCCGGATTTGGGTCGTATCCTTGATTTGTGACACTAAGCCGCCACAGAGCAACAGTGCGGGCGATTAAGTCGGTCGAGTTGTGGCCTTCTCCCCGTCCCGGCGGTATCAGGAAATGCTAATAGATTGCGAGCGCAAATCCGCGAATTGGGCGAGGGTGACGCCGCCGCGTACCGGACGCTCAGGCTGAAGGCTCTCAGGGAGCACCCCACGGCGTTTGTGTCTTCGTATGAGGAGCAGAAGGACTGGCCGCTGGAGGTTTTTGCGCAGGGGCTGCGAAGGTCCTCCGATTCGGTCGACTCCTTCAATCTTGGGGGCTTTGTTGAGGAGAGCCTCATCGGGACAGTTGGGTTTTTCCGGTTTGAAGGACCTAAGCGCATGCACATCGGGAAAATTGTGGGAATGCATGTGGCCGCTGAGCATCATGGCAGTGGGTACGGTCGGGCGCTGCTTGGAGCGGCTTTGGAACGGGCGCGGCAGATGCCCGGGCTGACTGTCGTCCACCTGGCGGCGGAGAGCACGAATGAGCCAGCCAAAGCGCTCTATGCGTCGTTTGGCTTCGAGACTTACGGTGTTGAGAGACAGGCGATATTCGTCGATGGCGAATTCTTCGACGAGAACCTGATGGCGTTGGAGTTGGCGTAGGCAGTCGCGTCGCACTACGACGCCATGCCCCTCTTACCCAGGCCCTTCGCTTCACTCAAGGGCGACAGTGGTGGGTGCTCAAGGGCGACGTTGGTGGGTGTTCAGTGTTTCCCACCAAGGCGGTTCACGAACCGCCCCTACGAATTCGCCCGCGATTTGGTTGAAGCAGCAAATGGCCTCGTCAACCTTGGATAGTTACTCTCCGGCTGGGGTGTTTTCCGGGCATCTGTGCGTGCTGTAACATCCCGGATGATTGCCGGATGTTGGTTGGAGGTGAGGCCACGTCATGACACAGCCCATCAAAGTCGTTCATTTCCTGAACCAGTTTTTTGCAGGGGTCGGAGGGGAAGAGCAGGCCAATCTGCCTGTAGAGGTGCGTGATGGGGCGGCCGGTCCGGGACGCGCGTTGCAGGCGGCGCTCGGCGATTCCGGCGAGGTTGTCGCGACTATCGTCAGCGGCGACAACTACTTCACCGAAGAGAGCGCGGCCTCAGCGCGGGCGGTGCTGGACGCGTTCAGCAAGTTCCAGCCGGACGTCGTGGTCGCCGGGCCTGCGTTCAACGCCGGCCGGTACGGCCTGGCCTGCGGCGAGGTGTGCGTGCTGGCAAACGCTGAAGGCATACCTGCCGTGACCGCCATGTACCCGGAAAACCCAGGTGTCCTGGAGTACGAAACACGCGCCTACATCGTCCCAACGGATGAATCGCCGGTCCGCATGCAGGAGGTCGTCGGCCAACTGGCGCGTCTCGCAGCGAAACTCGGTTCCGGCGACGGTCTCGGCCCGGCCGAAGATGAGGGGTATATGCCGCGGGGCATTCGGCAGCCCGGCCTACGTCAGCACTCGGCGGCGAAGCGGTCGGTGGACATGTTGCTGGCCAGGATGGGCGGGCGCGAATGGACCACCGAACTGCCGATTCGCATGCCGGACGCAGTAGAGCCGGCACAGCCGATAGCGGTCCTGTCGAGCGCCAAGCTGGGGCTCGTGACGACCGGGGGACTGGTCCCTCGGGGGAACCCCGACGGCCTGGTGCGCGGGGGTTCCACCGAGTACCTGAGGTACTCCATCGACGGGATCGACTCACTCTCGGCGGACGAATGGGAAAGCGTCCACCGCGGCTTCTACACCGCCATCGTCAACGAAAACCCGAACTACGTCCTGCCATTGAACGTCGTCAGGGACGTGGAACAGGCCGGCGAGGTTGCGTCAGTCTACCCGTGGGTCCTGACCACGAGCGGTGTGGGGACAGCCGTTGCAGAAGCGCGCAAGATTGGCGCAGCGATGGCGGACGAGTTGAAATCGAACGAGGTGGACGGCGCGCTCCTTGTGGCCACCTGAGGGACGTGTAACCGTTGCGGCGCAACGGTAGCCAAAGAGATCGAAAAGGCCGGAATACCGGTCGCAATGATCTCCGCCATCTTCTCCCTGGCCCTCACGACCGGCGCTCCGCGGGTTATCCGCGGCAGCAGGATCGAGTACGTGTGCGGAGATCCCACCCTGGGGCCCGAAAAGGACCGGGCATATAGCGGAGAGATCGTCGGCGCCGCCCTTGGCGCACTGACCACCGAGGTCAGCGAACCGACGCTCTTCACTCCGAACGTTCCGTGAGTCCGATGCCCCGCCGCGCCCGCCAACGTACCGGCGCGGACTCGTACAACAAGTCGACAAAATCCACCACTGCCATAAGACCGGAAGAGACACAGCGATGAGACTGGAAATAGGCAAATTCCCGGTGACGGAAGTGCAATTCAGCGACAAGACCGCCTGGACCGACGGCAAGTTGGAGATCGATCGGGCAGGGTTGACCCAGAAGATTCTCGAAGACCCACGTGTGCTGTCGGCGGATTTCGACATGGCCCGCCCGGGTGATTCGGTGCGCATCACGATGTTCAGGGACGTCATCGAACCGATGGTGAAGGTGAGCGGGTCGGGGACGGTCTATCCCGGTGTGTGCGGGAGGCCGGTGGATACCGTCGGCAGCGGCCGCACGCACAAGCTCACGGGAGTCGGGGTGGTCGAAGTTTCCGATACGCCGCTCTACCTGGGAGTGGGTATGGGCAACTACACCGACCGCGGGGTCATCGACATGCGGGGCAACGGCGAGATGAGCCCCAAGTATTCGAAACTCATCAACGTCTGCGTCATCCTCGAGATCGACCCGGGCCGGGACGTGCTGGACAGGAACGACGCGGCCCACGCCGCCGCCCTGCTCGTCTCAGACGCCCTCGCCGAGGCAGTCAAGGACCAAGAGCCTCCCGAGATCGATGTGTTCGAACTCGGCGAAGCGGACCCCTCGCTGCCGAAGGTTGCCTACATACTCTGCCAACACTCGCCTGAGCACCACGCGGGCTCCGTAAGGGGATGGGGAGACCACCTCTACGGCCTGACGCGGCTGCACCCGCCGTGGGTAATTCATCCGAACGAAATGCTGGACGGCGCGCTGTGCTTCGATGACTCATGGGGGTTCGCAAACAATCCCATGCTGTTCGAGTTGTACGACCGGCACGGAAAGGACCTGAACTTCCTTGGTTGCGTGGTCATTCGCACGCGGTGGAGTTCCCAACTCGAAAAGAACGTTGTCGCCAAGCAGGCTGCAAAGACGGTCAAGATGATGGGGGCGGAGGGCGTGATCGTCGTTGGCATGGTCGGTGGGAACGACTTCATGGAAGCTGTCAGGACGGCGCAGGCGTGCGAACTGGAAGATCTGGACACGGTGTTCGTAGTCCAGGAGGACGAACCGACGGAAGGCGGGCCTCCGATACTGGAACCGCTGCCGGAAGTGAAGTCGATCGTCAGCGTCGGCGTCGGCCGGGCAGAGGTGAGTCCGCCTCCGACCGGGCCGGTGGACCGCGTGATCGGCCGGCGCGAAATCACTTTGAACGTGAGCACCGGCGTCGGGACGATTGACGCGCAGGGCGAGTTGCCGTTCGGCCGTTCAGGTCTCGGCTGGTCTTCGCTGGACACCCGGACGAGTTGCTTCGAGGTGTGAGGGCGGTTCCCGGGGGGCCTGTCTCAGAGGGTGTCCAAAAAGAGTCCCTAACCGATCACGAAATGGCGTTGCGTCGGTTGCCGCGCCCCTCCCCTTCGGGCGCCCACATCCCAATGCCCCTACGAGTGGTCGACAGAGAGCGTGTTTGGGGAATGCTGCGCAGGCCGGGGGTAGAGGGATCCAGCGGCCTGCATTCAATTTGCGTTTCGCCCTCACCCCAACCCTCTCCCTCCAGGAGAGGAGGTTAAGGCGAAGGCCTCGTCCAGGAGAAGGGGTTGTGCAAGGGTCTCCGCCGGGAAAGGGGACTATTGAGTGGGGCCTTCGGCGTGAAGCCAGGCAGAAGCCGGACTCGACGATGGATCGAGGACGGGTTAACGCTTCACCTAGTAGGCGAAGGCGGACTCCCTGGTGTAGCCGTAGCGGTCCGCCCAGGCGATCGACCTTAGCGGTCCGGTCGCGTCGTGCTTGATGAACTCGTTTGACACGGGGTCGACGCGCCAGATTTCCGGCCTGCCAATCACGCGCTCAGGAGCGGTGAGTTCGGCGATCCTTCCCCCGGCGGCGCCTTGAAAACCGGTCGTCACTATCGCATCGGCTTCGGGTAGGGGTTCGAGTAGCGGCGGTCCGCCGCTGGCGGGGCTCTCTTCCATCGTCAGGAAGACGGTATTCACGCCGGCTTTCTCACAAGCTTCGATGGTGCGAATGACCTCCATGAAGTCGTTGCCGCCGGAGTCCCATCCAACGACGGCGCCATCCACGCTCATCGTGCGGCAAAGCGACGCCACCTGGTTAGCGGTGAGGAATTTCTCGCTCTGCGCGGACCACCTGGTGCGGATGATGATGCACCCTACGAAGTTGAGGTCCTGGCCGTGCCGCTGTGACAGGCTCCAGGCGACCGGGTTGTTGATGAGTTCCCATGACGCCCGGCCCGACACCGCGCCGTCGAATATCTCGTTGGGGTTGATGAGCCACGGCGGGGTGAGCCTGGTTATGCCGTAAATGGCGGTCCAGTGCGCGTACTGGGAGTTCGAGTAGTGCTCGGGCGAGCGCAGGGACATGACGTAGGCGATGCGCGGCAGGGACGGGTCCACCGGTCCGAGATCCGACACCTCGATCGACGACGGTTCGAGGTCCCTCGTGGTCTCGGCTATGGCGTCGGACACGCGAAGCACCGCGCCGTGGATCGCCTGGTTCTGGTCTTCTATGTGCAGGCCGTCGAGCGGCGTGATGGTCATGCACAGGTTGTGCATCGATCCGAACGGGACCGCTTCGCCCCCGGGCCCGAACATGTCGAGGTAGGTCTCCACGTCCCCGTCGTTGCCGGGGTACCACATGGTGTCGGACACTTCGAATATCGACATGCCGCGAAGGACGTGCGTACGGCCCGAGCCGACGACGTCTACCGGCCGCCGGTCTAGCCCCGGGTACACGACGCCTGGCCCGCTCACCTTGACCCGCGGTTCGACCTGGTCGCGCACAGTGGTGACGCGCACCATGTCGCCGGGGTGGACGACGTCGAACTGCACGTCTTCGAGTCGCAAGTCCTCGAGGAGGGCATCCCGCAACCCGACGGCGTCGACCGTGACAACCCCGTCGTCATAGGAAGTAGCTGCGCCCAGTTGTACGTCTGTTACCGGGAATATTCCCAGTTCCAGTCTCTTGTCGGCATCTTTCATGTTCGGCTCCGGAATTACTTAGGCTCAGTTAAGGCCGCACGAGGGGATGAAATTGGGGCGTTGCCTGTCGTATGTGGGTTGTACACGTCGGGCGTACCCACCTCAGCGCCCCACCGTGGGTACCGGGATACCCCGGCACGACGGGGGAGGGTGTGAACTCCCTGGTGGGCAATTTTCTGAGGAATGTGATACCGAGAGACGAGCGGCAAGAGGGCCGCCGGTCTGGGAGCGCAGGCATTCGGGTCTCGTCTTACTCAAGTCAGGTGACGCTGGGCTCGAAGAGCGTCGGCTCGGTTACCGGCGTCATCAGCGAGTCGAGCGCCGACTCGACAATGCTGGTGGCGTAGGCGAGATCGTCCGCGGGCGAGAGTCTCGGGTTTCCGCAGACGTGTTCGATCCGGCCGCCGCGTACGACTCTTGGCGCACCGGTAGTCAGGGCGAGGCTGAAGAGGGCCGAGATCAGGGCGACGGGGATGCCCTCTCGCTCGATCTCTTTCGCTATCGTTGCGCCGCAACGATTGCAGGTCCCTCAGGTGGCCACCATGACAACGCCGTCCACACCCCCTCGCTTGAGTACGGCCGCCATCTCACGGCCCATGCGCCTCGAATCGGCGACCGTGGTGCCGCGGCCGGAAGTCGTCAGGTACTCCGGAAAAATTGACTCTATGACCCCTCGGTCCTCGAGCGAACGCATGACGTTGAGCGGGAGCACGTAGTTGGGGTTTTCATTGGTCACGTCGGTGTAGAACCCGACGTGTACCGACTCCCACTTGCCCGCTTCCATCGTGGCGAGGTTACCGATGTCGTATTGGTACCAGGTCTGCGAAGGACCGCCCGAGAGTTTGTCGGGGTTGCCGATGGGCACGAGCCCGCCCGATGTGACTAGGCCGATCCGGGCAGACTTCATGTTGGTCAGCGGGCTCGCCGGTTCGACGACCTCGGGTAACTCGATGGGCAGTTCCGTGACGAACGGTTCGCCTCGGACCTTCTTGAGGACCATCTCGATGGCGCGGTCCGCAGCCCGTACCTCACGCCGCCCGGACCGTCGGATGCCCCGCGGCATGTAACCCTCTTCGTCGGCCGGGCCGAGTTCCTCGCCGCGGGCCAGCTTCAGACCGATGCGTGCGACGGCTGCGACTGCGGCCGGCATTCCGCCTACGCCCTCGCTGGTGGGCACGATGATGACCTCTTTCTTGTAGGTCAGTGTGCCCGGGTTCTCCTCGAACATTGCGGTGACCGCAGGGATGCCGTCGGCCAACGCCAGGTGGCACACCTCGGCGCATGAGAGGCCGTAACGACCCGCGTTGAAGGCGGGGCCGGCGATAACCAGGTCCGGCCGGTACCGGGCAAGGGTGTCCACGACCGTCCTTACGGAGGTCTCGTGTTCCTCGTTGAAGTAGTTGTCCCCGGCGACGATGGTCGCGACTATCTCGGCGTCGTCCTTGAACGCCTGGCGGAACGCGTTTCCCGGCCCAACCGGTCCTTCGCGAACTTCGATGGGGTGGTTTGCGGCCTCTTCTGCACCGATTCCTGCGAAGAACTGGTTGAGAAAGTGGACCACTTTCAGCTTTGGCTGGCTCGTCACGATAATTCTCCCTTCGTAGAGAATTCACTCTCGTCCCAATTGATGTTAATAGTCGAATGCGCTCCACGCGGTGGAACCGTACCGGTCCACCCACAGGAACGAGCGTAACTCCGAGTGCGAGTCTATCTGGCCGGACTGGGCGTTCTGGTTGGCCATTATGGTCTGCCTGCCGATGACCCGGTCTACGGCCGGTAGCGGCTCGTCGTATTCGGGAATGCTTTCGGCCGACATCAATTCGTTTCGGCCCCATCCCGTGGTGACTATCGCCCGGGCTTCCGGCAGGGGTTCGAGCAGCGGACTTCCGTTGTCGGGGTGTTCCTCGAAGGTCAAGAATACAACGTTGATGCCGATCTGTTCGCAGGCCTGGACGGTCCTGATGACCTCCATGAAATCGTTCCCGCCTGCATCCCACGTAACCACAGCACCGGTTGCGCCGATCTGCTGCGCGATCTTGGCTGCCTGGTTCGATGTCACGTTCTTCTCGACCTGTTGGCTCCACCGCGTTCGTATGGCGATGCAGCCGGCGAAGATGAGGTCACGATTGTGACGGGAGTACAGGTCCTTGATGACCGGGTTGTTCGCCAGGACCCAGGAGTCCCTGCCCGCCACTGCGCCGTCGAGCCACTCGTTCGGGTTCAGCAGCCACGGCGCGTTGAGTCGAGACAGGCCGTAAATGGACGTGCCGTAGGCCCGCACCGCGTCGGCGTAGTGTTCGGGCGAGTTATGGCAGGAGATGTAGACCACGCGCGGCAGATCGGCGTCGGCCTCCGGGCTTTCGAACGTCTCTAACTCAGCCGGGGTGGCTTCACGAACAGTCTCGGCGATGGCGTCGCTCACGCGAAGCGCCGCGTCTTCCGCCGCCCAGGCGCGGGCCGGGTCAGAGAGATGCCGGTCCGTGTTCAGGACGAGGCAGACGTTGTTCAATCGCGAATAGGGAATGATGGTGGCCGATGGACCTGACATGTCGAACAACGTGTCGAATCCGTGTCCCAGTTTCTCGGCTACTTCTCCTGGCGGCGGTTCAGTGTCGGCGAGGTTGACTACACCAAGTCCGTCGACGCGGTGCGTCCTGCCCCGGCCGACGAAGTCAGCAGGTCTGCCGCAGATGCCCGGGTATGCCACGCCCGGTCCTTCGACTTTCACCTGCGGCGCGATTACGTCTCGGAACCCGACGATGCGGGTGGAGTCCCCGGGGCGTGCGATCTCAACCCGGGCGTGGAGAATGGCCGGATTCTCGAGCGCCAGCCTGGTCAGCGACTCCGTATCGAGCGTCAGCAGTCCGTCGCGATAGGCGGTCTCGGGACCTTCGCGTACTTCCGAAACGGGGAATCTTCCGAGTTCCAGTTTCATTGGTTAGCGCCTGAGCCTGGGACTTGCAATTGTTTTCCGACCTGCCCTGCCTTTGAGACTGGAAGTGCGACGCTACGCGCCCGCCGGTTCGAACAACGTGGGTTCGGAAACCCTGGTGGCCAGAGAATCGAGCGCAGTCTGCACTATCTCCCGCCTGAAAGCGGCGTCCCGCTCCGGCCCGAGCGTGGGATCGCCACAAACGTGTTCTATTCGGGCGCCCTTAACGACCCTGGGCGCTCCTGTCGTCAGCGCAAGGCTGAATAGCGCCGTTATCACGGCCACCGGTATGCCTACGTCTTCGATCCGCCTGGCTATCGTTGCGCCGCAACGATTACAGGTGCCTCAGGTGGCGACCAGCAGTGCGCCGTCGATCCGCTCGCCCTTCAGGTACTCCGCCATTTCGTCTCCGATTCGGATGGAGTCGCTGACGTGCGTGCCCACTCCCGAAACGCTGATGGCGACAGGATGTATTTCGGCGACGGCGCCTGCGTCTTCGAATTGCCGCATCACGTCCAGCGGCATGACGTAGTTGGGTTCGTCGTTGGTAATCCCGACGAAGAACCCGCGGTGGATAGACTCCCACTCCTCCCCGCTCAGGCCGCTCAGCCCTTCGATCGAGTACTTCCACCAGCGCGTCGAGCCGCCGCGGACCTGTCCGTCCGGGTTGCCCTTCGGGACCAGTCCGCCGGACGTCATCATGGCGATCCTGGCGTTGGACAGGTCAGTTACCGGTCCCGCCGGTGTCGTTGCTTCCGGCGCATCGATGCGTAGTTCAGTGGTCCATTGAGAGCCGGTCAGGCGGGCCATCAGCATGTCGCCCGCTCGAGTTGCCGCCGAAGCGTATCGCTTGCCCTCTTTGCGAATACCGCGCGGGAAATATCCGGCGCTTTCAGCCGGGCCGATGGCATCCCCGTTGCCGAGTTTCATAGCTAACTCAGCCAGCCTTACCAGGGCCGGTTCCATGCCTTTCACGTCTTCAGCCCCCGCGGCGATGAGGACGTCCCTTCGGTAACTCAACACGCCCGGATTTTCCTCGAACATGGACGTCACGGCAGGTATTCCGGCATCCTGCGCAACCTTGCACACCAGCCCGCAGGCGAGCCCGTAGCGGCCTGCATTGAAGGCTGGTCCTGCGACTACGACATCGGGGTCGTGGTGCAGGACCGCCTCGCGCAGGCAATCGGCGGCGGTGTCCTCGTTTTCAGCCACCCAGTTGTCGCCAGCGATCAATGTCGCAGTGATCTCGGCGTCCTCCCCCAGCAGCGCGTTTAGCCTGACGCCGGGGCCGACGGGACCGGACAACGCGTCCAACTCCATGTTTGCCATTTCTTCGCCGCCGCGCCCGGCAAAGAACTGGTTGACGTAGTGAAGAACTTTCAGTGTTTCCGTCAATTGTCCTGCTCCCAACGAAAAGTCGGGTTAGTCGAGCTGGCGAAGCACCGGGTCGAACCGGTCGCGGAGCCAGTCACCAAGGAAGTTGCTCGACAGTACGAGCAGGAAAATGGCGAGCCCCGGGAAGAATGCGATCCACCACGAGGTATCCAGGTAATTCCTGCCGTCCGCAACCATGAGGCCCCACGCGGGGGTGGGCGGCGGGATGCCGGCGCCCAGGTAACTCAATATGGCCTCTGCGAGTATGAGCGAGCCGACTCGCAAGGTGGCGACCACGACCATCGTGTTGACGACGCCCGGGAAGATGTGCTTCCACATGATCCATATCGTGGATGCGCCCGATACCAGGGACAGCGAAACATAGTCGGCCGATTTGATCTTGAGCGAATCCGCCCTAATCTGGCGCGCGAATCCGTTCCAACTGAATATTGCGAGAAGACCGATTACCAGCGTCGTGCTCTGAGTAAAGACGACCACCGCCACAAGCGCAACTAGGATGAACGGCATCGCCAGGGTGACGTCGACAGCCCGCATTATGAGTTCGTCGATGTGGCGCCCGTACCAGGCAGCGATGATTCCCAGGGCCGTGCCGATAGTGCCGCCGATGGCGACAACCGTGACTACGATCAACATGGATATCCGGGCGCCGTAGATCACGCGGCTCAACATGTCCCGGCCCTGCTGATCGGTGCCAAGCAGGTGGGTGAAACTCCCTTCCGGGTGCCAGAAGGGAGGTGTCTCGCGATCGCCCAGATAGCCGAACTGGGGGTCGTGCGGCGCTACGAAGGGAGCGAAGGCCGCCGCGACGACCATGGCGAGCATGACGATGCCGGGAATTATCGGGTAACGATTGGCCTCGTGGACCCACCGGCGAATGAAGCCGCGGTCCTGGCCCGGAATGACCGGTTCCAAGGGGGTCGCAACGACAGGTTGAATGCTCATTCCAGCCGTATCCTGGGATCAATCACGGCGTACAGAACATCGGTAATGAAGTTCACGACCACGTACAACACCGTGAGAAACAGCACCACGCCTGACAACACTGCAAGATCCAGGTTGTTCACGGATCTGACCGCCAGTTCCCCCAACCCGGGCCACGAAAACACCGTCTCAGTAACTACGGCCCCGGTCAGGAACGCGACGAACACCAGTGCGGTGTAGGTCAGGGGCGCAATCATGGCGTTGCGGAATGCGTGCTTCCATACGACTGTGTTGGCGCCGACTCCCTTGGCGCGGGCCATCTTTATGTACTCCGAGTCGAGCACCTCCAGCATGGCCGACCTGACGAGCCGCAGCAGACCCGCGGCGGTCAGCCAGCCGAGGGTGATAGACGGGAGAATGAAGTGAGGAATTCCCTCCCGCCGGCTGGTGGGCAGCCATTCGAGCCAAACCGCGAATATCAGGATCAACATGATCCCTAACCAGAACGGCGGGAGGGCCTGCCCGAACAACGCAATGGTCCTGCCGAAGTAGTCCAGCCAGCTACCCCGCCAGACGGCGGATAGAACGCCAAACGGCAACCCCAGGAGAACGGCGAAGATAAACGCGCCGGCGGCCAATTGGACGGTGGCCGGCACCCTTTCCATGATGACGTCCAGGACGGGGCGGCTTTCACGCAACGACTTTCCGAGATTGCCGGTCATTGCGCGCCCCAACCACAGGAAGTACTGCTGGATTACCGGCTTGTCTAGGCCCCACTCGCGGCCCCATGCGTCCCACTGTTCCTTGGTGGTGTATTCATTCATGAAGTAAGTGCGCGGGTCACCTGATGCGCGGGACAGGAAGAAGACGACCAGCGTCACAATAATGACGACGGCGATCCCGTAGAAGAATCGTCGCACCAGGAAAGCGGTCATTACAGCGGCCCGTTCTTACTCTCTAACGGTCAACACAAAGGCCGCGAGACCGGCGATGGCGCCGGCGCGGCCTTCGGCAAACGTCCGAATATGTCGATCTGCGGCGGCGGGACAAAGCCGGACCCGCCGCCGCGATCTCTATTGGACTTACTTAAGGACAACCGACTCGAAAGTGCCGGCGTAACCGGCGCCTTCCGAGAACGGCCTCCACTCCAGGACATCTCCGCTGGCCACCCAGATGCTTGGAACACCTACGACCGCCGAAACCGTCATCCAGTGGGCGTTCATGTCCTCACCGCGGACGTTTATCTCGATGCGTTTCTCAGCGTCCGGTTCAGCATCCGCTTCCATCCAGAGATCAAGGACCCACTGGATTTCCATGCCGCGGTTCCAGCCGGCGGACGGGATCACGCCGTGGCTGTGTGCGTCGTCGATCTTCCCGACCGACGCGTTCGACTGCCACATCCAGACCACGTCGATCGAGCGGTCCACCATGGTTGGCCTTCGAGCCTGATAGGCCGTGCTTTCGATGACCACGTCCAGCCCGATGTTTCGCCACATCTGGGCGATGGCCTCTCCGATCTCAACGCTGACGACTCCGGGCAGGTCAGGCGCGAGGTAGAACGGCACCTTGAACCCGTCTGGGAAGCCCTGCTCGGCAATGGTCTGCTTTGAGCCTTCAGGATCGTACGGAATTATCCATTCGTCTTTGAAGTAGTCCGGGTTGGCCCGTTGGTCGAACCCGTACCAGGTGTACTGCGGCGAACCGAGGCCGAGCAGGATTTCCTCGTTAATCAGGTCCCGGTCGATGGCCTGCGACATTGCGTGCCTGATCAGGCGGGCGCGTTCCATGTTTTCCGGGTTCTTGGGGTCCCCAATCCAGGGGTGTTCGTCATCGGCGTTCAGACCCGGGCGCGGGTAGATGGTCTCACCCGTGTTGTGGTCTTTTTCCATCCAGTAGTTACCGGCGTACGCCACGTGCTTGGACGACGGGTTGCCGATTTCGTGGAACTTTCCGCCGGTCGCCTCGGCAGCTTCCGCCAGCCTGTTGGTCGGGAACTGCGCCAGGTGGATCTCGCCGGTCTTGAATGCCGCCAGTCGGGTGGCGACTTCCTTGATCTCTACGATCCTCACGTTGGCCACGCCAGGCGTCTGCCGCCAGTGTGGGTCGACCGCCGATAGCTGCACGATGTCATTGCCCTTCCACTCGTCGACCGAGAACGGTCCGGTGAAGACAGGGGTCAGCACTGCTTCGTCGAAGCCGAGATCGTTGTATGCCTTTTCGCTGATCATCGGCACGGCGCCGGTGTTCTGGTACATCCACTGGAACCAGACGCCGCTCCACTTCTTGAACCTGAACTCGAACGTGCGGTCGTCGACGGCGACGCCTTCGGACATGAAGTCCCCGATTTCGACCCGTGCCCATGTGCTGCCTTCGGCCTGGGTCTCATTGAAGCTGTGCGCCACGTCGTGGGCGGTCAATTCACCCCAACCATCGTGGAATTCGATTCCCTCGCGGACCTGGAACGTGATCTTCGACTGGTCTGGAGCAACTTCCCAACTGGTAGCGATGCCTGTGTCGTTCAACTCACCGATGAGCGGCGGCGGCGCGTAGTCCGTTCGCACGAGACCCTCTCCGACGCCCCACGAGATGATGTTGAGGTTGCCGGGCCACGGGATCTTGCTGGGCAGGAAATTGGGAGGCGTCACCAAGGCTACGCCCACGTTCAACGTGCCGGATGGCCCCGCGGGAGGCGGCGTGGGCGAGGGTTGGGGCGTTGCGGTCGGCGCAGCCGGTTCCGCCGTGGGTGTCGAAACGATCGGGGCGATAGTAGGCACCACGACTTCCGTTGTGGCGGTCGGCGCCGGCGCTGTCGTCGCGGCTGGCTTTTCGGGCGCGGCCGTGGGCTCCGGGTCATCCCCGCCGCAGGCAACAATGATCATCCCCGCAAGCGCCACAATGGCCAAAATCAAGATTTTCTTAGGAATCAACTCTATTCCCTCCGTTTCGATGACGCAGCCGTGTCGGTCCGCGTGCTTAGGTGGCGCAAGGAACTGCAAGCACAGTTCTGCGCACCTTCGCCATGATATCGGCCGATATGTTACATGTTTGGCGCGTTTGGCGCGCGGACCCGCACCAGAACATCCGCCCGATTCGCATGATCCGCCCCGCGGGAGGCTGAATGCGTCCGGGCGACACCTGGCCGCGGCTAGTAGTTGAAGCAGCTTCTGAAGCCGAAGCCGTAGTGGTCTTCCGACTGCAGTGTGGCCAGTTCGATGTTGGCGTCCAGTATCTGAAGCGGTTCGTTGGGTCCGAAGTTGAGTTGCACCTGCGGAGCGCCAACCACCTTCTCGACCGCGGGCATCGGGGTGGGTTCGAACCACATGTTGGCGCCTATCCCGGTGCTGACGACTGCCTTCATTTCAGGCAACGGCTCCAGCAGAGCGGGTCCCTCGTTTGCCGGGTCCTCCTCGCCGGTCAGCAGCACCGTATCGATGCCGGCCTGTTCGCAGGCCTGCACGACCCTGGCGACCTCCATGAAGTCGTTGCCGCCGGCGTCCCAGGTAACGATCGCACCGGTTGCACCGAGATCCCTCGCAATACGGGCGGTCTGGCCCGATTGAACGTTCTTCTCGGCCTGTGAAGTCCAGCGCGTCCTTATCGTGATAACGCCGAGGAAGTTGCACTCCCCTTCCCGGTGCTTACGCAGCAGGCCCATAACCACGGGGTTGTTGGCCATCTCGTAGCTGTAGGAGCCGCAGATCGCGCCGTCCAGGATTTCCGTTGGTCCCAACACCCACGGCGGCGTCTGCCGAGTCAACCCGTAAATGGCGACCCCGTAGGCGTTCAGGCTGTTGGCGTAGTGCTGTGGAGAATTCATGCAGGCGACGTACACGATGGAGGGTACGCCGTCATTAAGAGGCCGGTTGCTGAACGCCTCAGTCTCGTCGGCCGCTGCGCCGAGCGTGGTCTTCGCCAGCAGGTCAGAGACGCGCAGGGCGGCCGCGTGTATCGTCTCGTTCTGGTCGTCGAGATGCAACAGCGGACTAACGTCGAGGCTGATGCATATGTGGTGCAGCGAGCCGTAAGGGGAAGCGGATGCGCCGGGGCCGCTCATGTCGAACAGGTTGGAACCCGGGCCCGCCGCGCCGCCGACCATGCCCCCGGCCGGGCTCGGCAACTCGTAGACCTTGATTGGGCTGAGCGGGGTTACGGCCACTCCGGCCAGGCGATTCGTTTCGCCGACGCCGACCGTCGTCACCGGTCTTCCGGCAACGCCCGGATACACCTGCCCGGGCCCGGACGTCTTCACCCGGGGTTCGATGACGTCCTTGATAGCGGTTACGCGGGTGGACTCACCGGGGTGAACGAGTTCCACATTGGCGGCGTTCACTCGCGGGTCGGACTTGACCAGGGCGATTATTTCCGCCTTGTCAACGGTGAGCGCGCCGTCCCGGAACTGGGTCCTGTGGCCAAACTCGACGCCCCTTACGCGGTAGGTATTGAGCGTCAGGGATTCCTGGAAGTCCATTGCCATACTTCAGGTCCCGCTAATCCTTTTTGCGCGCGGAGCGGGATTTCGAACTTTTCGTGGACGCCTTGGAGGCGTACTCACCTTCGAACAGGCCCGTGCCTTGCGGCACCGCTTCGTCGATGGTCTGCTCGAAGTCCTCACCGGCTTCGTATGAGCGAAGAAACTCTTCGCTTACGAAGAACATTCATATACAGAACCCGTCACGGATGATGTCCTCGTGGTGCCGGTCGCACGGGCATATCTTCTTGCGATCCTCGACCGGATCGCCGCTCAGGGGCATTCAGGGGCAGTAGCGATACCCGTGTTCGAGTTCGTTCTTGCCAAGTCCTTCCTGGACAACCCGCACCACTTCCGCGTCTGGGAAAAACTCGTACGGCCCTCTTGCCACGTATTTCTCAGAGAAACTTACGGCCCTGTCAAAGGCCTCTTCCTCGGTCAGCTGTTTCTTCGGCATGCGCATTCCCCCGGGGTTCTGAGTTGGCGTTGGATCGGGAGTCAGTAAGGGATTCTATTTGAATTGGCCGGACCTGAGGCTTTCATGTGACCGGCAAGACATCTTCCGGAAGGCGGCTTTCTGTCGCATCAGGCGGTCCAGTATGGCGGGCATGGCCTCTTCCAGATCGGCTTCCGTCCTGTCGCCCGCGACCTCTACGGTCAAGACGGCTGAGGTCCCGCAGGTGCACCTGATGCCAAAATAGACCTTTTGAAAGCCCATCCCGGCGGGAGTAGGCACATTCAGCCTGGGCAGTGGGACCAGTTCGTGACCCTCTGGAAGGGCCTCGACGACCGAGTCGAGTATCACCTTGCGGTCGATCATATTTTCTTCGACTCACGTCCAGCGCCCGATTGACCAATCCCGAATGACCGTTCCAACAGATGGGCGGATTACTTATACAATCACAGCATCCGGATTTCCAGAAGCGCCGGAACTGCGGAGGTATGAAACTTGACCGATTTTGACGCAGCCATCAAGGTCTTCACCTCGAACGGTTGAGGCCCCTGCCACATGGTGAAAGTGTATCTTTCACGAAAAGGCGTGGAGTTCACGGAGCACAACGTCTCCCTGGATGACGACGCCACCAGGTACCTGCTGGCCGAAGGCTACTCCTCGACTCCCGTCACATTCATAGGAGACGAGCGGGTCGTCGGCTATAAGCCGAAGGATATCGACGCCGCACTGGGTGCGATGCCCGCCTGAACGGCCCGCTGTCCCCAACCGGCTGGTCACGCCGGGGTTGGCCCGTACCGACATAGCCCCATAACCTGATTGCCAGGCGGTTTTCGTTTGCAAGCGAAACAACACGGCGGGCTGAGTGAATACCTGAAACTGCTTGGTTACAGGCGGTTTCACTATCTCTGGTGGCCCCGTTCAACGACCCACATGACCGTGCTCCTGCACGGCCTCGGGGAGTGCGCCGACACGTTCGGACCGTTCGCCAGCCGGATCCGCCGGTCTTCCGAAGTCGTGGCCATGGACCTGCGCGGCCATGGCGGCACGCCGTGGGACCCCGACGGCGAGTATGCGTTCGACGAGTACGCAGACGATCTGCGAATACAACTGGAGTACTGGCAGAAGAAGGCTGTGCTGGTGGGTACGGGGCTCGGGGCGCTGCTGGCAATACGTGCGGCCCAGCGGTGGCCTGAACACGTGCGCGGCCTGGTCCTGCTGGGCCCGCCGCCGGATGACGTCGAGTCGGCGGGTCTTGTGGAACTCGTGCTGGGACCGGAAGGCGCCGATATCTTCCTGTTCGGCGACCACCCGTCCATGCGGGCCGCCGAAATTGCCGACATGCTTACCTGGGCCCGGCCGGGCGGGTTGCGGGCCCCAAAATTTGATCCGGCTGCAATGAACATAGGAAACCGGCCGGACTTGAGCGAAGGCATCGGCCCGGGCGTTCCTACCCTGATTGTGCTGACCAGCGGCGGCGGAACGGACCAATGGCCGAATTGGCCGAACGCCCAACAAGCCACGACCTACGGTGTGGGTAACTGGCCGCACGTCGCCAATCCCGCCGGCGCGGCAGACGCTGTAAACGCGTTTTTGGATGACATCGGTACCGGTGACGTCGCCGGGATTCGATCCGATTCGGCCCGGATTTAGGTTCCCTAAGAGGGTTTTCGAATAGTTCCTGACGAAGCACGAAATGGCGTCGCGTCAGTTGCCGCGCCCTACCCCTTTCGGGCGCCCACAAGAGCATCCGTTCCAACTAATTGATATCGGGACCGTTCTACCCTTTGGGTAGGACACCTCCGAGTAGTAGAAGGACATGACTACTCAGCGGAGGAGTGTCTAGAGATGTCCAGTTCAGCCATTGCCGGTACAGAGACGGTTGGGAACATTGAGAAATTCATTCGGGAGTGCCTGGAGGACATGGAGCCGGATCACGAAGTCCAGGGCGTTGGCAGGCCACGCATCCTG
>DAOUKO010000029.1:0-17311 GCA_034421215.1 Dehalococcoidia bacterium
GCGTTCACCTCGTCGGTTTAGGTCCCAACGATTGTCCGGGAATCAACCAACAAATACCACCAGCAAAAAGGATTTATTCACAGGCTCCGAGCGAAGCCGAGGGATCTGAACCGTCCATCACACAACAACCCCTTTCATCCCCGCAAACACGAGACACCCCAACCCCGTCTTGCCGGACCCCGATCCGGTACCCAGGGGACGGGCGCGGCTACACCCAAACCGCCATTCCCGCACACCCCACCATCACCCTCGCCATCCCTACAAACGTCAGACACACAACCCCGTCGTGCCGGACCTCGATCCGGTACCCAGGGGACGGGCGCGGCTACACCCCGTCGTCACCCCAAACATGCCACTCTCCGAGACCCACCCGAAGAATCTCCCGCCCGCTTAACGCCAACGCCCTTTCAAACCGGCTCCTTCAGACCCGAACCCGTAACCGCCACAACGACCCTCTCCCCCGCCCTTATCCGCCCCGAACCAACCAGCGCTTCCACCCCTGCAAACGCAACCGCCGACGTCGCCTCGCAAAACAACCCCTCGTCCCTTGCGAGCCGGTCCCGCCAGCCCATGATCGCGTCCTCCTGGACAGCGACCGCGAATCCGCCCGTCTCCCGAACAGCGTCCACCTGCTCGGCCAACCTCGGCGGGCGGGCGACTGATATTCCAGACGCCACGGTCTGCGTCGCGGTCTCCGGGTCCCACTCCTCGCCGTTAATCGCAGCCACCACGGGCCGGATGGCTTCGGCCTGGACGGCAGTCAGCCGCGGCACGGCACCTATTCGACCTGCGTCGGCGAGTTCGTCGAAGCCCTTCTTCAATCCAATCAGCAGCGAGCCGTTACCTACCGGCAACACAACGTGATCGGTCCCGTCTCCCAGGTCGGCCAGTAACTCGTAGCTGACCGCCTTCATGCCCTCGGCAAAATAGGCGGAGTAGTTGTGTGAGAGGTAGACCAGGTCGCTTTCATCCAGGAACTCTCTCGCTGCATCTGTCGCCGCCTGGCGGGGGCCGGGAATCTTCCGCAGGTCCGAGCCGAATATCGCGATCTGGTCCAACTTGCCCTTCGCCGCGCTCGCCGGGGCAAAAACGTGCGCCTTGATGCCCGCCGCCGCAGCGTACGCCGACAGCGAAGCACCGGCGTTCCCCGACGAGTCTTCCACGAACTCGGCGACGGATTCTTCCACCGCGGCGGACATGAGCACCGCGCTGCCCCGGTCCTTGAATGAGCCCGTCGCGGAGGCGAATTCCAGCTTGGCGTACAGGGCCCCAAGCCCCAGCTTGCTACCCGTACGGCGGAACTCAACCAGTGGCGTCGCGCCCTCCCCCAGCGTGATCGCTTCTTCCGGCCTGCGCAACGGCAATCTCGGCGCCGAGCCGGTGGCCGGTGCCGAGTACTCCATGGCGAAAAGTCCCGGGCACTTCGGGCAGGTGAGGACGCGCACCGTCGCCGGATGGGCGTCCCCGCATTCCATGCATTTCAGCCAGAAATCAGATTGATTGGGCATCCATAATCGTCCCGGGAATTGGGGTGTCGTGTCTTCAACCGGATTTCGCAATCAGGGCGAGGAAACGCTAGACTTGCCGCTCTCGCCTGTCAAATCAGAACAAAACGGGCCCAAGGAACGCGAATTGCAGAAAACCGACCCGCCCGAAGTGATGACGCTGGTCCTGGCCGCCATCGACGATTCCTGGCGGAACCTGCAGCGCACACTCTCGGCGCTAACGGCACGGGAGATGCAGACACCCGGCGTTTACGGCGATTGGTCGATCAAAGACATCATCGTTCACCTCACCTCGCGGGAGGCCGAGCTTCTGACCCGGATCGCCACCGACAACCACTCCGATACCACCGCTTCGGACGATCCAGACCTTCGGCTCGTCAACGACAAAACAGACATGCCGGTTCGCGAGACTATGGCCGAATTCGAACAAACTCACAGGTTGCTCAAAGAAGCCCTGCGAAAAGCGCCGAAGTCCAGCTTCGTCCATGGCACGCCGCTCCGGCAGAGAATCGACGAATCGACCGTCTACCACTACCAGGAACACAACGTCCACATACGGTCCTGGCTGAGGAGTCGCCGCAGCCAGTCCGCCTCCCCAAACAACGACAACGACTGAAGAGCCCGTTTCAAAACTCCCCATCGAACCCTGGACCCGGTCGTCCGTCCGCCAACGCGTCATTCCGACCGAAGCGGAGGAATCTGAAACGCCCGTCTCACAACCACCCTCTCCTTCACCTCCCCGCGGTCCCCGATCGAGTCGGGGAAGACGATGGTCAATACCGTCGTGCCGGCCCCCCCACTTCGTCGTGCCAGCTCCCATCGTCTTACCGGGGTAACCCGGTACCCACGGTGGGGTGCGGAGGTGGGTACGCCCGACATGTACAACCCCCATGCGACTGGCAACACCCCATTTTCATACCTTGGGGCGCTGGCCGCAGCCGGCATGTTGGATTGCTATGAAAATAGCCCGCAAGGGAGTTCACGCCTTCACTCGTCGTGCCCTCCATCGTCTCCCCGCACTCCGTACCCCGTCTCCCCGCACTCCGATGCGGGGCCGGTACCCACGGTGGGGCCATACAGATTCGTCGTGCCGGCCTCCCCGCTTCGTCGTGCCGTACCCCGATCCGGTACCCATGGTGCACGGGCGGGGTGCGCGGCTACCACCCAAACACACGACACCACCACCCCATGTAGGGTGCGTCCCTTGTGGGCGCCCGCCGGGGTGGACGGGGGCGTGGCTTCACCCGTCACCACCTCACGAACGTTACTCGCGGTCCCCGGATATATACCGGGGATGCCACTCTCCGCCCTTCCATGACGTGATCTTCACCGGGTCGATCCTCACTAGGTAGCGCGGCCTGTCCACGGTCTTGGCGATGTATTCGAGCCCCGGCGGCCCAACGTACCGCTCGCCCATCTCCCGGGCGATCTCCAGCATCCGACCGGCCATCCCCGATGGACCCTCCACGATGTGCGCCGTCCCGGCAATGCTCACCCGCGCGTTGCCGTCCCCGTCAATCGCGCACGAAAGGAAAACGCGCGGCTCCTGCCGGATGTGCTCCACGAACGCAGACCGCGCCCTCGGGATAATCCACAGCGCGGTCCCGTCCCAGTAATGCCAGATCGGCACCACGTAAGGCGCGCCGTCCGGCTGTACCGTCGCCAACCTCGAGACAATTGGTCGACTGAGCAGGTCGTCTATCTCGGCCGCCGTCAGGCCCCGTGCGCTCTCCGCCAAGCTATCCTCCCTGATTCGGAGCGGACCTTCACCCGTCCGCGCGCCGCCACTTGCGCAGGCTCACGACCTCGCCCGGAACCAACACTTCCTGCTTCGAGAAATGGGCCGTCCAGGACACTTCTGCCACGTACAGGCTGCCCTGGGTATCAATCGCTATCCCGTGCGGCGCCACGAACTGGTCCGCGTCCTCTCCAAGCGTCCCCTTGCCGAACTGGTTGATCATCTCGCCGTCGGGGTTCCAGACCGAGACCCTCAGGCCAAGCCCGGGCACCCCGTCCTGCACCGGCGGCGGTCCCATCTCGCCAACGTACAGGTTCGTGTCGCCGCCCTTGCCCTCGCAAACCGACATCGGGTGATGCACGTGCCATTGGTCCACGAACTCCCCGTCCGTCGTAAACACCTGCACTCTGAAGTTCTCGCGATCGCACACCACCACGCGGTCGGTGCCGGACATCGCGATGTTGTGCGGCAGGCTGAATTGGCCCGGCCCGGTGCCCGGCTCGCCCCATGACTTGATGTGATTGCCGTCCGCGTCGAACTTGTGCACTCGGGAATTCCCGTAGCCGTCCGACACGAAGAATTCGCCGTTGGCGGGATTGATGCACACGCCCGTCGGACGGTTGAACATGCCGCCGCCCTGCCATGGCGCAGGATTGCCTCGCTCACCCAGCGTGAAGATCACCTGCCCCTCGCGCGTCCGTTTTTGGACGAAGTGTCCCCCGTCGTCGACGAAGTACAGGTTGTCCTCGTCGTCCACGGCTATCCCGTGCGGCCGGTCGAACTCGCCCTCACCCCATCCCTCGAGGAAATTACCGGAGCTGTCGAAAACGGCGACCGGGTGACTGCCCCGGTTGAAGACGTAGACGTTGTCGTCTGAGTCGGTGGCGACCGAAGTCGCGTCGCCCTTGAACGTAACGCCCATGGGCAATTTGGCCCAAAACGGCACGGGTTCGAACCTGGTGGCGGAAGTAACGGGCGCCATAGAAGATGCTGTAGCGGTGGTCATTCAGGACTCCGTGGATCGAGCTACCGGCGCTTCTCACCCTTTGGGCATGCGGATGAAACGACTCTGCGCCGCTGGCTCGTGTTAACGTGTCGCCAAAGGGCCCGCCGAGTATACAACGCCCCTGTCCTGACTCCTCCCCCGTCATTCCGGCGAAGGCCGGGACCCAGGGGCAACGGTGCGCGGCTATCCACCAACCGTACTGCCCCCACAAACCCCCGGCGCCACTACCCCGTCGTGCCAGACCCCGATCCGGCGCCCTCACCCCTTACGTCGTACCGGCCCCTATCCGGTACCCTTCCCCTTTCGTCGTACCCTCCCCCTTTCGTCGTACCGGGGAAACCCGGTACCCACGGTGGGGCAACGGATCGGGGCGCGACCACACCCAAACCACCTCCACGCAAAACCGGCAGGCAAACCCAGCCGCCCCGTTTTCATCACTTCGTGCGGCCTTAACATGGTCATAGTGATTCCGAACCACCATGGACCCTGAAACCAAATCCGCCCTCGAACGCGACAAGACCGTCGACATCACCACCATCGGCCGCAAATCGGGACGCCCCCGGCGCATCGAAACGTGGTACTACCGCTCCCGCGGCCGCTACTTCCTCAGCGGCTCCCCCGGCACCCGCGACTGGCAGGCCAACCTCATCGCCAACCCCCGCATGAAGTTCCACCTCAAAGAGTCAATAACCACGACCCTCGACGCCACCGCCGTCCACATCAAAGACCCCGACGAACGCAGAAAGATCATCTCCGAATTCGACCGCTTCCGCGAAGGCTCCCCAACCATGTACGGCTCCACCCTCGACGCCTGGGTCAAGTCCAGCCCACTGATAGAGTTGGTGTTCGACGAATAGCCGCCCAGCGAAGCGCGGCCGTTGATCCTTTGCGCGACCGAGAAAGAACCCCCGCACCCTGATGGCGCAGACAAGCCTTCTCATGCGGCGTCCGCGGGTGCCGCGGCTCTTTGGCCCCAACCGCATCTACCTGGGATGGCACATCGCCTGGATCGTGTTCCTCTCCGGCGGGCTGACCATCGGCATGACGCAATACTCCTTCGGCGTGTTTGCGGAGCCCATCGAGTCGCAGTTCGGTTGGACCCGAACGGAATTCAACGCCGCCCTGTCATTCGGGTTCATCTCCGGCCTGCTCTCCCCCCTTGTCGGACGCCTGATGGACAGGTACGGCGTCCGCCCCATAGTCGTCGCGTCGGTGGTGCTGATCTCCGCCGGTTTCCTGCTGAGGCCGCTCATCAGCGAACTGTGGCACTGGTATCTCTTTCACGCCCTCGTATTCGCAGGCATGCCGGGAGCGACCGTCCTCGCCAGCGGCAAGGTCGTCGGTATGTGGTTCCCGGCCTCGCGGGGCCGCATGATGGGCGTCGTCACGGCGGGCAACAACTTCGGCGGCCTCACCATGGTCCCGCTGGGCGCTCTCGTGCTCGCAAGCGCAGGATGGGAGTGGGCGTACACCACCTTCGGCATAATCATGGCCCTGGTGGCTCTTGCCGCCCTGCTAATCGTCCGGGACCGGCAGGAAGACCTGGAGGCAGAGGCGCGCCGCACCGGCAGGCTCCACATGCTCACCGGCGCCGCCAGAGCGGCCGCACGTACCGGGCTCAGCCTGCGACAGGCGTTGAAGACGCGGTCCTTCTACCTCATAACGCTCGGCCTGACCGCCGCCAGCTTCACGTACCAGGGCATCCTCACCCAGATCGTCCCGCACCTCGAAAACGAGGGGTTCTCCCCTGCCGTCGCTGCCGCCGCCCTCACCATGGTCGCCGCCATGGGCATCGGCTCGAAGGTCGGATTCGGCCGACTCAGCGAGACCATTTCCGCCCGGCTTGCCGCCGTAATCTGTGTGGCGTTACAGACCGCCGGAGTAGCCCTGATGATTGCGCCCGGCGGGGCCGCGGTGTTGTGGGTCGGAGTATTCGTGTTCGGGCTGGGATTCGGCGGCCTCGGCGCAATGATCGTCCTGTCGGTCAGTGAAGCCTTCGGCCTCTACGCATTCGGCGCCATCATGGGCATGGTCAATCTCGCCATGATCTCTTCGATGGTCGGCGGGCCGCTACTTACCGGCGCGCTATTCGACTCCACGGGGAGCTACGACATTCCGTTCGCCATCATCGCAGGCATCTTCATACTGGGCATAGTAGCGCTGCTGGCAACGAAACGCCCCGAGCGCATGCCAATCCAAGAACCGGACGAGTCCTAGCTCACGCCCGATGCAGCCGCCGCCAATTGACGCGCCGGGCCACAGGGAGCTTGTTCCAATGGTCCCCTCTCCCGTTTCGCGGGCGAGGGTTAGAGCCTGCCCCGTACTCGATGCGGGGGTGAGGGCACAGAGCGAATTCGCCCCTACTCAAACTCCGCCCAGATCGACTTGGCGTAGTCGATGCTCTGGCCGTCGTGCAGGAACTGGTCGCCTGCCTGCACGCCCTCGATCGCCATGTACCCGGAGTAGCCGGCCTTCGCCATCGCCGAAATCGCGAACCGGTAGTCGATCTCTCCCGCCGGTATGTTGGTCCTGATGAACACGGCGCGGTGGTTCTCCGGGTGATGCACGCGGTACATGTTCTTGCAGTGCCAGTACTTCGACACCGGCGCCAGCGCCACTATGGCGTCCTCCATGGTCTCTTCCGGCTCGTCGTAGCACCACAGGATGTTCCCAAGGTCCGGGTTGATCCCGAAATTCTCCCGGTCCACCATTTGGTGCGTAAGCAGCGCCGACCACGAGTTGTCCACCAGGGAGTTCTGGTGCACCTCAACGGTGATGGTCACGCCCGAGTCGGCCGCGGCGTCGCATCCCACCTGCAGGGCCTCGGCCAGCGTCTCGAACTCCTTCATCGTGCCTTCACGCGAAGCGTCCTGGGACCGCCGCAGGCCGGTGTTGTGCATCGGCGTAATGGTCGGATAGCGGTTCGGCGTGCTCAGCGCCCCGTTGACCACCTCGGCCCCGGTGATGTCGGCCGCGCGCACCATCCGAAGCATCCGCTCCAGGTTTGCGTGCGCATAGCGGGCGTGCGTCAACGAACCCCCGCTCCGTATCGCCCCGACCGGCACGCCCGCATCCGAAAGCCGCTTGCCGAAATCGGCGATCGCCGATTCGTCCTGGCCGAAGCTCTCGATGACATCCGACCCGACTTCAAGCGAGTCGAAACCCATGTCCCGTACCCGGCCGAGAAACTCGTCCGTGTAGGCATCCGGGGAGAGTTCCCACGTGTCCCTGCTATCCGGATACAGGGTGAATCGTCGGTGCGCGTAGCAGTACCTCATTGTCAGAAGTTTCCTCGCCCAGGTGCTGAATGTGGTGTGCCGCAGCCTGTCCCGTTACCGTGCTTCATGCCGCGAAGCGGCCCGGCGCATCGGAGTTTAGCAGCCGGAAAGGGCATTTATCCCGCCGCCAACGGCGTGTACGATTCCGAAATCACGCATACTGATGACCCGACAAGCGAATTCAGGACTGAGGAACATGAAGATCACCGACCTGCGCGTCTATCTCACCAGGGCAAACGAAAACAGGACATGGGTGTTCGTCGAGGTCGACACCGACGAAGGGATAACGGGGGTCGGCGAGTCCACCAACTCCGGCGGCGGCGGCGCACACATCGTTGGGCGCGGGTACGAGTTGATCAGGGAAGACCTCGAATATGCGGACTTCGCCGACGGGATCATGGGGGACGACCCGAACCACATCGAGATGATCTGGAACAAGGTGTACCGGCGGTTCGGCACGCTGGGCAGCCGCGGCTTCGCCACCACCCTCTGCGCCGGTCTCGACATGGCGCTGTGGGACATCAAGGGCAAAGCCCTCGGCAGACCGGTGTACGACCTGCTCGGCGGGCCGGTGCGTGAGAACGTCCGACTCTACAGCCACCCGGCCAACCCGAACGACATCGACGCATGCGTCGCCGATGCCAAGCGGCAGGTTGCAGCCGGGTACAAGGCCCTCAAGACCGACCCGTTTTCCAGCGAAATGTCTGCGCATCATCGCCGCTACATCGACGGCAAGATCTCGGCAAAAGGCCGTGCGTACGCGCTCGACGTGATGGCCGCGCTGCGCGAGGCGGTCGGGCCCGACATCGAGTTGCTGATCGACGCCCACGGGAACTTCGACGTCTCCACTGCGACCGACCTCTGCAACAAGATGATGCCGTACGACATCACGTGGTTCGAGGAGCCCCTGCAGCCGGAAAGCGTCGAGGCGCACAGGCAACTGAAGTCGAACACGGACATGCCGCTGTGCATCGGCGAACGCAAGTTCAACCGCTGGGACTTCGTGCCGTTCCTCACCGAGGGCCTGGTCAACTTCATCATGCCGGACATCTGCTGGAGCGGCGGCATTTCGGAGATGAAGAAGATGGCCATCCTTGCCGAGTCGTTCTACATCCCCATCTCGCCGCACGACGCCAGCGGCGCCTTCAACGTCATTTCCGGCGCGCACGTGATGATCACCGTGCCGAACTTCTACCGGCTCGAAATGAACGACAACACCGTGCCCGCCTACAACTCCGTACTCACCGAGCCGCTCGAAATCCAGGACGGCCACCTCATCCTGCCCGACAGGCCCGGCCTCGGCTACGAACTGGACCACGACTTCATAGCCGCCCACCCCGACCCAGACTGGGAACGCATGCACGGGCGATAAACTCTTCTTCGTCGTGCCGGACCCCGATCCGGTACCCACGGTGGGGCAAGGGATGGGGGCGCGACCACCAACCAAGAAAGTCCACCCCGGGATAGCCTGCCCCGTACTCGATACGGGGTCGTACCGGGGAAACCCGGTACCCACGGTGGGGCAAGGGATGGGGGCGCGACCACCAACCAGGCAAGTCCACCCCGGGATAGCCTGCCCCGTACTCGATACGGGGTCCACCTCGACCTCCTCAACCCGTCTTCCCCGGCCTCCATACCCCGTCTTCCCCGACCCCGATCGGGGACCCGGGCAACGGGGCGCGGCTACACCCCAACCGTACTCAGCCCACCCCGGGGCAACAACGTCACCCCGTACCCGATACGGGGTCGTACCGGGGCAACCCGGTACCCACGGTTGGGGCAAGTGATGGGGGCGCAACCACCAACCAAGCAAGCCCACCCCGGGGTAGCCTGCCCCGTACTCGATACGGGGTCTACCCCGACCTCCTCAACCCGTCTTCACCGGCCTCCATACCTCGTCTTCCCCGACCTCCTCAATCCGTCTTCCCCGACTCCGATCGGGGACCCAGGAGCGGTGCGCGGCTACACCCCAACCCCATTCTCACCGCACCACCAACACACACCCAACCACCCGTCATTCCGGCGAAGGCCGGGACCCAGGGGCAACGGTGCGCGGCTACACCCCAACCCCGTTCTCACCGCACCACCAACACCCTTCCCACCACCCGTCGTTCCGGCGACGGCCGGGACCCAGGGGCAACGGTGCGCGGTTACCCACAACACCTCCATCCCGCCATCCAACACCACCCACCCACCTCCTTCGCGATATCATCCACACAAACACCCTCACCCCCACCCAATGCCCACCCTCATCGACCTAGACGACTACCTCGCCCAGTCCGAAAAACAGGGCCGCGTCCGCATAGGCATCCTCACCGACGGCAAGCACTGGCCGCTGCGTTGGTCCTAACGAACTCACGACGCCGTTGATGTCCCAAAGGCTTATACGGAGCACGCCACCTGTAATAACACCTGTGGAAACTTCCGATCCCCGAATTCGACTCGTCTGTTCCAATACACGCCGAGGTGTCCAAGGCCGGAAAGACCGCAGCGGCCGGCGCTTCCAAACAGTTGAGACGGCTGCGCCAAGAATGGGACCGGGTGACCGTCACGATAGCCCTCAGAGAACTACGCAACTGGCTGCGCACGTCGCAATAGGGCCAGGCGGTGGAGGATGCGGTCGGGAGGTTGTTGGGAGGAAGCCAATCCTAGCCACCCGGCGTCTCAGTAGTGAACGACCGAAACCTGAATGAAGAATAAGCCATGCCATCACATCTGATCGAAATCCCGCCCGACGATATATTCAAGAACGATCGTTTGGGTCTAGAACCCGCGATTCAGGGCCGCACCGATGCCTTACTGGCGCAAAGTCCTCAGGTCATCGCCATCGACGGACGTTGGGGCTCCGGTAAGTCCACATTTTTGGCACTGTGGGAAGCCTATCTTCGACGCGAAGGCGTCAAGGTTGTTCGATTCAATGCGTGGAAGTCATCCGGTGCTGATCCGTTTGATGCTCTGACAAGAGAAATACTGCGTCAAGTAAAAATTCCCACCCCCGAGCAGAAAGTACCTCACAAACAGCTGGCCTGGTTAATTGCGCACCGCGCACATTTGGCTGCGATGGGCGTCAAGCTAGTTTCGATCTTCCAGCCCGATTACGCGGAGGTGTCCCAGGCAGCTGCTGCCAGCGTCCAGTCAGCGGCTAACGTCCTTGTTTCAGAAACAAACGAAGTACCGGATCCGAAGATAGAATCGCCGGACGACATTGCATCCCTCCTGTCATGCGCAGCCAAGTCTTGGTCAGATCGTCCCGTAGTGGTAATGGTCGACGAGCTGGACAGGTGCAGCCCCGAGTACGCAGTCGAATTTCTGCAATTGCTTGAGCACGTATTTCACGCTGAACACGTTGTGTTCGTCGTCGCAATCAACCGGTCCGAATTACAACATTCGATAAAGGCATTCTATGGGCAAGGCTTCAATGCCGAAGGTTACCTGGAGAGATTCTTTGACGATATCTTCGGCCTGCCTACTTCGCGGCGATCCGAATACATTAAGACATCCGTTGAGCTCAAAATATCCAGTAATATATCAAACGCTCTATTGTTTCTTGAAGCATCTGACTTAAGTCTCAGAGAGATCGAAAAGGCAGTTCAAGTTCTTGGATCCGCCGCCGAAAGTCGTCCCAAATCGGCATATACATTAGTCAGCTTGTGGATTGCCCGGACTCTTGCACCGGACGCATTTCGGCAGTTTATGTCAGGCAGCATTTCAGACAAAGAACTTGTCGATGCGGTGTTTTTAAATGGCAGTTGCGAAAGACTTAGAGTAGAACACCCAACCCACGAATTCCGCGGCCCTCAACAGTTGGAAGTGGTGCTTATTCTGTGTTCGGCGATGTTCTTTAAAGACTCTTTGTGGTATTTTTGTGAAAACCTGGCCGCTGGTTCCGAACTGTTTAGACACTATCAGGATATCGTAGGTAGTGGAAAAGATGCCAATGTATCAATTCCATATGCTAAAGGCGTCCTTGATTTAGCGTCTGCGCGGTCGAGAGATATAACTGCAGAGGAGGAGGAGTATGTTGGTGAAATAATAAGATGCGCCCGCCTCTTAGAAAGAGAATCCCCGCCTGAATGAGGCGACGATACCCCAGGGCCGATCCCCCGAACATCCGCGTCAGTCTTGGCTCCCGACTGATTGGCAGGAATGGCACGGATGGGCGTGGCGCGACCACACCCAAAACCCCACCACGTACCACCGACACACACAACCGCCCCTACCGTCATTCCGGCGAAGGCCGGGACCCAGGGGCACCGGGGCGCGGCTACACCCCACCCGTTCTCACGCCACCACCAACACCCATCCCACCTGTACCGTCATTCCGGCGAAGGCCGGGACCCAGGGGCAACGGGGCGCGGCTACCCCCAAACCACCCTCGTCATCGCCCGGCCCACCTGCCACAACACCCCTGCATCACCACCAACACCCGATAACATCAACGTAACCACCTCACATCATCCCCGACAACCACACAAAAACATGCCCGCCAGAAAAACCGACCCCGAGACCATCCGCGAAGAAGGCGTCAATGTTCACCTCGCCCAACTGCTCCGCGACCGCGGCGTTTCGGCTCGGGCGGAGCGCCGCAGTCGCGAAGGCGTCCCCGATGTCCGCGTCGATTTGAGGACCGGCGACCGCATCGTCCTGGAATGCAAGTGGGACGGTTCCCTCGGCCTGCTCGAAAACCAACTCGACGACAGGCTGAACGACTTCCCCGAAGCCATCGGAATGATGGGCGTCCTGTATCCGGCACGCCTCCGCGACGCCGAAGACACGCGGTCCGAACTGCAGAATGCCAACGACCTCCAGTGGTGGCTGCACGGTTCCCGCGGCAAAACGGCCGCCCGTCAGCCCGTGCGGAAGGGGTCAGTCGCCGACCTCGCCGACCAACTGAGGACCCTCCCCCTGGAATTGGAAGGCGTCGACCGGGTGGTCGCGGCCGCAGGAGCGGTCGGCTACGCGCTCGAACAGGCGGCAGGCCAAATCGCCACACACGCCCGCATTTCCCGCCGCATCGCAGACATCATCGCCGAAACCGATCAGGAAAAGGACCGCGCCGCCGCCCTGCGCATCGGGTGCCTCGTCCTCTTCAACGCCCTCGCCTTCCAGGACCGGCTCGCGGCCGAAAACGAGGACGTCCCCACCGTCAACGAGTCCTTGGCCAAGGGCATCCCCGGCCTGCGCGACGCCTGGATGTACATCTGCGACAACATCAACTACGTGCCGGTATTTCAACTGGCAGCCGAAATCGTCCACGTACTCGGTGAAGGGCCGGACGAAGTCCAGTCCCCGGTTACCGCACCGTTGGTCAGGGCCATGCAGGACACCCGAAAGTTGGAAGGACACGACCTGTCCGGCCGGCTCTTCCACACCCTGTTGACCGACGCCAAGTTCACCGGCGCCTACTACACCTCCGTTCCCGCGGCTACCCTGCTGACCCGGCTCGTATTCCAGGACTGGCCGCCCAACGTCGACTGGGCGGATCACGAGTTCCCCGCCTCCCTCGACGTCGCCGATCTCGCCTGCGGCACCGGGACCTTGTTGATGGCCGTGGCCGCAGAGGTCGAACGTCGCCACACGGACGCCGGAGGAGAAAACGCCGCCGAGTTGCACAAGGCAATGGTCGAGCAGGCCCTCCACGGTTACGACGTACAGCTCTCCGCGGTCCATTTCGCCGCCACCAGCCTGGCAATGCTCAACCCGGAAATACAGTTCGACCGAATGAACCTCTATGTCATGCAGTTGGGCTCAGAGGGCTCGAACATATCCCTCGGCTCACTCGACTTTCTCGGCGAGGACGAGGCCGCCGTCCAGTTCGCGCTCTCCGCTGAGGAGACCGGCGTGGCCACCCAGGACGCCGAGCGCGTCTCCGGCGCCGGTACTCGCGGCGTAGCAGAAGGCGTAACCGCCACCCTGCCGGACCTCGATCTCGCAATCATGAATCCACCATTCACCCGCTCCGTCGGCGGAAATCTGCTTTTCGGAAGCCTCCCCTCAACGGAACGGCGGAAACTGCAAAAAGAACTGTCCCTTCGCCTGAAGACCAGAAGGGCGTCAGCCACTGCCGGTCTCGGCGCTGCCTTCGTTGCGGCCGCTTCACCCAAGTTGCGGCCAGGCGAAGGACGACTCGCCCTGGTTCTGCCCGCAACCGTCTGCACTGGCCCGTCATGGGAGCAGACAAGGGCGCTAATCGAGCGGGACTTCGCGCTCGACATAGTGATTACGTCACACGATCCGACGCGCTGGAATTTCTCCGATAGCACCGATCTTTCAGAAGCCCTCCTCATCGCGACCCGTCGCCCTCAAAACGGACACGGCGCCGACCACCGCACCACCTTCGTCAACCTCTGGCAGAACCCTGACGGCGTACTGGGCGCTCACCGGTTAGCGCAAGCCATCACAACTACGAAACCGGCGAACCTCGAGGATACGGGCACGGCCCTGCTGGAAATAGACGGCGAACACGTAGGGGAGTTGGTATCAGTACCCGAATCCAGGCTCGCCGGCGGAAAGTGGTCGGGAGTCCAGTTTGCCCGTGCCGATCTGATCCGCAGCGCGGACAAGCTACTGGACGATGGCGTGGTGTGGGTTCCCGGTGAGGAACAATCACCATGCCGCTCCCTATGCCGTCTTGCGGAAATCGGGCAAGTTGGCCCCGACAGGCGCGATGTATGGGACGGCTTCGAACGTACCGACGCCGTGACCGCTTATCCGATGGTGGAGAATCACGACACCGAGCAACGAAGACGCTTGGTCACTGAGCCGGATAAGTACCTCTCCCCTCTCTCTACGCCGCGACCCGGCCGCAAACTGAAATCGGTGGCCCAACTGTGGCCAAAGGCGGGACGCCTACTCGTCTCCGAAAGGTTGTGGCTGGAAACAACGAGAGTCGTCGCTATGCGTTCGGAGACAAGGGTGTTGTCAAACGTGTGGTGGTCCGTCCAATTGAGTCAGGAATGTTTCGAAAAAGCGCTCGCCATCTGGCTCAACTCCAGCCTCGGCCTCTTGGCAATCCTCGACCAGCGAACCAGCACAAGAGGTGGATGGGTTGCGATGAAGAAAGTGGACTTGGAAAACTTGCCGGTCCTGGATCCACGCAGCCTTTCCCAGGCGCAACTCACGGGCCTGTCGGACCTGTTCGACGAACTCGCGGACGCCGAATTCGAACGCTTCCCTGGCATGGCCCAATGCCCCGCACGCCGTTCTCTGGACGACGGCTTATCAGAAATCCTGGGCCTACCCAACCTCAGCAAACTCCGGGACCTCCTAGCCTCAGAACCTGTCGTGTCCAACCGGCGTTTGTAGGGGTGATCACGTTACGGAAAGCGTGACGGTGTTTCAGAGGTGAACCCTTCAAATCCCAGATCCGATTCCGAGTTCAATCGCCTAGGAGAGCACTGATCGCAATCCTACTGCCAATTCCCCAGTCAGTTTGGTCAGGAGCCGATTGCCGCTGTGGGTTGACATTTAGTATCATACATTCATGTGGCACGGAATCATTGGCACAGCCTCGTTCTCTTTCGGTATTGGCCTCCAATTGTCTGGTATAACCAGCTTTCCTTTGGGGCTTTCGTTGATGGGAATCGGTATCGTTCTATTTGCTTTGTACATTTTTTCACTCATACGCGAACGACGTGGGGTATTCAAAGAAAATGGTGAGCCAATAACTCACAGTGCCCTGTCGACGCCACGCGTCCGTCCATTTTCGGAAGACGAGAGATTGTATTACCAAAGTGCCCACGCCCAAGTTATGTGGAATCATGGACACGACGACAGCATTGGTTTGCGCGATGACATTTGGAACGCCCGGCCTCTGGATGGGCCATGTCACGTATGCGGTTTCCGCAGAATTGAGCAACGCATCGAAATACTAGCGCGGTGATACTCTTACATCACAACTTAAAAGCCCGCCTTATTGAAAGGGCAACTCGTCTTTATGAGAGCGATTTCGAAGTTTATGATGATGAGCTTCGATATTTTCTCACGTTTCTGGTCAGCGATCAGTATATTTGGTCAGTAGTTAAGACGATAGAATCGGAAGCCTCAGTTGACTTCGAAAATTGGAATCGTACAAGGTCAGATTCGCGAACATTAAAGTTCCCAGCTACCGAACTGGGAAGGGCTAAAGTGTGTTTCAACATCATCACACACTGTGTAAGTCAGGAGAACAATTGGGATTCCCTTTCATGGGCCCGGGAATTTTCCAATAAATCAAATTTCAACGAGATGCTCCATGAATTCAATCAAAAAATAATTGGACCATTCGTTTCCTTTCTGTGTGACCGAATTAATGATGGAAGCATCGTACTTTACCTGATTGAACGGTTCAAATTAGAGGTTGAGTGGTTTAAGCAGTCTGAGCTTTACGACGCCTACAGGAATGATACATCTTCAGGAGAGCGTAATCTCGAGCTGGCGTTACGAGCTAGTTTATTCAACGGAGGGATCGACTATCCGTTTTCCCAACCATCTTCCCCATCAGGAAACGCAGATGTAATCGCTTTAGTCGGTACCGCAGACCCGTTGGTTCTTGAAGTAAAAGTCTTTGACCCTGCCCGCGGTAAGCGCAAAAACAATCTGCGACAAGGTTTTCATCAAGTCTTAAGATACGCAAATGATTATAACGAAGGCATAGGTTACCTAGTGATTTTCAATTGCTCAGGCAGGCCGTTGGCCATTTCACCTATCGAAAATACTGGCCAGGAATTCCCTACGCGTATTACTCATACGGGTAAGACATTCTTCATTGTCACAATAAACATAAACCCTGACCAAGCCTCGGCGAGCAAGGAGAATCCAGCCAGTCGGGTGGTTGTCAGTGCCGCGGAATTAGTCGGTCAATGACGTCGCGTCCTACCTCATAAGGAGTGCCTTGGTAATGAAATTACACTCCCGCGGGTCTCCGGCACCCGGGATCTGCGCTGAATAACCCCCTCTCCCCACCGAAAAGGCCCGGTGTGAGGGCGACCCCTTCCTTCGACCGTTTTCCCCGACTTCGATCCGGCACCCACGGTTGGGCGCGGATACCGCCCAAACACAGAGACCCAGCAAACACACACGCACCCCAACACCCAGCGTAGGGGCGTTGGGACGTGGGTGCCTGTTCGGGGATGAGCGCGGCTACGCCCATCCCCTCCAACCCCCGCCATCCCCCCATTGACCACATCCGCCTCCCAGCGTTATCGTAGAACATATGTGCGAATGCCAGCCCCAATCCACAACCGAAGACCAGCGCCCATCCCTCGCCGAAGTCGCCCGCGAGGTGACCGACAACGGCCGGATAATCTTCGAATTCCTGTCCGACGTGGTGCAGGGCAAGATGGAAGGCGCGACGCTCTGGCACCGACTCGAAGCCACGCGGCAACTCCGCGCATTTGGCGTCGAAATCCCGCAGGCCGTCATCGAGCCCCTGGAAAATGCGGCTAAGGCCAGCAAGCCCCGCAGGCAATCGACCGCTCCGAAGCGACCCGCCTCCTCCAGGCAAAACAACGAAATCGCAGACATCGTCAAGTCCGAAACCGGCAACGGCAAGGACGTCGTCCGCTTCCTCATGGACGTCATGCAGGGCAAGCTCGAAGGCTTCAAGCCGTACCACCGCCTCATGGCCGCCAAAGAACTCCTCAAACTGGCGCTCGGCATCGTCCCCGGCCTCGCTGGCGCCGTTGACGGCGAGGACAACCCGTACAACCACGAGGACGACCCGTTCGACTTCGACAACTACGACGAAGAGCAGTTCATCCGAGACCGGGACGGCGAACGGGCCCTGCGCCACATCTACGGCAGC
>DAOUKO010000030.1:0-34103 GCA_034421215.1 Dehalococcoidia bacterium
CGGATCGCTTCTCGCAATCCTCCAATGTGTTACCCATGTGCCCGGTCTATATGTAACCTATCTTCCCGGTCTGTACCCACCCTAACCCTCTCCCGCGAAACGGGAGAGGGGACTACTAAGACAGGCACTCCGATGCAGGGCCGGTACCCACGGTGGGGCGCTGAGGTGGATTCGCTCGGCAGATCAAACGCGCATCCGACAGGCAGCGCCCCTTTTTCATCACCTCGTTCAGCCCTAACAAGGCCCTGGTGATTCCTGGCAATTAGCCGGCAATCCCCCTTTGTCGCCTTGCTTCCTGCCAGTCATCCACAATCCGGTGGTCGTAAGCGAACGCCATCTCTGGTAGGTCATCAACCGGGAAGACCCGCGCCGCCAGGGTTTCGTCCCCCGCGATGAGAGTTCCACCCAATACCTCTGCGTTGTAAACGCCCAGCACCACCGGCTGGCCGGCCGTGGCGTAGATGCCCACCACCCAGTCCGCAGAAACTATGAGCCCGCACTCCTCCTCCACCTCCCGCTCAACGGCGCTACTCGGCGTTTCACCCCTGTTTACGTAACCGGACGGAAAGCTCCACATTCCCTTGCCCGGATCGATCGCCCTTTGGACAAGCACTATGCCGCCATCGAGCGGTATGACCGCCGCCGCGGCAAACTTCGGGTCCGCGTACGCAACCCGTCCGCATGCTGGGCAAACCGGGACGTCGCCTGTCCTCTGGATCAGCCGAGTCCCACACCTTTGGCAGTACACGGAGTCTGAGTTTGTGGGATCGGTCATGCCATTTGGCCGCGAAAACCAGGATGCTTCGAACCCACCCCGTTTCAAACAGGTCAACGAATGTAGCAGAAGGCTCGATTAGCGGTGTTATGGTCGCAAATCAAACATTTCAGTTACCAGACAGGTATGCCGTTGAGTGAAATTAGAGATGGCGAAGTGAATACATCCGAAGGCCGGTCCGAACCGACCTTGCAACGAACGCCCAACGCATCAGGGCGGCCGCGGTTCACGAGCACAGCCTGGCGAAGGCTGCTCATCACGCTGATAGCGGTCTTTGTGGTCCTGCTGGCCGTCGACCTGGCAGTTGCCTGGTACTACTCGGACGTTCTGGCCGACGAGGGGCTCCGCATCGTCGATGACGAAATCGACTACGACCTGACCGCTTCCCTGGCCGGTGATGGTCTCGTTCGACTCCAGGGGGATCTCGTCGAAGACAGGCTGGACCGGCCCGGCAATTGGAGCCTTGTCTGGGATGGCGGCAGCGCAAATGTCGGCAACGTGGTCGAGGTGGGAGACGGATTCGTCACACGGCGCATGTCTATCGCGGAAGGCAGGTTACGGAGACCCTCGGCGGCCAAATTGTCTCGTCACACCTATCCGTCCGACCCCTTTGATGCATTCGGGATCATGTACCGGGAGGTCGAATACGCCGCGCCTCTCGGTCCCACCACGGCATGGCAATTCGGCGGCAGGGATGACACATGGGTCATCTTCGTACATGGACTTGGATCAGCGCCAAGAGCCGGTATGTCTGCGCTGCCGGTGATCCATGAATTGAACTTGCCGGCGCTGTTCATCAACTACCGGAATGATGAAGGCCAGCCGCGTGATCCCAGCGGACTGCATCAGCACGGTCTGACCGAATGGCGCGATCTCCAGGCCGCGGTCGAATACGTCATCGCCCGCCAAGACGTGCGGGATGTCGTTCTCATCGGCCACAGCATGGGCGGCGGAATCATCATGAAGTTCCTGTACGAGTCTCCCCTGGCAAACAGGGTGGCCGGTGTGGTGATGGACGCGCCCATGCTGGACTTCAACTTTCCGGTGGATCAGGGCGGCAGGGACCGGAACCTACCCAGCTTCATCATCTCTTCCGTTAAGTGGATGACCACGGCAAGGTTCGGGGTGGACTGGGAAGCAATGGACTATCTGAAGGACGCCCAAAAACTGGATGCGCCCGTCATGCTATTCCACGGCGAAGAAGACCAGCGCATCCCAATCGAATCAAGCGCCGAACTGGCCCAGTTACGACCGGACCTGGTCACATTCAGCAGTTACCCGCAAGCCGCCCACGTGGAATCGTGGAACGTGGACAGCCGTCGTTACGAAGGCGAACTTCGCGAATTCCTGGAACGCGTGGCAAAGTAGACCGTCTTACGGATCGGGATTCGCTGCCAGCGCCTTCCGGATTGGAACAATCGCCGCAAGGAACGCGCCGACTCCGGCAATCACTCCTGCGTAGATCACCAGTCCGCTGAATTCCAAATTGGAGTAGACCAGGCCCGCGATTACCGGCGCGGACGCGCCGATTATCGCTCCGCCGGTAAAGAGCATCGCGACTGCCGACCCCTCGGTCCCGGGTTCGATGGCGTCCATCGCTGCCGCCGTCATCACTGAGTTGATCGAAAAGACGAAAATCCCAAGCAGACCCAGCATGACAGTCAGCCACACGCCCGAGTCCGCCCAGAGGAAATTGAACAGAATCGCAGTTATCGCAGCCATTCCAAGGACCATCACGCCGCGCCTTCCCGCACGGTCGGAAATCATCCCAAACACCGGCCCGGCAAGTATCCCCAGGAAGGTCAACAGTCCCAGGTGTAACCCGATGCTCAGGTCGCTGTAACCCAGGTTTTCATTCATGTGGATCACCAGGAACACGGCAAATGAGCGGTGCGCCATCCCGCGGAGAGCGCTCACCACCACCATGCCCAGCACCGCGGTGTTTCGTAACAGAGGCAAGGTCGACTTCAGGTACTGCCTGAACGACGGCTTGGTCGTCTGCCCCTCCTGCGGTGATCGGAACGCATACAGAACAGCCAGGCCCGTAATAGCGGCAGGGCCCGCATGCAACAACGCGACCGTCTTCCAGCCGAACCCGGACCAGTTCAGTCCCCAGAAGCTGATGCCGCCCAGCAGAAGGCCGACGATGATCGGACCCGACGTATCGCCAATCGAACCCCCAGACCTGTGGGCGGCGAAGGCAAAGGCCTTTTGGTGCGGGTACTTCGTCGCCAGGGTCGAAAAGGCCGGAGCGTGCCAAAGGGAGGTCCCGGCCCCGGCGATGGTCACGGCTACGAGCACCAGCCAGTAGTAGGGCGCCAGGCCAATCGCCATGTACCCCACAGTCAGGCACGCCATGCTCGCGGTCAGCATGAGGCCAACCTGCCGCCTGTACATGTCCGTCAGGATGCCGGCCGGAACATTCATCGCGCCCATCGCGGCCGAGCGAGCACCCTCGATGCCTCCGACCGCCACGTCGCTTATGCCAAGCCCCTCCTTCAGGTGCGGCAACAGGACGATGATGCCCTGCTGGTAGAAGTGCTTGACGGCGTGACCCGCCGAAAGGCCCACAAGGAGTCTTTTGCTGGTCGACGCGGAGCGAGCGGCGCCTGCCGCTTGGGAAACGGAATCAGTCCCGGCGCCCGCCTGGGCCCGGGTTTCGGATGCTGCCAACTAGTTTTCTTTCTCGCTGGAAATGCGTGATACTGGCCTCACAGCCCGCTGCACGATTCTTCCACCCGTTTGCCGAGTGCGCAAGCGGTGCCGATTCCGTCCGGAATGTTAAATGCGTTGCAGGAATTCCAAGTTCGCGCCGGCTGGGAAAACACCCGGCGATATCGCTCAGAATCGGCCAACTGGCGCGGAATAGAAAAGGGTCAAACCTGCGAAGGCTTGGCCTTGTTGCGCCCCTATGCGTAGTGTAAATTTCCAGTCCGCCCACAACATCTTGCGATTTTGGCAAAAATTAGACTAGGGTTTTTCGCCGCCATTTGGAGGGGTGACGCGGCAAGCAATCCTCATCTGACAACGTTCTCGATTCTCCCCCTGGATTACAGGGACGCAGCGAGCTCCGAGAAGCTTTGACCGGAGCCCGGTAATTGGCAAAATGAACTGCCCGGCTTGCGAAAACGAAGAGTCAAAAGTAATCGACTCGCGTGAGTCGCCCGACGGCATCAGGCGTAGGCGTGAGTGCCTGCGATGCAGAAAACGCTACACCACCTATGAGCGTGTACACACCGTCCAACTCATGGTTGCCAAGCGGGACGGCCGGCGGGAGCCATTCTCGGCGGAAAAGTTGGAGCGGTCATTTCTAATCGCCTGTGCCAAACGCCCATTTGAGGTCGGAGCAATTTCGCGGATGGTTAGTGACATCGAAAGAGAGTTGCACCGGCTCGGCAAGCCTGAAATCGAGTCAAGCGTGATAGGCGAAATGGCAATCGAACGGCTCAGGAAACTCGACAGCGTGGCGTACATCCGCTACGCATCCGTGTACAGAGACTTTCAAGACGAAGAGAGTTTCGCCAGGGAAGTTGAGTCCCTCGGCAGTGATTCGGCATCCGGCGGCGGTAGGAGCCAACTCAGGCTGATACCTGACAACGTGCCGCGTCTGGCAGACCGCGGCAAGAAGCGCCGCAAACTGCCAACCGTTTGACGCGTAGCGGGAACTCGTTGCCGCGTCGAGGACCGGAGGACTCCACTCCGGCTCCCAATTCCGGGCTTAACCGCACTATTGTTAAAACCAACCTCATCATGACCCAGGAAAACAACAGATGACAATTGATCACAACGGGACCGGCGATTCGTTCCGGCCAGCCGAGCTAACCGAAAACGCCCGGGTCGTCGTCGAGAAACGCTATTTGCGAAAAGGCGTGGACGGCGACTACGCAGAAGACGCCCAGGGCATGTTTCGTCGCGTCGCAGACGCCCTGGCAGAGCCGGACCGCCGGTACGGCGCAAACGACCAGCAGGTCCGGGAAACGGCGCAGCGTTTCTTCGAGATCATGGCGACCCTGGAGTACCTGCCAAACTCACCCACGCTGATGAACGCCGGGACCGGCGCAGGCACGCTGTCCGCCTGCTTCGTGCTGCCTCTCTCCGACAGCATGGAGGGCATCATGGGCGCCGCCCATGACGCCGCCATGGTGCAGAAGTTCGGCGGCGGCACCGGGTTCGCCCTTTCGGAACTGCGCCGCAAGGGCGCTCACATCAAGACCACCCACGGCAAGGCGTGCGGCCCCGTCGCCGTACTCAAACACCTGTCGTCGGTCTCCACGCTCGTAACCCAGGGAGGCAAGCGGGACGGCGCAAACATGGCCGTCATGGATATACACCACCCGGACATCCTGGAATTCATCGAATGCAAGCAGGTCGAGGGTGACATCCACAACTTCAACATCTCGGTAGGTGTCAGCGACGAGTTCATGGAGGCCGTCGCCGCCGGCTCGACCTACCCGGTCCGCGCCCCTGTCGATCCCAGCGACCCTGACAGCGACCTGGAAGAAGTGGGCCAACTGGACGCCAGGGAGGTATTCGAGAAGATAGTCCAGGGCGCATGGCGGAACGGCGAACCCGGCATGATCTTCCTCGACGAGGTGAACAGGAACAGCCCGGTGCTGCACGTCGGCCGCATAACAGCCACCAACCCGTGCGGCGAACAGCCGTTGCTGCCAAACGAGTCCTGCAATCTTGGCTCAATCGATCTGTCCAAGTTCGTGATTGGTCAACACGCCTCAGGCGTACTCACGAATGGACATTCCCCGGACAGCGGCGTAGCGCCGCAAATCGACTGGGTCCGCATCGGGCACACCGTCCGTACGGCCGTACACATGCTCGACAACGTGATCGACGCAAACCAGTACGCAGTCGACCCGATTCGCGACATGACGTTCCACACCCGCAAGATCGGCCTGGGAGTCATGGGATTCGCCGACATGCTCGTCCAACTCGGTGTCCCGTACGACTCGGAAAAGGGCATCGAGATCGGGCGCGAGATGATGCGGTTCATCATGGTGCAGGCGGACGCTGCCTCGGCCGAGTTGGCGAAGACCCGCGGACCGTATCCGGCCTGGGAAGACGGTGCGCCCAAGAGGCGCGGCGAGACGCCGATGCGCAACGCATGCCGCCTGACGGTCGCTCCCACGGGCACCATCTCGATGATCGCCGGGTGCTCCAGCGGAATCGAACCGCTATTCTCCCTGGCCTTTCGCAAGCACAACATCCTGGAAGGTCAGACTCTCTACTACGTGGACCGCAACTTCGAGCGGGTAGCTCGCGAACGCGGCTTCTACAGCGAAGAGCTGATGGGCTACCTGTCGGACGGCGGATCGTTATTGAAACGCGAGGACGTGCCCGATGACGTGAAGAGGCTGTTCCACGTGTCCGCTGACATCTCCCCCGACTATCACGTCCTGATGCAGGCCGCGTTCCAGGCGAACACAGACGCCGGCATATCCAAGACCATCAACTTCCCCAATTCAGCCACCATCGAGGACGTGGAAAACGCGTACATGCTGGCTTGGCGGGAAGGGTGCAAGGGAATAACCGTCTACAGGGCCGGTTCACGCGAGAAGGAAGTCCTGACCACCGGCCACGACGATTCGAAGTCAGCTGAAGAAGCCGCGACAAGCAACGGACAGATGGCCATCCCGCAGTACGTTATCGAACGGGAACGGCCCGCAAAACTGTCCGGCACGACGCGAAGAGTGCGGACCGGACGCGGAAACGTGTACGTGACGGTCAACATGAGCGAAGACGGTCGCCCGTTCGAGGTCTTCGCCGCGCATGGCAAGGCCGGAGGCAACGACGCTGCAATGGCCGAAGCCGTGTCGCGCATGGTGTCCTTGTCGCTCCGAAGCGCGGTGGACCCGAAGGACGTCGTGACCCAGCTACGCGGCATAACCGACATGCCGGCCTGGGACCAGGGCCAGTTGATCCGTTCCGTTCCGGACGCCATCGCGCTCGTGCTGGACGAGGTCATCGCCGAATCGGAGTCCGAGCGTACCTCGTTGTCCGACGACACCGGACAGTTGACGATGCTCGAACGGCCCACCGCCAGGGAACTGGGGATGCCGTCGGCCCAGCCGGTCGACTTGATATCGGCCCCAACAAGGGACATGGCCGAAATACTGAACGCCGGCATGTGCCCGGACTGCCAGGCGACGTTGGCCCACGAAGAGGGCTGCGTCAAATGCTACGTCTGCGGCTTCAGCCAGTGCTGATGACGCCGTCAGGAGAACACTAGAAGGACTAACCACCTTGCTGCGGCGACATCCCATGTAGGGGTGTCAGCCGCAGCAACCGGCTGGCATGACCTGCCTGATGTCGGCCAACTTGCCACACCCGGCCGTTCCCGGCCGGGTGACGCTTTTGCAGAATGACTGAAGAATCGGGCCAGGACGCGCCGCATTCAGACCCCTTCACACACCCCCAACTCCGGCCAACCACCCCTGAAGGGGCTGGTTTCAAACCAGCCCCCTATCGTCTTACCGGGGTAACCCGGTACCCACGGTGGGGCGCAGGGGTGGGCACACCCGACATACGCTTCCCCTAACCGGCAAGTAACGTCTCCCAATCATCACGCGGCGGATAATATGGTGCTCTGACCGGCTCCGACGCGGAATTCGTGCCGGACCAACCCAGCCTGGCGCCGAAGGGAACTCGCATGCGCATACCGCTATTTCGACGGAATAAACCGAAGGCTGTCGACCCCGTCTGCCACATGGAAGTCGACGTGCAGGACCCACCCGGCGGTAGTTGGGACCACGAGGGCGTCACCTACTACTTCTGCGGCCCGGGCTGCAACCGGGCATTCCAAAAGGACGCGGTCTCATATCTCTCGGGAGAGAAGAGTGTCGAGATGTAGCGCGGCATCCGGGTAAGGGGTAGCCCCGCCGGGAGCTCGTGCCGCGACACGCCGCAATATTGCCCACGGAAAAACACGCAATGATCAAATTAAAACGCTCAGCCTTTCGGCTATTCGCCTGCGGTCTCGTCGCTGCATTCGCGGTATTGATGATCGCCGGATGTGGCGGGAACAGCGCTTCCCAACAAGACCCGGCTGAAGCGGTCCGGGCTGGCGAAAATCTGTTCAACACCAACTGCTCAGCCTGTCACGGCGTCGGCGCAGTCGGCACCAACCAGGGACCGCCCTTGATCGACAGGACTTACCATCCGGGCCACCACAACGACTACAGCTTTCGCAACGCAATCAAAAACGGCGTGCGGAGTCACCACTGGAATTTTGGCAACATGCTTCCCGTAGCCGGCGTATCCGAGGACGACGCGGAGAAGATCATCTGCTACATCCGCGATACTCAGCTTGCCAACGGCACCTTCGAATCGGACGAATACGAATCAACGTGCTGACCTGCACGGGCGTTTGTCTAAAATGCTCAGCCGGTCCAAACAACCTGGCGAAAGGAACGAACGTCCATGGATAACATCGACCTCGGGAGTCTGAACTACCTGGCGGTCCTCGTCGGGATCATCTTCAACCAGGTGCTCGGCGCTGCGTGGTACAGCGCCTGGAGCAAGCCGTGGATGTCAGGCGTCGGCCTCACGATGGAAGACATGGAGGCGATGAAGGGAACGGCGCGGCAGTGGTACCCCTACGTCGTCGCAATCGTCAGCGCCCTGGTTTTCACACTCGGCCTGGCAATCCTGGTACAGGGCATGGGCGCGGACAATGCGGTCGACGGCCTAACCCTCGGGCTCCTGGCCGCTGTCGCTTTCAATGCGACGTCGTACGCCACCACGTACAGCTTCGAGGGCCGCGGCCTCACGATCTTCCTGATCAACATCGGCTACCCGCTGATTTCCTACGCGCTTATCGGCATCCTCCTGGCCGTCTGGCAATAGACTTGCGCGGCGCGACGGCTGAAGCGCCCGACGCATCGCAAGCAGGCAAGTTTCAGGCCTGAATAGAGCAACTTGTCAGCCACCAAGAGCACGGTAGCCGTCGTTTGAATATCTTCAATCGTAGCCAGGGAGACGGCCAGCCTTCCTTCTACTATGGCTGGGTGATCGTCTACGTCATGGCCTCCGCCGGGGCCGTGAGCATGGCGATGGGTTCGTTGAACTTCGGCCTGTTCATCAAGCCGATGGGAGACGAACTGGGAATCGGCCGAGCCTACTTCGGGTGGGCCCAGACTGCCCGCCAGGTGTCGAGCTCCGTTACCAGCCCAACCGTGGGGTGGCTTCTCGACCGGTACGGCTCCCGTGTCCTGCTGCCGGTCGCCGCCACCATCACCGGCTGTTCCATGGTGCTGCTCGCCCTGGTTACCCAGGAGTGGCACCTCGTGGCGTTGTTCGCCGTAATGGGCCTGGTTGGATTAAGCGGTCCGGGCGCGCTGGTCACCTCGGTCCCAGTACTGAAGTGGTTCGTTCGGCGACGGGGCGCCGCGGTCGCCTTCGTAGGACTCGGGATTCCAGTCGGGGCCCTGATCTTCGTTCCGCTGACCCAGTACTTCATCGCTACCTGGGGCTGGCGCACGGCTTGGACCGTGCTGGCCGTGATCGGCATCGGTATCATCGTCCCGCTGTCCCTCGTCTTTGTACGTCGCCGGCCCGAAGACATGAACCTTCGGCCAGACGGCCTGCCGCCCAGACCTGGGCCGGAGCATGGTGCTCAAGAATCCGGGGAATCGCGGCTGGACCAGGAAGTTTCCTGGACTTCGCGGGATGCCATGCGGACGTTTCCGTTCTGGAGCCTCGTCGTCGTCTTCAGCATGGTGGCACTGGCAATTGGCACAGTCGCCCTCCACAGGATCGCGGCGTTCATGGACAGAGGACTCGACCCGACCCTGGTCGCACTTGCTACGGCGTTCGATGCGGTCTGCGCAGGTGTGGCGACGTTTGCGTTCGGGATGCTCGTCAGGTTCGTCCCCGTAAGGGTCCTGGGCGCTGTGGGTTTTTGCTTCCTGGGGACGGCGAGCGTAATGACGATTTATGCAGACTTCCTGTCCCTGATGTTCACCTCGATGGCAGTTTTCGGGCTCGGCATCGGCGGCATGATGTTCTTACAAAACTACGTGTGGGCGGACTACTTCGGCAGGGAATACATCGGCAGCATCAGGGGCATCGTGGCGCCAATAACGCTCACTCTCGGCGGGATCGGCCCTCCGCTGGCCGGGTATATCCGGGACTGGACCGGCACCTACGACCCGGTCTGGTGGGCAGGCGTGTGCCTGATGTTCCTCGCAGCCCTGGTTTTCCTCGTCACGAAAGCCCCGAGAAAGGCGCCGGACGGAACGGGCTGAGCCGCGGTTCCGGCGCCAACCGCCAGGCCTGGAGAATCACAGTGGCCACGGGCCAATCTCTGCGCGCATCAGGACAACCCCATCCGTTGGGCGATCCACTCCCTCGCGGCTGCTCCCTGCGCGGCCTGGAACGCGCGAATCGTTGGCAGGCCCGGCGGAGGAGGTTGAACAGCCAAGTGAGAAAAGTACCCGGCTATAGCCACCAGGGCCGCGGTGATGGCGTCTTTGTCGGCGGCGCGAGTTGCAAAGTGCCTGGAGATCACGTCCTCAGGAGGCGGCCCGCCCTGCATTGTCACGCTGGGAGCGAAGGCGACCACGTCCAGCCACGCCGGGCCGACAAGAGCGTGAGGCCAGTCGACGAACCAAATGCGGTCCGGCGTGATCAGGATGTTGTCCGCCCTGATGTCGAGGTGCAGCAGCGTGTTGCCCTCCAGCACGTCGCCGGCGGTGTCCTCGATGGCGATTAACGCCCCCAGGTTTCGCCGCGACCACTCGTCCAGGTAGCCGAGCCGGGACGGCCGTTCGTCCCGAAGTCGGCGCCACCCCCGGACGGTGGTCGCGAACAAATCGTTCGCTGTTCCAACCTCGGCGGCCGGTAATGGTGATGGCGTAAACGACTTGCTAAGGTCCTCCATGGCGGCGACGACACGATCGATCTCGTCGGTCCGCCACGGTTGCGCCGGTTGACGTCCGTCGACATCCTCGAAAACAAGCACGATCCAACCGGTCTCGCCCTCGTCGTAGGACCACAGAAGCCGCGGGACCGGTGCTCCACTCGGCATGGCGGCCATGATTCTGGCCTCGCGCCGGTGCATCCCGGGCGTGTCGGGGTTCGGTTCGGGCCCGATCGCCTTTACGAAAACACGTCGGCCATCGTCTACAGTGACGCGCGACGCCACCCCGGGTGAAAAGCCGGTGGGCTGAGTCACCGCCTTTACGACCACTCCGCCAAGCCAGCGTTCGATCTCGGCGCGCACGCGCCCCGGCATATCTGCCCAGTCGAGCCTGACACCACGGTCCGGCGGCGACACCGGACCGCCTTCCTGTGTCCCCGAATTCTCTCGCTCCGTCATGTCGTGGAGCCCGCCCTTTCGTACACAGACACATGCGAGCGGCTCTGTGCGGTGAACAGCGACCGGTCCCAGTCGGCCCACCTGTGACGAAGCCGCAAGCCAGCCAGGCGCGCCATGAGGTCAAACTCTGACGGCCACACATAACGCAGCCGTCCGGGATATATGCGTATGTCCTCCTCCGGCAGGTGCAGGTGGCGAAATTCCACCACCTGGTTGACAGCGTCATGGACCGACACGTCCATCCGTACGGATGCAAGGTCGGGCAAGCTGGCGCTCAGACGTTGGCCTCTGTCGAACATCGAAACGTCGGGCACGAAGGCGTGGACCAGGAACACCCCGGACTCACCGAGACGTGACGCGACATTATTGAAGCACCTGACCTGCTCCTCCTGTGAAGTGAGCATGAAGAATGTGTTCGATACGACGAAGACGAGGGAGAAGGCCCCCTCAACCTCTACATCAGCAACATCCCCACGCGAAACCGGGTCTGACCCACGTCGGCTTGCGAGTCCCATACCGTCTTCACCCAAGGGACCCGCGAACCTGAAGTCAAAGGGTGTCAAATCCGTGCCAGCCGGGTATTGCGGCCGACTGCCGGACCCACTCCGACATCTGCTCCTCGTCCAGTTCATGCTCGTGGATATCGACCCAGCGAGCGTCCGGGTCCTTTCCGGACCCGGGTGGTTCCGGCCGCAGCGACGCACCATTCAGGAAGGTCACTTTCACGTACCGGGTGAATACGTGGTAACTCAGGAACCACCCCTGGCCCTCGATCCCATACCACGGCGAGTTCCACCTCACCGCCTTCCGCACGTTGGGCACGGTGCGGACGATAAGGTCGTCAAGACGACGCCCCACGTCGCTCTTCCATTCGGGCATTGCCGCAATGTAGGCCTGCACGGGCGCATCGCCGTCGGCCTTCGCGATTTGAGGGTTGCCGCCTGACAGCAGGACCACTTTCGCACCGCCCTGGCTGGCAGCGGACTTCGACGGCCTCCTGGACGATTTGGCCGGCATGACGATCTCTCCCCTTCGCCCCTGGTGTTGGTGAAATGGCCGGGCGTGATTGGTTTTCCTTGGAGGTAGTCTATCGCCTTTACTGGATTATTCTTGTTACGAAACCCCCATTGGAGAATGAGCAATGAGCGTCGATCAGTTGAGCTTCTACCAGAGCAAGCTCGCCTATGAAATGGACTCCGCGGACCTCTACGAGGCCGTGACAAAAGGAGAGCCAATCGTCGTGGTCGATGGCCGCGCCGCCAGCGCATTTGCCACAGAACGAATACCAGGCGCCATAAGCATCCCTCACCGGACAATCAACTCCACGACCACCGAGTCGCTCGACAAGTCGAAGCTGTACGTCTGTTACTGTGACGGCATCGGGTGCAACGCCTCGACCAAGACGGCGCTGAAGTTACTGACACTCGGATTCCAGGTGCGCGAACTGATCGGCGGGCTCGACTGTTGGAAGCGCGACGGCTACGCCACCCACGGTAAGGAAGCGCGTGCAGGAGTCCTGCTCGAGTGCGGGTGCTGACAGGATGATGTAGTCCACCACATGAGAGCCAGATCGTCTGGTTAGAGCTGGCATAGTCGCACACCCATGAGGAAGCCCGCCATGCCGACCTATCGACGGCTCCTGATCGCGTGGTTCTTCGTCCCGCTCCACCGGCTCTTGTTCCGCCTCTCAAACGGCCGCCTGCTGGGCGAACTGGAAGGCCACGGCGTCCTCATACTCGTCACCAGGGGACGAAAGACCGGCGCGATGCGTTCGTCGCCCTTGATGTACTTCCAATTCGAACCGTCAGACGAACTCATCGTCATTGCTTCGAACTACGGCCTGGACCACCACCCGGCCTGGTACCTGAACGCCGAAGCCGACCCACACGTCACAGTCGAAACAAACCGAGAGACCTTCGCGGCAAATGCCCGCATTACCGAGGGTGAAGAACGCGCCGCCCTGTTCGACAAAGTGGCTACAGCAAACCCACGGTTCGCCCGCTACCGCAAAGCCACCGACCGGCACATCCCCGTCGTCGCGCTTCGGCGCCGCTCTGGGCCGATCGAATGAGTGGCAGCGGCCCCCCCCCCCTACATCCCAATCATCACCTTGCACGTGTCCGGTCGCGGCGAGCGGGCGTATTCAAACGCCTTGACCGACTCATCAAACGAAAACCGGTCCGTCACCAGTTGCTCCACCGATACCCGTCCGCTGGCGGTCAACTCGATCGCCGTCGGATAGGCGTTGGCGTAGCGAAAAACCGTGGCCAGGTCCACCTCCTTCACCATGGCGGCTACTGTGTCGATCTTCGTTGGCTGCGGTCCCATGCCAACCATCACGACACGTCCGGCCGGCGCCGCCGCGTCGATAAGCGTCTGAGGTCCATCCGGATGCCCGGAACATTCGACCCCAACATCAGCGCCGCGACCCCCTGTCGCCGACATCACGGCCTCCGCGAGCGACTCGGACCGGGCGTCCACGACTACCGTCGCGCCGAGGTCGCTGGCGCGTTCGAGCCGGGCGGGAATGACGTCGGCCACGACCACTTGCGACGCTCCGTAGGCCAACGCGGCCAACAGGGTCACGCATCCAATCGTCCCTGCACCGTTCACTGCCACCACGGATCCTGGCCGGACGCCGCCCCGTTCGCAGGCGTGCACGCCAACAGCAAGCGGCTCCATCAACGCGCCTTCCTCCGTGGTCAGGTGGCTTGGCAGTCGAAACGTCAGTGCGGCCGGGTGCAGCACGTAATCCGCCAGTACTCCGTCATATGGCGGCGTCGCCCAAAAGCGGACGTCCTTGCACAGGTTGTAACGCCCGGTCTTGCACTCCCGGCAGGCCCCGCATGGCACCCCTGGCTCCATCGCCACCACGTCCCCGGGCGCCAGTGACTCAACTTCGTCACCCACAGCATCAACCACGCCTGCGGCCTCATGGCCCAGGACCATCGGGGCTCTCAGTACGAAGTCGCCTATCCGCCCATGCTCGTAATAGTGGACGTCGCTGCCGCATATACCGACCGACCTGACGCTCACTCTCACTTCGTCCGGCCCCGGCGCACCGGGATCGGGGACTTCGCGGACGGCGAGGTCGAGCGGGCTGTTCAGTACGAGCGCCTTCAACGGGCGCCCTCGCCGCCGTCCACCGGCAATATCACCCCGTTGACGTAGTCCGAAAGCGGGGACGACAAAAACAACGCAACTTCCGCCACCTCGCGAGGCTTGCCGAACCGCTTCATCGGCATGCCCGCCAGCTTGAAGTCCGTCCTCGGGCCGGGCGTCCATACAGCCTCGGCCATCGGCGTGGCGATCACGGTCGGCGCTATGGCGTTCGCCTGCACGTTGTGGGGTCCGAACTCCACGGCCATGGTCATCGTAAGCAGTTGCAATCCTGCCTTGGAGGCGCTGTACGCCGCGTGTTCCTCCAGCGCGCCCAGACCGGCGCGAGACGTGATGTTCACGATCTTCCCGCTGCGCCGTTCGACCATGCCAGGCGCAAAGCACTGCGTCATCAGCAGCGGCGCAAGCAGGTTAACGTTCAATGTGTTGTGCCACTCGAATAGGCCGACTTCGAGCACGGTCTGAGGGTGCGTGAGGCCGGCGTTGTTGATGAGTATGTCGACCTTTCCGAACTCCGCCAGGGTCGCATCGCCCAGCGATTTCACCTGGTCCGGCTCGGCAAGTTCGGCGGTGTGAGTCCAGGCTTTGACGCCGCGGCTACGCGCCGCCTCTGCAGTCGCCTCCAGTCCAGCCTCATCACGTGCCGTCAACGCCAGGTCTGCCCCGGCGTCCGCAAGCGTCTCGGCGATTGCAACCCCGATCCCCTTCGAAGCGCCGCTCACAAACGCCACCTTGCCGCTCAGGTCTATCTTCATTCCAGTGGGTATATCCATGTCACTTGCCTGCCCTCGCCGCGTTCGCTGACAGTCCCAATAAGTTTCGAATGCGGCTCCTGGCAATCGAACATTACCACGCGGCCCACGTTGGCTCGACGCGTGTCAATCGGCGGTCCGTCGTAGTCCATCCAGCTCGGCAAGGGTGAACGGTGGCAGACATCGGCTGTACCGGGGTTTTCGCTACATTTCACGTCTCTGCGAGAGGGGTTGGAATGTCAAGGTTGTTGAGTCTGCTGTTCGGCGGCGTTGCGCTGCTGGTCCTGTTGACGATTGGATGTGCCGACGATCCCGCGCCAACGCCGACCTCCGCGCCTGAACCGACCCCGGCGCCCACATCAACTCCTGCGCCAACACCGGAACCGACGCCTTCACCGACCCCTACGCGTACACCCGTTCCTTCCCCAACACCGACCTCCACGCCCACACCGACCCCGGCTCCCACGTCGGACGCTGCGCAGCCGGCCGTCGCCCTGACCCTCGAAGAGTATTTGCTGAATTGCGCTCTTGTTGTCGAGTTGAGGGACTGGACCACCTACGGGGAATTATCAGCCTCAGCAGCGCAGATGATCGAGGTGTTCTCGCAGTCGTCGCCCCCCGACGAGGCGGCCGACTGGCATAACAAGGGACTCACCCTGGTTTGGAATTTCAAGAGGCTGGTTGACACGCAGCCGGTGGAGAAAGAAATAGGCGCCGAGTTCGTCCCGATAGCCGCAGAAGTGGAACCCCATGCCGACGCAGTGACCCAAGCCGAAAGAGAATTGCCCGACGACCTACGAACGCAAATGACAGAAGCCGGCTGCCTGCAAGAGACCGGCTGAAACGCCATCTTGCCACTTGGGTCGATATTCACTCCGGTGGGTATGTCCGTCTCGCCTGCCTACGCTTGCCGTGAGCGTGCGTCTAAAACCAGTTCGAGGTGCGGCCGTTGCCAACCGAACACCGCCGCGGGGGTCACGCACTTTCGAGACCCTTCGATTGACCGCCCGCGGAGATGCATAGTCTCTATGCGCAGCGCGTGTGATACCGCCGCCGACGGCCAACAAAAAACCGGCCATACTGCCGGAATCAAGTGGATACTGGGATTAATGGTGGGCCGCGTAAGACTGAATTGCGAACTTTTCGGTGCGAGGTTTCTATCTGAGGACCGCGAATCCCCGCCCAACCGGGGGAGCTGCTCCCGTCCAGGTGCCGTGGCTTATAAGCCAGGTGAGTTGCATCGCACCTACACGTTCGTTCGAGATGCCTGTCATTGGCCTGAATCCTCCAGCCCATGCGTGCCCTCATGCAGTCTCTCTTCTATGTCGTTGCCGCTCCTTTCACTTGGGTCCAGTCAGTCGGACCTGCAAATGAATTTCCGAACGTAGACTGCCCTTTCCGGCAGTGTGCAGTGCTACCGAAATTCCTCCCTGAGCATCTCAGCCGCCAAGGACTCATTCCTGAGCTTCAAGTACGCCTCGTCGAGCGGGATATCGGCAGCGCTTCCCGGCGCGAAACCGCAGTCGGGGTGCAGCAGTACCCGCTCAGGCTCGACGTATTGGACGGCCCGCCTGACGCGGGCGGCAATCTCGTCTGGCGTGTCTATGTGGCTGCTGCGGCAGTCGACGCATCCCAGGCCGATATCGAAGCGTTCCGGTATGTCGCGCAATACGGCGAAGTCGCCCGCCGCCGGTATCGCAAACTCCAGCATGAGGATATCGACCTTGAGACCGGCCAAGGCTGGGAGAATCGGCTCGTATCCGCCCTCGGCGACCCATCCTGCGCGACCCTTATTGCGCCGGCACAGGTGGACCGCCAACCGGACTCCGTCTACTCCCTCGACGACGCGGTTCAGTAAGTCGACGCAGTACGCCATCTCGGCCTGTGGGTCGTCGTAGTCCGCCCGCACCTTCGGGTCCACGAACAGGCACAGGTGAGGGTCGTCAATCTGCGCCACCGCTACCCCTTCGTCGCGTAGGGCTTTGAGCTCTTGCCGGAGCACGGGCACGAGCGCCTCTGTGAAGTCACGTCGAGTGGGATACGCGGCTATTGACAGTTCGGGGTCCCACATCCGCTCACCTATCAGGTATGGCGATGGTATGGCGACCTTGACATCGCGTCCCGTATGCAGTTTGAGGAACCCTGCCTCCCTCGCCAGCAGGCCGGGGTTTGCGACTTCGATTTGCGAAGTGACGACGTGCCACGTCTGGCGCTGTCCGAGGACTTCCTTGATGGATAGATCGAACCCGCTGCAGATATCGGCTATCACCCCGATATATGACTTTCTGCGCCATTCCCCGTCGGAAATGATGTCGATGCCGGCAAGCTCCTGCATCTGCGCGACGTATGGTATGGCGGAGTCCATCATCCGCCGAAAGCCGCCCGAATAGCCGCCTCCTTCGACCTGTGACTCAATCAGGTCTCGCACGTATTGAGGTCGCGGCATGGAGCCGACGACGGTGGTTGGGAACAGGTCTCTTTCCATTTGGCGCTCAGGAAAGATGTCGTGTGGTTTCTCCGCTCTTGGTCGGACGTGGCTCAGGAACAGGTTAGATCGCGAACCGCATCCAGTCGGCGGTGGCTAGATGGTAGTCCTGGACGGTGTCGACCTCATGGTAGTCACCGGGTACTGCGACGTAATGTACCGGGATCCCATCTCGGATCATCCGGTCGAGTAGGTGGATCACATACGCCATGCGGAAGGGTCTGCCATCGGCGATGACTTGCTCATCGCCCAGTTCGGCGTGGAGTTCGTCGTAGAATCGCAGGAACTGAGAAGCGCCCTCGGCCGTCATCTTGATAACGCCCGAATACTCTCCGGATGCCTCGTGCGGCTTGATCGTCCGTGAGACCTCAACCACGCGGACGCCGTCCACGAGAATCTTTTCGGCGTCCGACTCCGGGTGCATACTCCGAAACACATATCTTTCACGCCAACGAGTGTCCATGACGAGCGTGATGTCGTGTGGCGAATCCTGAAGCGCATTCACTGCGTCGCCAAGATACAGCGTGTCGGTGTATGTCGCATAGAAGCCGTGAGCCATGTGTTCACGGGCACAGACCAGGGAAGCGAGGATGTTGGTCGTGGGCCAGGCGGGATTTTCCACATAGGAGAGATTTGGGTAGGCGTCCTGGACCAAGTCCATGAGATACCCGCCTACGAAGACAAACCGGTCCAGACCATTCTGTCGAAACGCACTTAGCGTCCAGTCGAGAATCCTGGCGCCCGCTACTTCAGTAAAGCACTTTGGCTGTGACGCGGTGAAGGGCATAAGGCGCTCGCCCCGTCCGGCCCCGAGGAGGATGACGTTCATGCCTCTTTGTGTTGCTCCGTGCCGCCAGTTCCCGCTCAGGCTACCGAGGAATCGAGGCGGGCGCAAATTCGACCGTTACGAGGTCAAGCGTCCGCTTCTCGGGCGTGCTGATGCCGAACGACGGCGCGGCCCGCACCGTCCGCTCGGGATGTGTGCGGCTACCAGGCCATGGCTTTGAGAGGCTGTTTACGCAGGTTGGGGCTAGCGTTCATTGCTCCGCCTTACCAAGTCCCCTCAGCCATCAGAGATACGCGAGGAGATCATCCAACCGGGAGTGCATGGCTGTGCCATACCGCTGCGACAGATTGTGGCGGGCCACATGGGACAGTATGGAGCGATCCGTCAGAACAACGTCGCAATACGGTATCGTCAGCGCCAGGGCACCGATGTCGTAGAAGTCGTTATTTGTCCACTTATGGTTGGGGTCACGATGGAGGGACGTCTTCAGGGTCACAGAGACATTGAAGCTAGGCATTGAGTCGTACCTGGCCAAAAGCTCGTCGCGCTCAACTGAAAAGAACTTATCGGCAGCACCAATCCCGCCTCGATGTTCGAATCCTACATTGAAGATGTCACCAATCTCGTTTATGGCTTCCCGAGCTGTAATTGCGTCTCTGGTTCGCCCGGCTCTCCAGTTCGGGTGACTGTCGAACCACCGAACTTGTGCCAGCTCGTCGGAGGTCTTCTGTTCGTAAACCCTAATGACAGCCTCAGGATCCCAGCCCAGATCCCTGAGTCCCGGCTCCTCCCGCAGAGTAGGGCCTTCGATTGCTCTCCTGTTCAGTTCGAGTTGAGCGTCCAGGAGGACTCTGTCAAATGCTGCCCGGCCGCGCGGAAAGGCACGACGAAATTGCTCGGTGATATCGTAACCATCGGGCGACTCGATTCTAAGACTACCCACCTTGCCGTAGGCCCTCTCTACCCCCCAGTCTAGGTAGTTCGTGGAGTTGAGGGGCAGTGGTCTTGGTCCAAGTACTTTGTCCAATAGTGCCTCGACCTCGTGAGCCACGACCTCCGTCAGAGGAGTAACCACCATGTGTTGGCATACCAGTTCGATTACTTTGCGAAGATCACGGCGTTGCCGGTGGTTCGCAATCTTTGAGATCTCCGCATAGATGTACACGGAAAGCGGGAACATGGCCTTGCCGTCCTCAACTGCTGAGATGCAGGCGTCCAAGACTGGCCTGTGCTTCGTACCATCTCGATGACCGCTTAGAGCCTTGGCCAACTCGATCCAATGATTGAGGTCGAGGTAAATCAGCCTTGGCGGGCGGGTGGACAGGTGAAGAGTGACGGGCCACAGCGAGCCGTCCCCTTCGAAGCGCTTAGGGGACGCATTGTGACCAACATTCCATTCTAGGGATGCTGTTGAGGCTGTCTTGTTTGACATTCCGGATAGCGTCTTGAGATTGAGTGCCTATGATAGTTGGCGGGAACCCCCACGCAGGCCCGGCCTTTGCAAAAGATGTTGTGCCGGTCACACAAAAATACCGGATGCGCTTTCTGAAGGAAGGGACTTTTCCCGAGCGCAAGGCTCTCATCCGCAACTTCGTAGAGGGCATCAAGGTGGTCGGAGACGAGCCGACGCTGACGTACGCCGTCCCCATGCCAAGCGACGGAGGGACATTGGAACCGGCCTCGGTCCTTAACTTATGTCAAGTCCGGCCCAGTTGACAGGGATCGAACCAGTTCATGAGGGAGACGACTCATCTATCCCGGATAGTCTAGCTCAACTCCGGACGGCCTAGACGGGTTCGGTACCTAGGCTGTGCGCCACGCCATTCCCTACGGCCCCACCTTCTCCTGCAGGCACGCTACTGTGTAGCAATCTTGGATGGACCCAAATCGACCTCCCAAGAGTACCTGATGTTTCCGTGTCTATTGAGTCCGTCGAATGAATGTGCTGGCTTCGGCCCCGCTAGCCACGTGTAACGGCGTTAGTACAGTAGCCGGGAGTGAGGGCCAGCGTGACGCTTCTTCCGCCCCTTAGCCCTAACGCGTCACAATACAGGAATTGCGAGTCCTTGGCGCGTCGAAAAGCTGCCGAGCCACATCTCGAAGATGGTGGTATCTACCGTAAGCGGTGGTGGGCCCGGGATGACTCGAACATCCGACCTCTACTTTATCAGAGTAGCGCTCTAACCAGCTGAGCTACGGGCCCGTCTGACAACCGCTGCGCAGGCTCTAAATCCGGGGGCCTGGAACGTTCAACAAACTGCTCCAGGCCGCGGGATCAGCAGTCCTTGCGGCCGACACCGTCCAATTCTACAACCAGTTCGACCGGTTTGTTTCGCGCCACGACCAGCCTCAGCGATTCGGATTCGCTGGTGTTCAAGGGCTGGTGAGCCGCGCCTTCCGGTATGTAGATCATGTCCCCCGGACCGATCTCCTCTTCGACGGACAGGTCGTCTCCCGTCAACATGATGCCGCGGCCTGAGAGGACGAAGATCGCCGATTCGCAGTTCGAGTGGTAGTGCGGCGACGAGCATCGGCCGGGCGGAATAACCGACTCGGCAAGGTGGATGCCGGTCGCGCCGGTGAGTGACTCAGACACGCCGGCGAGGCGCGTCATCGCGCCCGATTGGACCTCGATCTCACGCTCGCTCTCCCGGACCACCTTGATTTTGGGCATTGTGGTGTCGTCACTTTGCATGCGGCAAGTATAGCCCCGAGACGAACACTGCTCCGGCGCGCACGGCGTGCGATGTCCCGCGGCCGTCAACAAAAAAGAGCCCCGTTGCCGGGGCTCTTGCTGGCGCTTAACTGCTGAATAGTGAAAGGAAGAATACGTCGTTAGTTCTTTGGTTTGTTGTGTTCTTGTCACTCTTTCGAGCACAAGGCGACGGACTTTTCTGAGGGCGACAGGCGCTTCGCTGGAGAGCCACTTCCACTCTGGTTACCCAGAGAGAATCTCGCTCCATCAAGCTATTCGTCTGCTGCCATCCGCCGATCGACCAGGTAGCACTTTGCAGGTTTGCGCCGTTCCCGTGTGGGTCGCTATCAAACACACCGTGTTCTTGGCGACTTCAATCAGGATGGCCCTGCTTAGGGCTCCTTAGAAAGGAGGTGATCCAGCCGCACCTTCCGGTACAGCTACCTTGTTACGACTTCGTCCCAGTCATCGGCCCCACCCTCGGCGCCTGCCTCCCCGAAGGGTTAGCCCAGCGACTTCAGGTGTTGCCAACTCCCATGACGTGACGGGCGGTGTGTACAAGGCCCGGGAACGTATTCAACGCAGTATGCTGACCTGCGTTTACTAGCAACTCCGCGTTCATGCAGGCGAGTTGCAGCCTGCAATCCCAACTTGGACCGGCTTTGTAGGATTGGCTCCACCTCACGGCTTCGCAACCGTCTGTACCGGCCATTGTAGCGTGTGTGTAGCCCTGGACGTAAGAGCCATGATGACTTGACGTCGTCCCCACCTTCCTCCCGTTTAAGGGCAGTCCGGCTAGAGAATTCAACTAACCGCAGGGGTTGCGCTCGTTGCGGGACTTAACCCAACACCTCACGGCACGAGCTGACGACAGCCATGCAGCACCTGTGCAAGCTCCCTTGCGGGTCCCTCACCTTTCGGTTTGGTACCACTAGCATGTCAAGCCCAGGTAAGGTTCTTCGCTTACCATCGAATTAAACCACACGCTCCGCTGCTTGTGCGGGCCCCCGTCAATTCCTTTGAGTTTTAGCCTTGCGGCCGTAGTCCCCAGGCGGGATGCTTATCGCGTTAGCTTTGGCTCGCAGGGGGTCGATACCCCACAAACCTAGCATCCATCGTTTAGGGCGTGGACTACCCGGGTATCTAATCCGGTTTGCTCCCCACGCTTTCGTCCCTCAGCGTCAGAACTGTCCCAGAAAGCCGCTTTCGCCACTGATGTTCCTCCCGATATCTACGCATTTCACCACTACACCGGGAATTCCGCTTTCCTCTGACAGCCTCTAGTCTTGCAGTATCCCCCGACCGCTCCAAGTTGAGCCTGGAGTTTTCACAGGAGACTTACAAAACAGCCTACGGACCCTTTACGCCCAATAATTCCGGACAACGCTTGCCACCTACGTATTACCGCGGCTGCTGGCACGTAGTTAGCCGTGGCTTATTCCTCAGGTACCGTCCTTGCTCTTCCCTGAGAAAAGAGGTTTACAACCCTAGAGCCTTCGTCCCTCACGCGGCGTCGCTGCATCAGGCTTTCGCCCATTGTGCAAGATTCCCTGCTGCTGCCTCCCGTAGGAGTGGGGGCCGTGTCTCAGTCCCCCTCTGGCTGGTCGTGCTCTCACACCAGCTACCCGTCTTTGGCATTTGGTAGGCCGTTACCCCACCAACAACCTGATAGGACGCGAGCTCCTCCCAGAGCGGCGCCGGTTGCCCGGAACCCTTTCCTCCACTGCCTTTACACGGTGGAGCGTATGCGGAATTAGTCCGCCTTTCGGCGGGTTATTCCGCTCTCTGGGGTAGATCACCCACGCGTTACTCAGCCGTTTGCCGCTAGGACATCCACCCCGAAGGGTGGAGCCTCGCTCGACTTGCATGCATTAGGCGCGCCGCCAGCGTTCGTCCTGAGCCAGGATCAAACTCTTCGAAACTGACGTATCTTCCTTTCACTATTCAGTTGTTAAGGTGCCTCTTCCAGAACGATTTATTTTCTGGGAAGACGCGTAAGTATACGAGTTGGCACCCAGCAGAGTCAATCTGCACTCCCCAATTTCAAGGCCCGACCAACCGGTAAACGCCCGCCACGCCGACGCTCAGACTCCCGGAATCAGGGCAGCCGCTCACGAAGGATCGCCCCGTTCGTTGACACGGTATTGGTGGGACAATAAATTTGCGAGATGACGAAAATCGCATTCGCTGGGACCCAGCCACCGCGCACCGTCCCGTCTACGCGATTGCTGAACCGCGCCTTGACGCACGGCGTGTATAAGTACAGTTACAGTCAACCAGCATAGAGGGCGCCGGCGGATTTGGCCGGACGCAGAACCCCGCAGGGAGTCCTGAATGGCAAGGCAAGTACCAGGCGAGCCGTACACGCGCATAACCTCGGACGAGGCGTACCAGATGCTCCAGGAAGGCGGCTCTGTCATGGTCGACGTGCGACGGGATGACGAGTACAGGGAGGGCCACGTATCCGGCGCCGTCTTTATTCCCGTTGATGACGTAATCCCAAGGTTCGACGAATTGCCGGCAGACGGCAACCTCCTCTTTATATGCGCGGTGGGCGCGAGAAGCGGACTGGCCGCCGAGTACGCCGCCGCCATGGGCGCCGATACCGAACGCCTCTTCAATGTGGATGACGGGACCCCCGCCTGGATCGAAAAAGGCTACCCCACGTCATACGGCGACGACTTGTGAGCGCCGACGCCGAGGGACCATCCGCGTGAACATCCTCGTGGTCGGCTCCGTCGCCTATGACTCTGTCAGCACACCGACGGGCCGCAGGGAGCATCAACTCGGCGGGTCCGCAACCTACTTTTCGGTCGCTGCCAGTTACTTCTCGGACGTGAGCGTCGTCGCGGTCGTGGGCAGCGACTTCAGGCAGACCGACTGCGATTTGCTCGAGTCCCGCGGGGTCGATCTGTCAGGGCTCGAATTCGCCGATGGTCGTACCTTCCACTGGTCCGGCGAGTATGCCGATGACATGAACACCGCCATTACGCGGGATACCCAGCTAAACGTCTTCGAGACTTTCAAACCCAGGTTGACGGACGAGCAAGCCGTGTCGCCGCACCTTTTCCTCGCCAACATCGATCCAGCCCTCCAACACGGTGTCCTGGACGCCATGGCCGAAAGACCGCGCATGGTGGCGTGCGACACCATGAACCTGTGGATAGACATCGCCCGGCCGAAGTTGGCACGTCTCTTGCCGAGGACCGACGCCCTGTTGATAAACGAGGCGGAAGCCAGGCAGTTCACCGGTGAGGCGCAGTTGCCGAATGCCGCCCGAAAATTGCTCGCGGAAGGCATGGACTCGCTCGTCGTGAAGCGCGGTGAGTACGGGGTCGCCCTTTTCCAACGGGAATTCACCTTCGCCGCTCCAGCCATACCGGTCGTAGACGTGATCGATCCCACGGGCGCAGGCGATTCGTTCGCGGGAGGCTTCATGGGTTACGTGTCCGCCGCCGGAGACACCAGCCCTGCAACCGTTCGCCGTGCCACCATTGTCGGGTCGGTGATGGCATCATTTACCGTAGAGGCGTTTGGACTTGAAAGGCTGGCTCACCTCTCGCCGGACGACATAAGACGACGATTCGACGATTTCATCGAGCTGACCAGGTTCGATCCTCGAGACGGCGGGCCCGGCCTGCCAATAAGGAACGTGAGCAACTAACCACTGCCCAGGGCCGAAAAAGTTGCCCGTCCTTCCGCCCAAAACGTGACAAACTCTGACCTACGGAGACTGCATATTGGACTACGACATCAAGGACCTTTCGCTGGCGCCGGAAGGCGCCTTGAGGGCCGAATGGGCCGGGAGAGAAATGCCCGTTCTGGCCTCGATCCGCGAGCGTTTTGCCAAGGAACAAACGTTGCGCGGCGTCAAGATAGCCGGCTGCCTGCACATCACGTCGGAAACGGCCAACCTTGCCGAAACGCTGCAGGCCGGCGGCGCCGAAGTGGTCCTGTGCGCCTCTAACCCGCTCTCGACACAGGACGACATCGCAGCCTATCTCGTTCAGTCGGGGATCCCTGTCTTCGCCGTCAAGGGCGAGGACAGCGAGACCTACCACCGCCACATCGAGGCGGCAGTCAAGTCCGGCCCACAGATCACCATCGACGACGGCGCGGACCTCGTCGCCGCGCTCCATTCCAGCCACCCCGAAGAACTCGAAAACGTAATGGGCGGCATGGAAGAGACGACCACGGGCGTAATCAGGCTGAAGGCCATGTCGGCAGACGGCAAGCTGCGGTACCCGATAGTTGCTGTAAACGATTCAGACACCAAGCACATGTTCGACAACCGCTACGGCTCCGGCCAAAGCACCCTGGACGGAATCCTGCGGGCAACAAACGTCCTCATCACGGGAAAGACCGTCGTGACGATCGGCTACGGCTGGTGTGGCAGAGGCTTCGCTTCAAGCGCAAAGGGAATGGGCGCCCACACCGTCGTCTGCGAGGTGGACCCGGTGCGAGCCCTAGAAGCGGTGATGGACGGCCATAGCGTCATGTCGATGAACGAGGCGGCAAAGCTGGGCGACATTTTCGTGACGGTAACCGGAGGCATCAGCGCCATTGACCGCCACCACTACGAAGTGATGAAGGACGGGGCAATCCTCGCAAACTCCGGGCACTTCGACGTTGAAATCAACATCGGCGCCCTGGAGGAGATGGCCGAGGCCAAGCGTCGACCCCGCGAGTTCATCGAGGAATACACACTGGAAGACGGCCGAAAAATCAACCTGCTGGGAGAAGGACGGCTGATCAACCTTGCAGCGGCCGAGGGCCACCCGTCGAGCGTGATGGACATGAGCTTCGCCAACCAGGCCCTTGCCGGCGAATACATCGTCAACAACCACCAGTCCCTGGGTCCGGGCGTACATATGCTGCCGAAGGAAATAGACCGGCAGATCGCATCGCTGAAGCTGGACTCAATGAAAATGTCCTATGACACCTTGACGGCGGAACAGGAACGTTACCTGGCAAGTTGGGAACTTGGTACCTGAACCAACCTTGCAGACCTGGCAGCGCATACTTAACAATCCCGGAGAGTCCTGACTAGCATGACCGACCCAAACGCCACCTTCCTACTCACCTCCGAGTCCGTGTCCGAGGGACACCCGGACAAGATTTGCGACCAGATTTCGGACGCCGTACTCGACGCCGTCATGGCCGCCGACCCTCATGGGCGGGTCGCCTGCGAAACGTCCGTCACGACAGGCCTGGTCCTGGTGTTTGGAGAGATCTCAACCACGGCAAACCTCGATGTGCCGAAGATCGTCCGCGAGACTATCAAGGGGATCGGCTACGACAACCCCGCTTACGGGTTCGACGGTGATTCCTGCAGCGTGCTCGTTGCGATCGACGAACAGTCATCCGACATCGCCGCAGGCGTTGGAACGGCATTGGAGGTCCGCGACGGTGACGGGGCCGAACAGGAGACCGGCGCAGGCGACCAGGGAATGATGATCGGCTACGCCGTAAACGAAACGCCGGAGTTGATGCCGCTGCCGATCGCCCTTGCTCACGGCATTACCCGGCGAATGACCGATTGCCGCAGGCAAGGACTGATCGGCTACCTCCGACCCGACTCAAAGAGCCAGGTCACCGTCGAATACGACTACGATCATCGCCCGATCAGGGTCGACACCGTCGTGATAAGCACACAGCACGCCGACGACGTCACCCAGGAACAGATCGCACAAGACCTCGAACGCCATGTGATCAGGGAAGTCGTGCCGCACGAATACCTCGACGAAAGCGTGAAGACCTACATCAACCCGTCCGGGCGGTTCGTTATCGGCGGCCCGGTCGGCGACTCGGGACTAACTGGGCGAAAGATAATCGTGGATACGTACGGCGGCAGCGCGCGGCACGGCGGCGGCGCATTTTCCGGCAAGGACCCCACCAAGGTCGACCGCTCCGGCGCATATGCAGCCCGCCACGTGGCGAAGAACATCGTCGCAGCCGGCATCGCAGACCGCGCCGAAGTACAGGTCTCCTACGCCATCGGAATCGCCAATCCCGTCTCCGTAATGGTGGACACCCAGGGCACGGGCAAGCTCCCGGAACCGGAAATCGGGCAACTGGTGAACAGGCACTTCGACCTGCGCCCGGACGCCATCATCAACCGGCTGCAATTACGCCGGCCCATATACAGGCAGACCGCAGCCTACGGCCACTTCGGCCGGCCCGACCTCGACCTGCCGTGGGAGCGACTCGACGTGGTAGACGCCCTGAAGCAGGACGCCTTCGGGTAGTCCGCAACGTAATCGGGAAACGCCCCGCTCAGACAGCAATTCAGCCCCAGGTCCCATGCCAGCAGGCGAAACACGACCACCCATCAGATTCGGCACCGACGGGTGGCGGGCAATTGTCGGCGAGGACTACACATTTGAAAACGTGCGCGCCTGCGCGGCGGCTTTGGCGGCCCATATGCTCGAGTCCGGTCTGGCGAAAGACGGCGCGGTAGTCGGCTACGACACCCGCTTCATCTCAGACAGGTTCGCCGGAGCAGTGGCGGAGGTCCTCACCAACGCTGGCATCGCCACCCACCTCTTCGACCGGCCGGGCCCGACTCCGGCCGGCAGCCTGGCCATCACCAACCTGAACGCCGGCGCGGGCGCCATCATCACGGCCAGTCACAACCCGGCGGAGTGGAACGGATTCAAGGTCAAGTCGAGCGCGGGCGGCAGCGCACCGCCCGAAATGGTGGATGCGATAGAAGACCACCTCGCCCGCGTCCTGTCCACAGGACAAGCCGCCCCATCTGGCGCAGCGCGAGGTGCGATCACCCAATTCGATCCGATCAGCCCTTACGCTGAACGGTTGGCAGAACTCGTCGATGTCGACGCGCTGCGTTCCTCCGGCCTGAAGATCGTGGTGGACGCCATGCACGGCTCAGGCGCGGGCGTGCTGCCCCGCGTCCTCGCCGGTGGCCCGACCGAGGTGGTTGAAATTCGGGCCGAGCCCAACCCAGCCTTCCCCGGAATGGGCCAGCCGGAGCCAGTCGAAGCCAACCTGTCCCAACTCGTCGACGCGGTACGTGAACTTGGGGCCGACGTGGGACTGGCGCTCGACGGCGATGCCGACCGCCTCGGAGTTGTCGACGAGAACGGCGTGTACATGTCCACCCTGGAGGTGTTCTCACTCATCACGGACCACCTGCTCGGCCGCAAGCAGGCAGACGGCGGCGTGGCCTGCACGATAACGATGAGTTCGATGATCGACCGGCTGGGCGAGAAGTACAGTGCGCCCGTCTACCGGACGCCGGTGGGGTTCAAGTACGTCGGGCCTGCGATGATAGACAACGGGTGCGCGGCCGGCGGTGAAGAGAGTGGCGGCTACGCATTCCGCGGCCACATACCGGAGCGTGACGGCCCTCTCAGCGGCCTGATGTTCCTGGAAGCCATGGTCCACTCCGGCAAAACGCCGTCCCGGTTACTCAGTGAACTGCACCGGATAGCCGGTCCGCACGTGTTCAGGAGAATCGACCTGGATTTCCACGTACAACGAAGCGCAGAAATCAGGGACGCGCTGTCACACGCCCGGCCCGACTCACTGGGCGGCCTGCGGGTCGAGTCGGAAGACCGGCGAGACGGGGTCAAGTACAACCTCTCGGGCGGTGCGTGGGCCGCTGCCCGCCTGTCCGGCACCGAGCCCCTCGTCAGGCTCTACGCCGAAGCCCCAGGCGAATCCTCGCTGAATGCCATTCTCAACGATCTCCGCACACACCTGTCCCTCTAAGGGCGTTCTCGAAAAGGGAGACTACCCGTGACCACGATCGAATACACGGTCCTGACCGGCACAGCAAACAGGGCCAACGCCATTTACACGGACGCTATGGCCCGCTTGTACGGGCTCGTGGCGCTTGGCGTCGTCACGACCGGTGCGGCGATATGGTTTGGCGACGCGTTGGGCGTTGGGGACTACGTATACGGTTTCGGCTGGATTGGCTACCTCGCCGCGATCGCGGTCATCTTCGGCACGTTGATCCTCGCCCAGAAGGTCGTTGCGAACGGGCACACCGGCCTTGGCACCGTCATCTACCTGGCGTTCACCGCCATGGAGGGGCTGCTGCTGTCCCCAATCCTGACCGCATTCACGACCGAAACTATCGGCATCGCATTCATGCTCACCGCCGGCCTCTTCGTCATCATGAGCGCAATTGGAATGACCACCAAAAGAGACCTGTCCAAGCTCGGACCCATGCTGTTCATCGGCTTATTCGGGATGATCATAATCAGCCTGATTAACGTCCTGTTGATCCGGTCCGAAGGGCTATTCCTGCTAATCAACATCCTGCTTCTGCCTCTGTTCCTGGCGCTAACCGTCTGGGAGACGAAGCGGGTGAAGGAAATGGCCCAGGAGGCCGCAATGGCCGGTGAAGCCCAGGTTGCGACTCAGGTGGCCGTCATGGGAAGCATCGGCCTTTATCTGAACGTCCTGAACACGTTCCTGATCATCCTCAACCTCCTGGGATTCCTATCGAACGATTGAGCATCCTCACGTCGGCAGTGGGATGATTATGGATGACTCGACGAGAGTGGTTCGGGTCTGCCCAATTGGGCTCAGGCGGGTCGTCAAGCTGTCAGGGCCGTAAAATTCGCAGAGAACATGCCGTAGCGGGAATCAGGAGAACACCTTGACCCCATCCCCAAACTTCACTCCAGCCATGTTCGAATTCCTGGCCGACCTGGCGGAAAACAATCGACGGGAGTGGTTCCAGGCCAACAAGGACCGGTACGAGACTCACGTGAAAGACGCGCTGCTGTCTTTCGTGTCCGACTTCGGTGAGAGGCTGGCCGGCATCAGTCCGCACATGGTCGCCGATCCCCGGGCCAACGGCGGGTCCATGTTTCGCATCTATCGGGACGTGCGGTTCTCCAAGGACAAGAGCCCGTACAAGACGAACGCGGGCGTCCACTTCCGCCACGAAGTGGGCCGTGAGGTACATGGACCAGGCCTGTACCTGCACCTTCAGCCGGGCAACGTATTCGCCGCAGCGGGCATCTGGAGGCCCAACTCGGCAACGGTCGGGAAGATCCGCGGGGCAATCGTCGATGACCCGAAACGGTGGGAGTCCCTCGTCAATGACGGGCGGTTCAAGTCAATCTACGGGCTCGAAGCCGAGTCCCTGAAGCGGGCGCCGAGGGGAATCGATCCCGAGCACCCACTGATTGAATACCTAAAGCTGAAGTCGTTCGCCGCAGGAACGACATTCAGCCAGGAACAAGCCTGTTCACCCGACTTCATCGACATGTATGAAGACTCGTGTCGCACCGCCTCGCCGCTGATGGAGTTTCTCTGCGACGCGGTCGGCCTGAATTGGTGACGGCCAGCCTGGCATGATTGCCTGGCGTCAAGGACCGGCGAAGTGGTCGCTTCCGGCCACGGACAGTATCCCGTTGATGAACTCGGCCTTCGCCTCAGTGTAAGCCTTGCGGTTGTCTCGATACTTCGACGCTAGCGTCAGCTTCAACTCTTCGTAGGCGCGGGCCGCGTCTGGATGAGTCCTGAGATAGTCGCGGAATGCCAGGTGCTTGCGGACGTCCGTTTGGCCTTCCGGAAACATGTGGGCGTGTACGACCGTGCGGCCTTCGACGACCTTGTCGAAGTAGAAGCGGCCGGGGACCCCATTCTCTCCGCGATATCGGTACCCCAATTCAGTCATTCCGGAAATGGACTCGGCACACATTGCTGGGGAGGCAGCGACAGGGACAATGTCCAGGATCGGCTTGGCCGCCAGCCCGGGCACCGACGTACTGCCGATGTGGTGAACGGTCGTGACCCACGTCCGGCACGCCTTCAGGATGACTTCGGCTTCGCGTCCTAAAACTTTCGGCCACGCAGGATCGTGTTTGACGACCTCCACGTGTGCGCCCCGGGTGCCCAGCGACCGCCAAATGTCAGATTCAGTCACTTGCAGACCTTATTCGTCAGCGATCGTGCCGAAGCTGAACGGCGATCAAGACAGGGTAGCGCTTCGCTCCAGGTAAGTGGTGCCGGGGGTGGGATTCGAACCCACAAGCCCTTGCGGGCAGCGGATTTTAAGTCCGCCGCGTCTACCGTTCCGCCACCCCGGCACGTGCCGGATGCTGCTTTGTACTACCACCTGATCCCAACCAAACTTCGCTCGCCTTCTACCAGCCCCGCGCCGTTACCCGACCTGCGTCCACTGCCCGCAAAGACTCGTCGGAACCTGCATCCTGTATAGATACTACGGTTATCATTCCCATGCGGTCTGGTTTTGAGCAGCTCGACAGCGCGAACCATCTCCGGACCCTGAGAACAGAATGAGTTGGAATCCCTGAATTGAGACGATTCATTATCCGCCGGATCCTTGCGTCCGTGCTCACCGTGATCGCTTCTACACTGTTCGTCTTCGGCGTATCGCGCGCCGCCACAGATCCGCTTGACCTGTACGTACAGGAAAGCGGCTACGGCATCACTGAGGAAAGCCGGATCGCCATTGGCAAGGAGTTAGGGCTCGACAGGTCCGTTCCGGTTGCTTACGGCCTGTGGTTGGGGCGGGCCATTCGGGGCGACCTTGGAGAAAGTCTCGTTAACAAGCGGCCGGTGACGACCGTCCTCCTTGAGAAGATGCCCAACACGCTGCAACTCGGACTTGTGTCCTGGGTGCTCGCAACGCTGATAGGAGTCCCGCTCGGCGTGATTTCGGCGGTCAAGCGCGGCACCGCGCTCGACTACTTCGCCCGCGGCTTCGCATTGTTTGGCCAGGCTATTCCGAATTTCTGGTTCGCCATCGTGAGCATCCTGATATTCGCCGTGTGGCTGCAGTGGCTCCCGGCGGCGTCCAAGGAAGGACTGAGCCCAACCTATTTCGTTCTGCCTGCAATCACCCTGGGCTCGGCCGCCGCTGCCGGTTACCTGAGGATTACCCGGTCCGCGATGCTGGAAATACTCGACTCGGAATTCATCAAGATGGCGAGGGCGAAGGGCGTTAGCCAAAGCACCATCATCTGGAAGCACGGGCTGAGGAACGCCCTCATCCCACCTGTGACCGTTTCGGCATTGGTCCTCACTGGATTCATAACCGGCACGGTGCTGGTCGAAGTCGTGTTCGCGTGGCCCGGGATTGGGCGAGTCGCCGTCACGTCCGTAACTAACAACGATTTTCCCGTGCTGACGGGCGCCATGCTCATGTTCACGGCGATTTACGTGGCGATGAATTTCCTGACAGACCTCCTTTACGTTGTAATCGATCCAAGGATTCGATACGGATAGACGGACCAGATGGCGGTAAGGGCTCAAAACTACGTAGCCGCGGCCAGTCCCGCGCGGCGCCGGAACATTCTCAGCGCAACGTGGGCGTTTGTTCGGGCATGGCCCATCCTGCCGGCAATCGTCGTTTTGTTGATGCTCGTAACCGCCGTGTTCGCCCCACTCATTGCACCTTCAGACCCGCGCAAGCAGTCGCTGGCCGACAGCAAACACCCGCCCGTCTGGTTTGGTGATCCTGAACCGACCGAGCGGGACATCGCCAGGGGAGTCGACAAGTCGGGGCTCTACAGGCTCGGCGCCGATGAGCTCGGCCGTGACGTGCTCACACGCGTCGTCTTCGGCGCCCGTCTGTCTCTTCAGATCGTCGCTGTAGCCTTGACGAGCGGGGTATTGGTGGGCACGTTGCTAGGCCTGTTCGCTGGTTACTGGGGCGGTTGGTTCGACGAACTCATCATGCGGTTGGTGGATTTCTGGCTTGCGCTGCCGTTCCTGCTCGTCGCCCTGGTCGTTGCCATCGTCTGGGGCCAAAGCCTCATGATCATGCTGGGCCTGCTGGCGTTACTGGCCTGGAGTCCGTTCGTCCGAAACATTCGCGCAGAGGTGCTGACGCTCAAGGAACTCGACTACGTCAACATGGCGCGTGTTGCAGGTTCCAGCGGCGCCCGCATCATGGTCCGGCACCTTCTGCCCGGCGTGTTCAACACCGTGGTGGTGATCGCCACGCTCCAGGTTGGGGGCCTCATTCTGGCTGAGGCTTCGCTCAGCTTCCTCGGCGTCGGAATCCCGCCGCCCACACCCGCATGGGGTCTCATGGTGGCCGAGGGAAGGCAATGGCTCACAACCGCCTGGTGGATATCGTTCTTCCCCGGTCTGGCGATATTCCTGGTGGTGATGTCACTGAACTTCTTCGGTGACTGGCTGCGGGACAAGCTGGACCCGCGCCTCAGACAAGTCAGGACCTGAGCAAACCACCCGGCCGCGCAATAGCCGTCACATTCACGCCTTCCGAATTGAGGCCATTGCACCTAACCGTTAAGAGTTGATGAGTTCCTAATGTTGATTCAACTGGAACGCGACCCAATGAGCCTGTCTCATTAGTTGCCTCTCCCGTTTTGCGGGAGAAGTTTAGGGTGAGGACATGAGGTGAAAACGTAAGTCCCTCATTCGATACGACGAATTCGGTTGTCCGACGTCGCGCCCTCACCTCAATCCTCTCCCCCAGGAGAGGAGGGAAGCTAGCCCGGGAGACTTCTGAGACAGGATGCGGAGTGCGGGGGCGACGATGGAGGGCACGACGGGAGAGGGGTGTGTGATGTGGGTAAGGGGTGGGAGGTTTGTGGGGTAGCCGCGCCCGTACCCCGCGCCATGGGTACCGGATCGGAGTCCGGCAAGACGGGGTAGGGTGCCGATGGGGTGGCAGGTTGGTGGGGGTAGCCGCGTTGCACGCCCACCCCGGCGGGCGCCCCAAGGGGAGAAAATGGGGTGTTGCCAGTCGTATGGGGGTTGTACATGTCGGGCGTACCCGCCTCCGCACCCCACCGTGGGTACCGGGTTACCCCGGTAAGACGAAGGGGGCCGGCACGACGATGTGGTGTGTGATCCACAGTGGGTACCGCCCCGCATCGGAGTGCGGGGCGACGATGGGGGCACGACCCCGTATCAAGTCCGGGGCAGGCTACCCCTGGCGGGCTATTTTCGTACCAATCATCCATGCCGGCTGCCACCGGCGCCACCGTTCATGAAAGTGCGGTCTGCCGGTTGGTCGTCACTGTGTTCGGCTCGCGATGGGTCGTCGAGCGTGGTTAGAGGACGACCGGTTCAGATCCCTCGGCTTCGCTCGGAGCCTGTGAATAAATCCTTTTTGCTGGTGGTATTTGTTGGTTGATTCCCGGACAATCGTTGGGACCTAAACCGACGAGGTGAACGC